>NZ_JBEYUA010000030.1:0-92889 GCF_040643285.1 Spirillospora sp. NPDC047279
GTACTGCACGGGAGACTGTGTGGGAGAGTAGGACACCGCCGGACACTTTGTTAGGGGAAAGGCCCCGCCAGAAATGGCGGGGCCTTTCTCATTTCAGAGGTCGGTCACGTCCCAGGTGACCCCGAAGGGCTCCAGATAGTCGAGGAAGCCGGCCGCATCGAAGGCTTCGGCGGGGGTTCTGGCTCCGGACGGTGCTCCGCCGGCGGCGAGCCGCCGGGCACCTTCGACGGCGATCACCGCGGTCATCCGGTACGCGTCGGCTCCGGTGACCCAGCCCTGTGCCTGGCGGCCCCGGTCGTCGGTGGCCCGCGCGAGCATCATCCAGCGGGCCGCGAGCAGGTCCTTCTCGTCGGGGATCTCCGGCACGCTCTCCACCACCTCCTCGGTGAGGGACGCGAAGAGCCCGGCGACCTCCGTGCGGATGGCGCTGCGCACACGACCGGCGGGGATGTGCCTCGGTGCCAGCGCCACTCCGGGGAGGGCGAAGGTCGTCACCGCGATCTCGCCGGGCTCACCCGGCACCGTGATCGTGCCCGGCGTCCCTCCGGCCACCGGGCTCCACGTTCCCCCGGCGTATTCGAGGGGATCCAGGAACCCGACCGCGGCCATCGACCGGGCCGTTCCCCGGGACGTGGCGCCGGGGAGGCGCAGGTCCGCGATGAGCAGGTCGGCGGGGGAGGAGCCCAGATGCTTCGCGGTGAGGGCGGCGATGAGATCTCCGGGCCCGCCGTCGTCCGCCAGGGCGGGGACGATCGTGATGCCCTCCACGTCCCGGAAGTCCTTCAGGACACGGTGGACGTAGTGCTGCTCTCCGGTGGTGTCGACGTAGTGGCAGCCGGCCTCGATGGCGGCGCGGATGACGGGTTCGCCCAGCGACGTGAACGGCCCGGCGCAGTTGACGACGGCGTCGCAGCCGGCGAGGGCGCCGGTGAGCGCGTCGTGATCGTCCAGCGGCGCGACCCGGATCTCCGCGGCTCCGACGGTGCCGGCGACGCGGCGCAGGCGGCGCTCGTCGCGCCCGACCAGTATCGGCGGGATGCCGCGGCGGCCCAGCTCGGCGGCGGCCAGGCTCCCGGTGAACCCACTTGCTCCATGAACGGCGATCTTCATGCCCTCAACGCTAGAGAGGTTGGGCGAGACTCCCTATGCCTGACAGTCCATGTGTCATACCCGATCGTCTCGTGGCAGCGGCTGCGGCGGTACGCTCGATGCGTGGACGTTCTCAGTGACGCGATCGCGGCGATGCGGCTCGGGCGGCCGCACTCCTCGCGGACCGCGCTCGACGCGCCCTGGGACCTCCGGTTCGACCCCCAGCAGGGCGCGGGCTTCCATGTCGTGCTCCAGGGGTCGTGCCTGCTGCTTCCCGCCGACGGCGCCCCGATCGTCCTGAACGTCGGCGACGTGGCGTTCCTGCCGCGCGAGCTGGGCCACGGGCTGGCCGACACGGGACGGGACGGCTCGGCGCACGCGGAGCTGCTCTGCGGCGCGTACGGGCTGGATCAGTCGCGGGCGCATCCGCTGTTCGAGGAACTTCCGGACGTGGTGCACCTGCGCGCCCGGGTGGGCCGCCATCCGTCCCTCCAGGGCGCGATCGAGCTGCTCGGCCGGGAGCTCGACCGCGGCACGCTCCTCGGCGGCGACGCGGCGCTGCCCGCGCTGCTGGACCTGCTGCTGCTCTACATGGTGCGGGCCTGGTACGACGACCGTCCGGACGGCGCCGCCTCCGGGTGGGGCGCGGCGTTGCGCGACCCGGCGGTGGCGGCGGCGCTCCGCGCGATCCACGAGGAGCCGCAGCGTCCCTGGACGGTGCGGTCGCTGGCGGAGCACGCGGGGCTCTCCCGGGCGGCTTTCGCGCGGCGCTTCACGGGCATGGCGGGCTCGCCGCCGCTCGCGTACCTCACCTGGTGGCGGATGACGATCGCCGGGCGGCTGCTGCGGGACACCGACCTGCCGCTGCGCGCCGTCGCGGCGCGGGCCGGCTACGTCTCCGAGTTCGCCTTCGCGCGGGCGTTCAAGCGCGAGTTCGGGGTGGCGCCGGGCAGGTTCCGCCGCGACCCGCTGGAGAGCGGCGGCGCGCAGGCGCCGCCGCTCCCGGGTCTACCGCTGCTCGCCGCCGAGGAGGAAACCGGGCGGTGAGGACGTCCAGCCGGGGTCGCGCAGGTCGTTGAGCGCGGCCACGATCTGGCGTTCCTCGAACGTGAAGTGCGACTCCATGATGGCGGCGAGGCCGTCGAGCTCGCCGCGGACCTTCGCCGCCTCGGCCTCGCCGAGCTCGCGCGCCGCCTCCAGCCCGCCGACCAGCTCCTCGATCCTGTGCAGGATGCCGGAGATCAGGTCGTGGTCCTGCACCAGTTTCTCGATCACCGGTCGCAGCTCGGGGAACCGTTCGGCCAGGGCGGGGAACGCCGTGCCGTCCTCGCCGGTGTGGTGCCGTTCCAGCGCCGAGCAGAACGTGAGGCAGTGCGCCCGCAGCTCGCGCGGGCGCGCTCCCGTGCCGTCCAGATAGGCGCCGACGCCGTCCTGGAGGCGGGCCAGCTCCTCCCGGAGCCAGTCGTGGACTTCGATCAGTTGGTCGCCGAACGCTTCGAGGCGTTCGTTGCCGGTGGCGTCGTCGCCGGTGGGTGGAGTGCTCATCGTGTCCGATCATGCCAAGATCCGGTCACGAGGTGGACAGGGCCCTCGTGATCAGGCGCGCCAGCTCGGTGGACGTGGTGAAGTCCGGGCTCACCGTGTTCTTGGTCACCGCGAAGGCCACGCCGCTCGCGGTGTCGCCGAACGCGTAGGCGCCGCCCACGCCGCCCATGCCGAAGGCGGTCGGGACGTCCAGCTCCTCGTCCAGGGAGAACCCGAGGGCGTAGCCCAGGCCCCACTTCGCCGGGTTGCCGAACACCTCGTCCGTCCCGCTGATCGACACCTCCGTCACCTCGCGCAGCCGCTCCGGCGAGATCAGCCGCACCCCGTCCACCTCGCCGAGCAGCGCCGCGTACAGGCGGGCCATGGCGCGTGCCGAGGTCTTGCCGCCCGCGGGGATGTCGGCGGCCAGGGTGTCGGTGCGGTTGCCGAACGCGGCGTTCGGGAACGTCTCGATCGGCCCGGCGCGGAACATGGGCAGGTCCGCGGGCATCTCGGGCCATTCGTCGGGGGCCGCCTCGCCCTCGGGCACGGCGGGCTCCACCAGCGTGGCGAGCCGGCCGTGCTCGGACTCGGGCATGCCGAAGTAGATCTCGTCGGCGATGCCCAGCGGCCCGGCGACGTCCTCGCGCAGCACCTGCGAGATGGGCCTGCCCGTCACGCGGCGCACGACCTCGCCCAGGATGTAGCCGAACGTGTAGGCGTGGTAGCCGGTCTTGGCGCCCGGCTCCCACCAGGGTTCGGCGGCGGCCGCCGCGGCGGTCATCCTGTCCCAGTCGCAGAGGTCCTCGACCGTCGTGTCCAGGGGAATACCGGGCACCCCGGCCGAGTGATCAAGTACTTGCCGCACGGTGACCTTGTCCTTGCCGTGCGCCGCGAACTCCGGCCACACCTCGGCGACGCGGGTGCCGTAGGAGAGGTCGCCGCGTTCGGCGAGGACGTGCACGACCGCGGACGTCGCGGACTTGCCGACCGAGTAGTTGTAGAAGACGGTGCCCGGCGTCACCGCACGGCCTGTGGCCTGGTCGGCGACGCCCGCGACGGCCTCCACCACCGGCTCGCCGCGGTGGTACACCGACACCTGCAGGCCCTGTTCGGTGCCCGCCTCGACCAGCCGGTCGATCGCCCGCTGCACCTGCTTCTGGATATCGCTCATCGTCGGTCCTCTCGGAAAGGCGTTCTGGAGGGAGGACTTGCGGAACGGCCGGAAATCATCGGCGCCGGGGGCGCCGCTGGACATGAACCGTGGTTCGAGTTCTAGCGTGGGCCCTATGACGGAGCAGATCGTGCGGCGCGGCTTCGAGCCGGTCCGGGACCTCTTCACCGAGATCGCGGCGCGCCGGCCCGGCGTCAACGCGGCGCTCGCGGCCTACGTCGGCGGGGAACGCGTCGTCGACCTGTGGACCGGTCCCACCTACCGGGCCGACAGCATCCAGGGCGTGTACTCGGCCACGAAGGGCGCGGCGGGCCTCGTGCTCGCCCTGCTCATCCAGCGCGGGCTGGTGGATCCCGACGCGCCCGTGGCCGGCTACTGGCCCGAGTTCGCCGCCGCCGGGAAGGAGTCGGTCACGGTCCGGGCGCTGGCGTCCCACCAGGCGGGGCTGATCAACGTCGACGGCGGCTACACGCTCGACGAGTTCACCGGCCACGCCTCGCTGGCCGAACGGCTCGCGGCGCAGCGGCCGTTCTGGGAGCCGGGCAGCGGGCACGGCTACCACGCCCTCACGATCGGAACGCTGCTGAACGAGCTCTGCCTGCGGGTGACCGGGCTGCCCCTCGGCGAGTACTTCCGCCGCGAGGTCGCCGAGCCGTACGGCGTGGACTTCTTCATCGGGCTCCCCGCCAGCGAGGAGCCGCGCGTGGTGCCGAGCCTGCCCATCGGCATCGGCGGTGACGGCCCGTCGTCGTCCGAGGCGTCGCCGCTGTTCCTCCAGGCGATGAACATCGCCAACGGCACCACCGAACGCCGCAACCTGCTCGACCTGCGCTCGTTCCGCGCGGCCGGGATCGCCTCGATCGGCGGCTTCGGCAGCGCGCGGGGGCTGGCCCGGATGTACGCGGTCGCCACCCAGGAGGTCGACGGGCGGCCGCCGCTGCTCACTCCCGAGATCCGCCGCGGCGTCGCCGAGGTCCAGGTGGCGGGGCAGGATCTGGTGCTGCCCTTTCCGACCAGCTACGCCATGGTCTTCGAGTCGCTCGTGCCGACCGGCGGGCCGGGGGCGTTCGGGCACTCCGGCGCCAACGGCGCGCTCGCCTACGCCGATCCGGACCTCGGCCTGGCGTTCGGCTACACCACCGACACGCCGAGCCCGACCGCGACCGGCGGCGCCGACCCGGTGACGGTCGACCTGTCGCGGTCCCTCGCCGCCGCCATCGGGGCGCTCCGGACGTCCGGGAGCTGACCCGCGCCGCCCCGTGCCCGGTCCCTGCCTCACGGGAAGAAGCGGCCCGCGCTGGGATGGTCCTGCGCGCCGTCCACACGGACGTCGGCGCCGTTGACGCCGCTCGCCCGCCCCGACAGCAGGAAGCACGCCACGTCGCGGACCTCGTCCAGGGTGACCAGCCGCCCGGCCGGGAAGTCGTCCCGGGCGAACGCGGCGAGCCGTTCGGGATGCCGCTCGCCGAACCGCTCCCAGCCCCCGCCCTCGAACAGCACCGAACCGGGGCTGAGCGCGTTGACCCGGATGCCGCGCGGCCCGAGCTCCTGCGCGAGCGTGGCCGCCAGGTGGATCTCGGCGGCCTTCGCCGCGGCGTACGAGGACGTGGGGCCGGGCTTCCAGCCGGTGATCGACGCGATGATGAGCACCGCGCCGCCGCCCTGCCGCTCCATGTGGGGCACCGCGCACCGGACGGCGTGGGCGGCGTGCAGGACGTTCAGCGAGAACGTGTGCGCCCAGTCGTCGGGCGTGGAGTCGAGCAGGCCGCCGCCCGCGGCGCCGCCGGCGTTGGCGACGAGCAGGTCGAGGCCGCCCAGCGCCGCCACGCTCGCGTCCACCGCCCGGCCGAGCGCGCCGGCGTCGGTGACGTCGGCGATCACGCCGTGCGCGTGGCCCTCGGCCCGCAGGGACACGACCGCCGCCTCCAGCCGGTCCCGGTCGCGCCCGCAGACCGCCACCTCCGCGCCCTCGCGCAGCAGCCCCTGCGCGATGCCGAGGCCGAGGCCGGCCGAACCGCCGGTGACGAACGCCTTCTTGCCGCGCAACCCTAGGTCCATGGCAAGATCATGCCTTATCCCAGGTGAAGGTCAGTGGCGATGCCGTAGTGGTCGGACAGCCGGGCCGCGCGGCCGCCGGCGAGCCGCACCTCCCGGGTGAACACCAGGTCGGCGGTGCCCGTGGCGGCCCCGCGGGTGAAGACGTGGTCGATCGGCCGCGCCGGGTAGCCCTCCTCGGGCCACACGGTAGGGCGCGCGTCGCCCGCCAGGAGGTCGCGCAGGCCCGTCCGCGCCGCGAACTCCCGGAGCAGCGGCGACTCGCGGGCGATGTTGAAGTCGCCCATCACCACCACCGGCACGTGCTCGGGGATCTCCCCGATGACGCGGCCCAGCGTGCGCAGCTCGCCGTCGAGCACCGGCCCGAAGCGGCTGCCCGGCCCCCATTCGTCGTTCCGGTTGTAGGTCAGGTGCGTGTTGACCACGGCCAGGTCGCCCTCCGGCGTCCTGATGCGCGCCACCTGGGCGCCCTTGCGCATCAGGAACTCCCCGCGCAGGCCCCCGGCCATCGGGAACCGCGTGAGGCGCGAACCGGCGATCGGCCACCGCGAGAGCACGACCAGGCCGCCCTCGACCAGGACCGCCCCGCGCACGGCGTGATGGGGGAGTCGGTCGCGGATGAGCCCGAGGTTGCCGCGGAACATGAACTCCTGGAGGCAGACGATGTCGTAGCCGTCCCGCTCGACACGTTCGGCCAGGACCCGGTGCCGCGGCCGCGCGGGCCGGCGGAAGTAGGTGTTGAACGTCAGCAGCCGCACAGCGTGGACACTACCGGCGCCCGCGCGCCCGGCCGATGCAGGCCATGTCCGGAACGGAATGTGCCCGACACGTACGGTAGGCGCATGGGAGAGGTACTGAGCCGGCGCGCGCTCAACCGGGCCACACTCGACCGCCAGCTGCTGCTGCGGCGGGTGCGGATGGACGCGGCGGAGGCGGTGGAGCATCTCGTCGGCCTCCAGGCGCAGGTGCCGCACAACCACTACACGGCGTTGTGGTCGCGGCTGGAGGGCTTCGACGCCGAGGCCTTCTCGGCGCGGTTCGAACGCCGCGAGTTCGTCCGGCTCGGCCTGCTGCGCGGGACGATCCACACCGTGACCGCGCGTGACGCGCTCGCCCTGCGGCCCCTCTTCCAGATCCTCCTGACGCGGATGCTGAAGTCGTCGTTCGGCAGGCCGCTCGCCACCGTCGACGTCGAGGCCGCCGCCGAACGCGCCCGCGCGCTCGTCGAGGAGGAGCCGCTCACGTTCGGTGAGATCGGCAAGATCCTCATCGCCGACTGGCCGGAGAGCGAACCCGCCGCCCTCGGCATGGTCGCGCGGCACCTGCTCGCCATGGTGCAGGTGCCGCCGCGCGGCCTGTGGCAGCAGGGCGGCCTGGCCCGGCACACCACGCTCCAGCACTGGCTCGGCGAGGAGCTCGCCGTCGACGCCACGCCCGACGCCCTGGTGATGCGCTACTTCGCCGCGTTCGGGCCCGCCTCCGTCCGCGATCTTCAGACGTGGTGCGGGCTGACGCGGCTGGCCGAGGTCGTCGACCGGCACCGCGGCGAGCTGGCCGTCTTCCGCGACGAGAACGGGGTCGAGCTGTTCGACCTGCCGGACGCGCCGCGCCCCGGCGCGGACGTCCCGGCCCCGCCGCGTTTCCTGCCCGAGTACGACAACGTCTTCATCGGCCACAAGGACCGGGCGCGCATCGCCGGCGACGAGGCGACGCGGGCGGTGTGGCTCGCCAACGTCGACTATCCGGTCTTCCTGTCCGACGGCTTCATCCAGGGCACCTGGACCCTCGACACCGACCGCAGGCACACCCGGGCCACGCTCACCATCAAGCCCTTCGCCGCCCTGCCGCGGGACCGGCGCGACCCCCTGGAGGCCGAGGCCGAGAAGGCCCTGGCCTTCCACGCCCCCGGGTCCGACCACGCCGTCGAGTGGGGACGCCATGGCGACTGACCAGGGGTTTCCTGGCGGCGACCAGGGGTCTCCCGGCCGGGCGGGGGTATCACCGGTGCCATGGAGACCAAGGTGCGCACGGCGTTCTCGCCGGTCGAGGCCACCCTGTACGAGACGCTCGCCGGGCGTGCGCTGGACAGCGTCGCCCGCCGTCCGATCCTGGGCGATCCCACGGCACTGGAGACCGTGCGGAAGATCGACTTCGACTTCCGGCGGCTCAGGGTCGGGACGAGCGTCGTCGTCCAGGTGGCCACCCGGGCGCGGCATCTCGACGCGGCGGTCCGCGACTTCGTGACCACCCGCCCGGACGCGGTCGTCGTGGACCTCGGGGCCGGCCTGGACGCCCGGATCTTCCGGGTGCTGCCGCCCGCGTCCGTTGCCTGGTTCGACGTGGACCTGCCCGCGGTCGCCGAGGCCCGGGAACGCCTGCTGCCCGGGCATCCGCAGGCGCGGGCGGTCGGCGGGTCGCTCACCGACCCGGCGTGGCTGGAGGAGGTCCCCGGCGACCGTCCGGCCATGCTCGTCGCCGACGGGCTGCTGCCGTTCCTCGCGCAGGACGAGATCGAGACGTTGTTCCGCCGCCTGACCGGCCATTTCGGCCGCGGGGAGCTGGCCTTCAACGGTTACCACCCGAGCCTGGTCGGCCTGGCGAGGTGGTCGCCGTCGACCAGGGGGATCGCCGCTCTGACGCGGTCGGCGCCGTTCGCCGACCCGCACGAGCCGGAGCACTGGGACCCGCGGCTGCGGCTCGTCGAGGAGACCAGCCTCGCCCATGTTCCCGAGGTCGCGCTCTTCCCGCCGGTCCTCCGTGCCGCGACGCGCCTGGCCGGGCGCAGCGCCGTGCTCTCGCGCAGCGCCAGGATCCTGCGCTACCGCTTCCCGGCGTCCCGGCCCGGCTCCCGGACGCCTTAGCCGCCGGACGCGGCGGTCGCCGCGACGGTGGCGGCGACGACCGCGGCCGACACCGCCTGGACGATCACCTTGGTGACCGCGGCGCCCGCCCAGTCGTCCGCGGCGAGCTTCTCGATCCGCCGCTTGAGGTCCTTCTTCGGAACGCCAGGGAAGATCTTGCGGTCCAGGCCGCAGGCGTGGGTGATGGCCAGCAGCGTGATCGTCCGGTCGTCGGTCGCCCCGCCGTCCAGCGCGTTCTGGAGCCTGCCGCGGATCTCGGTCTCGGGCGCGGAGTCCTGCTCGGGGTAGCGGCGGTAGGAGAAGAGCCCCAGCGCCTTGTGGTCCTCGGTGGTGAGCACGCCGCGCTCGGCCAGGCCCTCCAGGCGGCGCTTGCGCAGGTCGCTCCTGCCGAGCTTCTGCACCCAGTATTCGGGCTTGCGCGGCTTGCGGTCGGCCGCGACGCGGGCGAGCGCGGCGTCGAGGTCGGGCTCCCCGTGGGGAGCGGCGTCACCGACCGCGAGCCGGCGACCGTCCAGGCGGACCCGGCCGGCCAGCGCCAGCTCCGCGAGCACCGCGCCGCCGAGCCCGGCGTTGAGCCGGGCCGTGTCGATCAGCTGCTTGCCGTCCGCCTCGCGCAGGGCCAGCAGCAGGAGTTCGTCGGCGAGGGGGAGGGTGTCGTTCATCGTTCCTTCCACGGGCGGATCATGTCGCGATGAGGGAGCCGAGCGCCGCCGAGGTGATCACCCGGTCGGCCGCCCGGCCGGCCCAGTCATGCCGGGTGATCGTTTCGACCTGGGCGTTCAGGGCCTTCCCGGTGAGCCCGGACAGGCGCGCGGTCAGGCCGGCGGCGTGCGCGAGGGCGAGCAGGCAGGCGGTGCGCTCGTCGGCCTGCCCGGTGGTGAGCGCCGCGCGCAGCCGGGCGCGGATCTCCTGCTCGGGGTCGGCGTCGCGCTGGGAGTGGCGCGTGCGGGGAATGATCCCGAGGATCCGGAACGCCTCGGCGTCCAGGACGCCGCTCGCGGTCAGTCGCGCCAGCCGGCGCTTGACCAGGTCGCTGCCCACCAGCCGGGCGATCCACCAGTCCGGCCGGTGCGGCCTGGTCTCACCGGCGATCCGGCCGAGCATCGAGTCGAGGTCGGGGTCGTCGACCGGGTTGAGGTCGCGGGCGAGGACGCGCTCGCCGTCGAACGCGATCCGGCCCGCCGCCGCCAGCTCGGCGAGGAACGCGCCGCCCAGCCCGGCACGGACCGTGACGGAGTCGACGAGGAGGCGCCCGTTGCTCTCCCGGAGGGCGAGCAGCAGGAACTCGTCGGCGAGGGGCAGGGCACGCTCCATGGGGATCTCCCGTCCGAAATGTCGGCGACAAGAATGAGACGTACGCCGGACGAATCCGGTTCGGGTCGTAGGCTGCACGGGTGACCGAGAAGTTGTGGCAGATCGAACCGTCCGGACCGCTGCGCGGGGACGTCACCGTCCGCGGCGCCAAGAACGCCGTCAGTAAGCATATGGTGGCGGCGATGCTCGGCGGGGGCCCGAGCACCATTCGCAACGCCCCCGACGTCGGCGAGGTGGGCATCACCGCCGCGATGCTGGAACACGTCGGCATGACCGTCGAACGTTCCGGCGGAGAGATCACCGTCGATCCGGGAGCGGTCACCGACCCGAGCGTCGCCAAGGCGTTCACCGGGCTCAACCGCATCCCGATCCTGATGCTCGGCCCGCTCCTGCACCTGGCGGGCGAGGCGTTCGTGCCGCTGGTCGGCGGCGACCCGATCGGCCGCCGCCCGGTCGACTTCCACGTCGACGCGCTGCGCGCGTTCGGCGCCGAGGTGGAGATCGCCGCGGACGGCATCCACGCCCGCGCCAAGCGGCTGCGCGGCACCCGGATCAACCTGCCCTACCCCAGCGTCGGCGCCACCGAGACGGTGCTGCTGGCCGCCGTGCTGGCCGAGGGCAAGACGGTGATCCGCAACGCCGCCACCGAGCCGGAGATCATCGAGCTGGCGCTGTTCCTCCAGCGCATGGGCGCGGGCATCTCCTTCAGCCCGGACCGGCGCATCGTCGTCGAGGGTGTCGACGAGCTCACCGGCGCGCAGACGCGGCTGGCCGGGGACCGCATCGAGGCGTTCTCCTACCTGGTGGCGGGCCTGGTCACCGGCGGCGAGGTGCGGGTGCACGGCTGCCCGCAGGACCGCCTGGTGACCCCGATCACCACGCTCGCCCGGATGGGCGCCAGGTTCGAGATCACCGACGACTGGATCATGGCGTCGGCGCCGGACCTGCTGTCGCCCGCCGCGGTGCAGACCGACACCCATCCCGGGTTCGCCACCGACTGGCAGACGCCGCTGATGGTGCTGTTCACCCAGGCCGACGGGATGTCGGTGCTGCACGAGACCGTCTACGAGAACCGGCTGGCCTACGTGCCCGCGCTGCAGAGCATGGGCGCCGAGATCGAGGTGTACGACACCTGCCTGGGCGGCCCGGCCTGCCGCTACCACGACACCGGCGCCAAGCACTCGGCGGTCGTGCGCGGCATCTCCAAGCTGCGCGGCGGCGACGTCACCATGCCCGACATCCGGGCCGGGTTCTCCGCGGTGCTCGCCGCCGCGGTGGCCAACGGCCCCTCCACGCTGCGCGGCGTGCACCACATCGAACGCGGTTACCACCGGCCGGTCGAGCAGTTCCGCGCGCTCGGCCTCGACCTGGTCAGCCGAGAGGTCTGACGCCCGCCCCCGCCGCCTCGCCCGCCGCCTCGCCCGTCCCCGCCGTTCGCGTCTCCGCCGCCCCCGGCTCCCAGCCCGCGGCCACGTCGTGGGTGAAGAGCCAGGTGGTGGCGCGCTCGTAGAAGAGCCTGGTCATCACGGGCATGACGAGGTCGCGGGCGCGGCGCGAGACCGGGCCGGCGGTCTTGGCGTCCCGGTTGGACGCCGCCGACCTGACCATCTTGGCGACGCGCCTGCGGCGGGCCCGGTCGTAGGCGGCGAGCGCCGCCGGAACGCCGCCGGGGACACCGCCGGCGTCCTCCAGCGAACGTGCCAGCACCACCGCGTCCTCGATCGCCATCGAGGCGCCCTGGCCCGCGCCCACCGGGTGCCCGGCGTCGCCGACGAGGACGATCCGGTCGTCGTGCCAGACGGCCACCTCGGCGAGGACGTGCGTCAGCGTCGAGTGGTCCAGGGCCGTGGAGGCCTCCAGCAGGGCCGCGGGCACCTCTTCCCGCCGGTAGAGGCCCTTGAGTGCCTCCAGGCTCACCGCCTCCAGGTCGCCGGGTTCCGCGGGGGAGGCGACCTGCGCCGCCCACCAGACGTCGCCGTCCGGGGCGCCGATGTAGGCGAACGCGCCGTTGCGGCCGAACACCATGTTGAACGTGCCGGCCTCGACGTCCACGCCGCGCGCGACGCCCGAGGCGGTGTAGATCCCCGCGTACGCGGGCTCGGGCGCGCCGGGATCCAGGGCGCGGCGGGTCGCCGACCAGATGCCGTCGGCGCCGACCAGCAGGTCCGCCTCGGCGGTGAGCCCGCTCGCGAACGCGGCCCGCACCCGGTCGCCCGTCGTGGTCGCGTCCACCAGGCGTTCACCCGTCACGATCCGCGCCCCGGCCTCGATCGCCTTGGCGCGCAGGACCTCGACGAGCCGGCCGCGCATCAGGGTGACGCTCCGCATCGGCTCGGACGTCAGGCGCCCGCGGGGCATGTCGCCGAGCAGGCGTCCCGTCCCGGACCACAACCGCTGCCGCGCCACGTCGAAGCCGGCCGCGCGGACCTCCCGCTCGCAGCCGAGCGCCCGGAGGGCCTTGAGCCCGTTGGTGGCCAGGCTGACGAACGAGCCGACCCGGCCGGCGGGGTCGGCGTACGCCTCGTACACCGTCACCTCCGCGCCGGCGCGCCGCAGCGCGATGGCGGTCGTCGTCCCGGCCACTCCGCCGCCCACCACGATGACCTGCATGGCATCCTCCTGAATCGACATTCACCGAATCAATATTCGGCGAATTCGCGTTCAGTATGATGTCGGCCGTGAACGCACGTCAAGCGGGAGCCCGGACCGGGGGAGTGCGGAAGGCGAAGGCGGCCGAGACCCAGGCCGTGCTCAAGGACGCCGCCCGCCGCCTGTTCATGGAGCGCGGCTACCTCAACACCAAGATCACTGACATCACGGCCGAGGCGGGGCGGGCGACCGGCTCGTTCTACGACCACTTCGCGAGCAAGGAGGAGCTGCTCCAGGCCCTGATGGCCGACATGGAGGGCCAGGCCGACGAGGAGATCGAGGCGGCCGGCCATCCGCGCGACCACGACCTGACCGACCGGGCCCAGCTGCGCGACCACATCGCGGTCACGTGGCACGTCCTGCGCGACAACCTGCCGGTGGTCGTGGCCCAGATGCAGGCGACCATCGCGGAGAACCCGGCCTCGGGGCGCGCCTGGCAGAGCATGGTCGCCGAGACCGGCACGTTCCGCGACCACCTGGACTGGCTGCGCGAACGCGGGCACCGGCTGCCGGGCGATCCCGTGCTGGTGGGCGCCGCCATGGGCGCGATGGTCTCGATGTTCGGGTACGCCGTGCTCACCGCGGGCGGCAAGGGGCCGGACGCGGCCGACGACGAGATCGTCGACATGCTCACCGACCTGCTCCTGCACGGCCTCGCCGGACCCGGGGCGGGGTGAGGCTCAGGTGAGCCGCGGGCGAGCCGCCGGGGGCCTTTCCCGGCACCGTGTTCTGGGTCAGCATGGCGATCGTGGAGGACACCGCATTCGAAGCGCTCGACGCTCTCCAGCGTGACCCCTATGCCCTTTACGCCAGGGCCCGCGAGGCCGACGGCGTCACCTTCGTCCGCGAGCTCGGGGCCTGGCTGGTCGCCCGGCACGCCGACGCCCGGGCCGTGCTGAGCGACCCCGACACCTACTCGTCCGCCAACGCCATCCGCCCGGACGCGGCGCCGTCGCCGGCCGCACTCGCCGAGCTGGCCAAGGGCATCAGCGGCGGGCCGGTCGCGGTCACCGCCGACGGTGAGGCCCACCTGGACCTGCGCGCCCCGCTCACCCGCGGCCTGTCCGGCACCCGGGTCACCGCCGTGGTGCCGTTCATCCTCGAACGCGCCGAGTCGCTGGTCGGCGAGTTCGCCGCCGACGGCCGTGCCGAGCTGATGGCCCGGTACGCCCGGCGGCTGCCCGGCGACGTGCTCGGGCGCCTCCTCGGGCTCGACCCGGCCGACGCGCGGACGGCGGTGCACGGCGGGCGGCAGGCCGAGCGGCTGCTCTTCCGCCCGCTGGACGTCGACGAGCAGGTCGCGGCGGCCCGCGACGTCGTCAGGCTGCAGCACCTGCTGGACGCCTACGCGCACGCGCGCCGCATCGAGCCGCGCGACGACCTCATCTCGGAGATCGTGCAGGGCATCGCGCCCGGCTCCGGCGACCTCGACCCCGACCAGCGCGGCCAGGTGGTGGCCAACCTGCAGAACCTGGTGATCGCCGGGCACCTCACGACCGCGGCGCTCATCGGCACCACCGTCCTGCGGCTTCTCCGCCACCGTGACCGGTGGGAACGGCTCTGCGCGCACCCCGAGGTCGTCCCGGCGGCGGTCGAGGAGGTGGCGCGGCACGACACCGTCGTGCAGGGGTTCCGCCGCGTCACCACCCGGCCGGCGACGCTGGCGGGCACCGAGCTGCCGGCGGGCGCCGAGATCTTCGTCGCGTTCGCCGCCGCCAACCGCGACCCCGAGGTCCACGAGCGGCCCGACGAGTTCGACATCGACCGGCCCCCGTCCCGCCACCTGGCGTTCGGCCACGGCGTGCACGCCTGCCCCGGCGCCCAGCTGGGGCGCGAGCAGGTCCGCATCACGCTGGAGACGCTCAGCCGCCGGCTGCCGGGCCTCCGCCTCGACCCCGGGTCCCGGGTGACCATGCTGCCGACGATGATCCACCGGTCGCCCGAACGCCTCGACCTCGTCTGGGACGTGAACTGACGTACGCCGGGTCACGGAAGTCAAAAGATCGAAGATCTAGGAATAGCGTGCCCGGGCGTTCTGGTTGGCTCGCTGTATGGGACGCATCGGTGACACCGACCTGGAAGTACGCCGCTTCGTGCTGGGCGGGAACGTGTTCGGCTGGACGGCGGACAAGGACGCCTCGTTCGCCGTCCTCGACGCCTACCACGAGGCGGGCGGCAACGCCGTCGACAGCGCGGACGCCTACTCCGCCTGGGTGGACGGCAACTCGGGCGGCGAGTCCGAGACGATCATCGGCGAGTGGGTCAGGGCGCGCGGCAACCGCGACGACATCGTGATCGCCACCAAGGCGGGGGCGCATCCGCGGTTCCGCGGGCTCAAGGCGGACACGGTCAAGCGGGCCGCCGAGGCGTCGCTGCGCAGGCTCGGAACCGACCGCATCGACCTCTACTACGCGCACTTCGACGACCCCGAGACCCCGGTGGCCGAGACCCTCGGCGCGCTCGACGAGCTCGTCCGCGAGGGCAAGGTCCGCCACATCGGCGCCTCCAACTTCACCCCCGCCCGGCTGGCCGAGTCCCTCGCCCACTCCGAGGAGGCGGGGATCGCCCGCTACTCGGTGTTCCAGCCGCACTACAACCTGGTGTCGCGGGACGCCTACGAGGGCGAGCTCGCCGACGCCGTGAAGACGGGCGGGCTCGCCGCGCTCCCGTACTACGCGCTCGCGTCGGGGTTCCTTACCGGCAAGTACCGGCCAGGCCAGACCGTCGACAGCGCGCGGGCGGCCAAGGCGGCCGAGTACCTGGCGAGCGAGCGCGGGCAGAAGGTGCTCACCGCACTGGACCGGGTCGCCGCAGACCAGAACGCCGAGGTCGCGACGGTGGCGCTGGCCTGGCTGGCCGCGCAGCCGACCGTCGCGGCGCCGATCGCCAGCGCGCGCACCGTGGCGCAGCTCGGTCCGCTCCTGGCCATCGACGACGTGCGGCTGACCGCCGAGCAGGTCGCCGTGCTCAACGACGCCTCCGCCTGAATCGGATATGTATGAGGAGTGATTGATCCTGCGGCCCCGTTGCCGAAGTATCTCCAGCTTCGCGCGATCCTGCTCGGCATGATCGAGGAGGAACGGCTGCCGGTCGACGCGCCCGTCCCGTCTGAGCGGGAGTTGTGCCGCCGCTTCGGCGTGTCGCGGATGACGGTGCGGCAGGCGGTCGACCAGCTGGTGGCCGAGGACCGGCTGCGCCGCATCCCGGGCAAGGGCACCTTCGTCGCGCGGCCGAAGGTGCAGATGCCCAAGGAGCTGGTCTCGTTCACCGAGGACATGCTGGCGCGCGGGCTGCGGCCCGGCAGCGTCGACCTGGGCACCCGCACGTTCGACGCCGACGTGGTGCTGGCCCGGCGGTTCGAGGTCGACCCCGGCACCGCCGTGCACCTCCTCGAACGGCTGCGGCTGGCCGACGGCGAGCCGATGGCGGTGGAACGTTCGCACGTCCTCGCCGCGGTCGCGCCCGACCTCCCGCAGCGCCGGGCGCCGGGCGCGTCGCTGTTCGGGGTGCTGGAGACCGAGTACGGCATCGTGCTGGACGCGGGGGAACAGGTCATCGAGGCCGGGCCGGTCGGCCCCGAGGACGCGCGGCTGCTCGGCATCGAGCCGGGCACCGCGGTCTTCTTCCTGCGGCAGCGCACGTTCAGCCGCGGGGTCTGCGTCGAGGTGGCCATGGCCACCTACCGGGCCGACCGCTACCACATCAAGCTCGGCCTGGAGTCCCGGCGCGCCGTGTCCTGACCAGGCCCGATCCCGGACGGGCACATCCGACCCGCCCCGCTTGCGGGGGCGGGTTCGTGGCCTTTCCACGCCCGGTTGTTCTAGCGTTCGGAGAGGTCATGCACCGGCGCGAACGACCTCTGGAGGACCGATGGAGCCCGGCCCCGGCTACACCCCGCTCACCCCGCTGTCGTTCCTGAAACGATCGGCCGAGGTGTTCCCGGCCAAGACCGCGGTCGTGTACGGCGACCGCGGCGAGTCGTACGCCACGTTCGCCGGCGAGGTCACCCGGGTCGCCAACGGGCTCAGGGCGCTCGGCGTCCGGCCGGGGGACCGGGTCGCCTACCTGGCGCCGAACCTGCCCGAGACGCTCGCGGGCCAGTTCGCCGTGCCGCTCGCGGGCGCCGTCCTCGTCGCGATCAATACCCGGCTCGCCGCCGAGGAGGTCCGCTACATCCTCGACCACAGCGGTGCCGAGGTGCTGGTGGTCGACTCCGCGCTGCACCCGGTCGTGGCGCCGCTGATCGGCGGCCTGGCCACCGTCCGGGAGATCGTGACCGTCACCGACCCCGCGTCCGGCGCGGCGCCCGACCCCGCCGTGGGCGGGATCTCCTACACCGACCTGCTGGCCCGCGGCTCGGACGAGCCGCTGCCCTGGGAGGTCGCCGACGAGAACGCGATCATCTCGATCAACTACACGTCCGGCACCACCGGCCGCCCCAAGGGCGTCACCTACACCCACCGCGGCGCCTACCTCAACGCGCTCGGCGAGGTGACGCACTCACGGCACACGCCCGACAGCGTCTACCTGTGGACGCTGCCGATGTTCCACTGCAACGGCTGGTGCACCGGGTGGGCGCTCGCCGCGATCGGCGGCACCCAGGTCTGCCTGCGCGCCGTCGACGCCGGAGACGTCTGGCGGCTGATCGACGAGGAGGGCGTCACCCATCTGAACGGGGCGCCGACCGTCCTGGTGACCATCGCGAACGCGCCGCAGGCGCACCCGCTGGACCGGCCGCTGGTGGTGACCACGGCGGGCGCCCCGCCGAGCCCGACGATCATCGGCCAGATGGAGGGGCTCGGCGCGCGGATCGTCCACGTGTACGGCCTGACCGAGACCTACGGCCCGTACTCGGTCTGCGAGCCGCAGCCCGCCTGGCCCGGCCTCGAACCCGCCGACCGCGCCCGCCTGCTGGCCCGCCAGGGAGTCGGCATGCTCCAGACCGACGGCCTGCGCGTGGTGGACGCCGACGACCGCGACGTGCCCCGCGACGGCGAGACGCTCGGTGAGATCGTCATGCGCGGCAACAACGTCATGGCCGGCTACTACCGCGACGAGGAGGCCACGGCCAAGGCGTTCCGCGGCGGCTGGTTCCACTCCGGCGACCTCGGCGTCCAGCACTCGGACGGGTACGTCGAGCTGCGCGACCGGTCCAAGGACATCATCGTCTCGGGCGGCGAGAACATCTCGACGGTCGAGGTCGAGCGAGCGATCGACTCGCACCCGGCCGTCCTGGAGGTCGCCGTGGTGGCCGTTCCGGACGGCAAGTGGGGCGAGCGCCCCAAGGCGTTCGTCATCCTGCGCCCCGACGCCTCGGCCGGCGAGGACGAGCTCAAGGACCACGTGCGCGAACGCCTGGCCCGCTTCAAGGTGCCCGACCACATCGAGTTCGTCACCGAGCTCCCCAAGACCTCCACCGGCAAGATCCAGAAGTTCCAGCTCCGCGAGAAGGAGTGGGCCGGCCACACCCACCGAGTCCAAGGCTGATCACCCCCCGTGCCCGCTCCGCTCCCGGGTGGGGGTTTCGGTCCGACACCCGGTGCTGCGCATCGCCAAGCGCGCCGATTCCGGTGAAGATGTGCATATCCAACGGAGCGAGGGAATGGCCGCCTTCGAACCCTGATCCAGATCGGAGGGCGGGATGCCTGCCACCGGGAACGTGCTGATCGTGGGGGCGGGGCCGACCGGGCTGCTCCTGGCCGGAGACCTCGCCCGTGCGGGCGTGCCCTGCGCGGTGCTGGAGCGGCGCGCGAGTGAGAGCAACCTGACCAGGGCGTTCGCGGTGCACGCGCGCACCCTGGAGATGCTCGACGCGCGCGGCGTCGCCGACGCGCTGGTCGCGACCGGGCAGCGGGTCGGGCGGCTCAGCCTCTTCGGCCGGGCCACCCTGGACCTCCGGCGGCTGCCGGGCCGCTTCCCGTACGTGCTGATCACCCCGCAGTACGAGACCGAGCGGGTGCTGGAGGAGCGGGCCCTCGCCGCCGGGGCCGAGATCGTGCGCGGGGCCGAGGTGACCGCGCTCCGGCAGGACGCCGACGGGGTCGAGGTCGACGTGCGGCACTCCGGCGGCGGCACCGAGACCCGGCGCGCGGCGTACGCCGTCGGCACCGACGGCGTGGGCAGCGTCGTGCGGGAGGAGCTCGGGCTGCCGTTCCCCGGCAACTCGGCCATCCGGTCGGTGATGCTCGCCGACGTCAGGCTCGCCGAGGCGCCGCGCGAGGTGCTGACGGTCGGCGCGACCGGTGACGCGTTCGCCTTCATCGCGCCGTTCGGCGACGGCTGGTACCGGGTCATCGCCTGGAACCGCCACCACCAGGTGCCCGACACCGAGCCGGTCGACATGGACGAGGTCCGCGACGTGGCGCGCCGTGCCCTCGGCGTCGACCACGGCATGCACGACGCGCGCTGGACGTCGCGCTTCCACAGCGACGAGCGCCAGGTGCCGCGCTACCGGGCCGGCCGGGTCTTCCTCGCGGGGGACGCGGCCCACGTGCACTCGCCCGCGGGCGGGCAGGGCATGAACACCGGCCTCCAGGACGCCGCCAACCTCGGCTGGAAGCTCGCCGCCGAGCTGCGCGGCTGGGCGCAGCCGGGACTGCTCGACACCTACGACGAGGAGCGGCACCCGGTGGGCCGGATGGTGCTGCGCGGCAGCGGAGCCGTGCTGCGCGGCGCGCTGCTGGAGCACCCCGCGCTCAAGGCGGCGCGCACGGCCGCGATCGGCGGGGCGACCCGCTACCGCCCGGTGGCGCGCAGGCTGGCCCGCGCCGTCTCCGGGATCGCGATCTCCTACCCGGCGCCGCCCGGCGCGCACCGGCTGATCGGCAGGCGGGCGCCGGACGTGCCGCTGTCGGGCAAGCCGGCGCGGCTGTACGAGGCGCTGCGGGAGGGGCGGTTCGTGCTGGTGGTGGCGGCCAACGACCCGGCGGTGACCTATCTGGCCACCCGGCAGTGGGCCGACCGCGTGCACTGCGACGTCGCGGGCGGCGCCACGCGGACGACCGCGCTCGTCCGTCCCGACGGCTACGTCGCGTGGGCCACCGACGAGACGGCGCCCGACCGCAGGGCCGCCGCGATCCGGCAGGCGCTCGCGCACTGGTGCGGCGCGCCGGCCGACCACCACCACTCGCCGGGGTCAGGGAGCCTGCTGCGGTGACGGCGGGGTGACGGCGACCGTCACCGGGTTGGGGAAGGCGAGCCTCCCCGCGGGCAGCCAGCGCACCTCGTCGTCCTTGACGACGAGGAACTCGGGCTCGCCCGCGGCGGGCCGCACGCCGACGACCCGCCAGCCGTGACTGTCGGTGCCGTCGGTGACGGTGGCCACCAGGCCCGGCGGCAGCGCGACGAGCGCGTCCGGACGGCCGGCCGCGATGCCCCTCGCCAGGGCGTCGCCGGTCGCGACGACCGCCCAGATGAAGCCCGCGCCGAGCACGAAGCCGAGCTTCTGCACGCTGTTCATGCCGTGCCAGGGGCCGCGGTCGCCGAGCTGGTCGAGCAGGAAGAACGTGCCGATGAGCGCGATGGCGACGGTGCCCAGCCCGCGGGTGACCAGCAGCGTGCCGGCCTTGATGGCCTCGTTCGCCGGGTCGCCGCCGACCGCCTTCTTGATCTTGTCGATGGGTGCGTCCGCCATTGCTCGTCTCCACGGCCGGGGGGTGTGTGCCCCTCCAGCGTCGCACCGGCCGGGGCGCCGTGACAGGCCCTTGGGAACGGAGCCCGGACGGATCGGAAAAGATGGGGTCATGAGCGGTCATATGACTCCGGAGGAGTTCCGGCGGTACGGCAGGCAGGTCATCGACTGGATCGCCGACTACCACGAGAAGATCGAGTCGTATCCGGTGTCGTCGCAGGTGCGGCCCGGGGAGGTCGCCGGCGGGCTGCCCGTTCACCCGCCCGAGCGCGGTGAGGGGTTCGACGGGCTGCTGGCCGACCTCGACCGGGTGATCATGCCGGGGATCACGCACTGGCAGCACCCGGACTTCTACGCCTACTTCCCGTCCAATTCCAGCGGCCCGGCGATCCTGGGCGACCTGCTGTCGGCGGGCCTCGGCGTCCAGGGCATGTTGTGGGCGACCAGCCCGGCCTGCACCGAGCTGGAGACGCGCGTCCTGGACTGGCTGGCCGAGCTGCTCGACCTTCCGCCCGCCTTCCGGAGCGGCGCCGCGGGCGGGGGAGTGATCCAGGACTCGGCGTCCAGCGCCTGCCTGGTGGTCATCCTGGCGGCGCTGCACCGGGCGGGCGGCGGCGCCCCGGCGCGGGACGGGATCGCCGGCCGCCACACGCTCTACGTCAGCTCGCAGACCCACTCCTCGCTGGAGAAGGCCGCGCGCGTCACCGGCATCGGCGCCGCGAACGTGCGGGTGGTGGACGTCGACCCGGTGACGCTGGCGATGGACCCCCGGCACCTGGACGCGCTGCTCGCCGAGGACCGGGCGGCGGGCGCGGTGCCCGTGCTCGTGTGCGCCACCGTCGGCACGACGTCCACGACGGCCGTCGATCCCGTGCCGGAGATCGGCGACGTCTGCCGGGAGCACGGGGTGTGGCTGCACGTCGACGCCGCCTACGCGGGGTCCGCCGCGGTCTGCCCGGAGTTCCGCTGGGTCAACGCCGGGCTCGCCGACCACGCCGACTCCTACGCGACCAACCCGCACAAGTGGATGCTCACCAACTTCGACTGCACCGCGTTGTGGGTCGCCGACCGGGAGCCGCTGACCGGGGCGTTGTCGATCCTGCCGGAGTACCTGCGCAACTCCGCCACCTCGTCCGGCGACGTGATCGACTACCGGGACTGGCAGATCCCGCTGGGCCGCCGGTTCCGGGCGCTGAAGCTCTGGTCGGTGATCAGGTGGTACGGCGCGGAGGGGCTGCGCGAGCACGTGCGCACCGGCGTCCGGCTCGCGCGCGACCTGGCCTCGTGGATCCGCGACGACCCGGACTTCGAGCTGTTCGAGGAGCCGCGCTTCGGCCTGGTGTGCTTCCGGCCGCGCTGGGACGGGCTCACCGGCGAGGAGGGCGACGCGGCCACCCTGCGCGTGATGGAACGGCTCAACGCCTCCGGCGACCTCTACCTGACGCACACCAGGGCGGGCGGGCACGTTTTGCTGCGGATGGCGATCGGCGGCCCCGCCACCGGTGACCGGCACGTTCGCGCAGCCTGGGAGCGTGTCCGTGAGGAGACCGGGCAGGTGCGGTTGGGCGGTCGGGCGGCGGACGTGCGAGGCTAGAGGAGCTGGCACTACGAGAGCGGGAGGTCCGCACATGGCCGACTCGGCAGATGATCGAGAAAAGACCGAGGGCACCGAGGACGAGGTGAAGCGCAAGTTCCGGGAGGCCCTGGAGCGCAAGCGCGGCGAGGCGGACCAGCACGCGAACGGCGGGGGCAAGAGCGGGTCGAAGGTGCGCGGCGTGCACGGCCGCGCCGACCACCAGCGCCAGTTCCGCCGCAAGAGCGGCTGAGCCGGGCCGGCGGCGTGCCGCCACCCGAGGGATCGCCCCGGCGCGGGCGCGACGGCATGGGCCGCCGCGCCCGCGCCGGACGCGTCTCAGCCCGCGTACAGCTTCCTGCCGTAGTTGCCCTCGGAGTAGTAGGCCTCGAGCTCGTCCAGGCTCTCCTTGGTCGACTGGACGTCCTTCACCAGGCGCGCGTGCGACGGCAGCACGTCCGGCGCCCAGGTCCCGGGCTTCCAGAGGCCCGAGCGCATGAACGCCTTGGCGCAGTGGAAGAAGATCTCCTCGATCTCGACCACGAGCGCCAGCGCGGGCCGGTGGCCCTTGACGACCATCGCGTCGAAGAACGGCGCCTCCCGGACCAGCCGGGCGCGGCCGTTGATCCGCAACGTCTCGCCGCGGCCGGGGATCAGGAAGATCAGGCCGACGTGCGGGTTCTTCAGGATGTTGCGGAACCCGTCGGCCCGGCGGTTGCCCGGCCGGTCGGGGATCGCGATCGTGGTGTCGTCGATGACGTGGACGAACCCGGCCGGGTCGCCCTTGGGGGAGACGTCGCAGTCCCCGCCGGGGCCGGACGTGGCGATGAGGCAGAACGGCGACGCGGCGAGCCAGTCGCGGTCACGCTCGTGCAGGCGGGGGCGTTCCTTGTTGGCCGCGCGCGGCAGCACCTCGCCGAGGAGCTCGCGCAGTTCGGCTTCGGACGTGACCTCGATGAACTCGCCGGCTTGCGTCATCGCCGTCCTTCCGGTCGTGGCGGGTAAGCAACAAGGGTATATTTCGCCCCTTTCGGTCGGTCGTACGGGTCTCGCCGGGCCCCGCCGTGGTCCCTGGGCTAATCGTCGCCCTGGACGTGGAACGCCGTTCGGGTCGCGATGACTTTTCGCGCGGCGGCGGGTCTTCATTGGTGAAGGGAGGCCCCCGATGACGACGACGGTGCGGCGAGGCCGGTGAACGCGGCGGAGGTGGCGGCGCTGCAGAAGTACGGTGCCGGGCTGCTGGGCGCGGCGATCGGTCACGCGCTGGAGGTGGTGGAGGACGTGACCCAGGATCTCCTGGCGCGGCCGACGCCGTGCCGAGGCTGGAACCTGCGCATGTTGTTCCTGCACGTGAACGACTCGCTGGACGCCCTGTACGAGGGCTTCGACAGCGGCGAGGTCACGCTGCTGCCCGAGGCGCCCCCGTTCGACCCCGGCACCGACCTGGTCGCGGCGTTCCGCGACCGCGCGCGGCGGCTGGGCGAGGTGTGGAGCGGCGCCGGCGACGGGCTGGTGACGGTGGCGGGCTGCCCGATGCGCGCGGGCATGGTCGCCGGCACCGGCGCGATGGAGGTCGCCGTGCACGGCTGGGACATCTCGCGGGCCTGCGGCGACGACCGGCCGATCCCGGCCGGGCTCGCGCACAGCCTGCTGCGGCTCAGCCCGATGCTCGTGGCCGACGACGTGCGGCACGGGTTGTTCGCGCCGCCGGTCGAGGTGCCGCCGGACGCCTCACCGGGCGACCGGCTCGTCGGCCGGCTCGGCCGGGACCCGCGATGGCGGGCCGCGGACGATCCGGTCAGCCGCTGATCGCGTACGTGCGCACGCCCGCGGTCTCGTGCGCGTCCAGCACACCCCGGTCGACCAGGACGTCGAGGTGGGCGTCGATCTCCAGGACGGCGAGCATCTGGCTGAAGACGTCGAGGTCGTCCAGCTTCCGCCGGCGGCGGGTCCACGGCATCGCGCGCGCCACCTCGAAGGCGGTGGAGTGCCCGGCGCGGATCTGCTCGGCGGCCACGTCGAGGCGCACCCGGTGGTGCTCGACGAGCTCGTCGACCCGGGTGTGCACGCTGGGCGTCACGGGGCCGTGGGCGGGCAGCAGCAGGGTGTCGGGCATGTCGCGGACGATCCGCAGCGACTCCAGGTAGCTGCGCAGCGGTTTGGGCTCGGGCTCGGTCTCCAGGCCGATCGAGGGGGTGATGTGCGGCAGGATGTGGTCGCCGGCGAACAGCAGCCCGGCGGCCGCGTCGCGCAGCACCACGTGGCCGCGGGTGTGCCCGGGGGTGGCGAAGACGTCGAGCCCGCGCCGCGCCAGCGTGACGCGCTCGCCGTCGTCCAGCCAGGCGTCCGGCAGGGTGTGCGGCATCGTCCGCTCTTCGGCGTTGACCTCGAACGCCGCCACCTGGTCGGCGACCTCGGCCGCGCCGCAGCGGCGCAGCAGGTCGGCCTGGCGCGGGTGCAGCCCCTTGGTGACGTCGAACGCCTCCAGGGAGGCCTGCTCGCCGCGGCCGATCCGCACCCGGGTGCCGAACGACTCGCGCAGGGCCAGGGCCTGCGAGTAGTGGTCCCAGTGCGCGTGCGTGACCAGGAACTGCGCCACGTCGTCCAGCCGGTGGCCGAGCGTGCGCAGGGCCTCCTTGAGCGACTTGCGGCTGTCGGGCATCGCCCAGCCGGAGTCGACGACGACCACGCCCTCCGGGTCCTCGATCACGTACACGTTCACCGCGTGGAGCGAGGGGATGGGCAGGGCGAGCGGGATCCGGTGAACACCGGGGGCGATCGGGTGAGCACCCGGCTCGGTCCAGTCGTCGGGCTGCTCGAAAACCGGCTCCGCCACCGTTGGCCCTCCCATTTTAGAACTTCGTTCGGTCAGAACCTACTGTAAGGCTTTGTTCCGATTTGTAACCGGGGGGCTAAATCTGGGCGGCGGCCGCTTCGCGTTCGGCCTCCTGAGCCGCCTCCGCCGCCCGCTCGTGGGCCCGCTCGGCCTTGGCGAGCCTGCGCCGCGCGGCCTCCTGGCGCTCGGCGGCCTCGTCCAGCTCCCGCTGGAGCCGCTCCACCTCGTCGGACGCCTCGGCGAGCTCCCGCCTGGCCTTCGTGGCCTCGTCCTTGCGCTGGGCGAGCGCCTTCGCCGCCTCCCGGGCCAGCCGCCTGGCCTTCTCGGCGCGCCTGCGCGCCAGCTCCGACACCTCGGGCGCCCTGGCCTCCGGCGCCCCGGCCCCCGGACTCCCCGGCTTGCGTGCCCTGGCCTCCGGCGCCGAACGCCCGGTCGCGAGGCCCTTGCGCCCGGCCGGAGGGCCGGCCGCGGGGAAGCCGAAGCCCGCCGTCCCGAACCCGCTGTGGCTGCGCGGCTGGGCCAGGTGCCCCTCGCGGACCTCGTCGGCCACGTCCTCGTCCACGGTGGCGGCCTGCAGCGTGTCCTCGACCTCGCGTACGGCCTGGTCGCGCAGCGGGTTGCCCGCCTCGCCCGCCAGCCGCTTGGCGGTCCGCACCAGCAGCGCGATCAGCTCGCTGCGGCGCTGCTCCAGCCCGCCGATGTGGCCGCCGGACGCCCACGCGGCCCGCAGGTCGGCGCCCACGTCCAGCAGCCAGCCCAGCTCCTCGGCCGACTCGTGCGCCAGGAGGTCGACCGCCCACGCCGACAGGGTCGGGCGGCGCAGCGCGCCGATCGCCTTGGCCAGGTCGGCGTCGCCCGACTCCTTGGCCTCCTGTACGAGCTCCTTACGGCGCGCCACGAACTCCGCCGGGGCGCCCCCGTACAACTCGCGCGCGGCACTCGAGAGGTCCACACCGGATCTCTACCCGCTGCGCAGCCCGTCGAGCATCACCGCGAGCAGCCGGTCGGCCTGATCCGCGTCGGCCGCCGTCGACAGCGCGATCCCGGTCACCAGCTGGAGCAGGTCGCGGGGCGTGAGGTCGGGGCGGGCGGATCCGTCGCGCTGCGCCCGGCCGAGCAGCCCCGCCGCCGCGTCCAGGATCGCCTGGTGGCAGTCGAACCCCAGGTCGGGCGGCTGCTCGATCATCAGGTAGCCGGTCAGCCCGTGGTCGGTGCGCGCGTGCCGCAGGAACGCGCGCAGCCAGGAATCGAGCGCCTCGCCCGGTGAAGCGGCGGCCGCCAGCTTCTCCGCGCGCCCGCACAACGTCAGGACGCGGTCGCGCAGCACCGCCGCCAGCAGCGCCTCGCGGGTGGGGAAGTGCCGGTAGAGAGTGCCGGGGCCCACGCCCGCCCGCCGGGCGATCTCGTTGAGCGACGCCTCGGGGCCCTCGCCGGCGAACGTCTCCCGCGCGGCCGCGAGCAGGCGCTCGTGGTTGCGGCGGGCGTCGGCGCGCTGGGGCCGGGCGGCGGGCGTCATGACCCCCATCCTAGTCAAGCGGAGAAGTTCTCCGTATAGTCGCTCACGATCAAACGGAGAACCTCTCCGGAAAAGGAGCGTGCATCGATGACGAACGACGAGCTCGGCCGCGTCGGGATCTGGACCTTCGCGTTCGACGCCCAGCCCGCGACCCGGGTGCGGGAGGCGGCCGCCGAGCTGGAGGAGCTCGGGTACGGGGCGTTGTGGTTCGGCGAGGCCTTCGGCCGCGACACCGTCGGGCAGGCGTGGCTGCTGCTCTCGGCGACCGAGCGGATCGTGGTCGCGGCGGGCATCGCGAACGTGGCGTTCCGCGACCCGATCACGATGGCGGCGGCGGAGCGCACGCTGGGCGAGGCCTTTCCCGGCCGCTACGTGCTCGGCCTCGGCGGGCAGCGGGTGAACGCCGAGAGCGGCGTCCTGGACGGCCACCCGATGCCGCCGGTCGGCCGTGCGCTGCCGATGATGCGCGGATACCTGGACGCGATGGACGCCGTCCCCGCGCACGGCCCGGCCGCCGACCCCGCGCCCCGCCGGGTGCTCGCCGCGCTCGGCCCCAGGATGCTCGAACTGGCCGCCGAACGGACGTGGGGCGCCCATCCCTACTTCGTGCCGGTCGAGCACACCGCACGGGCCAGGAAGATCATGGGGCCGGGCGCCTTCCTCGGGGTCGAGCAGGCGGTGGTGCTCGACACCGACCTCGGCCGGGCGCGCGAGCTGGCCCGCGAGCACGTCGACGGCTACGCCCAGATGGCCCCTCATCAGGAGGCGAACATGCGACGGCTCGGGTTCGGCGACGAGGACCTGGCGGGCGGGGCCAGCGACCGGCTGGTCGACGCCGTCGTGGCGTACGGCGGCGTGGAGGCGATCGGGGCCCGCGTCCGCGAGCACCTGGACGCCGGCGCCGACCACGTCTGCCTTCAGGTGCTCACCCGCGACCCCGCGGAGCTGCCGATGCGGGAATGGCGCGAACTCGCCGCCGCCCTGGTCTGAGGCCTAAGCTGATCTCCCCCTTGACCCCCGGGAGTACATGACCATGGCCGACAACATCAGGCTGCACGTGAGCGGCACTCCGGACCAGGCCCGCGTGCTGATCGAACAGGTCCTCCAGGCCGACGGCTTCCGCTTCACCTGGGAGCAGCCGGGCAAGGCCCTGATCGAGAAGGGCAGCCGGGGGAAGGCCCTGCTGCTCGGCGTCTTCGCCCTCCACTACCGGTACAACCTGATGATGTACCCGCAGGAGGGCAGCGTCGTGATCGACATCGGCCTCGGCGGGACCGGCCTGCACGGCGGCGCCGCCGGCGCCATCAAGATCCGCTCGAAACTGGACGACATCCAGCACCGGCTGTCGGCGGCCTTCCACTCCGCGGGCGCGCTGATCACCTGATTGGGGTCTTGCTTCCGTCCCCGCCCCGCAGGAGAGTCGCATGTGGGCGGGGAATTGGAGCGGAGGCTCATGTCCGAGGGACCCGGCGAGACCGAAGGTACAGGCGACGGCGCGGTCGCCACCAGGGAGATCGCGTCGCGCGCGGTGGCGATCAGCAAGGTCTACGGCTCGGGAGAGACCGCGGTGCGGGCCCTCGACGAGGTGAGCGTGGACTTCCCGGCCGGCCAGTTCACCGCCGTCATGGGGCCGAGCGGGTCGGGCAAGTCCACCCTGCTGCACTGCATGGCGGGGCTCGACCGCGCCACGAGCGGCGAGATCTGGATCGGCGACACCGAGCTGGGCAGGCTCAACGACCGGCGGCTCACGATGTTGCGGCGCAAGGAGGTCGGGTTCGTCTTCCAGGCGTTCAACCTGATCCCGACGCTCACCGCCGCCGAGAACGTGGAGCTGCCGCTCGCCATCGCCGGCGACCAGGCCGAACGGTCCTGGTTCGAACGGGTGACCGGCGAGTTCGGGCTGTCCAAACGGCTCAAGCACCGGCCCACCGAGCTGTCGGGCGGTGAGCAGCAGCGGGTGGCCGTCGCCCGGGCCCTGCTGTCGCGGCCGACCATCGTGTTCGCCGACGAGCCGACCGGCAACCTCGACTCGCGGACCAGCGGCGAGCTGCTGACCTTCATGCGGCGGTCGGTGGACGAGTTCGGCCAGACGATCGTGATGGTCACCCACGACCCGACCGCGGCCGGGTACGCCGACCGGGTGCTCTTCCTCGCCGACGGCCGCATCGTGGACGAGATGGCCGAGCCGACGGCCGAGAAGGTGCTGGAGTTCCTCAAGGGCCTCGGGGACTGACCATGTGGCGGGTCACGATGAAAGGCCTGCTCGCGCACAAGCTCCGGCTGGCCCTGACCGCGCTCTCCATCGTGCTCGGCGTCGGCTTCGTCGCGGGCACCTACGTCCTCACCGACACCATCAACAAGACGTTCACCGAGCTCTTCACCGAGACCACCAAGGGCATCGACGTCGCCGTCCGCGGCAAGGAGGCGTTCGGCGGCCAGGAGAGCGCCGAGCAGCGGCAGCCGCTCCCGGCCGCCACGCGCGACCGGATCGCCGCCGTGCCGGGCGTCAGGGCGGCCGAGGGCTCCGTCACCGGCTACGCCCAGTTCGTCGGCAAGAACGGCAAGCCCGTCTTCACCGGTGGCGCGCCCACGCTGGGCGTCTCCACCTACTCCACGCCCGGGCTCAACGAGGGCATCTCGCTGCGCAGCGGGGGCCTGCCGCGGGGCGCGGGCCAGGTCGCCGTGGACGCGCGCACCGCGGAGAAGCAGGGCTTCACGGTCGGCTCCAAGGTGAAGATCCTCTTCCAGGGCCCGGCCCGCGAGTTCACCGTCAGCGGCGTGGTGGGCTTCGGCGAGGCCGACAACCTGGCGGGCGCGACGCTGGCGGCGTTCGACCTGCCCACCGCCCAGAACGTGCTCAACCGGCGCGGCGTGTACGACGAGATCGACGTGGTCGCCGCCGAGGGCGTCAGCCCCGAGACCCTGCGCGACCGGATCCAGGCCGCGGTCGGGCCCGGCTACCAGGCGCTGACCGGCGAGCAGTACGCCGAGGAGAACGCCAAGGCGGTCGGCCAGTTCACCAACATCATCAACATCGCGCTGCTGTCGTTCGCGTTCGTGGCGCTGTTCGTCGGCTCGTTCATCATCGTCAACACGTTCTCGATCATCCTGGCCCAGCGCACCCGGGAGCTGGCGCTGCTGCGCTGCCTGGGTGCGTCCCGGCGGCAGCTCATGCGCTCGGTCCTGGTCGAGGCGGCGATCGTCGGCCTGATCGCCTCGCTGATCGGGCTCGGCGCCGGCATCCTCATCGCGATCGGCCTCCAGGGGTTGTTCGAGGCGCTGGGCGCCGACCTGCCGACGACGTCGCTGGAGATCAGGACCCGCACGATCGTCGTCGGGCTGGTCGTCGGCCTGGGCGTGACCGTGCTCGCCTCGCTGGCGCCCGCGCTGCGCGCCACCCGGGTGGCGCCCGTCGCCGCCGTGCAGGAGGCCACCATGGCCGCGCCCGCCAAGGTCGGCTGGATGCGCGTCACGACCGGGGCCCTGCTGTCGGTCCTCGGCCTGGCGGCGCTGATGGTGGGGCTCTTCGCCGACGAGGCGGGCAACCGGCTGGTCACCGTGGCCACCGGCGCGGTGCTGATCTTCCTGGGCATCGCGGTGCTCAGCCCGCTCGTCGCCCGGCCGCTGTCGCGGGTGCTGGGCTGGCCGTTCGCGCACTGGGCCGGGCAGCCGGGCAAGCTGGCCCGGCAGAACGCGATGCGCATCCCGCGGCGGACCGCCTCCACCGCGGCCGCGCTGATGATCGGCCTGGCCCTGGTGAGCCTGGTGACGATCTTCGCCGCGTCGCTCAAGGCGTCCACGGCCAAGATCCTCGACCAGGTGGTGGCCGCCGACTACATCCTCACCGGCCCCACCGACAGCTTCGCCGGGTTCAGTCCCGAGGTCGTCAAGCAGATCTCCGCGCAGCCCCAGATCGAGGCGGCCACGGGGCTGCGGTCCGGTGCGTTCAAGCTCGCCGACGGCACCGGCAAGAACCTCACCGGGATCGACCCGGTCACCTACGACAAGACCGTCCGCACCGACACCACCTCCGGCAGTCTCGCCGCTCTTACCCAGGGCGGGCTGGCGGTCCGCGACGACGTCGCGGAGGCCCAGGGCTGGAAGGTCGGAGACCTGGTCACCATGCAGTTCCCGGTCGGCGGCACCGACCGGATACCGCTGCGCGCGATCTACGAGGACAACGAGCTCAACGGCGAGTACATGCTGGCCATGCGCGACTACCAGCGGCACTACCAGGACCAGCTCGACGTCTTCGCCTTCGTCAAGTCCAAGCCGGGCGTCTCGCCCGCCGACTCCCGCGGGGCCGTCGACCGGGTGGTCGCCCAGCATCCCGGCGTCCAGGTGCGCGACCAGGCCGAGTTCAAGCAGGAGCAGGAGAACCAGATCAACCAGATCCTGATCCTTTTCTACGTGCTGCTCGCGCTCGCCGTCGTCATCGCGTTCATCGGCATCATCAACACGCTGGCGCTGTCGGTCCTGGAACGGGTGCGCGAGCTGGGGCTGCTGCGCGCGGTCGGCATGACGCGGCGGCAGCTGCGCGCGATGATCCGCTGGGAGGCGGTCATCATCTCGGTCCTCGGCGCGGTGCTGGGGCTGGTGGTCGGGGTGTTCTTCGGCTGGATGATGGTCGCCGCGCTGGAAGAGGAGGGCATCACCGAGTTCGCCCTGCCGGTCGGCACCCTGATCGGGCTGGTCGTGGCGGCGGGCCTGGTGGGCGTGGTGTCCGCGGTCCTGCCCGGCCGGCGCGCCGCCCGCATCGACGTGCTGAGGGCGGTGACCACGGAGTAGTGCCCCCGATGGTCATTGGCCGGGCCGCCGGGCCGTGTGACCATCCGGGGCATGAACACACCGTTGAAGGCTTTCCTGGAAGGCGGCCCGGCGGACCTGCCGGAGCGGGTCGTCAGGATCACTCCCCCCGGTGTGGAGGTGAAGCTCCCGTTCCGCGGCGGCTACGAGCACTTCAAGGTGACGCCGCGGCATCACGACACCGCGGAGGGCTCGCTTCCCGTCTTCGAGTGGACGTCGCGCACGACGATCGCCGAGTGAGCTAGCGGGTGCCGAGGAAACGGTCGAGGACCCGGGTGCCGAAGCGGAGGCCCTCGACCGGGACCCGCTCGTCGACGCCGTGGAACATGCCGAAGTAGTCCAGATCGGGGGTCAGGAGCAGCGGGGCGAAACCGAAGCTCCTGACGCCGATGCGGTGGAACGACTTGGCGTCGGTGCCGCCCGCCATGACGTACGGGACGGGCCGCGCCCGCGGGTCCTCGGCCTTCAGCGAGCCGGCCAGCGCGGCGAAGGTCGCGCCGGCCGGGTCGGCGGAGGGCGCCTCCTCGTAGTTGATGAAATCCCGGGTGACCCTGGGGCCCAGGAGCCGGTCGACGGTGGCCAGGAACTCCTCGCCGGTCCCGGGCAGGTACCGGCCGTCCACCTGGGCGGTCGCCGTGCCCGGTACGACGTTGACCTTGTAGCCGGCGTCGAGGCGGGTGGGGTTGGCCGAGTTGCGGATCGTGCCGGCGAACAGCGTGCCGACACGGCCGAGCCGTTCGGCCTCGGCGTCGAGACGGTCGTGGTCGATGGTGGTGCCGAGCGCCTCGGCGAGGCCGTCGAGCAGCGCCCGCACGCCGGGCGTGAGCCGCACCGGCCACTCGTACGAGGCCAGGCGCGAGATCGCGTGGCACAACTCGGCGACCGCGTTGTCGGGGGCGGGCTTGGAGCCGTGGCCGGCCTTGCCCTCGACCTTGAGCCGCATCCACGTGGTGCCGCGCTCGCCGGTCGCGATCGGGTAGACGCGCCCGCCGCCGGCGGTGACGCTGAAGCCGCCCGACTCGCTGATGGCCTCGGTGCAGCCGTCGAAGAACTCGCGGTGCTCGGCGACGACGTACCGCGACCCGTAGTCGCCGGTGCACTCCTCGTCGGCCAGGAACGCCAGCACCAGGTCGCCGCGCGTCCGCCGGTCCTCGCGCATCCGCTGCCGCACGACCGCCAGCGTCATCGCCAGGGTGCCCTTCATGTCGACGGCGCCGCGGCCCCAGACGCACCCGTCGCGCACCTCGCCGGAGAACGGGTGCACCGCCCACCCGGCCGGGTCGGCGGGGACCACGTCGAGATGGCCGTGGATCAGGAACGGGGGAGCGGACCGGTCGGTGCCGGGGATCCGGGCCAGCACGCTGGCGCGGCCGGGCGCGGACTCCACGACGGCCGGATCGACGCCGGCCTCGGCGAGCAGGGCGGCCACGTGCTCGGCCGCCGGGCGTTCGCCGCGGCCCCGCCCCTCGCCCTCGTTGGTGGTGTCGATGCGCAGGAGATCGGCGCAGATGCCCGCGACCTCGTCCGCCGCCACCGGCCGCTCGCGTACTACCTGCGGTTCGGTCACGCTTGTCGCCTTTCGCAGGGTCCCTTCGTTTCCAATGGGCACTGACCTTAGCCAATGAAGATCCAGTGCGGGTGATGGTCTCGATCGGGTGACGAATCGTTGAGGGCCGTACCGAAACTGATCAAGCGGGTCCACGCTTCCTCCAACGCGCCGGTCAGTGCCGGACCGGGCGTGCGCGGAATGGCGTGAAGGAGGACCATGACCAGCCTCAGAGTGGTGGGCGGGCTCACCGCGGTGGTGCTGACGGCGTCGCTCGGACTGACGGCGTGCGGCGGTGGTGGCAAGGCGAGTGACGGGACCTTCATCGCCGGCCACCCCGAGCCCGACCACCTGATCCCGGGCAACACGACCAGCAGTTACTCCTGGGACGTCACCGACGAGCTCTTCGAGAACCTGGTGAGCCTCGACAAGACGGGCAACGCGGTCAACGCCGCCGCCTCGTCGGTCGAGACGACGGACCAGAAGGTCTGGACGATCAAGGTCAGGCCGGGCCAGAAGTTCCACAACGACGAGCCGGTCACCGCCGCGAGCTTCGCCGACGCCTGGAACTACGCGGCGTACGGCCCGAACGCCTTCGAGGGCAACGACTACTTCTCGCAGATCAGGGGCTACGCCGACCTCAACCCCGAGGACGAGAAGGCCAAGCCGGCGACCGACAAGCTGTCGGGCGTGGAGGTCGTTGACGACGCGACCCTCAAGGTCACGCTGGACGCCCCGTTCAGCCAGTTCAAGCTGCTGCTCACGCACCCGGCGTTCGCGCCGCTGCCCAAGGCCGCCTACACCGACATCAAGGCGTTCGACAACAAGCCGATCGGCAACGGGCCGTACATGATGGACGGCGCCTGGGAACGCAACAAGCAGGTCAAGCTCAAGGTCTTCGCCGGCTACACCGGCACCCGCAAGCCCAAGAACAAGGGGTTCACCTGGCGCAGCTACGCCAGCCAGGACACCACCTACACCGACCTGCGGGCCGGGCGCATCGACCTCATGCAGTCGATCCCGGCGGCGAAGGTGCCCGAGGCCAAGCGGCTGATGGGCGACAAGGCGCTCGGGCGCGCGACCGGGACGTTCGACTACCTCGGCTTCCCGCTCTTCGACAAGCGGTTCGACAACGCCGACCTGCGCAAGGCCATCTCGATGGCCATCGACCGCAACGGCGTCAACAAGGCCGTCTACGGCGGCGAGTACACCGTCGCCGACTCGCTGCTGCCGCCGATGATCAAGGGTCACCGGCCGGGCGCCTGCGGCGAGCTGTGCACCTACGACCCGACCAAGGCCAAGCAGCTGTACGACAAGGCCGGCGGGTTCAAGGGCACGCTGGAGCTGTACTTCTCCAACGCGCAGCCGAGCTACGAGCAGTGGATGCAGATCGTCGCCAACTCGCTCAAGCAGAACCTCGGCATCACCGACATCCAGTTCCGCAAGATCCCGGTCTCGGACTACCTGTCGACGCTGAGCGACAAGAAGGAGAAGGGGCCGTACCGGCAGAACTGGGAGGCCGACTACCCGAGCGCCCAGAACTACCTCGAGCCGCAGTGGCACTCGGACAAGAACCGCATGGGCTGGACGAGCAAGGAGTTCGACGGCCTCATCGCCAAGGGCAACGGCGCCGCGACCGACGACGAGGCCGTCAAGTTCTACAACCAGGCCGAGGACGTCGCGCTGCGCGAGGCCCCGCTCGTCCCGCTCTGGATCTGGAAGAGCTACGGCGGCCGTTCCACCAAGATCGACGGCGTCACCATCACGCCGTTCGCCAACGGCCTGCTGGCCCACGAAGTGACGGTGAAGTAAGCGGGCATGTGGAGGTACATCGCGCGGCGCCTGCTCCAGGCGATCCCGGTGTTCCTGGGCACGACGTTCCTGATCTACACCCTGGTGTTCTACCTGCCGGGTGATCCGATCCAGGCGCTGGCGGGGGAGAAGCCGCTCTCCCCGTCGGTGGTCGCCGCCCTCCGGGAGCACTACAACCTGAACGACCCGCTGCTCCTGCAGTACGTGAAGTACCTCGGCGGGCTGTTCCAGGGCGACCTGGGCGAGACGTTCGACGGCCAACAGGTGTCCGACGTGCTCAGCGGGCGCTGGACGGTGACCGCGCAGCTGGCGCTCACCGCCTGGCTGTTCGAGCTGGTCATCGGCATCGGGCTCGGGGTGTGGGCGGGGCTGCGGCGCGGCAGCCTCGCCGACACCCTGGTGCTCGGCGGCACCACGCTGGTGATCGCGGTCCCGGTGTTCGTGCTCGGCTACACCGCGCAGATCGTCCTCGGTCTCAACCTGGGGCTCTTCCCCACGGCCGGGACCGAGGACGGCTGGCCGGTGAGCTACCTGCTGCCCGGCCTGGTGCTGGGCTCGCTGGGCCTGTCGTACGTGGCGCGGCTGACCCGCACGAGCATCGCGGAGAACCTGCGGGCCGACTACGTGCGCACCGCGTACGCCAAGGGGCTGACCAAGGTGCGGGTGGTGGGCAAGCACACGCTCCGCAACTCGCTCATCCCGGTGATCACCTATCTCGGCGTGGACTTCGGCGCGCTGATGGGCGGCGCGGTCGTCACCGAGGGCATCTTCAACCTGCCGGGCATCGGCCAGCAGGTCTTCCAGTCGATCCAGCTCAAGGAGGGGCCGGTGGTGGTGGGGGCGAGCACGCTCCTGGTCCTGGTGTTCCTCGTGGTGAACCTCGCCGTCGACCTGCTCTACGGCGTGCTCGACCCGAGGATCCGCCGTGACTGAGCCGACCCGGGGCAAGGAACCGCCGCGGCACGTGGACCCCGAGGCGATCGGCGACGCCGCGTCCACCGTGGGCGTCGGAGCCACCGCGGCGGCCGTCGCGGAGGCGGGCGGGCTGGTGTCGGGCCAGTCGGCGTCGCTCTGGGGCGACGCCTGGCACGACCTGAGGCGCCGCTGGATCTTCTGGATCTCGGCGGCGATCCTGCTGGCGGTCACCGTGCTGGCGGTGTTCCCCGGCCTGTTCACCGACGTGGGCGAGAACGAGAACTGCGACCCCAACCTGTCCAAGATGCCGCCGGGCGGCGACCACCGGTTCGGCACCGACGTGGCGGGCTGCGACTACTACGCCCACGTCGTGCACGGGGCGTGGCCGACGTTGCTCATCGGCGTGTCGGTCACGCTGTTCGCGCTGCTCATCGCGGTGATCTTCGGCACGGTCGGCGGCTACTACGGCGGCGCGCTGGACGGGGTGATCGCCCGGGTCACCGACGTCTTCTTCGGGCTGCCGTTCGTGCTGGGCGCGACGGTCATCCTGGTCGCGTTCCCCGACCACGGCATCGGCGCGATGACGCTGGTGCTGGTGCTGCTCGGCTGGACCACGATGATCCGGATCATGCGCGGGCAGGTGATCGCGGTGAAGGACGCCGACTACGTGCAGGCCGCGCGGCTGCTCGGCGCGTCCGACTTCCGGATCATGCGGCGGCACATCCTGCCGAACGCGATCGCGCCGGTGATCGTGGTGGCGACGCTGAACGTCGGCAACGTGATCGCCAGCGAGGCGACGCTGGACTTCCTCGGCGTCGGCCTGCAGTACCCGGAGGTGTCCTGGGGCCTCCAGCTCAACCAGGCGCAGTCGTACTTCGTCGACCATCCGCACCTGCTGATCTTCCCCGCGCTGTTCCTGTCGGCCACCGTGCTGAGCTTCCTGATGCTGGGCGACGCCGTCCGCGACGCCCTCGACCCGAAACTGCGGTGACCATGGAGTTGACCAAGGACGCGCCGCCCGGGGAGGCGGCACCGCTGCTGGAGGTGGACGACCTCCACGTGCGGTTCAGGGTGCGCGGCCAGGACGTCCGGGCGGTGAACGGGCTGTCGTACACGCTCGCGGAGGGCGAGACCGTCGCCATCCTGGGCGAGTCCGGGTCGGGCAAGAGCGTGGCCGCGCAGGCGGTCATGGGCATCCTCGACACCCCGCCCGCCGAGATCACGCAGGGCGCGGTGCGGCTGCGCGGCGAGGAGCTGCTCGGCCTGCCCGAACGCCGCCGGCGCGCCTACCGTGGCGACCGCATCTCGATGATCTTCCAGGACGCGCTGAGCGCGCTGAACCCGGTGTTCACGGTCGGCGACCAGATCTGCGAGATGTACCAGGTGCACCGCGGGATGCGGCGCAAGCAGGCCAGGGAGAAGGCCGTCGAGCTGATGGAGCGGGTCCGTATCCCGTCGGGGCGGCAGCGTCTCGGCGACTACCCGCACCAGTTCTCCGGCGGCATGCGGCAGCGCATCATGATCGCCATGGCGCTGGCGCTGGAGCCCGACGTGCTCATCGCCGACGAGCCGACCACGGCGCTCGACGTGACCGTCCAGGCACAGATCATGCGGCTGCTCGCCGGGCTGCAGGACGAGCTGCGGATGGGCCTGGTGCTCATCACCCACGATCTCGGCGTCGTCGCGGGCGTCGCGGACCGGATCGTGGTCATGTACGCGGGATCGGTCGCCGAGCAGGCGCCGGCGCGCGAGCTGTACGCGCGGCCCGCCCACCCCTACACGGCCGGGCTGCTGGCGTCGGTGCCGCGCCTGGACCGGTCAGGGGAGCAGCTCGTCCCCATCAAGGGCGCCCCGCCCAACCCGGCGGCCCTGCCGCCCGGGTGCCCGTTCCAGCCGCGCTGCCCGCGCGCGGAGGCGATCTGCTCGTCGGAGCGGCCCGCGCTCGTCCCGGTCGGGGCCGCGGGTCATCAGGCCGCCTGCCACTTCGCCGAGGAGGTGTACGGTGCCGGACTCGGATCCGACGACGACCGCGCGGAATGACACGGTGCCCGGCGAGACCCCGATCCTCGAGGTCGAAGGGCTGGTCAAGCACTACCCGGTGACCCAGGGCGTGCTGTTCAGGCGCGAGGTGGGCCAGGTCAAGGCGGTCGACGGCGTCGACCTGCGGCTGCGGCGCGGCGAGACGCTGGGCGTGGTGGGGGAGTCGGGGTGCGGCAAGTCCACCCTGGCCAGGCTGCTGCTGGCCGCCGAGAAGCCCACGGCGGGCAGCGTGCGCTTCGAGGGCCGTGACATCTTCGCCCTGTCGGGCAGGGACCTGCGCGCGCTGCGGCGCCGCATCCAGATGGTGCTCCAGGACCCCTACTCCTCGCTCAACCCGCGCATGACCGTCGGTGACATCGTGGGCGAGCCGTTCGACATCCACCCCGAGGTGGCGCCCAAGGGCGAACGGCGCGCCCGGGTGAAGGAGCTGCTGGAGCTGGTGGGGCTCGACCCGGGCCACGTGAGCCGCTACCCGCACCAGTTCTCCGGCGGCCAGCGGCAGCGCGTCGGCATCGCCCGGGCCCTGGCGCTGCGGCCCGACGTCATCGTGTGCGACGAGCCGGTCTCGGCCCTGGACGTCTCCGTCCAGGCGCAGGTCATGAACCTGCTGGACGACCTCCAGCGCGAGCTCGGCCTGTCGTACGTCTTCATCGCCCACGACCTGGCGGCCGTCCGGCACATCTCCGACCGCGTGGCCGTCATGTACCTCGGCAAGGTCGTGGAGACCGGCGACGAGACGCGCATCTACGAGCACCCGACGCACCCGTACACGCAGGCGCTCCTGGCGGCGGTGCCCGTCCCGGACCCCGACGCGCAGGGCTGGACCGAGCAGGTCACGCTGGAGGGCGAGCCGCCCTCACCGATCGATCCGCCGTCGGGCTGCCGGTTCCGCACGCGCTGCTGGAAGGCCCAGGACGTGTGCGCCGAGCAGGAGCCCGAGCTGGTCGAACGGGACGGCTCCGCGCACCCGAGCGCCTGTCACTTCGCGTCCGAGGACGTCACCGCCTGAGTCACTGCTTGACGGCCGCCTCGATCCACTCGTTCGACAGGGGCGAGTCCAGGAGGAGGTGGCCGGCGCCGAGGATGCTCGCGTCGCGCCCGGTGCGGGACGTGACGATCTCCAGGTTGCGGGTGGCCAGCGGCAGGCAGCGTTCGTAGATGACGCCGCGGATGGTCGAGATGAGCGGCTCGGCGTTGGACATGCTGCCGCCGATGACCAGCGCGTCGGGGTTGAAGAAGTTGACCAGCGCCGTGAGCACGTCGCCGATGAGCCGGCCGGCGTTGCGCACCGCGCTGGTCGCCTGCGGCACGCCGTCGGTCACCAGGTCCACGATGTCGGCGGGGTGGCCGACGGCGATGCCCTGCGCGGCGAGGGCGGTGGCGAGGGCCGCGCCGCTGGCGTGCGCCTCCAGGCAGTCGGGATGGCCGCACGAGCAGTCGACGGTCGCCTCGGACAGGATGCGCACGTGGCTGATGTCGCCCGCGGCGCCGCGGCCCCGGTGCAGGCGTCCCTCGGCGATGACGCCGCAGCCGATGCCGCTGCCGAGCTTGAGCACCATGAGGTTGTCGAGGCCGGGCCAGGAGTGCCGGTGCTCGCCGACCGCCATGAGGTTGGCGTCGTTCTCGACGAGGGCGGGCAGACCCGCGCGTTCGGTCAGGTAGTCGCGCGCGGGGAAGTCGTTCCAGCCGGGCATGCGCGAGGGGGACACGACCTGGCCGGTCGCCGGGTCGACCGGCCCGGGCAGGCCCACGCCGATGCCGCGCACCGGCAGGTCGGCCAGGCCCCGGTCGCGCGCGAGGACGCGCAGGTGCCCGATGACCGAGTCGAAGGTGCCCTCCGGGCCGACCGAGATCTCGCACGCGATGTCGGCGAGCGCGAGCGGGGTGCCGGCGAGGTCGACCACGGCCAGGCGCGCGTGGTGGGCGCCGAGGTCGGCGACGAAGAAGACGCCCGCCTCGCGGGCCAGCGTCAGCCGCCGGGGCCGCCGTCCGCCGCGTGACGCGCCCGCGCCCTCCTCGGCGAACAGGCCCGCGTCGATGAGCTGCTCCACCCGGAGCGAGACGCTGGACGGCGCCAGCCCGGACAACCGGGCGAGGTCGGCTCGTGACTCGGCGTGGCCGGTGGCCACGAGCCGCACGAGCGCGGCCGGTCCGTCGTCTCTGGTTCGCATCCCAGATGAATAGCACGAACCTACTTTGCCCAGCAATGTGTTGACTTTGTCCGATTCTGGGCTCTATCTTCCTCACTACCTTCGAAATCGAAGAAAGTTAGGGCGATGGAGACCGAATGATTGAGGTTCGTGGCCTGAACAAGCGGTTCGGCGACACCCACGCGCTCCGCGACGTCGACCTCGACGTGGCGAAGGGCGAGGTCGTGGTCGTGATCGGCCCGTCCGGGTCGGGCAAGTCCACGCTCTGCCGCTGCCTCAACCGGCTGGAGAACCCGACCTCGGGCGAGGTCAGGATCGACGGCCGGCCGCTTCCGGCCGAGGGGCGCGAGCTCGCCCGGCTGCGGGCCGACGTCGGCATGGTCTTCCAGTCGTTCAACCTCTTCCAGCACAAGACCGTGCTGGAGAACATGACCCTCGCGCCGATGAAGGTACGCGGCGTGAGCCGGGCGGACGCCGAAAGCGCCGCGCACGGGCTCCTCGACCGCGTCGGCATCGGCGGGCACGCCGCCAAGCTCCCCGCCCAGCTGTCCGGCGGACAGCAGCAGCGCGCGGCGATCGCCCGGGCGCTGGCCATGCGGCCGAAGGCGATGCTCTTCGACGAGCCCACCTCGGCGCTCGACCCCGAGATGGTCGGCGAGGTCCTGGACGTCATGACCGCGCTGGCCCGCGACGGCATGACCATGGTCGTCGTCACCCACGAGATGGGGTTCGCCCGCAAGGTCGCCGACCGGGTCGTGTTCATGGCCGACGGCGAGGTCGTCGAGACCGGGGCGCCCGAGACCTTCTTCGACTCACCCGCCACCGACCGGGCCCGGGACTTCCTGGCCAAGGTTCTCAGCCACTGATCCCACGGCTGTTCCGAGAAAGGTTGATGATCAATGGTGCGCACCCTCCCGGGTCTGCGGCGTTCGGCGGTGGCCGCGGTCGCGGCGCTGTCCCTGGCCGGCCTGGCCGCCTGTTCGAGCGACGATTCCTCCTCCTCCGCGGTGCCGGGCGCCGCCGGCGGCGGTGACAAGGAGGACCTCACCTCCTCGGCGCCGGTCGCCGCGAGCCTGCCGGCCGGCTCCACGATGGAGAAGATCAAGCAGCGCGGCCGGCTCATCGTGGGCGGCTCGCTGGACGCGCCGCTGCTGTCCCAGCAGAACCCGGCGACCAAGAAGGTCGAGGGGCTGGACGCCGACTTCGGCCGGCTGCTGGCCAAGTACATCATCGGCAAGCCCGAAGTGAAGATCGTCAACTCGGCGTCCGAGACGCGCGAGGCGCTGCTGTCCAACGGCACCGTCGACGTGGTCTTCCAGACCTACAGCATCACCCCGGAGCGCGCGAAGCAGGTCGCCTTCGCCGGGCCGTACTACAGCTCCGGCCTGGTCATCGCCACCAAGAAGGGCGAGACCGGGATCCTCAAGCCCGAGGACCTCAAGGGCAAGACGGTCATCGCGGGCGCCAACACCCCGGCGATCCCGGCCATCAAGAAGGCCGCCCCGGACGCCAAGATCCTCACGTTCGGCAGTGACCCCGAGTGCGTCCAGGCGCTCAAGCAGGGGCGGGGTCAGGCCTACGTGCAGGACGAGGCGGTGCTGCTGGCGACCGCCAAGCAGGACCCGTCGATCCAGATCCAGGGCAAGCCGTTCACCAGCGACCCGTACGGCATCGGCCTCAAGCACGGCGACGCGCAGATGAAGCAGTTCGTCAACGACTGGCTGAAGAACATCCAGGCGTCCGGGCTGTGGGCCAAGGTCTGGAAGAACTCGATCGGCACGGTCGTGCAGGGCGACGCCCCGCAGCCGCCCGCCCTCGGCTCCGCGCCGGGCTCGGAGTAAGGGCGGCCGGACCACCACATGAACGTCATCACCGATCATCTCGGCGAGTTCGGCGACGGGCTGCTGGTCACCGTGGAGCTCACGCTCCTCGCGCTGGCCGGCGCGCTCGTCGCCGGGGTCGTGGTGGCCGCGCTGCGCGTCAGCCCGGTCCCGGTGCTGCGCGCGGCGGGGACCGCCTACGTCGAGACGCTGCAGAACATCCCGCTGCTGGTGTGGCTCGTGCTCGCCGTCTTCGGGCTGCCCGAGATCGGCGTGATGGCGGGACTGTTCACCACCGCCGCCGTCGTCATCGCGCTCTACCAGGGCGCGTACGTGGCGGAGGCGGTGCGGTCCGGGATCAACTCGGTGCCGGTCGGGCAGGGCGAGGCGGCCCGCGCGCTCGGGCTCACCTTCACCCAGTCGTTGCGGATGGTGATCCTGCCGCAGGCGCTGCGCACGGTGGTCCAGCCGCTCGGCAACATCGCGATCATGACGATCATGAACACGGCGCTGGCGGCGGCGGTCGGCGTGGTCGAGCTGACCGCCGCCGCCAACCGGGTCAACCTGGCCGAGGCCCAGCCCATCTGGATCTTCGTGACGGCGGGCCTGCTGTACATGGCGCTGTCGGCGATCGCCGGGCTGGCCACCGGCACCCTGGAACGGAAGCTGGCGATCCTGCGATGAGCGTCGCGAGGGTGTTGTTCGACGAGCCGGGCCCGCGCGCCCGGCGCCGGATCCGGATCGCGACGGTGGTCGCGGTCCTGGCCGCGCTGGGCCTGCTCGCGCTCGCGCTGCGGCAGTTCGCCGACAACGGGCAGCTGGCCGCCGAGCGCTGGCGCCCGTACGGCACCTGGCCGATGTGGCGCTACCTGCTGGAGGGCCTGCGCTCCACCGCGCTCGCGGCGGTGGCGGCCATCGCCATCTCGATGGCGGCGGGCATCCTGCTGGCGCTCGGCCGGTTGTCGCCGAACCGGTGGATCCGCCTGCCGTCCGCCGCGTACGTCGAGGTCGTCCGGACGATCCCGGCGCTGCTGCTGGTGTACGTCGTGCTGTTCGCGCTGCCGCGGTACGGGCTCGACATGCCGCTGTTCTGGAAGCTCGTCGTGCCGCTGTCGGTGTCCAACGCCGCCGCGTTCGCCGAGGTGTTCCGGGCGGGCATCAGGTCGGTCGAGCGCGGCCAGATGGAGGCCGGGCTCGCGCTCGGCCTCACCCGCGGCCGCGCGATGCGGATGATCGTGCTCCCGCAGGCGGCGCGCCGCGTGCTGCCGTCCCTGATCAGCCAGTCGGTCGGCCTGGTCAAGGACACCTCGCTCGGCTTCGTCGTCAGCTACGCCGAGCTGCTCTACAGCGGCAAGGTGCTGGCCAACTACAACCACCTGCTGATCCAGACCTACCTGGTCATCGCGCTGGTCTACCTGGTGATCAACGCGACGCTGTCGAAGGTCGCGCGCACCTTGGAGGAACGCAATGTACGAAGTGCTGGCCGAGGTCGTGCGCAGCGGCTTCGTGGAAAGCGTGCACTACGGGAGCGTGTCCGGGCTGGCGCCTGACGGCAGCCTGGCCCTCTCCCGCGGTGACGCGCACGGCGCCGTGCTGCCGCGTTCGACCACCAAGCCGTTCCAGGCGCTGGCCTGCCTCACCGCGGGCGCGCCGCTCGCCGGCGAACGGCTGGCGATCGCGGCGGGCAGCCACACCGGCGAGGACTTCCACGTCAAGACCGTCGCGGCGATCCTGGCCGACGCCGGGCTGGGCTTCGGCGACCTCCAATGCCCGGCGACGCCGCCCGAGGACGGCGCGACCCGCGCGGCGCTGATCCGCGCGGGCGAGCCGGACGAGTCGCGCGAACGCATGAACTGCTCGGGCAAGCACGCCGCCATGCTCGCCGCCTGCGTCGCCAACGGCTGGCCGACCGAGACCTACCTCGACCCGGGCCACCCCCTCCAGCAGGGCGTCCGAACCACGATGGCCGACGCCGCCGTGGAGACGCCCGCGCCCGTCGCCGTGGACGGCTGCGGCGCCCCGCTCTTCGGGCTGACCCTGACCGGCCTGGCCCGCGCCGCGCAGTCGCTCGTCCTCGCGCAGGACGGCCCGTCCCGCGCGGTCGCCGACGCCATGCGCGAGCACCCCGAGTACGTCGGCGGCACCGGGCACCAGAACACCGACCTCATGCGGGCGCTGCCCGGCGCCGTCGTCAAGGGCGGCGCCGAGGGGGTCCTCGTCGCCGCCACCCGCGAGGGCCACGCCGTCGCCGTCAAGGTGATCGACGGCAGCCCGCGCGCCACCACCGCCATCGCGCTGGGAGCCCTGTCGGCCCTCGGCGCCGACGTCACCCAGGCCGCCCGCGACATGGCCGCCCTGCCGATCCTCGGCGGCGGCCGCGTGGTGGGCGAGATCCGCACGACCGAAGGGAAGTAAGTGAGCCTCACCTACGAGATCTGCATCGACAGCGTCGCGGGCGCGGTCGCCGCCGAGAAGGCGGGCGCCCACCGGGTGGAGCTCTGCGCCGCGCTGTTCGACGGCGGCATCACCCCGAGCCTGGGCACGATCCGCGCGGCCGTCGCCGCGGTGTCCACCATCCGCGTGCACGTCATCATCCGCCCGCGCGGCGGCGACTTCATCTTCGACGCCCACGAGGCGGACGCGATGGAGCACGACGTGATCGCGGCCCGCGAGGCCGGCGCGCACGGCATCGTGATCGGCGCGCTCACCCCCGAGGGCCAGATCGACCGTCCCCTCACCGCCCGGCTCGTCGAGGCCGCCGGCGGGCTGCCGGTCACCTTCCACCGCGCGTTCGACATGACCGCCGACCCGTTCGCCGCCCTGGAGACCCTGGTCGAGCTGGGCGTCGAGCGGGTGCTCACCTCCGGCCAGGAGGTCAGCGTCCTGGAGGGCGCCCCGCTGATCGCCGAGCTGGTCGAACGTGCCGGGGGCCGCATCGTGATCATGCCGGGCGGCGGCGTCACTGACCGCAACGTGGCCCGCGTCGTCGCGCAGACCGGCGTCCGCGAGATCCACTTCGCCGCCCTCACGGAGGAGGCCAGCCCGGCGGTGTACCGCAACCCGCACCCGTTCATGGGCGGCGAGCTGCGCCGTCCCGAATACCAGCGGCTGGTCACCACCGGAGCCGGCATCACCTCGGTGATGGCCGCCGCCGGCCGCTAGCCGGCCGGCGGGAGCAGCAGGATCCCGTCGCCGACGCTGCGCTCGCCCGCGGCGTCGGAGGGCCGGTTGACCAGCGTCCCGCCCGCGCGGGCCAGCGTGGACGAGCCGCCGCCGTCGAGGTTCATCGCGCGGACGGCGCCCAGCGCGGCCATGACGTCGGCGGACTCCTTGACCGAGAGGCCCTCGCTGTACCCGGCGGCGCGGCCGTCCGCGACCACCATCAGCAGGCGGCCCTGCCGGTCCACGCCGATCATGGTGCGCGGGTTCCGGCGCAGCACCCAGTTGTAATAGAACGACCGGTCCGTGCCCTCGTGGACCAGGCCGTCGGCGTAGGCGTTCACCCACGGCCGCCCGTCCCGGACGAGTTGCGGCCCCGCGCCCACGATCGCCGTGCGCGCGTTCAGCGGCACGCGGCGTCCCCCGGCCAGCACCTCCTCGCTGAACGTGAGCCGGGTGCCGGGCCGCGCGTTCGTCTTCAGCCACTCGGCGCCGGAGCCGATGCCCTGGACGGTCCGCCCGCCGGCCGGGATCGCGGTCCCGCGGGTCTCGCGCAGCTCGGTGACCCTTCCGGCGCCGTCGAGCAGCGCCTCGGCGCCCGCGCCCGCGGGACTCGCCGTGCCGTAGACCGGCGTGAACGAGACCAGCTCGTCGGGGTCCGTGCACGTCACGTCGTGCTGGGGGCGCCGCGTGGGCAGGTCGCCGCCCACGCCGCCGCAGTTGTTCACCGACCCCGGCAGCCGGTTGATCCCGTCCAGCTCGCGCACGGCCCGGCCCGCCCGGACCCCGAGCGTCGTGGAGAGCCGCACGAACTCCGCCCCGCGTCCGCGCTCGGGCAGGATCGCGGCCGTGCGCCCGTTGTTGGCCTCGCTGATGAGCCGGCCGTCCAGCACGTGCACCCCGGCCGAACCGCCCCTGCCGCCCGCGGTGAAGTACGAGCCGTTGATGCCGGCAACGGCCCCGCTCGCCCGCACCAGGTCGCTGACCTTGTCCATCTCGGTGAGCGGCCCGCCGGTGGACGACACGATCCGTCCCTGGAACCGCCGCGGGTCCACGGTGAGGACGTGCAGCCGCCACGGGCCGGTGGTGGAGACCCCGTCCTGGGCCGTGTAGGAGACACCCGCCGCGAACCCGGCGGCGGTCAGCGCGGGCAGCGCGTCCGTCGCCTCCCGCTCGGTCGTGTACCGCCCCACCCGGACGGTGTAGCCGACCTGGCCGGGGCGGACGTCCGCGAACCGCGGCCCGTCCACCGCCTCCACCCGCGGCGCGAAACCGGCGTCGGACAGCCGGCGCGCGACGGCGTCCGCCGCCTCCTTCGGCCCGATGACCTGGGGCAGCCGCACGTGCAGCGTCCAGAAGTCGTCCGCCGACCTCGCGCCGCGCACGATGCCGGTGAGCGTGACACCCGGAGCCAGCCGCTCGCTGGTGCGCGTCTCGCCGAGGCCGGCCGGTCCCAGCGGAAGCCCGCCGCGGGCTTCGGCGGGCGCCGCGAGCCCGGCCACCAGCGCCACGGCCAGGGCCGCGGAAAGAGTACGTCGTCGCATGACACTCCCGTCGATCAAGATCGCGCCCATGCTGGAGCAGCTCGGTGACGCGGAGGTGAGCACCGGGCGACCGCCCCGCGTCCGTAGAGTGGTGGCCTATGACACGGAAGGGACAGGGGCGCGAGCCGCGGGCCGATCGATACAAGATCGCGAATGGCGAGGCCGAACTGCTGCGCGACGCCGACCGGGACGGCGGCTGGGTGTTGTTCGTCGACGGCGTGCCCCAGTCCTACGTGGACCTGAACGACCCGGCCTACCTCGACTTCGAGTACATGCGCCTCATCGGCGACGTGGTCGACTGCCTCGGCCTCCCGGGTGAGGCGTTCGACGTCGTCCACGTCGGCGGTGCCGCGTGCACGATGCCCCGCTACATCGCCGCGACCCGACCCGGCTCCCGCCAGGTGGTGCTCGACCCCGACGCCGAGCTGGTCCAGCTGGTCCGCGAGCAGCTCCCCGTCAAGAACGTGCCCGGCCTGAAGATCCGCGTCGTCGACGGGCGCACCGGCATCCAGGCCGTGGCGGACGAGGCCGACGACCTGGTGATCCTCGACGCCTTCGCGGGCGCCTCGATGCCGGTCGAGCTCGCGACCCAGGAGTTCGCCTACGAGGTCGCCCGCGTGCTGCGTCCCGGCGGCGTGTACCTCATCAACGTCGCGGACGGCTTCCGCCTGCCGTTCGCGCGCCGCATGGTCGCCACGGTGCGCTCGATCTTCCGGCACACCCTGCTGCTGGGCGAGCCCGGCGTGCTGCGCGGCCGCCGGTTCGGCAACCTCGTCCTCGCCGCCTCCCGAGCCCCGCTGCCGGTGGCCGAGCTGACCCGCCGCGCCGCGGGCGGCCTCGTCCAGGCCCGCATGGTCGAGGGCGACGACCTCAAGGCCTTCACCGGCGGCGCCGTCCCCATGCACGACGGCGAGGAGATCGAGGCCCCCACGCCCCCGCCCCAGGTCTTCGGCCGCTCCTGAGCGGGGTCAAGGGAGCCAGCGGGTCAGGGCCGCCTTCGCGGCGGCCGGGTCGTCGGCGCCGGAGGCCCAGGCGATGTAGCCGTCCGGGCGGACCAGGGTCGTGGCCGGGAGGCGGGTGTCCAGGCCGGTGTAGCGGACGGCCGTGACGTGGTCGAGGTCGTGGGTCTCCTTGCCGAGCAGGACGAAGCCGCCGTCGTGGAAGAGGTCGTAGAGGCGCGTGGTGGTGCCGTCGGGGAGGGTCAGGGTGCCGCGTGGCAGGCGGGTGCCGGTGAGCGGGTCCGTCCCGTCCGGATAGCCGACCGAGAGGCCCGAGTAGGCGCGGGCGAGGCGGTCCTGGACGGGCGGAAGCTGGGCGACCACCTTCTCGGCGAACCAGCGGAGGGCCTTGCGGCGGCGGGTCTTGGCGGTGTTGAGCCGGAACTGGCGGCCGGTGAGGGTGAGCACCGCGGCGCCGACCGGATGGCGCTCGGCGTCGTAGGAGTCGAGGAGCGCGTCGGGGGCCCGGCCCCGCAGCACCGCGGCGAGCTTCCAGCCGAGGTTGAAGGAATCCTGCACGCCCGCGTTGAGGCCCTGGGCGCCCGCGGGGGAGTGGGTGTGCGCCGCGTCGCCGGCGAGGAAGACGCGGCCCTTGCGGTAGGAGGGCACCTGGCGGCTCTCGCTGCGGTAGCGGCCGGACCAGTACATGTCGCGCGGGCCGAGGTCGCGGCCGCAGATGGCGGCGATGCTCGTGCGGACCTCGTCCAGGGTGACCGGGTCGTCGACGGCCGCGCCGGCGCGCGTGTAGTCGTACAGGACCACCCGGCAGGATCCGTCGCGGAACGGGAACACCAGGAGCATGCCCCGGTCGGTCAGCTCGCCATAGGCGTCGTCCATCGGCAGCCCGTCCAGGTGCACGTCCGCGAGGCTTACCGAACCCGGATTGGGAAAGCCCGGAAAGGGGATTTCGCTCGTCTCTCTGACGAAGCTGCGGATGCCGTCGCAGCCGACGGCGTAGGCGAACGACTCCGGTCCCCCGCCGCTTTCGAATTCGAGCCGGACTTCGTCCTCGTTCTGCGCGATCCCCGATACCCGGCGCGACCAGACGATCTCCGCGCCGAGTTCGCGGACGCGATCAGCGAGAAGCTCTTCGATCCGGCTCTGCGGAATGCCCAACATGTAGGGGAAATCGGAGTCAAGGCGGCTGAAGTCGATGGACGCGCCCTTGAGCCCGAGCGGGAAACCGCGCAGCGGCGCCCCGGCGTCGGCGAAGCGCCCCGCGATCCCGCGCAGATCCAGCATCTCCATGCTGCGCGAGTGGAGCACGATGGCGCGCGAGTCGGTGCGCGGCCCGGAACGGCGGTCGAACACGCGGCAGGGAACACCGGCGAGGGCGAGTTCGGCGGCTAGCATCAGTCCGGTGGGGCCCGCTCCGACGATGGCGACCTTGTTCATGCCCTGTATCTACCGCACGCCGCCCTCAAATGCCCCATAATTGAGCGATGGAGTCTTCTACCCGAATTCTGATAGTCGGCATGGATTCCACGGGGAAAATACTCCAGTTCGACCGCAACGCCGCGGCGGTTCTCGCCGCGAACCCGGATGATCTGTGCGGGACCCCGTTCGGCGACTTGATCGTCGGCAACTGCGACCTGGCCTTTCAGGGACTTCTCAAGTCGGTGGCCGGCGGCCGTGAGAGTTCGGCCATGCTCGCGATCGAGACGCGGGACGGCGCCACCCACGACGCGGTCGTCACCGTCCATCCGATGAAGGGCGGCGAGCCCGACCTGGCGGCGCTCGCGATGATCCGCGTGCCGGTGCCGCTGGCCGATCGCTACGTCGACCCGGCCGTGATCCGCCGCGCGCTCCTGGAGGACCTGCTGCCGCGGCTGGGCGACACGCTCGACCTCGACCAGCTGGCGCGCGGGCTGATGGACATCGTCGTCCCGCACTTCTGCAACGCGGCCGGCCTGCTCCTGCTCGACAGCCTGGTCGACACCGACGAGGGCCCCGTCCATTCGCCGGACGGCTCGCACCTGCTCCGGCGCATGGCGGTCGGGTTCGACGACGCCGACCAGGCGTGGGACGCGGCGTTCCCGACCGGCGAGGTGCTGACCTACCCGGCCGACACCCCGTACGTCCAGTGCATGGAGACCGGCGAGCCGGTGCTCGCCCGGCTGGCCGACGACGGGGCCTCGCGCATCGCCGAGGCGTGGCACCGGCCCCCGGTGGCGGAGCTGCTCAAGGGCGCGTCGATGTTGCTGCTGCCGATCGTCTCCGACGGCGCGGTGCTCGGCTTCTTCGTCTGCACCCGCAACGTCGCGCACCGCCCGTTCGACGCCTACGACATCGACATCGGCATGGAGTTCGCCTCGCGGGCCGCGCGGTTCATCGAGAGCGCGCGCCGCTACGGGCGGGAGCGGGCGACCGCGCTCACCCTCCAGCGCAGCATGCTGCCGACCGGGCTGTCGGCCCCGGCGCCGGTCGAGGTGCACCACCGCTACCTGCCGGGCAGCCGGCTCATCGAGGTGGGCGGCGACTGGTACGAGTCGATCGCGCTGCCCGGCGCCCGGGTGGCGCTGGTGGTCGGCGACGTGGCCGGGCACGGAGTGCGGGCGGCGGTCACGATGGGCCGGCTGCGCACCGCGATCCACACGCTGGCCGGGCTCGACCTGCCGCCCGCCGAGGCGCTGGAGCGGCTCGACCTGCTCATGCGGACGCTGGGCGAACGCGAGCCGCACTTCGCCACCTGCGCCTACGTCGTCTACGACGCGATCACCGGCCGCTGCGAGGCCGCCAGCGCCGGTCACCTGCCGCCGCTGCTGGTGCCGCCCGACGCCGACGCCACCCTGCTCGACGTGCCGCCGGCGCCGCCCCTCGGCGTGGGGGAGGGGCCGGTGGTGAGCCGCGAGTTCACCATCGACGACGGCGCCCTGCTCGTCCTCTACACCGACGGCCTGGTGGAGAACCGCGGCCGCGACATCGACGACGGGCTGGCCCGGCTGCGGCGCACGTTCGGCCGCGGTGCCGCCGGCCGGCCGCTGGCCGAGCTCTGCCAGGCGTCGCTGGACGGCGTGTACGACGACCAGCACCGCGACGACATCGCGATGCTCGTGGCGCGCCTGGGGCGCATCCCGGCCGACCACCACGTGTCGTGGGAGCTGCCAGGCGACCCCGCCGCCGCCCGGCGTGCCCGCGGCCTGGTCCGCGACCGGCTCGAACAGTGGAAGATGGCCGAACTCTCCGACTCCGCCGAGCTGGTGGCCTCGGAGCTGGTCACCAACGCGCTCCGGCACGCGGGCGGGCGGCCGACGTTGCGGCTGATCCGGGAGAACGGGCTGGTGCTGGAGGTCTTCGACGGCGCCGACGGCCGCCCGCGGGTGCGCCGCGGCGAGGACATGTTCACCGAGTCGGGCCGCGGCCTGCACGTCGTCGGCCGGCTGGCCCGCCGCTGGGGCGTCCGCCGCACTCCCGCAGGCAAGGCCGTCTGGTGCGAGCTCGAGGCCCCCGGCTGGTGACCGCGCCCTAGCGCAGCACCGAGATGTGCACGTGGTCGTAGTGGTTCTGGGTGATGCTGCCGCGATTCTCCATCTTGCGCCAGCCGGGGAACCGGATGTTCCAGATGTGCTGCTTCCAGATCACGTAGGAGATGCCGAGCCGCCGCGCGTTGCTGATGGCGTACTGGGCGACCTGGTCGCCGTGCCGCTGCGCGCTGGCGCTCGGCAGGGCGCCGGTGCTGGCGGTCTCCATGAAGTCGCAGGCGCGCCCGAGCGCGTGGTCCTGCGGGTCGCCGGTGTTGCGGTAGCAGCCGATGACCGGGAACGCGCCGAACATGCCGTCGAGCTCGGTCACGACCTTGACCATCGTCGGGGTCATCGAGTTTCCGCTGATGATCGACCGGTTGCCGCGCACGCCGTCCGGGCGGCCGGACACCTGCGGCTGGCGCCGGAGGCCGGCGGGCGTCACCGGGGACGACTGCGCCGCGATCGTCGCGATCCTGGTGCCCTTGGGCAGGATGCCCTTGAGCGCCTTGGCGAGCTTCTTGCGGTCGGCCTTGGGCGCGCTGATCACCAGCCCGTTGCCGTTGGGCATGCCGAGGGTCCGGGCCTGCGTCCGGGAGACGATCGCGTCGACGTCGCCGATGCCCATGGACGCGTAGGCCGAGACGCGCACCTGGCCGGGCTTGGAGCTGCTGCCCGCGGTGACGACGCCGCCGAGGGGCAGCGAGCCGTCGCGGCTCAGGTTGAACGAGACGGCCAGGCCGCCGGTCGCGACCATGCGCCACAGCTGGTCGGACTCGGCCGACTGCTTGGGCGCGAACGCGCGGAACCCGGACGGGTCGACGCCGAGGAGCCCGACCCTCTTGGTCCCGACCTGGGCGCGGGCCGCGTCGACGACCGTCACCCCGGCGACCCCCTTGATGCGGCGGGCACGTTCGACCGTCGCGGGCGGCAGCGAGCCGCTGCCGGCGATCAGCAGGCTGGGCTGCAGGCGCCGGGTGAGCGGGGTCACGGCCTGGACCGCCATCGCGTCGCCCGAGACGGAGACCAGGTCGCGCGGATCGGCCTTGGCGGGTCCGGGATCGTCCTCGCGCTTGACCAGCAGCATGGTGACGTCGCCCACGAGGGTGCCGAGCACGGCGGTGCCGATGACGATCGGCAGCGCTCTGCCGCCGCGTGCCCTGGACCGCACCTGGCTCCCCTCGTGCCCGAGCGGGCCGGGCCCGCCTCCGATCTTTCCCTGCCGGGAAATATTAGACACGAGTAGAACACCTGGCCACCCGGACGAAGTTCCCACCCCCGCCCCACGCGTTCCCGGCCGCCCCCTGGCCGGGACGGTCCCGGCGGAGGAGCGCGGAGCCGCCGCTCAGGTGGACGGGCAGAAGGTACGCTCCCGCCCCCGCCGCCCAGCAGCCGGGAGCCCGCGCTGCCCAGCCCCACAAGCCTGCCGTCGACGTAGGCCCCGCCGACCGCCGCCACGACCCCGGGAGTCCTGGCCAGTTCCTCCATCGCCTTCCACCATGGTGACGTCGGCGCCGAGGTCGGCCAGCAACATCGCCGCGTACGGTCCGGGGTACTGCTCGGCGAGGCTGACCACGACGTGGCCGGCCAGCGGCCCCGGGGCGTTCATGCGACGGTCCAGCGCGGGGGACGGCGCTCGGCGAACGCCAGGGGCCCTTCGGTGAAGTCGGGGTGGGACCAGTGCGACCGGACGAGGCCCCAGGCGTACTCGACCGACTGGGTGTAGGGCATCTCGGTGGCGGCCCAGATCGCCTGCTGTGACAGGGACACGGCCTGGGGGGAGTTGGCGGCGATGTCGCGGGCGATCTGGAGCGCGGTGGGCAGCAGGTCGGCCGTGGACGTCAGCTCGTCCACCAGGCCGAAGTGGTGGGCGCGGGCGGCCGGCAGCCGGAAGGACCGGCCCTGGAGCGTCATGCGCAGCGCCGTCCCCAGCGGGAGCCGCCGGGCCAGGCCGGTGTTCTCGATCCCGCCGACCATGCCGACGTTGACATGGGTGTCCATGAACGCGGCGTGCTCGGCGGCCACGACGATGTCGGCGTCCACGACGAAGTGCAGCCCGCCGCCGACGGCCAGCCCGTTGACCGCGCAGATCACCGGTTTCCACACCGCGTTCTGCCGGGACGTGAACACGATCTCGTCGGTGATGTTGCCCGCGCCCATCGAGACCTTGCCAGTGGCCGCGACCGAGTCCACGTCGACGCCGGTGCAGAAGTGCCGCTCGCCGGTGCCGGTGACGATCACGCAGCGGATCGCGGTGTTGGTGCGCACCTCCTCCCAGACGGCGCGCAGCTGCGGGAACATCTCGACGGTGATCGCGTTGCCGCGCTCGGGACGGTTCAGCCGCAGGTGCGCGACGCCGTCGTCGTCGACGCGGAACAGCAGGTCGCCGGTCTCGGCGTCGGGCAGCCTGCCCAGGGGAACGGTCACGCTGGCTCCTTACGTGGTGCGAGGTCGCGAAATGGGCCGGTGTCAGCGCCCGGGCCGGTATCCCTGGTCGCGCGAGCTGTGCAGCCGGATGATCGGCTGGTCGCGACGGCCCTCCAGGACATGGTGGTGGGAGGCCAGGGAGTGGGCCCGGCCCAGGTTGGTGGCCTGCTGGCGGTCGCCGGCCGCGATCGCGGTGACGATCATGCGATGCACCTGCAGGACGCGCTCCTGCTGCTCGCGGGCGGGGTACTCCGACGCGGCCGCGACCACGTCGGCCCACTCGATCTCCTGCGTCGACCACAGCTGGGTGAGGGCGCCGGCGGTGAGGATCAGGGTGGTGTTGCCGCAGCCGCTCACCACCGCCTCGTGGAACTCGCGGCCGATGGTGGTGAAGTCGCGGGCCTCGTCCAGGGCGCGTTCCTGCTCGTCCACCAGAGCGTGCAGGCGGGGGACCAGGTGGTCGTGCCGGTCGGGGAGCGTGGCGGCCACCCCCGCGCACAGCGGCTCGATCTCGTTGATGGCGTCCGACAGGTCGCCCAGCGTCACCTGGTTGAAGCGCAGCAGGAGCCCGAGGCTGTAGGTGGTCGCGTGCTGCGAGGGCGCGTGGACCACCACGCCGCCCTGGTTGCCGCGCCGCACCGAGATCAGGCCCTCGGCCTCCAGGATCCGCAGCGCCTCCCGGTAGGAGGGGCGGCTGACGTTGAACTCCCGCAGCATCTCCTCCTGGCGGGGGAGCATGCTGCCCTCCCGCAGTTCTCCGCTGATGATGCGGTCGCGGATGGACTCGGCGACCAGGTCGGCGACCGCGGGCGCGCCGAGTTGCACCGCCGGACTGCGAGGCGGAGGCGGGAGGGTCGCGTCCGGCATGGGTTCTCCGATCAATGCTTTCCATGCTGTTGTATCTGTATAAAGATAACACAAATAACGAGTGGTGGATCGCGCAAGAGTCGACCTACGGCAGGCCGGCGTGCGGGTCGCCGCGCCGACCTGGGCGGATGCGCGGGCCCGGTGCCCGCCCGCCCACGAGCGCCCGTTCGCCCTCCACGTCCTGGACTGTGGCCCGGGTGTTGGAGCAAGCATTGACTATCTTCTAAATGATTGATTTGATGCGCGCAACGGGCGTCACAATAGAGAGAAATCGATGTCGCTTACCGTCCACCCCACGGTCCGGTACGAGGTTCGCGAGCGCGTCGGCGTGCCGACCCTCGACCGGCCGAAGGCCGAGAACGCGCTGAGCCGGGAGATCTACGCCGCCGTGCGCGACGTCGCCCGGGCCGTGTACCGGCGCAGAAGGTCGAGAAGCGGACCCTGCGCGGGCAGGGCCTGCGCGGCGACGTGCTCGACCGCCGCGCGCCCCCGGGCACCACGTCCCCGGCAACCCGGACCGCAAGAAGGCTGGTGAGTGAACGTTGGACCTCGGCATCAAGGACCGCGTCGCGATCGTGACGGGCGGCAGCAAGGGCATCGGGCTGGCCGCGGCCGCAGAGCTCGGCCGCGCCGGAGCCAAGATCCTGCTTGCCGCGCGCGGCGAGGCCGACCTCGACGACGCCGCGGAACGCCTGCGCGCCGACGGCGTTCAGGTGGCCGCGCACGTCGCCGACGCAGCCAAGGCCGAGGACGTGGACGCGATCTACGAGGCGGCGGTGGCGGCCTTCGGCCGCGTCGACATCGCCGTCTGCTCGGCCGGCGGAGGCCACGGGCCGCTGCGCACCTTCGACTGGGAGGAGTGGGTGCGGCTCTACGAGCTGAACGTGCTGAGCGCCGTCGCGCTGGCCATGCGCTGCGTGCCGGAGATGCGCGAGCGCGGCTGGGGCCGGATCGTGTTCGTGGGTTCCACGTCCGGGCGTGAGGCCGACGCCCGGTGGGCCGCCTACGGCGCCGCCAAGGCGGCCCTGCTGCACGCCGCCAAGTCGCTGTCGCTCGGCTACTCCAAGCACGGCGTGCTGGTCAACTGCGTCCTGCCGGGCCTCACCCGGACCGAGGGCGTCCTGGCCGGCTACCAGGCGCAGGCCGAGCGGCTCGGTGTCACCGCCGACGACGTCGAGCAGCGCATGCTGGAACTGCAACCCATCGCGATGGGCCGCGCCGGCGAGTCGGTGGAGGTCGCCGACGCCATCGCCTTCCTGTGCTCGGAGCGGGCCTCCTGGATCGCGGGCGCCTCGCTGCTGGTGGACGGGGGCACGATCCGTGTCACGCCCTGACGCCCTCGCCGCCGGGTCCGGTACCGCGTCCGGCATCGCGCCGGACGCGGCCGGGCCCGGCGGCCTGGCCCGCCAGGTCCGCGCCTGGTGCGCCGAGCACGACGCGGCGGGCCGGGCCGCGCGGATGGCGGCCACTGGCCCCTCATGGCCGACGTCAAGCTCGACCCCGCCCACCTGACCATGGACTTCACCCGCCACGCCCCCGGCACCCCCCCTGAGCGGCTCACGGTCACGCCGGCCAGGGCCGTCAGGGCTGGCCGGTGATGGCCTTCAGTTCCTGCTGGGTGATCTCCACTATCGGTACCTCGTCGTAGTTGCTGAGGATGACGCTGACCCAGCCGGAGTCGGGGTAGATGTTCCAGTTGGCGGTGCTGCCGCCGGTGCCGCCGCCGCGACCGATCAGCCACTGGCCGCTGACGATCTTGATCGGCCCCGAGTACCCCGTGAACGACGGGTGGGCCGGCGTGGAGCCGTCTGCGGGCACGCGGGGGAACTTGGCTCCGGTCAGCAGGTCGGCGTAGGGCGGGTCCAGCACGGTGCCGTCGCGTAGTGCGTGCGCGAACCGGACCAGGTCCGGGGCGGTGGCGAAGCCGTCGTCGGTGGCGTAGCCGATGAAGGCGCGCCCTGGGTTCTTGCCTTGCTTCAAGCTGCCCTTGTCCAGGTTGCGGACGGCGTCCACCCGGCTGCCGTCGGCCTGCAGCATGTACGAGTGCGCGATGTGCTCGTCGGTGAGCCACTGCGGCCTGGTGGAGAACGCCGTGCCGGTCATGCCGCAGCGCTTGAAGATGTGCTCGTGCACGTAGTCCCAGTACTTCGTGCCGGTCACGGCCTCCACGATCTGCGCGGCGATGGCGAGGCCGGCGCCGGCGCCGTTGCTGTGGGCCTGGTTGCCTGAGCCGGGCGGCGCCACCAGTTTCGCCTGCCGGGTCCACTGCCGGTTGAACTCGTGCACTTCCTCCTTGCTGTGGAAGACGCGTTGCAGGTCCAGCTCCGGGGCGTCCATTCCGCCCGTGGTGGTGAGCAGGTGGTGGATGTTCACCTGCTCGGCGATGTCCTGGGCGAAGCCCGTCAGGTGGGTGCCCACCGTGTCCGTCAGCTTCACCTTGCCCTGCTGCGCCAGCTGCAGGATGGCCACCGAGAGGAACGGCTGGATCCCCGAGGAGAGGTTGACCGCGACGCCCTCGTGGTTGCGGATCCCCCTCTCCTTGTCGGCCATGCCATAGCTGCGCGACAGCACCGTCCGGCCCTTGTGCGACAGCAGGATCACCCCGGAGAACCTGTCCTGCGCGGCCAGTTCCGCCACGAACCGGTCGTAGGCCCCGCCGGGCCGGGTGTCCGGCGGGATCCGGTCGGTCGGGGCCTGGTCCGCCAGGCCGGGCCGGACGCCCACCAGCGGCGCGCCCGCCGCCACCACGCCGGCGGCCGCCAGCCCGCCGCCCCACCCGAGCAGCCGCCGCCGGTCGAAGCCACGTACAGAATCCGAGTCCATGATCACCTTTCTGGACGGTCGGGAATCGTCGATCACGGGCTCATTTCTAGGGAGGGACCGGTCACAACACGGTGCGCTCCGCCGTGACGCGGCTGTGACCACGGAATCGGACAGGTCGATCCGCCGTCGGACACACTGGCCGGAGTGGAGAAGGAGCGAGAATGCAGGCACGCAGATCAGAGAGATCGTGAGAATGGCTCCTGACATCGCCTACTCGGAAGACGAGGCGTTCACCGTCACGGCGGGCGAGCATCTACGGATCGTCTTCACGATCACGGACAGGGCCGCAACGGCGGTCATGGCACGGCCGGCGACCCCGTAGCGGCTAGACCGGCCGCCGTCCCAGGGAAAGCGTAGAGGTGCCGTTCAGAGCAGGTGCCGTTGTCGGCTGACCAAGATCAGGGAGTCGCCGCCACCATGAGCAGTGGGCGCGGCCGGAATCCGCGCCGTGCCCTTTCGGTCAGGGGCCCTTGTCGAAGGGGACGATTTTCGGAAGCTCTTCGCCCTCCGGCACGATGACCTTGCCGTCCGGCCCGATGGTCGCGGACCCAGGACCGGGGATCGGCAGCGACGGGTCGGGACACAGCCGCCCCGTTCCGTCCCCGCATACGCCCATCATGAAGTACGAGCGCTTCTGGATGTCCTGCGGCCACGGGTCGGCGTTCATGGCGAACCACTGTGCCGGAACGTTGTAGAACACGAAGAAGAACGCGCTGCATGCCGCGAAGATGGCCAGGAAGCGTACGCCCTGCTGCCGCACGAACCCGCCCCGCACATGTTCCAGCCCCCGCTCCACGAACGTCCGGCCGCGATCATCGGTGAAGTACCGCAAGGCGCACAGACCCGCCTGAACGCCGCCCCACATGAGCCCTTCGTAGATCGGCCATTGGTAGTAGGTGCCGGCGTTGATCGACAGCGATCGGATCGCGCCGGGGTAGGTGAACAGGCCCATCGGCATCAGGAACAGGCCCTCGATGACGAGGTCGAAGAAGAACGCCCAGACGATCAGCACGCCGATGAGGCCGAGATTGCTGATCTGAGGCCAGCGTGCCTTGACCCTGCGCATGATCCAGCAGCCGAGGATCGTGCACAGCAAGACACCGTAGGAGTAGCCCGGCGCGTTCATCAGCAGTGGTTCGGCCATCATCTGGCCCGGTTCCCCGAACGACCTCCAGCCGGGCACCTCCTGGACCCACGAGCCCTGGTTCCACATCCAGGTGTTGTAGGTGCTCCAGGTGTTGAAGTAGTTCAGCAGCGGATCCTGGAAGAACAGCAGCCCGCAGGCCACCAGGAGCATTCCGTCGAAGGTGATGCGGCGCTCCCGCCGCCATGGCCGGATGATGAAGAAGTAGATGCCGACCGGCAGGCCGAGGCAGATCACCGCCGTCCAGGTCAGCAGGACGACCTTCATCAGCGTGGGCGGGTCGCTCGGCCCGGGAGGCACCCGCTCGAAGTGCGGCCCCGTGATCCACCGGATCCAGACGTACAGCTGGAACAGCAGGATCGCACCGCCGAGGGCGGCCCAGATCCGGACGGGCTTGGTCTTGGGTTGGATCTCGGAACCGGAGGAGGTGACCGAGTCGATCGACTCGGTCACGAGGCGCGCGTTCGTCTTGTCCGGTTGTCCGCTCACGACACTGTCTCCTTCTGGAATCGGGGAGAGTTCAGCACTCACGAAGCCGCTTGACGGCGCGCGGATCGACGACGGGATCGAGGTCGCACGGAAGACGGCTTCATCGGAGAAGTGGTCGCCGCTGACCAACTTCGGTATCTGCCTCGCCACGAAGATACTCGTCAGAATCTAAAAGGGGAACGAGTATCAACGGCTCTCTGTATCAGCACAGGTACCGAGGCGAATCACCAGCGCGCGCAGCCGTGGCGAGCGCCCCAATCGCCCCATCGCCCTGGCCGCCGCCCAACGGCGAGGGGGACGGAAACTGATCCTTTTTCGTGATCGTTCATGGGCTTTCGTGCGGTCTGGGGTGTGGTCACAATCGTCGCCTGGCCACAGCATGGAGGAGCAGGCGTTGAGTGACGATCACGTGGCGGCGCAGCTTTCGACTCGCTCGGCACCGGAGCGTGGATGGCCGTCGCCGTTGAAGCCGGTGCGCGGTGTGGCGCTGGTCGCCGTCGCCCTCTTGGGCTTGCATGTGCTGGCGTTGGCGGCCGCGGCGGTGCTGGGGTTGGGGGCGGCCGTAGAGGTCGGGTCGGTGCGGGGCGGGGCCGGTACCGGGCGCGCGTTCGCGTTGTACGACGACATGCTGCGGCTGCTGGAAGGGCTTGCGGCGGCAGGGAACGTGATCGCGGTGGTGGCGTTGGCGGTCTGGATGTGGCGGGTCCACACCAACGCCGGCGTGATCGGTGATGGCCTGCGGTGGTCCCGGATGTGGACGGTGCTGGGCTGGGTGGTGCCCGTGGCCAACTTCTTCGTACCGCGCCGGATCGCCGTGGACGTGTGGAACGCCAGCGCCTCCGGCGAGCGGCCGACCATCATCAACCTGTGGTGGGCGGCGTGGCTGGTGTACGGGTTCGGAGGCTTCGTCCCGCTGGGGATGCCCGAGCCGCAGACCGCCACGGAACTGCACACCCGGTTGTGGGTCGAATTGGGGCTGATCGCCGCGGGGTCGGCGGCGGCGGTCCTGGCGATCATGGTCGTGTGGCGGATCACCCGCCTGCAGGAAGCCGACCACGCCCGCCTGTCCCAGGCCCTCGCCTGATCGGCCGACACCCATCACCCGCGTCAACAAACCTCCGCACCCGCATGGTCATCACCCATCGGCTCGCCGGAATCCGCCGGGCGGACCGGGTGCTCTTCCTGGAGGACGGCCGGATCATCGAGGACGGCTCCCCGGGAGAACTCCTGACCGCGGACGGCCGCTTCGCCGAATTCTGGCGGCACCAGACCGCCGCGGCCGACTGGCGCCTCACCGCCACCGGCTGCCCACGAGCCCATCGCCCGCGCCGCGACCGAAACCCCGAACGGGCCCGCGCGTGCGCGGCCGCGGTGTTCGACGCTTAGCCGATCCCGACCGCGCCGCTGGATCCCGACGATGTGCTTGAGCTCAACCGGTCACTCTGTCGGACGGCGGGCGGTGAGGGAGCGCAGGAGGCGTTCGGCCAGGGTTGTGAGGGTCTGGAGCTCGTCGGGGCTCAGGGTCGAGAACCAGTCCGCGAGGGCCGCGTAGTCGGCGGGGTCGCGGTCGCGCCAGTAGGCGTCGCCGGTCTCGGTGGCGATGAGGACGCGGCGGCGGCGGTCGGCGGGGTCGGGTTCGGTGCGCAGGAACTCCTTGCGGGTCAGCGCGGTGACCAGCTGGGCGGCGTTCTGGTGGGTGGTGCCCAGCGCCCGGGCGGCCTGGGTGACCGAGGGGCCGTCCATGGCCTTGACGATGGTGAGCAGGGCGGCCTGCTGGGTGGTGAGTCCGTCGGGCCGCAGCCGGTCGTCCATGAGGGCGTGCAGACGCTGGCCGGTCGCCAGCAGGACGCGGAAGGCGCGCACGGACGGATCGAGGTCGGGTTCGAGGCCGAACATGGCCATCCCTGAGGGCTCCATGTCGCCTAGGCTACCCGAAGAAGCGCAATATATTGCGAAAAGGAGCCCGGTGATGATCTGTCTGCTTCCCAACTGCGGATACCTGTCGGAGACGTCACGCATGCTGGAGATCCACCGGGCCCTGACCGCGCGCGGGGCCCCGTCCGGGTCGCCACCCACGGGGGTGCCCACGAGAACCTGCTCGACGTCGCCCACGACGTCGTCGGCCCGCCGATGAGCGCCGGGCGCAGCGCGGCGTTCGTCGGGTCCGGGCTCGGCCTCGGCCCCCCTGATCAGAGCATGTACACCGACGACGAGCTGCGCGCCTACGTGCTCGCCGAGGCCGAGTACTTCCGGGAGCACGGGATCACCGTCGCCGTCAGCGGGTTCACCCTCACCACGCTGCTGTCCACGCGGCTGGCCGGGGTCGGGCTCGTGACCGAACACGCCGGCAGCTGGGTGCCGCCCGTCTTCGAACGCGGCCTGCTGCCCGTCCCCACCACCCTGCACGGGCCGCCGCGCTTGTTCCCCGGTCCGATCGCCCGTCGGCTGGTCGCCCGCAGGCTTCCCAGCCTGCGCTACTACTGCGGCGGTTTCGACCGGATCGCCGCGGAGCTGGGCGTCGAGCCCGTCCCGAGCATGCCGGCGCTGCTGCTCGGCGACCTCACCCTGATCCCGGAGGTCCCCGAGGTCGTGGGTATCACGGCCGAGCAGATGGCGGCCTGGCGTCCCGGCCGCGGCTACCGCCCGAGCACCACCCTGCGCTACACCGGCCCCCTGTTCGCCCATCTGGACGTGCCGATCCCCGAACCCGTCGTTCGCTTCCTCGCCGAGCCCGGCCGCCCGATGGTGTACGTCGCGCTCACCTCCACCCCGCCCGATCTCGTGCGGTCCGTGGTCGGCGCGCTGGCGGACGCGGACGTCCGCGTCCTGGTCGCCGCGACCGTGCACGACCTGGCGGACCTGGCGAGCGAGCGGGTCATGGTCGCGCCCGTCCTGCCCAGCCACCGGATCATGCCGCGGGCCGATCTCGCGATCGTGACCGCGGGCCAGGGCAGCCTCCAGACCGCGATGGCCGCGGGCGTCCCGGCCATCGGCATCCCCCTCCAGCTCGAACAGGATCTGAACGTCGCCCTCTTGGAACGCCTCGGTGCCGCCCGCAGGCTCGCTCCCGCCGCCGTCACCGGGGGCCTGGGCGCCCTCACCCGCCGCATGCTCGGCGACGAACGCCACCGTGTCGCCGCGCGCCGCGTCCAGGCGCTCTACGACGCCGTCGACGGCCCGGGTGCCGCGGCCGACGCGATCCTCCAGTTCGCCGCCGGGCGCGACCCGCGCCCGGCCTCCACTCCAGAGGGAACCCGATGAGACGACGAGTCCGCGCCGCGATCACCCTCGCGGCCGTCCCCGCCACGATCCAGGCCTGTGCCCCTCCCGCCCGCCTCGGCCACCGGCCACGTGCTCACGGGCGTCGCCAGGCGCTCACAGAGGACGGTGCATGATGTGGAGGCCGACATAGCCGTTCTCAGGGTGCCGGAATCCCCGGGGAACGGTGCCCAGCACGGTGAATCCGAGGGACTCGTACAGCCTCACGGCGTGCACGTTCGTTTCGACGACGGCGTTGAACACCATTGCGCTGAAGCCCGCGGCTCGTGCCCACGCCAGTGAATCCTCGCACAGGGCGCGGCCGGCGCCCCGGCCCTGGTGCGCGGGATCGACCATGTAGCTGGCGCTGGCGATGTGCGAGCCGTTACCCGCACGGTTGGCGTACATGTTCGCGGTGCCGACCACCGCGCCGGTGGCGTCGACGGCGACGACCGTACGCCCTGGGGCCGGGACGAGCCACATGCCGCGGGCCTCCTCCTCGTTCAGGTCGAGTGCGTAGGGGAAGGTGGCCCCCGCCGCGACGATCTGGTGGATGATCGGCCAGATGGCGGGCCAGTCCGCGGCCGCGGCAGTTCTGATCAGCATGCTCGGAGACCTTCGGTACGAGGAGAAGAACGCACGGCCTGGCGGGCGCGCGCCGGCGATCGAGCCAGACGGGCACCTCCGCGGATCTCGAAGGCCAATGGCCTGTCGTTCGTGGCTCCGCCCAACAGCGTACGAGCCGGTGATCCGGATGCTGCCCGGACACGGCGCCGAGCTGGCGCGGCTGCCCGAGGTCCGCTCCCACGCCTCCTGCCAGGCGAGCGCCGACCCGCCCCGCCCCGGGGGGGGTCCGCGAGCAGACCACCCGCGAGCGCCGGCAGCAGGTCCATGACCTCCATCACCCAGTGCCGCCACCGATTACGGGACGGAGTCGTTCACCGTATGGCCCCATTACGCCGGGTTGGTGCGGGCGTAGTGCTCGGCGATCTCGTCGCTGGTGGTCAGCCAGACGCCCGGATGATCGGCGACGTAACCCAGGGCCTGGTCCAGGTACTTGTGGCGGTGCGGCTGGCCGATGACGAACGGATGCAGGGCCAGAGCCATGACGCGGCCGCTGTCGGCGGAGTCGGCGTAGAGCTGGTCGAACTGGTCCTTGAACATCTGCACGAAATCGGCGCCGCTACGGCCGTGCATGGTGAATATTCCGAGGTCGTTGAGTTCCACCGTGTACGGCACGCTGAGCATCCCCGGGACCTTCAGCCGGTACGGCTGGTCGTCATTGGTCCAGTCGAGGACGTAGCCGAGGCCGAGCTCGGCCAGCAGCCGCGGGGTCTGGAAGGTCTCGGTCAGCGCCGGGCCCAGCCAACCGCGTGGCCGCTGGCCGGTGGCCCGCTGGATGGTCTCGACCACGTCGGTCAGGTACGCGCGCTCGTCGTCGAGGGTCATGCCGGCCTGGAGGGTGGAATTGTTGCGGCCGTGCGCCAGCCACGCCCAGTTCCGTTCCAGCCCGGCCTTGATGATCTGCGGATACCGGTCGGCGACATCGGAGTTGAGCAGGACGCTGGGCCGGATCCGGTGCCGGTCGAAGGTCTCCATCAGCCGCCAGATGCCCACGCGGGCCCCGTACTCGCGCCATCCGTAGTTCAGCGGATCGGGCACCAGCGTGGCGGTGGCCTCGTTGAGGCTGGTGGAGGGCCGGTCGATGAGGAAGTGTTCGACGTTGAGGCCGACGTAGAAGGCCACTCGGGCGCCGCCCGGCCACTGGATCGGTTGGCGTTCGACGATGGGGCTGTAGTCGTACAGTTCGTTGTCCATGCGGTTATCCTCAAACCGTCACATAGGTGTGAAGGTCAACGGACCCGAATGTGAGGTCGGTCACATGAGGATCGGAGAGCTGGCCGAACGCACCGGCACCTCCCGCCGGCTGCTGCGCTACTACGAGGAGCAGGAGCTGATCGTCCCGGACCGGAGCCCGAACGGCTACCGCGACTACGACGAGCGCCTCGTGGATCGGGTCCTGCAGATCAGAGGGCTGCTGGAGGCCGGACTGCCGACCCGGATGATCAAGCGGATCCTGCCCTGCCTGACCATCCCCGGAATCCTGTACTGCCCCGAGGACGCCACACCAGAGATGATCGCCGCCCTGGAGGACGAACGCGACCGGATGAGCGAACGCATCAGCTTCCTCATCCGCAACCGCGACGCCATCACCGGCTACATCACGGCCGCCCAGTCGCTGGACGAGGCCGACAGCACTGACGCGAAGGCGGCCTCGGCCTCCTGACGACCGTCGCCGCAGGCTCTGGATGAACCACGTCCCAGCTCGCCGACGTGTGGCTGTCCGTGCGGTTCCTGAGGCTGCGTCAGGAGTCGGCGGCCCGCCGGGCGCGCATGGCCCGGAGCTTGTGACGGTTGCCGCAGCGCTCCATCGCGCACCAGCGGCGGGCGTTGGGGCGGGAGGAGTCGACGAACACCATCGGGCAGGTGTCACTCGCGCATTCGCGGATACGTTCGGACAGCGGCCCGGACAGCAGTTCGATCATCTCCCGCGCCAGGTTCGACAGCGCCTGTGTCGCCCGTACCGGGGTCGTCCACCCTGCGGACGTGCCGTCGGCGGCCAGCTCGGGGACCAGGGGAGCCGCTGCCGCGGCGCGATTGATGGTCGCCACCGCGGCGGCCGGTAGCGGGCCCCGCGCGGCTTGGGCGTGCGCCGCGTCCCAGATCGCCTGACGCAACGCCTTGGCCGCGACCAGTTCGCGGGCCGTCACCGGGACGGTCATGACCGCGTCCAGCGGCGGCTGGGCGAGCCATTCTCCCAGGTCGGCCGGCGTGTGAAGACTTTCGAACTTCGCATAGTGGCCCTCGCCGCCCGTGTGGGCGAAGTCCAGGCAGACGGCGCCTGCGTCGAACCAGAAGGACCCGCCGTTGGGGTCCTGCAGAAGCCGGCCGGTTGCATTCCCTCGCATGAAACCAGTATAAGTGGTTTCATACGACACCGGTTAAAGCGGTGTCAACGGTAGGGGAGGCGACCCATGAGCACACGCCACATCAATCCCGAGGGGCTGCACCGCAGCCCGGCCTTCAGCCAGGCCGTCGTGGTCGAACAGCCGGCGAAGACGATCTACATCGGCGGGCAGAACGGCGTCGGCCCCGACGGCAAGGTCGTGGGGCCCACGCTCGGGGAGCAGGCCAGACAGGCGTTCCGCAACCTCGCGACCATCCTGGAGAGCGAAGGGGCGAGCCTGGCGAACATCGTGCACTGGCGCATCGCCGTGGTGGAAGGCCACACGTTCGTCGACGAGGGTGTGGCCGCCTTCCAGGAGGTGTGGAACCCGGCCGACCCGCCGCCGGCCATCACGGTCCACTTCGTCGCCGGCCTGGGCCCCGACTTCCTCGTCGAGATCGACGCCGTGGCCGTTGTGTGACGACCCGCGGGCCGAGATCACTTGTGACCCCTCAGCGCTGAACCCCCGTGCGCTTCCACCATGGATTTTCGCAGGTGAAAGGGGGCTCGGAGATGGTCCGATTGACGGCCACGCAGTTCATCCGCCCGGCGAACGGCTGGCCCGTTTGGCGTCCTGCGCGTCACGTGGAAATGTCCTTGGGCCCGGCACGTCCAGGTAGCTCCCATGAAGCCCGTGTCGGCGGTGCCCGCGCGTCATCTCTGGCCGGTGATGGCCTGCTCCTCCCGGCCGAGGATCTCCCTGAACTCGGGGAGGTCGTCGTAGTTGCTGAGGACGACGCCGACCCGATCGGTGTACAAGTCGGCGTAGGGCCGGTTCAGCACCGTGGCGGCGCGCAGCGCTTCCGCGAACCGGACCAGGTCCGGTGTGGTGGCGAAGACGTTGCCGACGAAGCTGCGGCCCGGTCTTGACGGTCGGCCGCGGAACCCGCGGCGGGCGGTCCACCAGCAGCGCGTGAGATACGTGATCGTCCAGTTCAGGAACGGTGGCCATGTCCACCCCACCACCACGACCCGTACCCACCAGCGCCCACGCCCCTCGGTGGTAACGCCCAGGCCCCTCGCCGCCGCTGCCAGGGGCGGGCACCGCACCAACACCCGGCGGCCGATCCAGCGGGCCAGCCTGCGGCGGACCAGGCACGGCGGTCATCGCGTTTCCCGCCCCAAGACGCCGTAGGCGGCGTGGACCCCCGCGTTGCTTCAACGCCCGGTCATGCCCACGGTGTCAGCTTCGGCCCCGCAATGCTCCCGCTCGGCCGCTCATGCCGACCCACCCCGCGGGAACTGCGGGGCGGTCACCTCGACCTCGGCTCGCGGCATGAGCAGGGGCCTTGGAGACCGCTCTGGAGGCCGGATGGCGTGGGACGGGCGTCGGTGCCGGCGGCCATGGCGGGATCAATCCCTGTCGGGAGCCTGGTCGGCGCCGGTGTCGATGCGCTGCCTGAGCTGGGTGTTGATGCGCATGGCTTCGGCGAGCTGGTCTTCCAGGATGATGATGCGGCAGGCCGCCTCCAGGGCGGTGCCCTGGTCGACCAGGTCGCGGGCGCGTTGGGCCAGGCGCAGCTGGTAGCGGGAGTAGCGGCGGTGGCCGCCGGCCGAGCGTTGCGGGACGAACAGCTTGGCGGCGTCCAGGCCGCGCAGGAATCCTGGGGTGACGCCGAGGATTTCGGCGGCCCGGCCCATGCTGTAGGCGGGGTAGTCCTCGTCGTCGAGCTTGTCGTCCAGCCTGCTGTCGGGCCCGGTGTCGGGGTGGTCCCGCAGTTCGGGGTCGCCCTGCACCGGACTGGGCTGGGCTGGGCGCGGGTCGCGGTGTTCCGGGTGGGCGCCGGGTTTAACCGGCTGAGGTCCTCTCACAAAACCTTCCGTACTGTCGTGGCCGTCCGTGCTGGACGCGCACCGGATGCGTTCCGGAGGAGAGGAAACGACGGGCCCCGGCGCCAGATACGGCGCCGGGGCCATGAGGTACAACACCATCTATCCGGCGCTGCGGCCGGTTGTCTTCCGCGCCGTCCGCCTGCGGCGGGAGCGCGGGGATCGCGGATGCGTGACCGTAGACCACCGTCCAATCTGTGGGGCTGCGGTACCCGCGCGGCGTGACTGGAGCCTGCGACGGGCGATCCCGATGGTGCCGAGGCCCTCCTTTCGTGTATTCCCTACCTGCGTTTCCTGCGTTGTTGCGACTTGCCTTCGTGCTGTCGGCGGCCCGGTGGCCGCCCGGCGCGCGACCGGCGGCCGGGGTCCCTTTCACTGCGTTGACCCCGGCCCGCCCGGCCCGCGTCATCCATCTGTGCGAGCAGTTCGTCATCTGCCGCGTCTCATGGACTTGTTCTTCTTCGATGACAAGAACCATACCCCACCCCCTCGCGAATATCTACCTTGATCGGCACAGGTTTTCGAGAATCAGTCGATGTGATTGTCTGCGCTCGGTGCGCGGACTCGCCCCGGGCCGGGTCTCCGGGGCGGCACGGCGGGCGTTTCAGCAGGTGCGGTCGGTGCCATCGGTGAGATGGGTGAGCCACGATCCAGGGGGTGACGCGGAGGTACTGATCCAGGCCGCTGCGTTGCGGGACCCGGCGGCACATCCCCGGTGCCCGGGCGATGACCAGGTCGCCGTCGCGGGCGAGGCCTCGCGGTTGCGGATCGCCACCAGCGCGCCGGCCTGGACGCGTCACATAAGGTCACCAGGTCCAGATCCAATACCAGCCAGGGGCGGGCAGGACGACCGCGCCACGGCCGAGATCACGTACTCGCGCAGCAGCCCCGCCTCCGGCGAACGCCACGACGAGGTCAACATGGCAGCCGTCGACCGGTAGAACCTTCGCCTGCACCGGCGCGTGGCCGCGCTGGGAACTTCGCGACGACATCCACGAGGCGTTCCTGGTGCCGGCGTGTGACATCGTCTGCTGGCGACATCTCCCACGCGCATGGCGTGAGGAGTTCCTCGTCGTCGCTTTGCGCTGGCTGGAGCCTCCCTGGCCGGTGGCGCTGGATTCGCTCCGGCCGTTGAAGCGGTGGTTATCTGCTCGGTCGTCGAAGGCTTGGGTGCTGGTCTCTCCTGGTGACGCGCATGCGTAGGTCTTTGGGGCGCAGGGTGGCGGAGGCGGCTGCTTTGGGGCGTTGGGGTGGGGCGGTGAACTCCCAGGCGTCGGTGAGGGTGGCCAGGGTGAGGACCGCTTCGGTGACGGCGAAGTCGGCTGCCATGCATTTGCGGGCGCCCGCCATGAACGGGATGAAGGCTTCCAGCGGTCGGCTGGGGTCGGGGTCGGTCCACCGGCCGGGGTCGAAGCGGTCGGGGTCGGGATAGATGTCGGGGCGGTGCTGGATCAGGTAGGGGCTGATGAGCAGGTGGGTGCCGCTCGCGACGTGATGGTCGCCCAGTTTGGTGTCCGCGGTGGCGACGCGGGTGGTGATCCACAGCCCTGGATACATGCGCAGGGTCTCGTTGATGATCGAGGTGGTCACCTTCAGGTCCGGCAGGTGTTTCCACTGCGCGGGCGCGCCGGCGAGGACTTGGGCCGTTTCGGCTCGTAGCCGCGCCAGGACCTCGGGGTGCTGTACCGCCAGGCAGAGCGCCCAGGCCATGGCTTCGGCCGTTGTTTCCATGCCGGCCAGCAGGAACGACGTCGCCTGGTCGAGGATGTCGGCGTCGGACAGGGGCCCGTCGGTCCAGTCGTCGGCTGTCAGGATGCCGAGCAGGGTCTCGGGACCGGCGCCGCCGGCGGGCCGGCGGCGGTCCTGGTCGATGAGCCGTTGGACGATTTCCCGGATGGTGGAGTTGGCCCGGTGGTAGCGGATGTTGCGAGGTGTGGGCAGCTTGTCCAGCGGAGCCGGCAGGAACATACGGGCATGCATGCCCGCGGTGATGTCGTCGATGCCGCGGCTGATCTGCTCGATCTCCCGGTCCGACAGGCCGGTCCCGAAGATCGACCTGGTCAGGACCCGGACCGTGATCTTCTTGGTCTCCGTCATGACGTCGATGGTCTGGCCGTCGCGCCAGGTGCGGGTGACCGCGCCGATCTGATCGGTCATCGTCTGCGTGTACCGCGGGAGTTTCGTGGAATGGAAGGCGGGCTGGAGGCGTCGGCGCTGTTGACGGTGCTGGCTGTGCGGGCATGTGGAGAGGCTGTCGCCCAGGAACTCGCGCGCCCGCTCGTAGGTGGGCCCGCCTTTGTCGAACAGCCGGTCGTTGAGAAGGACCTGCCGGATCAGCGCGGGGTCACACAGCACCAGGGCCGTGACCGGCCCGAGCCGGACCCTGACGATGTCCCCGTGCGGCGCCAGGGTTCGGAGGAAGCCGAGGGGGTCGCGGATGATGGAGTGGGCGTGGCCCGCGAGGGGCAGTGCTCCGGGAGCCAGGGGGATCATGCGCCCAGTTCCTCCAGGTAGCCCAGGCGTCCGGCCGGAATCGCGTACTCGGGCGAGTAACGTCCCGAGCGCCGGTGCCAGTCGTAGGCTCCGCGGATGAGCGCGCGGATCCCGTCGTCGCGGTATGCGTCGGCGGTGGCGCGTTCGGCGGCGGACAGGCCGTAGGAGTCGTAGACCTCTGGTAGGCAGTCCTCGAGTATCAGGAGCTGCTCGACGCGGGTCCGCACCTCGTCTTGCAGGTGCGCGATGCAGCGCGGGACGGGCCAGCCTCGCTCTCGTTGGACGACCAGGACGATGTTGTTCTGCTCCCCGCGGGCCTGTTCCTTCTCCAGCGAGGCGATGTCGTTGTCGATCAGGTTGATGTCGATGGCGATCCGCAGCATCGCGGTGATGACGGCGCTGTCGAAGAGGCCCTGGTGCACTTCGTAGCGGCCCACTCGTTCGGCGAGGTCGACCGTGGGCTGCGCCCCGATGGTGTGGCGGCGCATGGCCAGGTATTCGGCCATCGAGGCGCAGGGCGCGTGATGGTTGCGGCTGGCGGCCTCGTCCACGTAGCCCGAAAGGTAACCGCGCCACGTCCGGGCGGCCCTGGCGCACCACGCCTGTGACATGCCCTGGCGGGTCCGCCGCCAGACGTCGAAGAATCCGTGCGCTATGGCCGGGGCGTCAACGGGCAATGGCCCGTCCAGCGCTGCGGCCACGGCGTCGGTGAGAGCGCGCGCTGCCCTGGGGTCTTCACCGCGCGGGCCGTCGAACAGGTCGTCGAACAGGAAGAAGAACGTCATCAGGTCGACGCCCAGGTCCGCGTCCGGCCCGGTGGCAGAGGGGTAGAAGCGGGCGGCCAGGTCGGCGTAGTCGGCCTGGAGGTGGCGCTGCTCGGCGGCTTGGGAGTTGATGAGGCCCAGCGCACGGGGCCAGACCAGGTGATGGGCTTTGGTTCGTTCGTAGTCCCGGCTGCGACGGGACGGGATCGGCATGAAGAATTCGACGTCCTGAGGCATGCCTTGCCCCCTTTCTGGGATGGTCCGACGGCATGGGCCCGTCGCTGGGGCCATGACCCGTGGTGAGCGCGGCTCGGCGGAGTCGTGCAGGGGGATCACGCAAGGCCGGCCCGGGAGGCCTTGTGCCAGATGGCCGTGGTCGCACCGCGCGGTGCGGGCGTGAAGGCGATCGGGAGCCGCACGAGGTTGCGGGTGAAGATGCCGTTCTCGGTCAGGTCGGCGTCGTCGGCGAGACGGAGATCGGGGAGCGCGCCGAGCAACTGGTTGACGGCGATGCCGACGGTGATCCGGGCGATGTGCGCGCCCAGGCAGTAGTGCCGTCCCCGGCCGAAGTGCACGATGGAACCGCCCGGAGTGAAGTCCCGAACCGGGTCGATCTCCGCACGGTAGGGGTTGAAGACGTCGGGCTCGTCGAACCGGTCAGGGTCCCGTTGGGCCGCCGCGACCATGCACGCGACGGTCGACCCGGCGGAGACGCGCCCGCTGGGCAGGTCCACATCCCGTGCGGTGAAGCGCAGGAGCATGTGGACCGGCGGGTTCAGCCGGGTCGCCTCCAGGTGCATCCGATCGATCAGGCTCCTGTCGCGCCGTGCGGCCCGGAGGTGCTCGGGACGCATGAGCAGCTCTTTGAGCGTGTAGGTGATCGTGGCACTCGTCCCGTCCCCGTTCGCCGCGATGAGGGTCGAGCAGTGCGCTTGGATCTGCCGGTCGTCGAGAGGGACACCGTCGATCTCCGCGTTGCAGAAGGCCGACAGGAGATCGCCGCGGGGACGTGCCCGCCGGTCCTCGATGAGGGGGCGCAGATAGCCGGTCATCTCCGCCCTGGCGGCCAGCCCGGCAGCGGTGACGGCGGGGTCGTTCCCGAAGTTGGACATGAACGCGTTGATGCTCACGAACCATCGCCGGAACTTCGACCGGTCCTCCTCGGGCAGGCCGAGCAGAACCGACACCACCTCGCAGGGCATCAAGTCCGCGTAGTCCTCACGCAGGTCCGCCCGGCCACGATCCCGGAGAGCCTGGATGAGCCCGGCCGACACGCGCTCGATCTCCGGGACGATCCGCTCACGGAAGTTCGATCCGCGCAGCGGCGCACCCATCAGCCTCCGGTAGTAGGCGTGCTCCTCCCCGTCCATCTGCACGATCGTCCGCCCGCCCGCGACCGGTTCCAGCTGCCAGGCGTAGATCTCGTTGGTGAACGGCGGTTCCTGCAGCACCCGGGTCACCTCGGCATGACGACTGATGAGGTGGTAGCCGGTCGCCGGGTGGCGGTAGACCGGGAAGGAGGCCAGCATCTCCCGGTAGAACGGAAAGGGGTCGGCCGCGTACTCCGCGGAGAGGATGTCGGGGCCGGTCATCTGCCTCACCTTGAATACTCGTTGACGGCTGTGGGCGGCGTCGACCTCTTACCTGACCTCCGGCGGGACGCGGGTTTGGGATCCCGGTCCCCGCGCCCTCGCCGGAGTCGTCGTGAACCGCGGTGGCATCGCGCGGCGCCCAGGCAGGAGGGCGACCGGACGAGCGCCGTGTTCGAGCGTCAGAGAAGCCAGATCACTCGAAGGGGCCGAACAGCCAGTTGCCGCGAGCTTCGGGATCGTTGCTCGTCCAGTACTCGAGCGTCGCGGCGCGGATCTCGTCATGGTCGATCACGCCGTCTCCGTCGCGGTCCATCTTCGCGAAGCCGGTGGCCAGTTCCTCGGAGGTGAGAGGGAACAGCGACCCGTACATCTTGACGTACTCGTCCTTCTCGATGATGTGATCGCCGTTGGTGTCGGCCACGGCGAACCAGCACCTGCCGATGTTGACCATGTCGGACAGGAACGTCTCCCGATCGGTGTCGAGGGCGGAGGTGATCGCCGACGAGAACCCCTCGCCGGTGAGGGTTCCGTCGGCGGCCGCCCTCTTCACGAGATGGCGATCCCAGAACGTGGTGAACGACTCCTCAAGCTCCTCGATCTTCGAGCTGGAGGCGCCCGGGAACGTGGCCGCCTGGTGGTGGGCCAGGCCCGCGAAGTAGCTCCGGTCGATCGGGGCAGACTGGTCGTCTCCCTGGAACAGGGTGAAAGCTCTCTGCAGTTTGCGGTCCAGGACGTCGGGCATGCGGATTCTCCTTCATCGCAAGGACTCGGCATTACCAACACCAGATATTCCAGCCCTCGGGAACGTCGAATCTGGGACATCGGTAAGAGTGGTGTCACCAGGCGTATGCGATTGAGTTTGCCCAGCTCATCGACCTCTCTGGAGGCGCCTCCCCATACCTGCGTCAAGACGCGAAGTGTAAATGAATAGATGGATCAGACACGACTTCGTCGGATTCGCGAATATTGTCGATGTTCGGCAATTGCTACGGGAACTCCGGAGCGGAGCGTACGATTATTGGCTGAACAATTCCGGTTTTCGACTGCGCATGAGGCGCGTTCCCGGCGTTATCCGGCCCGGCCGCCGCGCGGGACGCCGGATTCTCTTCCCGTGACTTGTGCTCGTAGCGTCTGGGACTGCCACCGCACGGCCTCCTTCCGAACCGGGGCACTTCAGGCGGACCGGATCGTGGTGTGAGTGGTGATCGCTGCGGCGATGTCGTCCAGGGCGAGGATCTGGTCGATCTGGCGGGTGTCGATGGCGGCCGAGGGCATGGCGAAGAATTTTGAGGTGGCCTGGTCCTGGGCAATGGCGGTGCCGCCGCAGTGGGTGATGGCGCGGACGCCGGCTTGGCCGTCGTGGCCCATGCCGGTGAGGATGACCGCCAGGGCGTGGGGTCCGCAGGTGACCGCGAGGGTTGCCAGCAGCAGGTCTGCCGAGGGCCGGGCGGGCGGTAGCGCTCCGGCCTCGATCAATCCGACCTGAGCTTGGGAGGTGACCAGCAGGTGCCGGGCCGGCGGGATGACCAGCACCTGCCCTGGCCGCATGGTGGCGTTGTTGACCGCGACGCTCACCGGCAGCCGGGTGCGTCGTGCCAGCAGCGCGGCCAGCCGGCTGGGCCGCTGCGGGTCCTGGTGCAAGGCGACCAGGATCGCCGCGGGCAGGTCGGCGGGCAGCGGCCCCAGGACGCGGAAGAGGGCGTCCAGGCCCCCGGCGGAGGCGATCAGCGCGACCACCGGGAACCGGACGGGGAAGGCGTCACCCTGGCCTGGCGAGCCGACGACGGCCGCTGCGGGGAGCAGATGGCGTGGATCGCCAGGGGACTGGGTCATGCTGATAGCCACGATTTGCCGGCGGCACCACACGGTGCGGAGCTGAAGGTCATGGGTCGCCAGTCCTCGCGCCAGCGGGCATGGCCTTCGTGGAACAGACCGGCCTGCTGCCACTCGTCAGCGAGACGGTCCCGGACGAACGCGGCAACCGCTGGAACGTCCATCACTCCGACCATGCACCCCAGCCTGCATCACGACCGCGTCAAGCACGAGCCCTGCTCACGAATCCTCATCAACCCAAGATCATCGTTCTCGGACACCTTCTCAGCCCTGCGCACGCGATGCCGGCCGGTAGCGCCCAGCCGGCCCGGAAGCCGGGATTGGTCGAGCGGTGGCGGGGTAGTCGCCCGGGAAGGGCAAGTTGATCTCGCTGTGTCGCGGTGATCAGGGAGTGATCGTTGGTGGGTGCAACAGATCGGGTCGAAAGGGACGTCTCGCCGGTGGACCTGCGTCTGCCGGGGATCGTGCTGGGGGTGGGGCTCGGCGGGTTCGCCGACGGCATCCTGCTGCATCAGCTGCTGCAGTGGCATCACATGCTCAGCAGCACCGACGATGACCATCTCGGGGTGAAGTACTACGACCCGCACACCGTGTCGGGCCTGGAGATGAACACGGTGTGGGACGGCCTGTTCCACACCGTGTGCTGGCTGGCGGTCCTGGCCGGGCTCGCGATGCTGTATTCGCGGGTCACCCACCGGCGGCGCCGGGTCTGGACCTCGCGCGTGTTGTGGGGCTGGATCGTGGCGGGGTGGGGGTTGTTCAACCTCGTCGAAGGCGTCGTCGACCATCACCTGCTGGGCATCCACCATGTGCACGGTGGTCCTCAGCAGTTGTGGTGGGACCTGGGGTTCCTGGCGCTGGGCGCCGTGCTGCTCGTGGGGGGCTACCTGTTGCAGCGTTCGGGCAAGCCGGTCGGCACCGCCGTCGGCGGCGAGCCCGTCCAGCAGGGTGACCTGTGATGCACGACCACCCCATGCCCGGTCACCCCGTGTCCGACCACGGCGGCGGCTCATGGGCCGCGCTTCTTCCCCCAGCCGTGGTTGCGCTGCTCGCGGTGGTCTATGTGCTGCTGGTGGGCCGTGCGTCCCGCGCCGGCCGCCGCCCGTGGCCGAGGCGGCGCACGGCGGCGTTCCTGATCGGATGCGCGCTGCTGGCGGTGGCGCTGCTGCCTCCCATCGCGCCGCTGGCGCATGAGGATTTCCGGGGCCACATGCTTCAGCATCTGCTGATCGGCATGTACGCGCCGCTGGCGCTGGTGCTGGGTGCTCCGATCACGGTGCTCCTGCGCGTCCTGCCCGCCCGCGACGCCCGGACCCTGACCCGGATGCTGCGCAGCAGGCCGATGGCGCTGCTGGCCCATCCGGTCACCGCGCTGTTCTTGAGCGTGGGCAGCCTGGCCGTCCTGTATTGCACGCCGCTCTACAACGCCGCCGCCGCCCACCCCGCCGGGCACTGGCTGCTGCATGTCCACTTCCTGGTGTCGGGGTGCCTGTTCGCCTGGGTGATCGCCGGTCCCGATCCCGCTCCCGCCCGGCCGGGCGTGCGAACCCGCCTGGCGGTGCTGGGCGTGGCCATCGCGGTGCACGCCGTGCTGTCCCAGCTGATGTACGGCGGGTTCCTCATCGACGTGCACGCCCCGATCAACCAGGTGCGCGGCGGCGCGGAGATCATGTACTACGGCGGCGACATCGCCGAGCTCCTGCTGGCCGCGGCGCTGGTCGCCACCTGGAGGCCGCGGGCGCGTTCGCGTGCCCGGCTGCGCACCGTAGCCGCCTCATGAGCGGACATCGAGGCGGGGCGAGCAGAACGGGCACCAGATGTCGACCAACGCCGACACCACGGGATCCCAACCGCGCTCCGGCGGGTCAGAGACGCACGTCTCGCAACTGCTGAAGCACGCGGCGGGGACTCTCCGGGCCCAGCCGCTCAACCATGCATGACGGGATCATCCTGCGCCCGGCAGCCGGATCCACAGGGTGCCGGATCGGTTCTCGGTCTCGAACGCGGGCTGGGGCGCCGTGGCCGGTCCGTGCCGGACGCTGCCGTCGGAAAGGCGGAAGGCGCTGCCGTGCCAGGGGCACACGAGGCAGTCTTCGTCGAGTTCCCCGTCCGACAGGTGGCCGGACAGGTGGCTGCAGCGGTCGGCGAGCACGGTCACCTCGTCGCCGCGGCGCACGACCACCAGCGGAACCTCGTCCAGCATAGCGCGGGTCGGCTTGCCATGCGGTACGGCGTCGAGACGACCGAGCTCGTGCCAGCCGGGTTCGACCAGATGCGGAATGGGTTCTGCGTGGTTGGCCCCGGCTGCCTGCCGGAAGGAGAGACGTCCGCCGAGCAGGCCTCCCGCTCCTGCCGTCAGCAGACCGGCGAACCGCACCGCCCGCCCGGCACGAGGAGCCCGGGTCGCGAGCGAGAGGCCGTAGAGGCCGATGGCGGTGCCGTTGGCCACGGCGTGCACGACGCCCACCCGCATCTGCTGTTCGTGTTGTTCGGCCCAGTCGAGTGCCCCCGCGGCGACGGCGGGAAGCGAGCCGAGAAGGCCGAGGGTCGCCAGTCGGCGGGCCGCGCGGTCGTCGTCTCCCCACAGATCGAGCGCCGCCGCCGACAGCCAGGCGCCGAGAGGTACCTGCACCAGCGCGGGATGCAGGGGGTGACCGAGCCCGACGCCGTGCAGGGCGTCGCGCAGCTTGCCGGGACCGAGCCTGCGCACCAGCTTCTGGGCCGGGGTGATGACCCGGTCCAGCTCGGACGTGTTCTCCAGCTTGTTCAGGATGCTCATATCTGCGGAACTTCCCCAAAAAGCCGAAAAATGCCTTCCTGGAGTGGTCAAAGACCGGCATGTCTTCGCGCTGGTGGGTAGCAGGAAGCCTGAACAGGTCGCTCGCACGAGGAGAACGATGATTCCAGACCGCAGCTTCAGCGCCGACGTGGCGGCGATTCGCGAACGTGCCCGCCAGAAGATGGAGAACGGGCCGCTGACCGAGTCGTACGGCCACAAGGCCGAGGACGTCGTAGGGGTGCTCAACGACGTGCTCGCCACCGAGATCGTGTGCTGGATGCGTTACACCCGGCACTCGATCTCCGCGACCGGGATCAACCGGGCGCAGGTGGCCGCCGAGTTCAGTGAACATGCCGACGAGGAGCGCGAGCATGCCATGCGCGCGGCCGAGCGCATCAGCCAGCTCGGCGGCGACCCCGACTTCGACCCGGCCACGTTGGCCGAACGGTCCCACACCACGTACGAGACGTTCGCCGACGACGACCTGGAGGGCATGCTGCGGGAGAACCTGGTCGCCGAGCGCATCGTGATCGAGTCCTACCAGGAGATCATCCGCTGGCTCGGCGACGGCGACGTGACCACCCGCCGGCTCATGGAGGACATCCTCGCCGAGGAAGAGGAGCACGCCGACGACATCCTTGATCTCCTCGGCGGATGAGGGGGGCGTCCTTGCGAGAGTGGCGAGTCCATGTCGAGCGACGGTTCTCCGAGGTGGCGGAGCGACGGCTCCCGCTTCCCGGGCACGGCGACACACGCGCCCGCTGGGGCGCGCTGGCGGATCTGGCGGAGGAGGACCTGTCTCTGGCCCGGCTGGCCGAAGGGCACTTCGACGCACTGGCCATCCTGGACGAGCTGGGGGGACCGCCGGCGCCACCCGGCAGCCTCTGGGGCGTGTGGGCGGCAAAGCCGGACGGCCTTGAGCATGCCGACGGGAAGGTGCGGGGGGTGCGCCCCTACTGCTCCGGGGCGCGGATCTGCACGCATGCGCTGGTCACCGTAGGCACCATGCTGTACGTGGTGGAGCCGGGGGAGCCTGTGGCCGGCACCTGGCCGGCGACCGGGATGGCCGCCAGTGACAGCCTGGACGTGCGCTTCGACGATGTTCCGGCCGATCGGGTCGGCGCGTACACCGACCGGCCCGGGTTCCATCACGGGGGAGTGGGCGTCGCGGCCGTTTGGTTCGGGGGAGCACGGGCGATCGGCCGCGCGCTGCTCGGGGCGACCGGACCGCACGCCCTCGCCCACCTGGGGGCCGTGGACATCGCCCTGCGGTCGGCGCGCACGGCCCTGGAGCAGGCCGCCGACGAGATCGACGCCGATCCGTTCGACCGCAAGGAAGAGGCGGCGACCCGGGCACTGCGCATCCGGGCACTGGTCGCCGAGGTGGCGAGCGATGTCATGGACCGAGTCGGCAGGGCGCTCGGGGCGGGGCCGCTCTCGCACGACGAGGCGCACGGCCGCCGAGTAGCAGACCTGGCGGTCTACCTGCGCCAGCATCACGCCGAACGTGATCTGGCCGCTCTTGGTGCACGGGTGAACGGACAGGATTGGTGAACTGGATCGACGCGCCCGGCACCGCGGAATCGGAGTGGCGGGCGTGGTCCGGGCTCGCCGCGCTTCCCGCCCTGGACCTCGCGGGCCTCCGTGACGTGGTGGTCGTTGCCGCACATCCCGACGACGAGGTGCTCGGTGTGGGCGGGCTGCTGGCCATGCTGGACGTCCCGGTACGCCTCGTGGCGGTCACGGACGGCGAGGGCTCGCACCCGCATCTGCCCGCCGAGCAGATCACCGCCACGCGACGCGCGGAGAGCGAGGCGGCGCTCGCGGCGCTCGGGAGTCGCGCGAGATGCGAGGTCGTCCGGCTCGGGATGCCCGACGCGGGAGTCCGTGACGAGGAGCTGATCCCGGCCCTGAAGGACCTGACCCGCGGCTTCGACCTCTGCCTCGCGCCATGGGAACACGACGCGCACCGTGATCACGAAGCCGCGGGCCGGTCCGCCCTCGCGGCCGGCGCCGCGAACGGCGTCGAGGCACTGCGTTTCCCCATCTGGGCGTGGCATTGGGCCACGCCCGCGGACCCGCGCCTGCCGTGGGCCGCCGCCCGCCGCGTTTCCCTGACGGCCGAAGCCGCCGCGCGCAAACGAGTCGCGATCGGCTGCTTCACCAGCCAGTTGGGGGAGATCCTGCCGCCCGGCATCGTCGACCACTTCACTCGCGACCAGGAGGTGCTGTTCCGGTGACGCTGGGCACCGACTATTTCGACGCCATGTACGGCCGCTCGCCCGATCCTTGGGGCTTCACCACGCGCTGGTACGAGCGGCGCAAGTACGAGGTCGGCCTGGCCGCGCTGCCACGACCCCGGTACGCGGAGGGCTTCGAGGCCGGCTGCTCGATCGGCGTGCTGACCGAACGACTCGCTGAACGGTGCGACCGCCTCCTCGCGTGCGACACCTCGGCGTCCGCGGTGGAGCAGGCGCGGCGCCGCGCGCCCCGCGCCAGGGTGGAGCTTCGCACCCTTCCACGGGACTGGCCCGACGGCCGATTCGACCTGATCGTGTTGTCGGAGGTCCTGTACTACTTCGACGACCACGATCTCGCCGAGGTCGTCGAGCGGGTCCTGGGCTCCCTCCAGCCGGGCGGCACCCTGCTCGCCGTTCACTGGCGTCACCCCGTGGCCGAATACCCCCAGACCGGGGACGACGTGCACGACGCCCTCGCCCGGACCCCGCTGAACCGCCTCGTCGGCCACGTCGAAGCGGACTTTCGCTGCGACGTCTTCGTCCGGGGGGAGGCGGTGTCCGTGGCCGCGGCCGAGGGGCTGGTGTGAGGGCGGGGATCGTCGTTCCGGCCCACAACGAGGAACGTTATCTGGGCGCCTGCCTCAGGTCCGCCGAGCTCACCGGTGCTCGCATCATCGTGGTCGCGGACGCCTGCTCGGACGGGACCCTCGCGGTGGCCCGCGCCTTCGGCGCCACCGTCATCGAGACGGACGCGCGCAATGTGGGCGTCGCCCGCGACCTCGGCGTCACGGCACTGATCCGCCAGGGCGCCGACTGGATCGCCACCACCGATGCCGACACACTCGTCCCGCCGTGCTGGCTCCTGTCCCAGCTCCGGTACGCGGAAGAAGGCTGGCACGCGGTGGCGGGCTCGGTCACCATCACGGACTGGACCGAACATCCCACCTGGCGGGCCCGGCTGTGGGCGGGCCGCTATCCCGAACCCGGCCTGCACGGCGCCAACCTCGGCTTCACGGCCGCCGCCTACCAGGCCGCCGGCGGCTTCCCACCCCTCCGCACAGGGGAGGACCGGGCCTTCGTCCACGCCCTCGAGGCCGCGGGAGGGCGAGTGCTGCGCACGTCCTCCGTCAACGTTGTCACCTCGGCTCGCAGGCACTACCGGGCTCCCCGGGGCTTCGGCCATCTGCTCGCCTCGCTGACGCCCTCCACCCCGCCGACGACCGTTCACGAATAGCTCAACCTGTGAGGGCGCCGCGGTGACTGGGCCGCACGTCGCGAGGCCCTTTCCATGGCATCCTCGTTCGGTTCCGTTGATCGGGTGGTGCCACGGCCTCGGTCTGTGGCTCGACCGTCGAGGGTTCGCATGGGGCTTCCGTGTCAGAGTCAATGACCGGCGATCGTGCACTGCCGAGAGCGCCGTCCAGATCTCCTTGTTCGGCTCGGATCATCGCCGCGTGGACCTGCCCTCAATCAGGACATCGATGCATGCCCCGGACCTTGCCACGCCTTCAGCCGATCGATGGTGCGGAGCAGTGAAGGGAGGACCTAGGCCGCTGAGGAGGACCGGTTCGGAGGTCGTTGGTCAGAGGGGCTGAGGGCTGTGAGGATCAGCCCGCTCAGCCGCATGAGCTCCGCGCCGGGGTCCCAGAGGCCGGGTGCGCCTGCCCCGGCGGTGGTGAACGGGGTTTCGAGGCGTTGTTGCGTCGACTGTGGGGGCGATGAAGGTGAGTCATCGGACGTCGCGCCCGGCGGTTGCCGGATCCGGGAAGCCAGCGAACGGAGCAGGTCGGCGTAGTCCTTCCGCAGCGAGTCGTCGATCTTGGTCGCGCCGGAGTCGAGGCTGCACAGTGTGCTTGCGATCGATCGGACGTGAACGACGATCTGTTCGAGCACGATCAGTCTCCGCGAACCCTGCCAGCTCTGACCGCTGCGGAGTCCGTGCAGGCGTGCCCGGGGGTTGAGACGGAGGCCGTCGTCGCCTTGGGCGCAGGAGCGCCGGGCGTGGTCCAATGCGCGGAGTACCAGGGTCTCGCGGCGCCGCCAGCTCGCGGGCTGGGCTTTCTGGTCTTCCGCCTGGTCGGCCAGCTCGCTCAGCGCGCCGGCCAGTTCTTCCTGTAGTTCCTGCAGGCGGTATTCGGCATGGCGCAGGTTCAGGGGCGGGAAGATGAGGACGTTGACCGCGAGCCCCGTCGCCAGGCCGATGGCGACGTCGATCAGCCGTGGTCCCATGTAGCCGAGGATGTGCTCACCGCCGAGCAGCAGGGCGAAAAGCGTCATGAACGGGATCTGGGCCCCCTGGCCGGCGAGCCAGCGCGACTCTGCCGCGAGCAGCGCGAGCGCGATGACAAGGGCGATTCCGACGACCCCGGGACCGATCAGGGCGCTGACGCCCAGTGACACCACGATGGCGATGGCGAACCCGCCGGCGTACGCCAGACTCTCCCGCAGCGACCAGATGACGGTGGGATAGACGCCCAGCAACGCTGCCAGCGGCGCGAAGTAGGGCATCTCGTGGCCGGCCGCGTGGCGGGCCAGCAGCCAGGCGGCGACCGAGGCCGACACCGCCTTGGCGATGAGCCTGAGGCGTTCCTTCCACCATTGCCTGCGTGCCGGCGGGGCGTGCTTTGACAGGTTTCTGGCCGAGTCCCGCACTTCGATCGCCCCCTGTGCTTTCGCGTGGTCGACTGGTGTCGAACTGCCATTCGATGGACATTCAGTTCGATACCAAGGTCTCCTTCCCGCGAGGGCGGTTCTATGCAGGATGGCCGGCTTCAGCCGGGGGACAGCTGATCATCTCCCGGTCGATCGGGCCCTCGACGGCGATCGCGAGACGACGCTCGGGACGCCGCGCCGCCGAAGATCGGGTTCTGGCGTTTCGGTCCGGTGACCGGGGGCGCGATCCAATCCTGAGGCGTGGTTTAGACCGCCTGACACAGGCCAGGTGCCAAGGAATCAGCCCTTTTCGCCCATCTGTCAGCAGTCCCACACAGGAGTGATGATGGCGTTCGCCAGGGAATCCTGGGTCAGGTATGCCCAATGCCAATCCGTGGATCCCGAACTCTTCTTCCCTATCGGCCCGGACGAACTGGAAGCGGCCAAGGCGTTTTGCCGTCGTTGTCATGTGCACGGGGCGTGTTTGGAATTCGCGCTGCGCACCGGTCAGCGGCACGGCGTCTGGGGCGGGCTCGATGAGGATGAGAGACGCAGGCTGCGCAGGCGTGTCGGCCGGGTCGCCTGACGACTGCGGCGAGGGCGCCAGGCGGCCCGAGGACCCGGTGGAGGGTCGTGCCAGGATTTACTCGGGCGTGGGAACCGACCGGACAATCGAGGCCCTCGGCGTTGACGCGCGTCTGGGAGCCATCACCCGTGACGGCTAGCGGGTCTCCCGCCAGCGCCTGCCGGATGAGCGTCGGGATGGCGCGGCGGTCGTCGAAGCGCATGCGCGGGCCGTAGGTGTTGAAGATCCGAACGATGGCGGTGTCGACGCCGCGGTGTGGCGGAACGCGGCGGTCAGCGCTTCGCCGAACCGTTTGCCCTCGTCGTACACGCTGCGCGCCCCGATGGGATTGACGTTCCCCCGGTACGTCCCGGCCTGCGGGTGCTGGAGCGGATCGCCGTAGACCTGCGAGCTGGAGGCGAACACCAGTCGGGCGCCTTTGCTCTCGGCGACATCCAGAGCGCGACGTGTTCCGAAGCTCACCACGCAGACGAAGCGCGTTGCGAGTCACAAACGGGTGAGCCGCGTTGGCGGAGGTAGATGCTGAGGGCCACCAAGGAGTACGGCCAGATTCGCTCTTGGTTTTCGAGGGACTCGTGGGTACGACGGTCCCTTCTGGGGGGCGGTCGGTTGTGCCGGGCTTCCTCATGGATTGGCGTTTCCGGTGTTCGGGGTGTCGCCGGGTGTGGGGTTGAGTTCGGGCCAGAGTTGTGCCTGTTCGCGAAGCGTTGAGGCGCTGTGGTCGGCTTGCTGGGCGGCGGCTTGGTGCCGGGCTCGCGCGTCGCCGTCATCGGTGGTCTCGGCCAGTTGCCGGTGGATGGTGGCCTGTTCCTGTAGTGCGCTGATGGTGGTCCACAGAGCGGTTTCGGCATCGTGGGCCTTGGCGGTGGCCAGGGTTCGGGGGCCGAAGGAATGGCCGACATGGCAGCGGTAATGCGTCGTGCCGCCGGTGCCGATGAGGTTCAGGCCGCCACCGCAGTCGGGGCAGCCGAGCTGGATGGGCGTTCCAGGCCGCCGGCCGTCGTTGGGATATCCGCTCTCCACCATGTCGGTCTCCACTACCAGGTCGTGCTCGGTGGGCGAGGCCGGCTCGGCGGCCGGTGTGCCGACCAGGTCGGCGATCGCCGCGCCGAGCTCGGCGATCGGGTGAGCGGCGGCGTCGGGTACGGCGGCCAGGGTTGCCGAGGGCATCCCGGCGAACAGGGCTTCGTCGGGGTCTTGGACCAGTACCGTGCCGGCCCGGGCGGCGATGGCCGCCGCGCCCGCTGCTCCGTCGTCCAGCGCTCCCGACAGGACCACGGCGACGGCGCGGGGCCCGCACCATCGGGCGGCGCTTCGAAAGAGCGGATCGACGGCGGGCCGGACGCGGTTCTCTTGCGGTCCGTACACCACTCGGGCCGTCAAACCCGGCATCCCGGACGCCTTCTCGGCATCCGGGTCGCTGCCGATCAGCAGATGATGATCCGGCCGGGGCACCAGGATCCGTCCGGCCCGCAGACGCTGCCGGTCGGCCGCCATGACGGCCGGCAACGGCCCGGATCGCGTCAGCACCCGTGCCAGTCTCCCCGGCGAGTTGGCCGGAACATGCGTAACGATCAGGACCGCGGCCGCCAGGTCGGCGGGAAGCGTTGCCAGCAGCCCGGTCAACGCCTCGACGCCCCCGGCCGAGGCCCCGATCACCACCACATCGCGTCGCGGCACCATGGAGCTGTCCTGCCCGCCCGAGCCGGGATATCACCTGCTGCCGAATCGCGGGAGGCGTTCCACCACCGACGGACGCCGCCACGGCAGGGCGTCCCCAGGATCACTGGCAGCGTCACAATATGTCTGCGGTATGCCGATTCCAGGAGGTCGCCTCGCGGTACGTCTCTGGGCGCGACGCTGCCGTCCCGGACGTCGCAGCCGAAGGATTGTTCGCCTCCCTCATGGGGAGGATTTCCGGTCGGCGGGTCTCGACGCGGGAGGCTTCGATGGTGGAGGTTCCGGCTCCGTCGCCGGAGATGGTGAAAGCGGCTCGGAGGCACCTGGCCGGTCGGTTTGCTCGTGGGCTGGATGAGTTGTTGTGGGAAGAGACCAAGCAGCCGCTGAGCGACGGCGAAGCGGTCCACAAGGTTCTGGCAGCAGCCGACCGCGGCGAGGAACTTTCGGGGCCGGACCTGGCGGCGGCTCTGGTGGTGATGCAGGCCCGTCAGCTGGACGGTGACCGGCTGGAGTACCGGCTGTTCATGCTCGCCAGAGCTCATGGGCTGGAGCTCGAACAGATCGCGGCGGTACTCGACCTGGAGGACGCCGCCGCCGCGCAGGCGCGCCTGCGCCACCTGACAGTACGCGCCGGCCAGCCCGTAGCGGAGGTCGAGGCCCCGTCGCTCAGGGGTCCCGGTTCGTACGCCGAACGCGCGAGCAAGGCCGGGCAGCGCGCCGACCAGGCCGCCCGGCGGGCCCGTCAGGCCGCCCGGCGCCGAAGTGAGCTCTCCGGTGAGGCCCGGTCGTCCTCGTCCGACTCCATTGAGAAGGCCGAACTTCGAGCCGGCCATGCTCACGAGCATGCCGAACAGGCCCACCGCAACGCGGTACTGGCCTTGCTCCGTTCGGCCGAGGCCTACGAGAACGCGGCAGCCCTTCTGGATCGCGCAGCCGAAACCGCCGACCTGGAAGACCCCACCCGTGCGGCCGACCTTCAGCGCCGGGCCGACACCTGCCGAGCCCAAGCCCGCCGGTCGCGCACCCAAGCCGACCAACTCAGCTGATCAAGCCGGAGGACCGGCCGCCGGCGTCGTGACCTTCCATCATCTGGCGCCTGGCGAGACCCGGGTGATGCTGCAGATGGAGTTCGCGGCTGAGGGGGCGGTCGAGAAGGCCGGTGACGCGTTGAACGTGGTCGAGCGCCGCATCAAGGGTGATCTCAAGCGGTTCAAGGAGTTCGTCGAGGCTCAGGGTGGCGAGACCGGTGCCTGGCGCGGCGAAGTCGGTCAGGATCCCACCTCCTGATCTTCGACAGGTGGCGCTTGATGTGGGCGCTCTGATCGCCTGGTCTCGGCGGTGCCTTCTCGTCGACCGGTTCGTCCGGGGTCTGCTCGAACGTGTGCGGCAAGGATGTTTCGTTCGGTTCGTGAGGGTAGGCGCTGAAGGAATCCGGGGGGTGCGGCATCGCGGGGGCGCGGTGCCGTCCGGAAAGGAAGGGCCGGACCGCGTTTACGGGCGGTCCGGCCCTTCCCATCGGCTCAAGGCCGATCGTTGCAAAGTCCTCGCGGGGAATTCCTCAGGCTCTGGTCGGCGGCTGATGACCCTCATCCTCGCCACCCTTGGCGTCGGGCTCGGCGTTGGGCAAATCGGTATTACCAGAACGGCGGTGAGATCTCCGCGTAGTACGCCGTAGGGGAGGGGTGCATGCCTCGCCGTGGGTAATGACCGGTTGTCCGCTGCCCAGGGGGAAGGAAAGGGGTATGGATCATTCTGAGGCGCCGGTGCTGGAGGCGGTCGCGGCTTACCGTGAGCGTGGTGACGTGCCGTTCACGCCGCCGGGGCACAAGCAGGGGCGGGGGACCGACCCGAGAGTGCTCGACGTGCTGGGTGAAGGCGTGTTCCGCTCCGACATGCTCGCCATCGCGGGGCTGGACGACCGGACGTCCTCCCACGGCGTTCTGGAGCGCGCCCAGGAGTTGATGGCCGATGCGGTACGGGCTGAGCACACGTTCTTCACGACCTGCGGGAGTTCGTTGTCGGTCAAGAGCGCGATGCTCGCGGTCGCCGGTCCGCACGAGAAGCTGCTGGTGGGGCGGGACGCGCACAAATCGGTGATCGCCGGGCTGATCATTGCGGGCATCCGTCCCGTCTGGGTCGAGCCGAACTTCGACGCGGAGCTGCATCTCGCGCATGCGCCGTCCGCGCGAGCGTTCCGGGACGCCTTCGACGAGCATCCCGACGCGCGCGGCGCGCTCGTGACGAGCCCGACGCCCCACGGCACGTGCGCGGAGCTGGCGGCCATCGCGGCGGTCTGTCATGAACGTGGTCGGCCGTTGGTCGTGGACGAGGCGTGGGGTGCGCACCTGCCGTTCCATCCGGATCTGCCGTCGTGGGCGATGGATGCCGGCGCTGACGTGTGCGTGACCAGCGTGCACAAGATGGGCAGTGGCCTGGAGCAGGGTTCGGTGTTCCATCAGCAGGGCGATCTTGTCGATCCGGCAGTGCTGAAGGCGTGCGCGGACCTTCTCGGTACGACGAGCCCGTCGGTGCTGATCTACGCCGCCCTGGACGGCTGGCGGCGGCAGATGGCCGAGGACGGCCGACGGCTGCTCGGCCAGGCGCTGGACCTGGCCCGCACGACCCGTGAGGCCATCGAGGACATCGACGGGCTGCACGTTCTCCATGACGAGTTCCTCGGCGACGGCAGGGCCGCGGAGCTGGATCCGCTACAGGTCATCATCGACGTGTCCGGGCTGGGGGCCACCGGCTATCAGGTCGCCGATCGGATGCGCGAGCACCATCACCTCAACCTGCACGTCTCTGATCACCGGCGGAGCAGTGCCCAGCTCACTCACGCCGACGACGAGCACACGGCGAGCCTTCTGGTGTCGGCGCTCAAGGACGTGGCGGCGCAGGCGGCGACGTTCGAGCCCGCGCCGAGCATGACCGTACCGGCGCCCCGTGACCTGCGTCTGGAACAGGCCTGCTTGCCACGCGACGCCTTCTTCGGCCCCGTCGAGCAGATTCCCATCGCCGACGCGGCGGGACGGATCGTCGCCGAGATGCTCACCCCCTATCCGCCGGGAATCCCCGCGGCGCTGCCCGGCGAACGGCTGAACGGGGAGGTCCTGGATTACCTGCGTACCGGCAAGGCGGCAGGGATGGTCGTGCCCGACGCCGCCGACACCTCGCTGGCCACGGTCCGTGCAGTGGCCGAGGGCTGACGTTCAGCAGGGCGCCACGTTCGCCGTAGGTGGAGAGCAGCCTGTTCGCAGGCGGCCGGGCCGATGCGCGGCCGCAGACGGTGAGCAGCGGGCGAGGACGCGCGGCCTCGCCCGCCACCCAGGGAGCCGAACGGTCAGGCCAGATCGGAAGTGGTCGGGAAGCGGTCCCAGACGCGGTGCCGGCCGAGGAGCTCCACGATGGAGTCCAGGACGGGCCGGGCGTCTGCGCCGACGACGACGCCGGGCGCTTGGGGGGAGATGCCGGCGGCGTCGAGCGCGTCGGCGGCGTCGGCCCATCCGCCGATGGGCTTGGCGTGCCGGTAGACCTCGTCGAGCATCAGCCGGACGCGCGGATCGATGACGGCCGCGGCGGTGGCCGCGTCGCCGGCCTTGGCGTCGCGGGCGCCGTAGGCGTCCCTGCCCGGCGCGGGCGCACCGGCGACGAGCAGCGCGTCGAACTCCACCGATCGGGCGGTGGCGAAGGTCCGCTGCACGGTGAGGGCGTCGTCGCCGGAGCCGAGGACGCCTCCGGCCGGAGCGATGATCAGCGGGACCATGCCGCCGTCCAGGACGGCTTGCCGGACGGCGCGGACGGCGCCCAGGTCGCCGTCGGGGCCGGCGACGATGCCGATGATCCGGCCGGTGGTGGGCCAGGTGCCGCCGACCTGGGAGAGTGCCGGGCTGGGCTCGGCGGACGTCAGTGTGCCGGCGGCGGTGGGGGCGGGCAGGCCGAGCCCCTGAGCGACCTTCTCGCACAGGACGGGGTCGATCTCGGCCAGTACCCGCAGGTTGCGTTCCTTGATCGGCTGCTCGTAGACCTTGCCGAGCTCGAAGGTGTAGGCGGCGATGACGTGCTCGCGTTCGACCGGCGTCAAGCTCAGCCAGAACTGGCGCGGCTGGCTGTAGTGGTCGGCGAACGATGCCGGTGCCTCTCGCACCCGCTTGGCCGCGGGGACCTCCACGGGCGCCTCGACGTACCCACCCTGCTCGGCACCGGCGAAGAACGGGCAGCCGCCGTCCAGGGAGTTGGGCTTGTAGGGCGCGACACCGGCGTGCACCGCGTGCTGGTGGAACCCGTCCCGCAGCATGTCGTTGACCGGAGCGTGGGTGCGGTTGATCGGGATCTGCGCGAAGTTGGGCCCGCCGAGCCGGGTGATCTGGGTGTCGATGTAGGAGAAGAGCCGTCCGGCCAGCAGCGGGTCATCGGTGACATCGATGCCGGGCACCAGATGGCCGGGGTGGAAGGCGATCTGCTCTGTCTCGGCGAAGTAGTTGGTCGGGTTCGCCTCCAGGGTGAGCAGCCCGATCGGCTGCACCGGTGCCAGCTCCTCAGGGACGATCTTGGTCGGGTCGAGCAGATCGATGCCCTCGAAGGTCTGTTCGGGGGTGTCGGGAAAGGTCTGGACGCCCAGCTCCCATTGCGGGTGGGCTCCGGCTTCGATCGCGTCGGCCAGGTCACGGCGGTGGAAGTCGGGGTCCATGCCGTTGATGAGCTGGGCCTCCTCCCACACCAGGGAGTGCACGCCGGCTTTGGGCTTCCAGTGGAACTTCACGAGCGTGGTGCCGCCCTCGGCGTCGACCAGCCGGAAGGTGTGAACGCCGAAGCCCTCCATCGTGCGGTAGGAGCGCGGGATGGCGCGGTCGGACATGTTCCACAGCGTGTGGTGGGTGGCCTCGGTGTGCAGGGAGACGAAGTCCCAGAAGGTGTCGTGCGCGCTCTGCGCCTGGGGGATCTCCCGGTCCGGATGCGGCTTGCCCGCGTGGATCACGTCGGGGAACTTGATCGCGTCCTGGATGAAGAACACCGGGATGTTGTTGCCGACCAGGTCGAAGACGCCTTCTGAGGTGTAGAACTTGGTCGCGAACCCCCGGGTGTCGCGCACGGTGTCGGCCGAGCCCCGCGACCCGAGCACGGTGGAGAAGCGCACGAAGACCGGCGTCTGAACGTCCTTGCCCAGGAACGCGGCCATCGTCAGATGCGCCGCCGTCCCGTACCCGCGGAAGGTCCCGTGCGCACCCGCGCCACGGGCGTGCACGACGCGCTCGGGGATCCGCTCGTGGTCGAAGTGGGTGATCTTCTCCCGCAGGTGGTGGTCCCGCAACAGCACCGGCCCGCGAGTCCCCGCCTTCAGCGAATGGTCGCTGTCGGGCAGCCGCAGTCCCTGCGCCGTCGTCAGGAACTCACCGTCCTGTGCCCGCCCCGTCGGCGCCGCCGACACGGAACGGCCGGTCGAGGTGACCGTTTCCGGCGCCCGCTGATCGGGCTTGGGCGGCAGGGGCCCGGCAGGCTCGGTGGGCTCCTCGACCGTGGGCGTCGCGCTGCCGGGACGCCCAGGGATCTCCGCGCCCGCTTTCGTGTCGTCGGTGACCGTCTCGACCACCTTGTCGACCGCGGCCTTCACCGGATTCGACTCTGCCATCGTTCCTCCTCGGCGGTATGCGAGGGTCGAGTTCCCTCTTGTAGTGCGGTTTACGTGTGCAATCCCAGCCATTCGGCATGAAATGGATTCAAGCGCCCCCTACCCGAGAAGGTGGTCCCTAAGCCGCAGGTCGCGGAGTGATCCACGACGGTCGAATGTGAGGCCCATTCCGTGAATTCAATTCAAAATAGAGTCCACTTGGGGTCAACTTTCGGTTTGGTTCATGGGGGGGGTGGCGCTGTCCGGTGGGACGACTCGCCGTGCACGGGCGCGGCGCCCGCATCCTGGCTGGACGGTGCCCGCTCGTCTCCGCGTGTCATGGCAGGCAGGTGCCGGCCGTGACGATCTCCGCACGCATGTTCCGCTCCATCATGCGGAGCGCCGCCTGCCCGAGCTCTGGATCGATGCAGGCGACGGCGTCCCGGGGCACGCTGATCGAGAAGTGCCGGACGTAGGCGTCCAGGGCCGTGTAGAGGATGCACTGTTCGGTGACCTGGCCTGTCAGGACCACCTTTTCGACCCCGGCGCGTGACAGGACGTACTCCAAGGGCGTGCCGTAGAAGGCGCTGTGACGGACCTTGGGCAGGAAGACACAGTCAGGGGAGGGGACGAGAGGCTCCACGAGATCGGGCCGCTCGCCCTTGCGGGCCGCGGCCACCAAGTCGTCGCGCGTAGCGGAGAAGTCGCCGTGGTTGTCGTTGACATAGACCAGCAACACCTCGGACTCGTCACTTTCCGAAGCCCGGCGGATCAGCGCGCTCAGCGGATCGACGATGCGCGCCACGCTCTCCTGGAGGAGACCGGCGTCCTCGTGCCGATACGGATTCAGCATGTCGGTGACGATCACCGCGGTGGTGCCCATGCGGCCCCCCTTCCCCCACAGATCACGAACTACCCCGGGATCCGAGCAGGCTGAGCCCAGGCCGCGGTCCGCTCATTGCGCTGTCGTTGCGCGTCACGACTGGACCGGACGTTTCTCCCTCAGGCCCCACCGCGCACCGCTGCGTCCCGGCGGTGGCGGCGGCGGATGGCCCGCCACATCGGTGCTCCACCGATACACGTCCGCGCGGTCGCACTCATAGAAGCCACTGGCGGGCGCGGGCTCTCCCGGCTTGAAACGGTCCCCCAAATCAGACATATCTGGCCCTTGCCCTGCAGGTCAGAGCCCTAACCAGCCGATCTGAAGCACCGGGAGTCCGCGGTATGCCAGCCAGGCCCGACCTGGCACTGGCAGCGGCCACGCATGTTGTCATGGAGGGCGACAGTGACAACCAGCCGGCGCATCGCTTCCATCATCATCTGCCGCAGCTCGGTGCTGACGGCGCCGCTGACGAGGGCGAAGTCGGTGTAGGCCTGCTGCCAGCGTTCCCGTGCCGCCTCGGCCACCGCCACGTCCTGTGCGGTCGCAGTCCCGGCCAGCGTCGTGGCCAGCTCGGATCGCGCCGCATGCACCTGCGCGGCGGCCGTCTCATGCATTTTCATCAGTTCCCGCTGCCACGCCGCCACTACGGAGTCCTCGGCCGCGGCGATCGCGCTCCAGCCGAGCAACCGCTGTTCCTCAGTCTGGCCGGCCGGCTGTTCAGACGCCCGCCCCGTGGACCGGTGCGCGCCCTCTTCAGAAGCGCCGTGCGTGGACATCCAGACCTCCGGCATCCGCCCTGTCCGCATGCTCCTGCTCGCCCGCGGCACACACGCTACCTGGCTTCCCCGGCTTGGACGCGATGCGGCCGAGATAGGCCGCAGCCGGAATCGTGATAGCCACGGCGAGTGCCCCGGCACCGCCACGCGATGGCCGGGACACTGAGGCCTCGCATGAGCTACCAGCGGTACCAGCGACCCCCGTCGCCCCGACGGACCGGTGCTGCGGGCCACGAAGCCCACCAGGGCACGCGACAGCGGCCACCGTGAAGCGCCCCGGTTTTCGATAGAGGCTCTAGGTTGTGGCTGTGACCTGCAGTTCTGTGTGGTTCTGGCGGTAGTGGAGGGCCTCGTATTCGTCGGGTGGTACGCCGCGGTACCCGGAGGGACCTGGCGCGGGGTTGGTGCCCTGTCCGGTGTCATCGTTGGCGTGAACGGGCGAGCCAGACGAGGCCGAGGGCGCCGCCCGCTACCGCCAGCGCCCGGCGGTGCCGCATCAGCCAGAGCTGGTAGCTGCGGGAGTGGGCCTGGTCGTCGAACGGGCCGTGCGCCCCGAAGTCGTGCTTCCCGCCGCGGTCGGCGGGTTTCCAGAGGTTGGCGGGCTGCCTGGGATCACGGCGTTCGCCGGTCTGCTGGGACCTGAAGCCGGTGCGCGCCAGGTAGCGATCGACCAGGCCGGGGGCGAACTTGTCGGCGAGCAGGGTGGCGACGGTGCTGCCGCCGACCCAGTACTCCCGTCGTCCGGGGTGCTCGGCCGCGTGAACAAGGGCCTGGGCCGCCACTTCCGGTTGGTAGATCGGCGGCACCGGTTGTGCTCGCTCGGGCAGTTTGGACAGGAGCCATGTGAACTGTGGGGTGTTGACCGCGGGCATGTGCACGATGGTCGTCTTCACCCCGCTGCCCGAGTGCAGCAGTTCGGTCCGCAGTGATTCGTGGAGGCCCTGGACCGCGTGCTTGGCGCCGCAGTAGGCGGATTGGAGCGGGATCCCGCGCTTGGCCAGCGCCGATCCGGTCTGGACGATCACTCCGCGGTCGCGCGGCAGCATGAGGTCCAGCGCCACCCGCGTACCGTGGACGAATCCCAGGTAGGTCACCTCGGTGACGCGCCGGAACTCGGCGGGTTCGATGTCGGTGAACGGCGCGAAGACCGAGCTGAACGCCACGTTCACCCAGACGTCGACCGCCCCCAGCTCCTCCTCGGCGCGCCGTCCCGCCTCCCGGACGGCGTCGAAATCGGCCACGTCCACCGGCAGCACCAGCGCTTCGCCCCCGGCCGCGGTGACGTCCTCGGCCGCCGCTCGCAGGCCTGCCTCACCTCGGGCCAGCAGGGCCACCTTGGCGCCGCGGGACCCGAACTCCTGTGCCGCGGCGCGTCCGATCCCGCCGCTGGCTCCGGTGATCACAACGACACGACCGCCCATGCTCATCGGGCCGCCCTCCTCTCCCTCGGGATCCGCAGGCCGCACTGACCTGCCCTGGCGACGGGTCTTCACACCTCCGCGCCCCGCGGAAACCCAGCCGGCGCCACAAGAGCCATCAAGCCCTCGGTAGAGCGGGCAAAGAATGCATAAGAGCTGTTTGTGGGAGGTCGCGTGGGTAGGTGGCAGGAACTTGTCGACCGATGGGAGCTGGTTATGACGAGGGGTGTCCGGTGCGCGCGATCGTGATCAACTGCACGCTCAAACGTTCGCCTGAACGGTCCAACACCGAGGCGCTCGCCGCGGTCGTGATCGAGGAGCTTCGGGAACGCAAGGTCGAGGTGGAGACCGTCCGGGCCGTCGACCTCGACATCCCGCCCGGCGTGGAGACCGACCTGGGGCCGGGCGACCCGTGGCCCGAGGTGCACGGCAAGCTCCTGGACGCCGAGATCTTGGTGCTCGCCTCGCCGACCTGGGCCGGCCACCCGTCGTCGGTCGCCCAGCGGGTGATCGAGCGGATGGACGGGATGTTGTCCGAGAGCGACGACGAGGGCCGCCCGGTCGCCTACAACCGCGTCGCGGGCGTGGTCGTCACCGGCAACGAGGACGGCGCCCACCACGTGATCAGCGATCTCAGCGGAGCGCTCAACGAGTTCGGCTACACGATCCCCGGTCAGGCGTGGACCTATTGGAACAGGGGCCCCGGCCCGGGTCCGAGCTTCCTGGAGAGCGAGGAAGGCCGCGACTGGTCGATCACCACGGGACGCGCCATGGCGGCCAACCTGGTCGCCGTCGCCCGGGCTCTGGCGGAGCACCCCGTTCCGCCGCCGCCGTCGTGAGTCTGATGAAGGCAGCTACCCGGCAAGGCGAGCGGGATGTACGGGTGGCCGAGGTCCCCGACCCTGCGATCAAGGAACCGACTGGCGCGGTCGTGCCCATCACCACGACCGCGATCTGTGGATCGGACCTGCACCTGTACGAGGTGCTGGGACCGTTCATCGGCGAGGGTGATGTGCTCTGACATGACCAACGGCCGGGGGACCGATTCGGTGATCGAGGCAGTCGGTAGGGAGACGCACGGCTCGCCGTTCGGCAAGGGGTGACCGGCTGGCGGTGTTCGGAGGTCAGATCGGCTCGGTCAGTTGGTTTCGGAGTCGGGTCAGGGTGCGGTTGAGCAGTCGTGACACGTGCATCTGGGAGACGCCGATCTTGTCGGCGATCTGGGCTTGGGTGAGGTTGCCCCAGAATCGTAGGTGCAGGATGCGTAGTTC
>NZ_JBEYUA010000031.1:0-84469 GCF_040643285.1 Spirillospora sp. NPDC047279
GCTGAACGAACTCGCCGCTGCCTACCCAGGTCGCATCAGGTAAGACAACCAGACCCACACCAAGATCAACTTTACACACTACGAGTTACAAGCTCCAAGCGGAGTGCACCGTTGGCCCGCGATTCCACCTCGCCGACGTCAGGATGGGGATGATTTGGGGGCGCTGGGCTGGCGCGCTTCGTGGCGGAGCAGTTCGCCGTCTCCCGTGCCACGTGCAGGTCCATGCGCCGCCCAATCACCGAGTACGGCATGTCCCATGCGTGCCCACCGGCAAGGGTCGCGTGACAGTCTGCCTGGCTCGTACCGGGCTCAAAGAGCGGCACAGGTAGCGGGCAACGGGCAGCGGGCGCGCCGACGAGCGTTCAGGGACGTTCGGCGCGCCTGGTGAGACGGTGGTCGATGTGCAGGTGCCGGGCTTGGCGTTGTGGGAGACGACCGTCGGGAGGGGCCCTGGCTGGCGGGCGGATGTTGTCGGTGGAGGTGCTTCTTGAGATGGATGTCGTGGTCGACGGCGGGCGGATCGTCTTGTATGTGAAGGCAGTCGACGAGAGGTGGAGGGCGCCGTGCCGGATGAGGACAGGAAGCGGGCAGCGCACCGAGCCCTGGTGGATCGCGTGCTGAACGGGGAGGGCGAGGCGTCTGCGGAGGATCGAGGACGTGCCTTCCGCAACGACGGGCTCTCCCCGCCGCTGGACGTGCTGATCGGCAAGGTCGTCGAGAGACCGGCTCAGGTCAGCGAGGCGGACCTGGCGGCGGCGAAGGCGGCGGGCCGCAGCGAGGACCAGCTTTTCGAGCTGGTGGTGTGCGCCGCGGTCGGCCGGTCGGAACGGCTGTACGAGGCAGGGCTGGCGGCGCTGGCCGAAGCGACCGCCGACGAGAGGCCGGATCATGCGACTTGACATTCTCGACCACGGTTACCGGCCAGGCACCAAGTTGTTGTTCGCGGTCATCAGGCTGTTCTCCCGTCATCCGGTGCCGGACGCCGCCAAGCTGGTCTTCTACCGGCCCGAGTTCTACGGTGCCCGGGCCAAGGCGTTCACCCACGAGGCGATGCGGGGGCCGTCCGCCTGGTCGGTGGGCGATCGGGAGCTGATGGCGGCCTACGTGTCCAAGGTGAACGGGTCCGCGTTCTGCGTCGGTGCGCACACCGCGACCGCGAGCCTGGCATACCAGGACGGGCGTCGGGTCGCGGCGGTACTGGCCGATCTGGAGTCGGCTCCGGTCGCGGAGCCGTTGCGGGCGACGTTGCGGATGCTCGGCAGGCTGACCCGGGAGGGGACGGTCGGTGCCGAGGACATGCGGGAGGTGCTGGCCGCCGGGGTCTCGCCCCAGCAGGTCCGGGACGCGCTGGCGGTCTGCGCCGCGTTCGACATCACCGATCGGCTCGGTGACGCCTTCGGGTTCGAGGTGCTCAGCCCCGAGGGGTTCGAGGCCGGCGCCAAGTATCTGCTCAAGCGGGGTTACAAGTAGCCGGACTGCGGCGTGGGGTGGCCCGATCCGGCCATGAAGATCACGGCTGGCTTTCCTCCTGGGGGCACGACCTCTTGACTCCCATTCGGACGACGTCTGGGCGCTTGAGCGGAAGGCCGATCCGGACGGCGCGTGGTTGAGGGATGCGTACGGCCTGGAGTACGCCGAGCGTGACCTCGTCAGGCGTGCGGTCGCACGGGGTGCGGCGGTGTCCCAGGAGCAGCTCCGCGCGCCTGCCGTCGCTTATGCCCAAAGGTTGCTGGGCCGGTCCTGGTGGTTCAGGCACGGGTCGGCCAGGGTCTGCGGCTGGACGCTGGTGGCGCTTCCCTTGGGGTTCTGTGTGGCGGACGGCGTCTCCCTTGCCGTCGGCAAGGTGGTCTCCCTGGAGAGCGCAGCGATCCACGTGGTGTGGCTGGTGGTGATGGGGGCGGCGTTTCCGGCGGGCGGTGCGGCTCAACGGGATCGACGAGCGGTGATCCGCGTTCGCGGCCGGTCAGGGGTGCGGGGGCGGGGCTAGGACGCCGGTGCCTCGCGTTGGGGTCTGCTGGCTGAGGTTCAGGGGGCTGATGCCGTCGGCGGCGGCGATTTCGGGAGCCGGGTCGAACGTCACCCAGGTCCGTTCCTCGACGTCTTCCTCGTTCGCGGGGGCGGGGTCCCAGTCGGACGGGTAGCCGAGTTGCTCGTGCCAGGCCGAACGTTCCTGTGGCAGGGGGCCGCGCAGGGCAAGCTGTTCGTCGTCCGGCCCGACCGCTGAGTATCGGCTCAGGACGGTGCCGTGTTCATCCATGCGGCGACGGCTTGGGGCGGCAGCGCCGGCCGCGGGCGAACAGCGGGTGCTGGCGGTCGTAGTCGATATGTCTCAGCACACTGCCGAACCTCACCTGGGCGGGGGTGCTGAGGCGCGCGGCCGGTCTGCTGGCAGACTGCCTGCCATGTCCGCCGTCCACCATCTCCCGTCCGAGCTGTCGTCGTTCGTCGGCCGGGCCGCCGAGCTGGCGGCGATCGGTGAGGCGGTGGCGGCCGGGCGGATGGTGACGCTGGTGGGGCCCGGCGGGTGCGGCAAGACCCGGCTGGCGATCCGCACGTGCCAGGACCAGGCGGCGGCGGGCGCGTGGCCGGACGGGGTGGTCTGGGTCGGCCTGGAGCAGGAGACCGACGCCGGTCATGTCGCCCATCGCGTGGCGGCGGCGCTGGACGTTCTCCTGCCGGCGCGGCCCGATCCGGTGCAGGTTCTGACCGCCGCGTTGCGGGATCGCGAGCTGTTGCTGGTCGTGGACAACTGCGAGCACGTGCTGGACGGCGCCGCGAGCGTCATCGCCGAGGTCCTGTCGCGCTGCCCGGGCGTCGCGGTGCTGGCGACGAGCCGGTCCACGCTGGGCATCGCGGGTGAACGGGTGTGGCGGGTGCCGCCCATGGCCCTGGCGGACGCGCTGGAGCTTTTTCTCGAACGTGCGGCGGTCGGTGCGGACGTACGTTCGGGGGCGCGGCGGGTCTGTGACCGGCTCGACCGCCTTCCGCTGGCGCTGGAGCTGGCGGCCGGCTGGGCGGGCACGTTGTCGCTGGCGCAGATCGCCGACTCGTTGAACGCCCCGTTCGCCCTGCTGGAAGGGGGCGTGCGGACGGCGCCGTTCCGGCAGCAGACGCTCGAAGGGTCGATGCGGTGGAGCCATGACCTGCTGAACGAGGACGAGCGGGTGCTGTTCCGGCGGCTGGGGGTGTTCGAACCCGGCTTCGCGGCGGACGCCGTCGCCGGGCTGGCGGTGGGCGATCCGAGTGGTGAACGGCTGCTCCGGGCGTTGCGGGGGCTGATCGACAAGTCGCTGGTCGTCGCCGACACCACGGGCGAGGTGGCCGGTTACCGGATGCTCGGGGTGGTGCGGGCGTACGCGCTCGACCGGCTGGAGGAGGCGGGCGAGTCCGAGGCCGTGCGGGACCGGCACCTCGACCTGCACCTGGCCCTCCTGGACCGGCTGGCGCCGTTGCTGGACACCGACAAGGACACCTGGCGCGCGCGGGTCGGCGACGTCTACCCCAACGTCCGCGCGGCGATCGAGTGGGGGTTGTCGCGCGACGACGCGTCGCGGGGGCGGCGGCTGGCCGTGGCCTGCGCGTGGTTGTGGCAGCTGGAGGGGCGGGGCCCGGAGGGCGTGCGGCTGCTCCGGCTGGCGATCGAACGCGGCGCGGACGAGCGCGGCCCGTTGCAGGCGGAGGTGCTGGCGGCGTTCGCCCTGGTCGCCGACAGCGCGCTGCCGGGGATCGAGCCCTACGAGGTCGCGCGGGAGGCGCGGGCCATGGCCGCCGAGGTCGGCGCGCCGTCGGCGGAACGGCTGGCGGGGGTGTTCGGCGCCCTCGGGCGGCTCGCCGTGGGCCTCACCGAGGCGCTGGAGGAGGCCGAGGCGGTCCGGGACGAGGCCGTACGGGCCGGGGACGGGTTCGTCGCGGACACCTCGGCGGCGTTCATCGGGCTCGTGCACGTGCTCGCGGACGACTACCGCGAGGGGATCAAGCACCTCGAACCGGCCGTGGAGGGGCTGCTGGGACGCGGCGACCGCGGCATCGCGTCCAACATGCTCGGCTGGCTGGCGCTGGCCGCCGCCCGGTCCGGCGACCTGCGGCGCGCGGGTGAGCTGGCCGAACGCGCCGTGGCCACGGCCGAGCCGCTCCGCGACTTCCACTGGACGGGTTCGACCCGCGGCATCCTGGCCGAGATCCGCGTTCTGCAGGGCCGTCTGGAGGAGGCCGCGGCGGCGATGGAGCCCATCGACCGCCTGGTCGCCGAGTCCGATCACTCGCCGCTGATCACCGGCTGGGAGCGCACCAAGGCGATGCTCGCCCTGGAGAACGGCCGTCCGGAGGAGGCCGTGGCGTGGTGCCGCAGGGAGGGCGCGTGGCACCCGGAGAAGAGCGAGGAGGTGCTCGCGCCCGACACCCGCCTGGTGCTGGCGGCCGCTCTGCGCCAGGCCGGTGACCACCAGGCCGCGGCGCGAACGCTCGACGCGCTGTCCGGTTCGCCCCTGACCAGGGAGATGCCCCGCATCCACGCGGGCATGCTGGACGAGCTGGCGCTGCTGGCCCACGCCACCGACGCCGAACGTGCCCTGAAGCTGCACCACGAGGCTTTGCGCGTCCGGATGGACCACGATCTCGTCCTCGGCTACGTCTCCAGCCTGGAGTCGCTCGCGCTCCTGCACCTGCGGCGCGGCGCCGCCGAGATCGCCGGGGTCCTCGCCGGTGCCGCCGAGCGCGCCCGCGCGGATCTCGGCCCGGCGCCCGAAGACCTCCGCGGCTCCGCGCCCGGCAAGTCTGTTCGTGTCGTGGACCGCACGGTGGCCGAGGCCCTTCGGGCACGACTGGAGCAGGAGCAGGACCCGCTCTTCCGCGAGGCGCTCGACCGCGGCCGCACGATGGACCTTCAGAGCGCCGTCGCCCACGCCGCGCGCGGACGGGGGCCGCGCCACCGGCCCGAGTCCGGCTGGGACAGCCTGACCCCCGCCGAGCTGTCGGTGGTGGAGCACGCCGTGCAGGGCCTGACCAACCCCGAGATCGCCGCCCGCCTCTTCATCAGCCGCGGCACGGTGAAGACCCATCTGGCCCACGCCTACGCCAAACTCCACGTCGCCAACCGCACCGAGCTGGCCCGCCTCGCCACCGAGCACCTGGACCGCTGATGGACGCCGTCGCCCGGCTGCGCGGAACGCTCGCCGCGCACCGGAGCGACGAGGGAGTCCGGTTCGGCTCCCGCGCCTGGCTCATCACCGCCCACCGCCGCCGACCGGCGAGGGCGCCGTGATGGGGTGATCAGGTCAGCCAGGTGAGGATGTGGGCATTGACGTCGGCGGGGCGTTCGAGGTGGAGGAAGTGACCGGTGCCGGGGATGACGGCGGCTTCGGAGCCGGGTGGGAGCTGGGCCAGGACGGTGGACCGGTCGGTGAGGTCGGCGCTGAGGCAGCCGTCGGCGGCGCCGTGCAGGTAGAGGATGGGGCGTTCGCCGGTGGTGGCGGCGGCCGCCTGCTCGGCGGCGTAGGCGTCGACGTGGTGGGAGGGGTCGAGCATGGCGCGGTAGTAGCCGATGGTGGCGGCGATGTTGGCGGGAGCGCCGAGGGACTCCATGACGTGGTCGACGTCGGCGGTGGCCTCATAGCCCGGTGACCAGTCGCGCCAGAGGCCTTCGACGAAGGAGCGGTCGAGGGCCATCTCGGCCAGCGGCGTCTGGAAGAGGAAGATGTAGAACGAGCGTTTGAGCTGCTCGTACGAGAAGAAGCCGCTCATCATCGCGTTGAGGGGCGGGACGGCGAGGGTGACGGCCCTGCGCCACCGGTCCGGGGCGTGGGCCGCGGCGGCGTAGGTGGCGAAGGCGCCCCAGTCGTGGCCGATGATGACCGCGTCGGAGCCGCCGCCGAAGGCCTCGTGGAGGGCGTTGGCGTCGGCGGCGAGGGCGCCGGTCTGGTAGGCGCCGTCGGGCGGGACGGCGGTGGGGGCGTAGCCGCGCAGGAACGGGGCCACGGCGCGGTATCCGGCGGCGGCCAGCTCGGGGAGCAGGTGGCGCCAGGTGCGGGCCGAGTCGGGGAAGCCGTGCAGGCAGAGCGCCAGCGGGCCGTCCTCGGGGCCTTCCGAGAGGTAGCCGAACTCCAGCCCGTTCGCCTTGACGATGTCCATGGTGCTCCGTCTCCTCGTCCGCGCGACGACGGTACACCGCGGGCCCCGGCGGGCGACGATGCGAAGATCACACAGATCCTTCGGATATCGAGGCCTGATTGGATGTTTGCAGCTAATTCCGTAGTCATCTAGCATCAGGACAACTGGATCGATCGCGACAGGGAAGTGTGCAATGACGGAGTCCGACCTTCTCCAGACGGCTGCCCGCGACCACCTGTGGATGCACTTCGCCCGTCACTCGGCGTACGAGAACGGCGGCGAGGTTCCGATGATCGTCCGGGGCGAGGGCGCGTACATCTACGACGCGCAGGGCCGGCGGTACCTCGACGGGCTCTCCGGGCTGTTCGTGGTACAGGCCGGGCACGGGCGCGAGGAGCTCGCCCAGGCCGCCGCCAAGCAGGCCGCCGAGCTGGCCTTCTTCCCGATCTGGTCGTACGCGCACCCGAAGGCGGTGGAGCTGGCCGAACGGCTCGCGAACCTGGCGCCGGGCGGCCTCAACCGCACGTTCTTCACGACCGGCGGCGGCGAGGCCGTCGAGAGCGCCTGGAAGCTGGCCAAGCACTTCTTCAAGCTCACCGGCAAGCCGGCCAAGCACAAGGTGATCAGCCGCGCGGTCGCCTACCACGGCACCCCGCACGGCGCCCTGTCGCTGACCGGGCTGCCCGGCATCAAGGCGCCGTACGAGCCGCTGGTGCCGAGCGCGTTCCGCGTTCCCAACACCAACATCTACCGGGCGAACGAGCACCGCGACGATCCGGAGGCGTTCGGGCGCTGGGCCGCCGACCGGGTCGAGGAGGCCATCCTCTTCGAGGGGCCCGAGACGGTCGCGGCGGTCTTCGTCGAGCCCGTGCAGAACGCGGGCGGCTGCTTCCCGCCGCCGCCCGGCTACTTCCAGCGGCTGCGCGAGATCTGCGACCGGCACGACGTGCTGCTGGTCTCGGACGAGGTGATCTGCGCTTACGGGCGGCTGGGAGAGATGTTCGGGGCGGCGAAGTTCGGCTACGAGCCGGACATCATCACGTTCGCCAAGGGCCTGACCTCGGGCTACTCGCCGCTGGGCGGGATGCTGGTGAGCGACCGGCTGTTCGAGCCGTTCCGGCACGGCACCGAGATGTTCGCGCACGGCTACACGTTCGGCGGGCACCCGGTGTCGGCGGCGGTCGCGCTGGCCAACCTCGACCTGTTCGAACGGGAGGACCTGCTCGGGCACGTGCGGCGGAACGAGGGCGCGTTCCGGACGACCCTGGAGCGGCTGTACGACCTGCCGATCGTCGGCGACGTGCGGGGCGACGGCTACTTCTACGGCATCGAGCTGGTCAAGGACAAGGACACCCGCGAGACGTTCGACGACGAGGAGAGCGAGCGGCTGCTGCGCGGCTTCCTCGACAAGGCGCTGTACGAGGCGGGCCTCTACTGCCGTGCCGACGACCGCGGCGACCCGGTGGTGCAGCTCGCGCCGCCGCTGATCTGCGGCCAGGCGCAGTTCGACGAGATCGAGCAGATCCTGCGGTCGGTGTTGACGGAGGCCTGGTCGCGGATCTGATCCGGCCGGCAGGCCGGGCCGCGCCGGGGTGGGCTCGGGCGCGGCCTGCCTGCCTGCCGGTCGGCCGGTCGGCCGGTCAGGGGACGCTGCTCAGCGGGTGTGGATGAGGGCGGCCGCGCGTTCGCCGATCATGATCGCGGGGGCGTTGGTATGGCCGCGGGTGATCCGCGGCAACACCGACACGTCGGCGACGCGCAGCCCCTCGACGCCGCGGACGCGCAGTTCCGGGTCGACCACGGCGTCGTCGTCGGTGCCCATGCGGCAGGTCCCGGTCGGGTGGTAGAGCGTCTCGCCGTTGGCGCGGACGTGCCGCGCCACCTTCTCGTCGTCGTCCGCGCCGCCCTCGTACGGGTCCATCGGCGGGCCCGCGTACGCCTTGAGCGGCTGGGTGGCCAGCAGCTTCTCGGCGAACCTGACGCCGTGCGCCATCACCCGCAGGTCGCCCTCGCCGGTCAGGTAGCCCGGGTCGATGGACGGCGCGGCGGCGGGGTCGGCGGACGCGAGCGCGATCCGGCCGGACGACTCGGGCTGGAGCAGCACGACGCCGACGGTGATCCCGTGGTCGGCCGGCTCGGTGAGGCCGTGCTCGGTGTACGGCGCGGGCGCGAAGATCAGCTCGATGTCCGGCGCCGCGAGGCCGGGATCACTCCTGAGGAAGACGACCGCCTCCCCCACGTTCGACGTGAACGGCCCGCGCCGGGCCAGCAGGTAGCGGGCGAGGTTGCGGGCCGAGTCGGCGAACGCCAGCGTGACGGGCTTGGTGCAGTGCCGCATGACGCCGACCGACAGGTGGTCCTGGAGGTGGCGCCCGACGGCGGGCCGTTCCACGACGGGCTCGATCCGGTGGTCGCGCAGGTTGCCGGGATCGCCGATGCCCGAGAGCATCAGCAGGTGCGGCGATCCGATCGCGCCCGCGGACAGGATGACCTCGCGGCCCGCCCGCATGGTGCGGCCCTCCGACTCGATGCCGACGGCCCGGCCGTTCTCGATGAGCACGCGCGACACCTGCGCGTTCGGGACGACGGTGAGGTTGGCGCGCTTGCGGGCCGGGCGCAGGTACGCGTCGGCGGCGCTCCAGCGGCGGCCCCGCTTCTGGCTCACCGGGGTCTGCGCGTACCCCTCGTTCGACGGGCCGTTGAGCTCCGGCAGGCGCGTCAGCCCGGCCGCCTCGCACGCCTCGAGGAACGCCAGCGTCGTCTCGTTCGGGCTGCGCTGCTCGGAGATCGTCAGCGGCCCCTCGGTGCCGTAGACGGCGCCGGCGTTGCTGCCGACCCGGCCCTCGACCCGCTTGAAGTACGGCAGGACGTCGGCGTACGACCAGCCGGGCACGTCCCAGCCGTCGTAGTCGGCCTGGTGGCCGCGCACCCACATCATCGCGTTCATCGACGAGGAGCCGCCGAGCATGCGGCCGCGCGGCCAGTAGAGCTCGCGGTTGTCCAGTTCGGGCTGCTTGGCGGTGGCGAAGTTCCAGTCGACGTCGGTCTTGAACAGCTTGGGGAACGCCGCGGGGATGTGGATCTCGTTCTTCTTCCCCGGCCCGCCCGCCTCGATCAGGGCCACCCGCACGGAGGTGTCCTCCGAGAGCCGCGCGGCGAGCGCGCAGCCCGCCGAGCCCGCGCCGACGACGATGTGGTCGAATTCCATCTGGGGCTCCTCACGCGACGAGGACGAGCTCCTGCCAGACTCGGCATACCACCGCGGCCCGGCGCCGTAAATGGCCACCGCCGCCACGCGCCCGCCGCCCCCGACGGCGGAGTCCGGCTCTAGGATCACTTCGACCCGTTTTCCGGCCCGATCCGGCCTTACGGTTCACTGTGCGTCGCCGCACTGGCACCGTTGGACGGGGCGTGTGCCGCGGGGGCGGCGGACGTACGGGGGCCGGGGCGAGACGGGTGCGGGTGAGGGGGGAGCGTGTATCTGTCGACGGCACGCGCGGCCGACACGGCGGGCGGCGTCGCACGCGCCGGCGTCCGTGACTCGGCCGCGGTCCGGGCCGTCCCGGCGAACGTGTTCGTGCTGGGCACGGTCAGCCTCCTCACCGACGTCTCCGCGGAGATGGTCACCGCCGTCCTGCCGATCTACATCGTGGTGGGCCTCGGGCTGAGCCCGCTGGCGTTCGGGCTGCTGGACGGGGTGTACGGCGGGGTCACCGCGCTGGTGCGGCTCCTGGGCGGGCACGCCGCCGACCGCGGGCGCCGCCACAAGCTGGTCGCCGGGCTCGGGTACGGGCTGTCGGCCGCGGCCAAGCCCGCGCTGCTGCTGGTGTCGACCGTTCCGGGAATCGCGGCGGTCCTGGCGGTGGACCGGTCGGGCAAGGGCCTGCGGACGGCGCCGCGCGACGCGCTCATCTCGCTCTCGGCCGGGCCGCGCGACCAGGGCCGGGCGTTCGGCATGCACCGCGCGATGGACACCGCCGGCGCCCTGCTCGGCCCGCTGGTCGCGTTCGGGCTGCTGTGGGCGGCCACCGACGCCTACGACGCCGTCTTCGTGGTGAGCGGGTGCGTCGCGGTCTTGGGCCTGCTGGTCCTCGTCCTGTTCGTCCGCCCGCCCGCCGCCGGTCCGGGCGGCGGCCCGGGCGGCGGTCCGGGCGGCGGTCCGGGCGGCAGGGAGGAGGCCAGGCCGTCGCTGCGGGCGGCGTTCGGGCTGCTCCGGCTGCGGGCGATGCGGCGGATCTGCGTCTGCGCGTCGCTGCTCGGCCTCGTGACGATCAGCGACGCGTTCCTGTTCCTGCTCATCCAGCGCAAGCTCGACCTGGCGCCGCAGTGGTTCCCGCTGCTGCCGCTCGGCACGGCCGCCGGGTTCCTGGCGCTGGCCATGCCGCTCGGGCTGCTGGCCGACCGGATCGGGCGCTGGCCCGTGTTCGTGGGCGGGCACATGGCGCTGCTCGGCGCGTACGCGCTGCTGCTCCTGCCGTACGGGGGGACGCCCGCCGTCGTCGCCGTCCTCATCCTGCACGGCGTGTTCTACGCCGCCACCGACGGCGTGCTGATGGCGGCCGCGGGCCCGTTCCTGCCCGCCGGGCTGCGCGCCAGCGGCCTCGCGCTCGTCCAGACCGGGCAGGCCGCGACCCGGTTCGTGTCGTCGCTGGCGTTCGGTGCCGCGTGGACGTTGTGGGGCATGGGCCCGGCGGTCGCGGCGGCCGCGGTAGCGCTCGCCGGATGCACCGCCGTCGCCGTCGTCCTCCGCCCCGCCGAGGAGCCAGTGTGACCGGCAGCGTGACCGGCAGCGTGACCGGCAGCGTGACCGGCAGCGTGACCGGCAGCGCGACCGGCAGCGCGACCGGCAGCGCGACCGGCAGCGCGACCGGCAGCGCGACCAGCGCGGCATGCAGGCCGGACGGCCTGGGCGCCGAGCAGCGTGAGGAGGCCGGGTGAGCACCGCGGTGCGGGTCCGCATCCTGATCGTGGCGGTCGTCGCGCTGGCGGCGGTGGCGACGGCCTACACCCTGTACGCGGCCGGACGTACGGACGCGCGCGACAAGCCCCGCCCCGGCGGGCCCGTCGTCGTGCAGGGCACGGTCGACCTCACCGGCCGCGGGCGCGTGCTCTTCCGCAACATGGCCTTCGGCCCGCAGCGCGACCACCTCGCCTCCGTGCCGCTGGACGGCATCGGCGGGCCGCGCACCGTCGCGTCCCTCTCCTGCCAGAAGTTCCACGCGTCCGCCGGGACCGCGGTGTGCGCGCAGGCGGACCGGGGCGCCGTCACCACGTTCTCGATCCTGATCCTCGACTCCCGGATGCGCGAGCTGCGCCGCTACAAGGCGGTCGGCGGGCCCAGCCGCGCGCGCGTCTCGCCGAGCGGGCGGATGGCGGCGTGGACGGTGTTCGTGAGCGGCGAGTCGTACGCCGGCATCGACTTCTCCACGCGCACCGCCATCCTCGACACCCGTACGTGGACGCTGCACGACAACCTGGAGAAGTACCGGATCCTCAAGGACGGCGAGCCGTACCGGTCCGTCGACGTCAACTTCTGGGGCGTGACGTTCGTCGACGACGACCTCTTCTACGCGACGCTGGCGACCAAGGGGAAGACCTACCTCGTGCGCGGCAACGTCTCGGCCAGGACCGTCCGGACGTTGCGCGAGAACGTCGAGTGCCCGTCCCTGTCCCCGGACGGCACGCGCATCGCGTTCAAGCACCGCGTCAAGGGCGCCATGTCGGCGATGCCGTGGCGGCTGCACGTGCTCGACCTGAGGACGATGAAGGAGACCGCGACCGCCGAGACCCGGCCGCTGGACGACCAGGTCACCTGGCTGGACGACAGGACGCTCCTCTACGCCCTGCCGGCCGAGTTCGAGACCGACCAGTACAAGGTCCCGGCGGACGGGACGGGGGCCCCGGCGCTGGTCATGAAGGGCGCCCAGACCCCCGTCATCCTCCGCTGACCGGCGCCGGGACGTCCGGCCGGGGCGTCCGGCCGGGGGGTTCGTCACTCGGGCTCGACGAACTGCATGTCGAGCGCGATCTTGACCACCTCGCCGAGCAGGCCGGGCGCGAACTTCAGCCCGAAGTCGCCGCGGCGGATCTCGCCGGTCGCCTCGAACCCGGCGTGCCGGCGGCCGTCCACCACCGAGTCGACGACGCCCCCGAACTCGACGGCGAGCGTCACCGCGCGGGTCACGTCACCGATGGTCAGGTCGCCCGCCATGGTCCAGTCGTCGCCCGCGCCGCTGATCCCGGTGGAGCGGAACGTCATCTCCGGGCGGCTCGCCACGTCCATCAGCTCGGGGGAACGTACGTGGTCGTCGCGGTCGGGGTTGCCGGTGTCGATCGAGGCGAGCTTGACCGTCGCCGTGATGGCGATGTCGGCCAGGGTCGCGCCGACGCTCAGCGAGGCGTCGAAGTCGCGGAACGCGCCGCGCACCTTGGAGATCCCGAGGTGGCGGATCGTGAAGCCGACCTCCGAGTGCAGGGGGTCGAGCCCCCACTCGCCCGCCTTGAGCGGCAGGCCGGTGGTGCTGGTCCCGGTGGTCGCGAGGGTGCTGTTCGTCGAAGTCATGCCTCCAACCTGCCGTCGCCGGCGAGGCGGAGGGAGACCGCGTCGAGGCTGGTCCCCGCGGGGACACGCTGCGCCCGCGGCACCGACCGCCGGGGCGTGCCGGCGGGCTCCCGCCGGAGACGACTCGCCGGGATTCGGCGATCATGGTCATCGGCCGGACGTTCAGCCCATACGGTTCCCTCTGTAACACTGTCAGCCTGGCAGCGGGCGGAGAGGGACTGGGTGTGGGCGGGAACCATTCGCATGACGTGACACCGGCGAGATCGCCGAAGGCGGTACGGGTGGCCGTCCTCGCCGTGATCGTCCCAGTCGCGATCGCGACCCTGCTCGCCATGGCCCTCATGTGGCCGGACAAGCCCAGGTCGGCAGCGTCCGAACGGCTGACCGAGGTCACCGGAACGATCCTGGCCATCGAGCTCAAGCCCTGTCCCAAGGCGGCCCCCGGCATCCCGGGGCAGGAGGCGCCGCCGGCCGACCCGGCCCGCTGCGGCGACGCCCGCGTGGAGCTGACCTCCGGCGGCGAGAAGGGTCGCGGCGTGACCGCCCCGCTGCCCAGCGGCCCGGGCACGCAGACGTTCAAGGCCGGCGACGACGTCATCCTGATCGAGGTGACCGACGCCCCGGACGGCATCCCCTACCAGCTGTCGGACCACCAGCGCTCCAACGCCCTGTGGATCATCGGGGCGGCGTTCGCGCTCGCCGTGGTCGCGTTCGGGCGCTGGCGCGGCGTGACCGCCCTGGTCGGGCTGGCGATCACGTTCGTCCTCCTCCTGCAGTTCCTGATCCCGGCCATCCTGGCCGGGTCGCCGCCGCTGCTCGCCGCCATCGTCTGCGCCGCGGCGATCATGCTGGTGGTGCTCTACCTGACGCACGGCTTCTCGATGACCACCTCGATCGCCGTGGTCGGCACGATCGCCAGCCTCGCCCTGACCGGCCTGCTCGCCACGGCCGCCCTCGACCTGGCGCACCTGAGCGGGCTGACCGACGAGAGCGCGCTCAACCTGGACCTCTCGTCCGGCATCAACGGGCAGGGGCTGCTGCTGGCCGCGATCATCATCGGCGCGCTGGGCGTGCTCGACGACGTCACCGTCACCCAGGCGTACACCGTGAACGAGCTGGCGCAGGCCAACCCGTCCTACCGCTTCCGGCAGCTGTACAAGGCCGCCGCCCGCGTGGGGCGCGCCCACATCGCCTCGGTGATCAACACGATCATCCTCGCGTACGCGGGCGCGTCGCTGCCCCTGCTCCTCCTGCTGAGCGTCTCCCAGCAGCCGCTCGGCGACGTGCTGACGGCCCCCGCGATCGCCACCGAGATCGTCCGGAGCGTGGCGGGCACCCTCGGCCTGATCGCCGCCGTCCCGATCACCACGGCGCTGGCCTCGCTGGCGCTCACCCGCGCCGACGACGAGCCCGCCGAGACCCCGCACGAGCACGTGGACGTGGACGCGTTCGCCTAGCCGCGCCTGCGGGTCGGCGCGGGCGGTCAGCGCGGGCCGGTCAGCGCGGGGGTCAGCGCGGGCGGTCAGCGCGGGCGGTCGTCGCAGCCCTCGAACTGCGGGACCTCGACGATCGAGATGTCCAGGCCGCTCCGCCCGAACCAGCGGCGCACGAGCCGTTCGGCGGTGCCGTCCTGGTACATCTCGGTGATCGCCTTGTTGATCGCCTCGCAGCCGTCGGGGTCTCCCAGCCGCAGCCCGATGCCGGTGCGCTGCTCGCCGAACTTCGCGTTCACCAGGCGGAACGCCCCGCGCTCGCGGATGGCCAGCCCGGCCAGGATCACGTCGTTCGTGGTGATCGCGTCGACCGTGCGGTCGCGCAGCAGGAGCACGCAGCGGTCGTAGTCGTCGGCGGGCACGACCGAGGCCCGCACCGCGCGGGTGGCGACCAGCCGCTGCGCGGCGTCCGATCCGCGCACCGCGCAGATCCTGCGCCCGGACAGGTCGCGCACGGTGCGGACCGCCCGGTCGTCGGCCCGGACCAGGATGTCCTGGTACGAGAGGTGGTAGGGCCCGGCGAAGGCGATCGTGCTCTTGCGGTCGGGGGTGATCGAGAACGTGGCGGCCATGAGGTCGACCTCGCCGGAGAGGAGCTTGGGGATCCGCTCGGACGCCAGCGCCTGCACGAATCGCGCCTCGCGGCCCAGCTTCGCCGTCACGTACCGGGCCACGTCGACGTCGAACCCCTCGAACGTGCCGTCCGCCCGTTTCAGCCCGAGCCCCGGCAGGTCGGGACGGACCCCGATCACCCAGGTCCGCTTGTCGAGGATCGACCCGGCCGCCGCGCCGCCGCAGGCCCCGGTGAGAAGCCCGCACACCAGCACGGCGACAGCGAGCACGCGCATCCGTCCCCCAGAAGTCCGGCCTCCATCCAGGGTGTGGAGGGGAGGACCCATCGTCCAGAAAGATCCATCCCGAGCGCCATGCCCCGTCCGACTCCGGCCATATCCGCCCGAGAGCTGGCAAACTGCCCGGATGGACAGGGTACTCGCCCGGCGCTGGCTGGCGGAAAGCGGCTTCACCGCGGCGGACGGCGGCGGGTGGGAGAGCGACGGCGAGGTGTCGTCCGCGAACGACCTCGTGCACATGGTCACCGGTTCGATCATGGTGGACGGCGACCTCACGCCCGCCGAACGGGTCCGGACGGGCTTCGGCCTCCTGGACCTGACCGGCGAGGGCTGGGTCCTGGTCGAGATCGGCTGGGGCCTGAAGGCCATGAAGGCCCCTGAGGCGGACGAGATGTTCTGGATCTGCTGCCGCCGCCGTCTCGAGGCCCCGGAGCCCTGCGAGCCCGTCCAGTACAGGTTGTGGGTCGACTGGTTCGAGCATGACGACACCGTCGAGCGGGCGTTCGCCGAAGTACTCGGCAACGACGTCTCCTGGCTGCGCGGGCACGACCGGCGCGGACGCGTCACCCAGGACCCGCGGTTCCGCCGCGCCGACCGTGTCCTGCGCGTCACCGGGCCCGTCCCGTGGGCGTTGAAGCTCCCCGTCTACCAGGCCGCCCGCACCTCGCGGGAGCTGCACCCGGCGATCTTCCAGGGCCTGCTCACCAGCTACCACGACGTCTACGGAAAGCTGGAGCCCGCGCCCGCCCTGGCCGTCCTCGAAGGACTCGACCTGCCGCCGGACACCGAGCACCTCGGCAGGCTGCGCACGGTCCTGCGCGGCGGCCACGAGAACCACTACCGCTCCCCCGAAGCCTGGCACGCGTAGCCGTCCGGGGCGTTCGGATCCGTCCCGAACGCCGGACGCCCTTGAGACCGCCCGGCCCGGACAGATGAACTGGACCCGCCACTCACCAGGAGCGGCGGGTCCAGCCCGGCGCGCACCCTCCCGCGCGCCGGGCCTCAGCCGCCGAGCAGGTCGCGGATCGCCTCCACGACGGCGTCGGGCCGTTCGACGTGCAGGTACTGATGGGAGGCGCCCGGGAGCGGCCGGAGCTCGCCGCGCGGGACGGAGGCCGCCAGCGCCGCGTGCATCCGCCGCAGTCCCTCGTGGGCCTCGCCCAGTTCGTCCGCGGACATGAACCGCTTCCAGTACGGGTTCTCCGCCTGCGCGGAGAGGACGATCAGAGGGACATCCGGCAGGGGGCCGCCGCCGCGGAGCTCGTCGTACACCTCGGTCTCGAAGTTCTCGGTCTCCCGCGTTCCCGTCCGGTAGGCGGCCAGACCGTGGTCGATCAGCGGCTCGCGCACTTCGTCCGGCCACTCGGCGTACAGCCGCCCGAACGCGACGCGGGCCGCCGTCAGCTGCTCGTCCGTGAGGTCGGCGGGCGGCTCCTTCATCCGCTCGTTGATCTCGGCGACCCGGGGCGGCATGAACGTGAGGATGTCCTCGTGCCCGGGGTCGAGCAGTAGCAGCCCGGCGACCTCCTCCGGAAACAGCTGCGCGTAGCGGCGGGCGTAGAACGCGCCCAGCGAATGGCCGGCGAGCACGAAGGGGCCCGGCACGTCCGCGGCGCGCAACAGGTCGCGGAGCTCTCGCGCGACCTGTCCGGGCGTCCGGGGCAGGTCGGCTTCATCGCTCCAGCCCGTTCCGGCCCGGTCGTACAGGACGCCGGTGGTGAACTCGGCGGCGCGGCGCTGCACGTTCAGGAAGTCCAGGCCGACCAGGCCCGCGCCCGGCAGGAACACCACGGCGGGGCCTCCCGCTCCCGAGCGGTGCAACATCAGGCCCCGGCCCGCCACCTCGTACCGCCGTCCAAGCGGTGGTTCCATCGCCCCTCCTCATCGTTCTCAAGTTTGAGAAAGGTATCAGATGTGAGATCGTACGCGAGTGGACCCGATGGACCTTCTCCTGCATCCGGTGCGCCTGCGCGTCGTGCACGCCCTGTCCGGCGGCCGGACACTGACCACCGGCCGGTTGTGCGACCTCCTGCCGGACGTCTCCAAAGCCACTCTCTACCGCCACGTCGGCCTGCTCGCCGACGGCGGTGTCCTGGAGGTGGTCGGCGAGCAGCGGGTGCGCGGCGCCGTGGAACGCAGCTACCGGCTGCACCGGGGACGGGCCGTGATCGACGCGGAGACCGCCGCCGCCGCGACCCCGGACGACCACCGCCGCGCGTTCGCCGCGGCCATGGCCACCCTGCTGGGCGAGTTCAACGCCTACCTCGCCCGCGACCACGCCGACCCCGCGGCGGACGCGGTCGGCTACCGTCAGCACGCCGTCTGGCTCAGCCCGGAGGAACTGGCCGACCTCCTCCAAGACCTGCGAGCCGTCATCGCACCACGCCTCGCCCGCAACCCCGCCCCCGGGCGCACGCGTCACCTGCTCAGCCCGATCCTCTTCCCAGCCGAAGAAACGAACGCCCAGGAAGCCGAAACCGAAGGACACGATTAGCCGAACCCCCCGGACACCCACGGCGCCACACCACACGCCGCATGCCCAGGCACGCAGGCGACCAGACTCCCGGTCACGCGGCCTTGCGCGGACACAAGCCTGCACAGACGCGGGGCTGCACGGACGGGTCGAGCCACAGGGGCACGCAGGCGCGGAATTGCACGGGCGCTGGGCGCGCGGGAGCACGGGCGCTGGGGCGCGCGGGCACAGGGGCGCGCGAGCGCGGAGGTGCACGGACAAGTGGGTCACCGGCCTGCGCGGGCGCTGGGGTGCGCGGGCGCTGGGGTGCGCGGGCGCTGGGGTGCGCGGGCGCTGGGGTGCGCGGGCGCGGACAGGCGGGCCGTGGGGTTCGCAGGTGCCGGTGGGTGCGCAGGGGAGGCGCGGGGTTCGGGAGGTGCGGGGGTGGGGGTGTGTTGTTAGGGGATTTTGTAGGGGGTGGGGGCGGGTGGGAGCGTGAATTGGTAGCGGTAGGGGCTTCGGAAGTCGAACGGGGTTGAGGTCGTCGGGGTCGGGGTGGGCTTCGGGGATGTGGACGGGGCGGGCCGCGTCCGGGCTGGGCGGGGGGTCGTGGAGGCGGGCGGACCTGACTTCGATCCCGGTCGGGGCTGGGCGTTCCGGGGTGGTGTGCCGTTCGGCGAGGGGGTCGGGTCGGGCTGTTCGGAGCGGGTGGGGGTGGGCCGTCCTGGCGCGGGTGTGGATCCGGGCGTGGTCTGGATGACGGCGGCGGGGGTGGCCGGGGCGGAGGCGCCGGGCATGGCGAGCCAGACGACGGCGGCGCCGACCGCGGCGCCGAGGAATCCGGTCAGGAGCGGGAGCCTTCCGCGTCCTCGCGAACGGCCGGCAGGGGCCGGCGCGAGGGACGGCTTGTCGGGGGCGTCCGGGGACAGGGCGTGCCAGGCCCGCGTCCAGCGGTCCGTCTCGGCCGCGATCTCCTCTTCGGCGTGCTCGCCGCCCGCGCGGAGGCACGCGCCGACGAAGGCGACGACGAACGGGAGGCGCGGCAGGTTGGGCAGGCGCTTGCCCGCGAGGTTGTCCGAGAGCGTGCTCACCGGCAGCAGGTCCGCGGGCGGCCGGCCGGAGTCGGAGCCCCTCCCCGCGAGCGCGGTCAGCGTCCGCAGCGAGGGCTGCCCCGCCCAGGCGCGAAGCCGCCGCAACGCTTCGAGGAACTCGTCCTGTGTGGTCGCCGACCTCGGATCGGGCCGAGTGTCCATCTGACTCCTCCCCCAGAGTCATCGGGTGTCGCTGTAATCCTTATATAGACAATGGTGTCTTATTGACTCGCGGACCTGCAAGGGCCCCTGTCCGAAGGGTGTCCGGCGGCGTCCGGACGCAGCTCAGGGGTTGCCGGACACCTCGCCGGACGGTTGTCGTGGAGGTCATGATCCATCTCGTCCGAGTGGGCCTCACCTCCGTCGGGGTCCTGTCCTTCGCCGTCTTCGGCGGCCTGGTCTACGACGCGTTCACGGCCGGGGAGGCCCAGGCGGCGCAACGTGCGTCCGCGGCCCCGTCCCCGTTCTTCTGCCAAGGGCAGACCGGGTTCGCGGCGGCCCTCTGCGACCAGACGAACCGGACCTCACCGGTGCCCCTGCCGTCGCCGCCGCGCTACCAGCCGATCGAACGGCTGCTCCCCCGTTCCCCTGTGCCCGGCTTCTCCGCTCCCAAGACCCGCTCGACCCCGAAGCCTGCGCCGCGCTCCTCCGAACGTGCACGGCCCAAGCGTTCGACGTCCAAGCCGACCACGCCGGTGGCGAAGCGGCGTTCGGCGACACCGTCCGGCGAGTCGTCGGCGTGCCCGGCCGACCGTCGGCCTCAGTGCGGACGGGACGCCCGCCCCGCCAAGCGGACGCCGAGCTCGCCCTGGAGCCAGAGCAACACCGCACCGCGAACGGAAGGCACGAAGCCCGGCGCAGGCTCCGCAGCTCCCGTCCCGCCGGGAACCCCCACGCTCCCGGCTCTCCCCGTGCTCCCCGGCGTGCCGGTGCCCCTCCCCACCCCGGTACGGACGGCCTCGTTCGTGTCCGACAACGGCGACGATCGGGCGTCCGGCGCGCCGCAGAACCCTGGTGCCGCGGGCTCCGGCGACGGCGGGCCGGACGTCCCCGGTGTCTCGGGCGCCGGTGAAGGCGGGCCGGGCGTCGGGCGCGCGGGAGGAGAGGCCTCGCCGGGACGCTGGTTCCCGTCCCGGCCATGGAGCCGGACGCGGCCGACGTCCGGCGGACCGCGCGTGGGCCTTGGAAAGCGGCTGTACTACGGCTGGTTCACGCCGCGGCTCTCGACGAGCCCGACCGTCTCGGCCGCGGAGGAATCGGCCGTCCTGGGCCAGGCGATGCGCAACTTCGTGGTGGCGCCGAGCTATATGAGCGGGACGGCCGCCGCGGTGGCGGCCGGGGACTTCTACCGGACCCGGTCGGAGATGGTCCGGGACGCCGGGCTGGCGCGCGCCGAGGACAGGGCGGCCAAGGCCGCACGCGAGCTGCGGCAGGCGCAGGGCAAGGGCCCCTGGGCCCGGCAGATGGCGCAGTGGGAGGTGATCGCGGCCAACCGCGCCCTGGACCGGGCGCGCCAGGCACGGATCGCCGATGTCCGGCTGGGCATGACCGAGAACTGGAAGCGCGTGCAGGCCGCGCAGACGGCCCTCGACCGTGCCAAGAACCCCGTCGCCCGGTACGTGGCGAACTACCGCCTGACCAGGGCCAGGGTGCAGTTCGCCGACTCCGTCAAGGCGGCCCAGGACCTCGACAAGGCCACCTGGTCCAAGGGTTACGGGTGGAAGGCGGGCGAGGGCTACCGGGCGGGAGTCGGCACCAGGCCGGTTCCGGGCGGCGGCCAGGGCGAGTGGCCCAAGCTCGGCACCAGGCCGAACTGGACGCGCACCGGCCCGACCGCGCCCCAGGCGCGTACCGCGCCCCGCCTGCCTGATGCCAACTGGAGAGGCGTCGCCCGCGGCACCGCGCCCGGCACCGGCACAGGCCGCGCCGGGCTCGCCCCCGCCGACCCGGCCTCCGGTTGGCGCGGCAACGCCCGCAGCACCGCCCCAGGCCGCGGCACCACCCCCGGCACCACCCCAGGACGCGGTACTCCCCCGGGCACCACACCAGGGCGCGGTGCCGCGCCGGGCGCGGCTCCGGACGCCGCGCCGGGCAAGTCCACCGGCACTGGCCGCGCCGGTCCCGCGCCCACCGGCCGCTTGACGTCCGGATGGCCCGGCAACGCACGGCCCGCCCCCGGCCGCGCCCGGCTCCCCCAGACCGGGGTGACGGGCATCGACTGGCCGGGCTCCGCCCGCAGCACGGGAACAGGTACCGGAACCGGCGCTGGGCGTGGAACGGGCACCGGCGCGGGCACAGAGACCGGCACAGGGCGCGGCGCCGGCACCGGCGCAGGGCGCGGCGCCGGTACGGGCGCGGAGTCCGGCACTGGACGTGGCACTGGTACCGGCACAGAGACCGGGGCCGGGCGCGGTACGGGTACCGGCGCGGGGAGCGGCAGCGGTACGGGCACTGGCAGTGGCTCGCGTACGGGTTCAGACGCGGGTGGCGGTAGTGGGCGGGCTGGGCTCGCTCCTGATGGGCAGAACAGGTACGGATGGCCGGGGATGCCTGACGGCGGCGGCCAGGCCGACGATGGCAGGGGCGGCGGTGGCGACACGGACGGTCCGCGGCCGACGCGGCCGAGCGGGCCGCAGCCGGTGAAGCCGGGACCGTCCGGCGGAGCGGCCGAACGTCCGTCCGGCTCGCCGGGCACAGGCGGACGTGCGCCAGGCACGGACACCGGGGCCGGGCGCCCGCCGGTCACCGACCCGGGAAGCGGACGTGCGCCAGGCACGGCCCCAGGGGTCGGACGTGCCCCCATCACCGACTCCGGCGTCGGACGGCCGCCCATCGCTGACCCTGGAGTCGGACGGCCGCCGGTCACCGACCCAGGGGTCGGACGTGCGCCCATCACCGACCCCGGAGCCGGGCGTGCCCCGGTCACGGATCCTGGGCTTGGGCTTCCGCCGGGCACTGATCCAGGGGCGGGACGTCCGCCGGGGAACGAGCCTGGGTCCGGGCGGGCGCCTGCTGCTCCTCCGACTGGCATGGAGGGGGACGCGGGACGGGCGCCGCGACCGATGACGCCCGCGCCGCCCGGGTTCACGCCGGACAGCGTGCCCAAGGTGGTCGATCACCGGGTCGGCTACTTCGGCAAGGGCAACATCGCCGCGGAGGCGTTCGCCCAGGGGCTGGAGATCACCTACGGCAGGCTGCTCGCCCGGAACCTGACCGCGCTGGCCGATCGGCTGGCGAAGGATCCGGCGGCGGCCGGCCGGTACCTGGACGAGTACGAACGTTTCCAGAACCTGAGCTGGGCGGAGAAGCGCACGCGCGACTTCGGGCAGTTCCTCGGGCTCAACGACGAGGAGTTCATCGAGGACTACTTCAACCCCGAGCTCAGGGCGTACCTCCAGCGGCTGTTCCCCACGATCGGGATGGCCGACGAGTCACAGACCCCGATGAACCCGAACGACCGGTACGGGGTGATGACGCCCCGGGACCAGCAGCGGACCCGTGATCTGCAGGCGGTCTACCGCTACAAGGCCGGTCAGGAGGGCAAGGACCTGGACCTGCTGCTGCGGGACCAGCAGCCGACGACGAGCCCGGCGCCCGAGGCTCCCGAGGCGCCCGAGGCCGCTCCGAAGCGCGACAAGGACGAGTCGCCGCACCAGCGCCGGATGCGGATGGGCAAGGTCAACAAGGGCAAGCGCGACATCGGACGGGCGGACACCGGGAACGACGAGCCCAAGCGTTACGGCGCGCGGAGCGGCTCCAACACCGTCGACCCCGACTACGGCGACAGCGGCCGGGACCGCGATTCCACCCCGGACCGGGACCGCGGCAACCAGCTCGGTGAAGGCGGCCGCAGGGACAACGGGCCGCGGGGCGGCGGCGCCCCCTCCGGCGGCGCCCCCTCCGGCGGTGCGCCCAGTGGCGGGGCGCCTTCGGGCGGCGCGCCCAGTGGTGGCGGTGCTCCGTCCGGCAACGCCGCGCCCGGTGCCGGTGGGCCGCCCACCGGAGCCGGTCCCGCGCCCGATCCCGGGCCGGGCAAGCTCAACAAGCTCGAGGGCGACCCGCCGACCGGCGGATCCGGAGGGGGTGACCCTGCCAAGAGGGTCTGACCCCACGAACGTGTGAGGCCCGCGCCGGCGACGGCGCGGGCCTCACACGTTCAGCGCTCAGGAAGCCCAGGTGGGCCGCAGCGGCATGTGGGCGTTGTTGTCGGCGTCCAGCTTCACGCCGAGCGTCTGGTGGAGCTGGATCCAGTTCTGCTCGAAGCCCAGGACGCAGCCGGCCATGTAGACCTTCCAGACGCGGGCGATGCCGTCGCCGACCTCCTCGACCGCCTCGTCCCAGTGGTCGTCGAGGTTGGCGCACCAGGCCTTGAGCGTGCGGGCGTAGTGCTCCCGCAGGTTCTCCTGGTGGCGGATCTCGAACCCGGCGTCGTTCATCTGCATCTGGATGTAGCCGGGGCCCTCGAGCTCACCGTCGGGGAAGACGTACCGGTTGATGAACCCGGCCTGCTTCATCGGCGGCGCCAGGTTGTCGGGCCGGGTGATGGTGTGGTTGAGCATCCGGCCGCCCGGCCTGAGCTTGCCGTACAGGAACGAGAAGTAGGACGGCAGGTTGGCCTTGCCGATGTGCTCGGTGAGGCCGATCGAGCTGACCGCATCGAAGCCCTCCTCGGCCACGTCGCGGTAGTCCATGTGCCGGACCTCGGCGAGGTCGGACAGGCCCCGGTCGGCGATGGCCTTCTGCGCCCACTCGGCCTGCTGCTTGGAGAGCGTGACGCCCAGGGCCTTCACGCCGTACTCCTTGGCGGCGTGCATGACCATGCCGCCCCAGCCGCAGCCGACGTCCAGCAGCCGCATGCCCGGCTCGAGACCGATCTTCTTGGCGACCAGGTCGTGCTTGAAGAACTGCGCCTCTTCGAGGGTGGAGTGTTCCTCGGGGTAACAGGCGCAGGTGTACGCCATCGACGGGCCCAGCACCCATTCGTAGAACGTGTTGGACACGTCGTAGTGGTGCGAGATCGCCTTGGCGTCGCGCCGCTTGGAGTGACGGAGCCACCCCGGGACGCGGCTGAACGGAGCCTCCTGCGGCGGGGGGTCGAGCCGGCGGGTCACGGCGGCCCTCAGCAGCGGGTCCCCCAGCACCGAGGCGACGATCTTGGCTTTCTCGCGCCCGGTCACCTCACCGAACACCTGCTGCATGGTGGACAGCGCCGTGTACATGTCGCCGCTGACGTCGATCATGCCACTGACGTACGCGCGGGCGAGCCCCAGCGCGCCGGGCGAATGCACCAGGTAGGACACCGCGTACGGCGAACGCACGTGAAAACGGATCTCGGCGCCGGGCACCCCCGCCCGGGATCCGTCGTAGGCGGTGAACTCCACTGGCGCCTCAGCCCCGGCGAGCCGCTCGAAGACCCTGGCCAGCGTCATCGTCATCCCTCCCTCTCTCTTCGCCCCGGCGAGGGCGATGGGGTCGCCATCGGCCCCGTCCGGGGCCTTCCCCCGATGGCGGCGAGCGCGCGTCAGCGCCCGCCCACGCACTTGTCGTAGAGGTCCAGCAGCCGTTCGGCGGGGTCGTACGTCTGCTTGAGACGCCGATAGGTTTCCCCGTCGTAATGGCGCCAGAACTCCTCCCGGCTGTAAAAAGCAGTCGAATAGAGGGACTTGTGCCCGTCAAGGGCCGCGACCTTACGTTCGATCAAACGGTTGTGGTATTCCGGGATCTGGCCCGGCGGCAGCCGCACCGTCCCCCAGAAACCGACGTTCACGTAGGTCGTCTCCGGCTCGAGCGGGTAGAGCGGCCAGCGTTCCCGCGCCTGCAGCGGGCACAGCCAGATCGGGCTCATTCCCACCTTGTCGTGGAAGAACTCCAGGAACTCGGGCAGCCGCTCGACGGGCACCTCGATGTCCTGGATGACGTCCTCGCGGGGCCGCAGCCCGCGCCAGCGCTCCACCCGCGCCACGACCTGGAAGCGCCGGTCGTACGCCACGAACTTGCGGTAGACGTCCGACCGTTTGGCCTTGTCCGGCCACACCCGCCGCACGAGCGGGTTCTGGACGCCGAAGGCGCCCGAACACCAGAACCAGTCGGTGTCCCAGCGCCAGATGTAGTCGCGCACGGTCAGGAAGTCGACGGACCGTTCCGGAATGGACCTGTAGTAGATCCCCTGGCCGGTGTAGTCGGAGGTGTACGGGGCCTCGTCGGTGAAGAAGCCCAGCGTCACGTACTGCTCGCGGCCGGAGAAGACCGTGCCGTCCATGAAGTCGACCGGCTCGCCCTCGTACGTCCGGGACGCGGTGACCTCCTGGAGCACCCGCGCGCACTCGGCCGCGTCGTCGAACCGCAGGTGGCGCACCCGCACGTACGGCTTGACCGGGATCAGCTGGATCTTCAGCCGCAGCGAGTAGCCGAGCGTCCCGTAGGAGTTGGGGAAACCGTAGAAGAGGTCCCGGTGCTGGTTGTCGCGCGTCGCCGTGACGATCTGGCCGTCTCCGGTCAGCACGTCCATCTCCAGGACGGCCTCGTGCGGCAGCCCGAGCCGGAACGACGTCGACTCGATGCCGAGCCCCGTCACCGCCCCGCCGAGCGTGATCGTCTTGAGCTGCGGCACCACCGTGGGCATCAGGCCGTACGGCAACGTCGCGTCGACGAGGGCCTCGTAGGTGGTCATGCCCTGGACCTCGGCGGTGCGCGTCTCGGGATCGACGCTGAGCACCTGGTCGAAGCCCGACACGTCGAGGCCTGGGGCCTCGTTCGGGTCACGCCACCGGAAGAGGTTGGAGGTCTTCTTGGCCAGCCGTACCGGTGTCCCCGGCGGAATCGCCTCGTACGACCTGCGCAGTGCCTCCACCGCGCGCCGGTGATCATCCTTGATCAGAAGCTCCGTCATGCACCCCTCCCGCGCCTAGTAAACCGATCATCCCATGTATGGTCCACATAAGTGGGACGAGAGGGTCGTCACAGGCAGGGAGGGGAATAAGTGAACGATCCGAGCCGCATTCGGCACACACGTATCACTTGACGAGACGCAGGATCCAGGGGTATCGGAACGACGATCCGGTGAGCGCGACGATGGCGGCCACCCCGGCCACCAGCCAGGTGACCGCGAACAGCATGGCCCCGACCCCGAACGTCACGATGGTGATCAGCAGCACGGTCAGCTGGAAGTTCAGCGCCTCCCGCGCGTGCCGCCGCACGTACTCCGAACGTTTGCCGCTCACCAGCATCAGGACCAGCGGGCCGACGAAAGACGTCGGATACCCGATCGCGTGCGCGACCGCCGCGAGCATCCGGTCCTCACCGCTGGGCTCCGGGCCGTGCCAGGGGCTGTCCCCGGGCAACACCGGCGTCGCGGGCCCCGGGCCGAGGTCGTACAGGACCCCGTCCAGCTCACCCCGCGTTTTGGCCGTCATGGCCAGATGCATGCGCATGTCGAACTCGCTGTGTTCGAGCCTGCCCTCGGCGTAGGCCTCCTGGAGCCGTTCGATGACCGGCTCCCGTTCGGCGTTCGACACCCGCAGACCGACGTTGGTGCTCTCCATGCCTTCCATCCTCAGCGTCGGGGCGGAAGGTCACCATCGGGGAAGTCCCTGGCTCAACCCCGAGATTGGTACCGCGCCACCTCCTCCCGGCCGATGACCCGGACAGGTCGCCATGGCCCCGACGTCGGCCGCCTGAGATCTCAGTTCGTAGGCGGCGGTGGCGGCGGTTGGTCCGGCGGCATCACCGGCTGCCCGTGTTGGGCAGACCCGTAGGACGGCCGAGGTCCGGGCCCGGCGGGCGGCTGCGAACCAGAGCCGTAGGACGACTGCGGGACAGGGCCAGGGCCGTAGGACGACTGCGGATCAGAGCCGTGGGCCGACTGCGGACCAGGCGCGTATGACGGCTGCGAGCCAGCGCCGTAGGACTGCGGGCCAGCGCCGTAGGACGACTGCGGACCAAGGGCGTAGGGCGGCTGCGAACCGGGGGCGTAGGGCGGCTGCGGGCCAGGGCCGTAGGACGGCTGCGGGCCAGGGCCGTGGGGCGGCTGGGGACCACGGGCGTAGGGCGGCTGCGGGCCAGGCGGGCCGTAAGGGCCCGCGCCATACGCCTGCCCGGGATGCATCGGGTGCTGCCAGGACGGCCGCTTGCGGTTCGAGGACCTGCTCGCAAGCGCTACGACCGTGACCAGCACCCCCACCACGAGCACGAAGGCCATGAGGCGGCCCATCAATTCGAAGGGACTCGTCTGCTGGGCCAGGATCGCCGTCGTCGCTGCATCCATCACCTCAGGCTCTAATAGACATAGGTGTTTGTCAAAGCCGTGGAGGGGTCGCATGCCCTCGACGCCAGTGGACGGGATCCACGTCGGCCGGTTCCCGTGGCTGATGCGTAACACGCTCAAGGCCGGGCGCCTCAAGGACCGGGCCCGGAACGCCGCGCCGAGCGAGTCCCGCGAGATGGCGTGGCCTCACAGATCCCCGAGATCCTGGCTAAGGACCGGGCTTGCGCTCGGTGTACTTCCTCCCGGGCGTGAGGGGCTTGCCGTACAGCTCCGACACCGTGACGAAGACGTACCCCTTGCGGGCCAGCCGGTCGATGATGGCGGGCACGGCCGCGACCGTCGTGGGGTGGATGTCGTGCAGCAGCACGATGGACCCGGGACGGACCCTCGCCACGACCTTCCGCTCCACGGCCCTGCGGTCACGGTCGAGCCAGTCGAGGGGGTCGACCGCCCAGAGGATCTGCGCGAGCCCGAGCTCCTTGGTGACCGCCGCGACGTCCCGGTCGGTCGACCCGTAGGGCGGCCGCATCAACGTGGGCGTCACCCCGGTGGCCCGCTTGACCGCGTCCTGCGTGCGCTGCAGCTCGGAGCGCACGCGGCCGGCCGACGCCCGCCCGAGGTCGGTGTGCGTGTAGCTGTGGTTGGCGAGCTCGTGCCCGCCCGCGAGCTCGGACCGCATGACGTCGGGCCGCTCGGCCGCGTTCCGGCCCACCACGAAGAACGTGGCCTTGACCTTCTTCCCCGCCAGGATCTCCAGCAGCCTGGTCGTGCTGGGCATGGGCCCGTCGTCGAACGTCAGCGCGACGCACTTGGCCGCCCTGCAGTCGATCTTGCGCGGCGGCGCCTGCACGACCGGCGGCGGTGGAGGTGCCGGCGGCGGCTTGGTGATCGGCGCCCGCACGGCGGCAAGCTCCGCCCGCTGGGGAGGCTCGCCACCCGTCAGAGTGCTCATCCATCCGGCGACCGCCAGTGCCGCGGCCACTGTGGCCCATCGCCTGGCCACGACCGTTCCCCGCATGCAGGTGTTCCCTCGACGCCAAGATGATCCTTACGGTCCGCAAGTGTATGGGCGAGCCCGGTCACAGGAAGCGCAAACCTTCACGGTCTCCGCAAGATCGTGACCGGCGTGGAACCCAATGCACCTGAACGATCGTTATCGTCTTACTCGCCCACTGCCCCGGGTTCACTCCGGGGCGTCGACAAAGGACGGGACAGGCGATGAGGTTCCGAGACCGGTTCGGGATCCGCAAGCACCGTGGCTCGTCGGTCACCAAGCTCGACCGCGAGGCCACCGATTCCGACATCGAGGCGCTGATCGCGTTCGCGCGCGCCAAGCAGGGTGTCGAGTTCTTCGTGGAGCCCGAGACCTTCGCCACCGACACCACCGCCGTGGCCGTCGCCCACGACGGCGAGTGGACCCGCCGCCGCGTCGGGGCCCCCAAGGTCATCGCCAAGGTGGCCCGCGACCTGGGCCTCCCCATCTACGACGTGCAGATCGTCGGCTACCCGCCCCGCATGCGCGCCTGGAACGAGCGCCACCGCGACCGCCGCATAGACCCCGGCTCCCCCGGCGAAGCCGTCTCCTCCTAACCCACCCCACGCACACGACCGCACTCCCACACGACCGCGCTTCGAACCGTGGAACACCCGCACGCCGGGCCGACCGCACCGTGGGACAACTGCACCCCGGACCGACCGCGCGATGGGCCGACCGCACAGTGGGACATCCGCACACCGGACCGACCGCACCGTGGGACATCCGCACGCCGAGCCAGCCGCACCGTGGGACATCCGCACGCCGAGCCAGCCGCACCGTGGGACATCCGCACGCCGAGCCAGCCGCACGGTGAGACATCCGCACGCCGAGCCAGCCGCACGTCGGACCGGCCGCACCGTGACAACTGCACGCCGGACCGGACGCACGATGGGCCGACCGCACGCCGAGCCAGCCGCGCGGTGGGAGGTCGCGCGATGGGGCGGCCGCACCGTGGGACATGCGCACGCCGGACTGGCCGCACGGTGGGAGGCCGCGCGACAGCGTGACCGGGCGTCCGCCTTCGCGGGTCCACGGGGCAGTACGGCTTGCGGCGAGGTGAGGTCTGGCAGGGTTCGGGTTGGCTCGGGTTCTTCGCTGGCGCGTGGGTGACCGGGCGGCGGGGTGGCCCCGGGCCGGTGGGGGCGGTCCGGGGCCTTGAGCGGCCGGCAAGGCGGGCAAGGGGGTCTTGGGGCCGCCTCGCGTCAGGGGTCAGGCCGCGGATCGTTGGTCAGGTCGGGCTCCTCTCTCTGGTGGGGTGGCGCGGCGGGGTCGGTGTAGGCGGGGTCGGTGTAGGCGCGGGTGGTGTAGGCGGGCTCGGGGTCGGTGTAGGCGGTGGCGAGGGCCTCGGGGGTGAGGGAGAGGCGGAGCTCGGACGGGGGGATGCCGACGGCTATGACGGCGCGGAGCAGGGACGCCAGGGAGTAGGCGGGGTCGGAGTCTTCGGCGCGGTCGAGGGCGAGGTTGGCCAGGCCGCCGTCTCCGGAGGCGTAGGCGGCGATGGCCAGGAGGCAGGCGGGGGCCGCGGCGTAGGGCTCCTCCACGCGGCGCAGGACGTCGCGCCAGAAGGCGATGTCGGAGCTCGGGTCGTCCTTGTCGATGCGCAGCCAGGCCTCGTCGCGGACGCGCATGTTGGTCAGGGCGATGCCCAGCCAGGCGATGTCGTCGTCGGACAGGGCGGCGGCTGTCCCGCTCAGGCCCAGGAGGGGCACCGCGCGGTGGAGGAGGCGGGCCTGGATCTGGGCGGGGGCCAGGCCCTCGCGGGCCCAGGAGAGGAAGCGGGTCTCGGCGTGGTCGGTGGCGCGGCGTACGGAGGCGCGGGGCAGGCCTTCGAGGGGTGCGATGGTGCGGGCGAGCTCGGCGCGGTCGTGGAGAGCGACCTGGCCGGCGAGGGTGGCCTCGGCCGCGACGACCGTGGAGGAGCTGTCGTAGGGGTGGCCGTCAGGGCAGCACTCGTCGGTGAGCGACCACCAGCGGTCGCCGGTCACGCGGATGGCGTCGGCCACCTCCAGGCCGCCCTCGGTCAGGGCCTCCCAGGTGGCCTGCACCGTGGGGGTGACCGCCTGGGCGGTGCCGTAGCAGAGCAGGAGCGCCCGGCGGAATCCGTTGTGCCGGAGCATGGTGGCGACCCGTCCGGCCGCGTCGGGCTGGGGTAAGTCCAGCCGCATCGCGCACGTGTCGTGCGGCCCGTCGTAGCCGATCACGACGAGGCTCTCGGACGGATGGAAGCCCAGCAGGTACGGGACGGCGGCGATCGCGTCCTGCGGTGAACGGATGACCAGTCGTGTCTTCATGGCCGCAACGTTCGCAGCGCACCGCGGAGAGCGACAGTGGAATCACGTTCTGTGGAAAACGCCGGTCACTCGCTGGCGGCGGCGACGGTCACGCGGTCCTCCTTGCCGCGGGTGCCGCCCAGCTTGGCGTGCAGGATCATCTCGAGCTCGAGGCTGCGGCGCGGGTCGAACAGCTCGTCGCCGAAGAGCTGCTCCAGGCGGCGCAGCCGGTACCGGACCGTCTGCGGGTGGACGTGCATCTGGTTGCCGGCCTCGGTGGCGTTGAACTTGTTCTCCAGGAGCGAGAGGAGCGTCTCGGAGAGGCGTTCGGCCTGGACGGGCGAGATCGAGCGCAGCGGGGCCAGGCGGGCGACCGCGGCGTGCTCGATCAGCTCCTCGGCCCGGAAGATCGCGAGGGTCGGCACGTGGTCCATGCAGCGCACGACCTCGCCGTCCCGGATGACGCCGCGGCGGACGAGGGCCTGCGCCTCGCGAGCCCAGCGGAGCGACTTGCCCGTCTCGGCGGGCTGGACGGCGGGCCCGACGACGACGGTCCAGTCGCGCAGGAGCGGCTCCAGCATGCGCAGGCGGCCGGGCCCCTCGGGGTCGGGCAGGACGAGGACGAGCGGCGAGGCGGCCGGGTCAACGAGCACCTCCGGCGGGAGGGCCGGCGGCCGGAAGTCGGCCACGCCGCGCGGGTAGAGCGCGACGGCGGCGACGACGCGGGGCAGCCGCCACTCCGCGGTGCGGGCCGCGTCCTTGATCAGCTCGGCGGGCGCGGGCGGTTCGCTGAGCAGGAGGTTGAGCAGCCGGGCGCGGCGGCGGTGGACGGCCTCGCTGCTGCCGGCCAGCTCGATCTCGTACCCCTGGGTGACGAGCGCGGAGACCGCGTCCATGTAGCTGAACTGCGCGTCGGCGATCAGGCCGAGCGTGGCCCGGTCGATGTCGAGCGAGTCGGCCATGCCCGTGATGGCGCGCCAGGCGGAACGGGCGGTCTGGCACACCAGCCGGTGGACCTCGTCGAGGTCCTGGCCGTCGCGCGCCATCTCCCGGCCGAGCTCCACGTAGATGGGCGTGATGCGCTGCCAGGCGGCGTGCGGGTCCTCGACGAGCGCGTAGAAGTGCTCGAGCCCCTGAACGATGCGTTCCCGGATCTTCGCGGCGCGCGGGTCGCCCGGGACCGCGGCGGCCGGCGTGACGACGGTCAGCTGCTGCTGGCCGGTCCGGGCCGCGTGCGGCCGCATGCGCCGTGCGATGTCCCGGGGGATGGCTTCGAAGGGACTGACGTCCAGCTGCGCTTGCGTCATCGTCGCGGCTCCCTGCAACAACGGACCACTGTGATACCCCGAGTCCCACAAGAATGGCGCATCCGCCTCCCGCATTGATTGTCAAAACGGTGCGAGCTTTAGCGCGCCGATTGTGACCCCGGCTGACAAGACCGAATGTTGTTCAAGGTCAAAAGCCTGCGCGGAGTTGAACGAAGGTGAGTCCCCGGACGCGCCGAGAGCGGCCCGGTGATCGGGCCACCCTCGGGTGCGTACCACCTACAACCTGCTCTTGCGGGATCCCGCGTCCCAGATATCAGGGTGTGGTCTGCCCGGCCGGACGCGGGTGCGCGGCGAAGAAGGACCACAACATCTCGGTGCCCTCCACTCCGGCCGTACGGGTGGGCGTGGGCCACTCGTGCCCGCCGCCCGTCACCGTGCACAGCGCCACCTCGGTCAGGGCCCGGCCGGTGCTGAGGCAGCTCGTGGCGGCCTTGTTGAAGTAGTTGTGGCTGAGCGCGGGCAGGGCGGCCAGCCTCCGCCAGATGTCGACGACCGTCTGCACGGGCAGGAACGGGACCTTGACGTCGAAGTCCATGTTGCCGCCGCCGTTGTAGGGCACCGAGAAGTCGGACGTGCCGTGGAACGCCAGCAGCGACACCTTGGGACGTTTCGGACAGAGGGTGGCGAGCGCGCCGGAGACGACGCCGATCGCGGCGACCCTGTCCGGGCGTTCGCACACGTAGCGGTACGCCATGCCGCCGCCGTTGGAGAACCCGGTCAGGTAGATGCGCCGCGGGTCGGCCAGCTTCTCCCTGACGAGGGTGGCGATCAGCTCGTCGATGAACGCGACGTCGTCCACCCCGGCCAGGCGGGCGAACGAGCAGCACCCGCCGGCGTTCCAGGTGCGGACGAAGCCGTCGGGGTAGGCGACGACGAAGCCGTGCCGGTCTGCGACGGCGTCCAGGCCGCTCTGCTTCTGGATGTAGGCGCTGTCGTCGAGGCCGCCGTGGAGCGCGATCACGAGCGGCGGCGGGCCGCCGCGCCGCCGCTCGGGCACGTGCAGCAGGTACCGCCGCTCCCACTTCTCCCTGATGAGCCAGTTGAACGTGGGCATGGTGAGCGTGCGCGCGTGCGTGCCGGGCGTCGTCGGGTCCGCCGGCGCCGTGGGCTGAGCGGTCGTGGTGGGCTGAGCGGTCGTGGTGGGCTGGGCCGTCGTCGTGGGCTGGGCGGACGCCGCCGGATCGGAGGTCGCCGGGGGCTGGGCCGGCGCCGCCGTCGAGGCGGGAGCCTGGGGCCGGACGGGCACGGCCACCGCGGGCAGGGGGTGGGCGCTGCTGATGAGGACCATGGCCACCATCAGCGGAGCCGCCCGCATGATGATTCTCATGCCGCCGATCTTGCGTGCCCGATGGGGATGATCGCTAGAGGTGGGACGCGTGAAAAACCAATTGGTTTGTGGGTTCCGGCATACTCCCGGGGCACAAGATCGCGCTACGGATTCGAGGTTGTACCCCCGGTGAAGGTGTCGATGTTCGAGATCTTCCACCGGCCGGACCGCCGCACGGCGTCGACGGCGAGCATGGCGCCCGCGTAGGAGCTCTTGCCGTCCGTCCCCCGCGTGCTGCGCTGGTCGGCGAAGATCAGCAGCCGGGCCCGGTCGCCCTGCAACATCTTCACCGCGCTGTCGGTGACGGTCGTGGTGAGCACGAGCCTCTGCTCCGGCGCCGACTTGCGCACCAGGGCGAACATCGTGTCGTACTGCCGGACGGCCTTGCCGACGAGCAGATCCTTGGCGGCCCGCTCCGTCTTGCCGATGTCGGTGTGGTTGTAGGAGAAGACCGTGTTGACGACGTCGTTCACCGAGCCCTTCACCTCGCTGGTGCGGGCGTTGTCGGTGAGCGCCACGTTGCGGGTCGCCGGGGTGGCGCGCAGATCGCCGGCCTGCTGGTGCGACCAGACGGTGAAACCGCCCAGCAGGACCGTCACTGCGCCGAGGACGGTGGACAATCTGGTGAGCATGGGTGGTCCTTCGCGGTCCGCGTTTCTCAGGAGTTGCCGACGGGGGCGGGGCCCAGGGCGCTGACCTTCCAGCCCGCCGAGGTCCTGGTCAGCTCGGCGATGTGCCGGTCGCGCTTGGTGGCGGGCGCGCCGCTCGGCGGGGTGACGACGATCTCGACCGCGACGATGACCCGCGCCCTGCCCGCGTGGGCGTCCAGCTCGGTGATCGCGCTCTCCAGGATCCGCGCCCTGGTGACCGTCTTGGCCTGCTGGGTCTGCTGCTCGAAGGTCGCCCGGCCCTGCACGATGTCGGAGTTCATCTTGCCGGTGGTGGAGTCCTGCCAGGAGCGCAGGCTGGCGTCCAGCGTCCGGTAGTCCAGGGTGTTGAGGTTCTGGACCGCCTGCTCGCCGCTCTGCAGCGCCTGGTCGCGCAGCCGCGAGTACGCCAGCGAGTCGTCGTGCTCCGCCCCGTACCACGACCACCCCGACCACAGCGCGGCCAGCGCGGCGATCGAGACCAGCACGATCGCCACCACCCCCACCGGATCCCGCACCGGGTCACGCTCCCGCACCCGTGCGGACGTCCGCGGCCGTGCCCGTGCCCGTGCCTCCTTCTTCCGCTCAGGCTCGGGCTCCTCGTCCGGCTCGGACTCGTCCTCCGAGGCGGCCTCATCCTGCGTCTTGACCTTGTCCTCGGGCTTGTCCTCGGGCTCGGCCTTGGTCTTGTCCTCGGGTTTGGCCTTGTCCTCGGGCTCGGGCTTGGGCTCGGCCTCGGCCTCGGGCTTGGGTTTGGCCTTGTCCTCGGGCTTGGGCTCGTCGGTTTCCTCCATGACGCCCACCGCGGCTTCGTCGGCCATCGGTGTCACCCCCTTCGGCGAGATCGTCGGGTCAGCGGGACGTGAGCTCGGTGATGCGCCAGAGACCGTCCTGGAGCACTGCGGTGACCGAGAGCTGGGCGGCGGCCGTCGAGGCGCCGGGCTTGCCGTTCCGGGTGGTCACCTGGTCGAGGAACACCAGCAGCCGCGCCCGGTCGCCGGTCAGGCTGACCAGGCCGGCGCGCACGACCCGGGTCCTCAGGCTGAGGCCGCCGGCCGGCGCCTGCCGCTCGACCTGGGCGAACAGGCGGCGGTAGTCGGCCGCGGCGCGGCCGGTCAGGGACTCGGCGGCGGCACGTTCGGCGGTGGCGGTGTCGGCCGAGGAGTAGGTGAAGATCCGGGTGAGGGCGTTGCTCACGTCGCCGACGGCCTTGGTGGTGGCGTCGGCGTCGGTGAGGGCGCGGTTGGGAGACGTCTCGCCGCCCGCCTGGCCGCGCAGGGCGAACAGGCCGGCCGCCGCGAGGCCGATCACCACCGCGACGCAGAGGCGGAGGACGAACGGCCGGCGCGAACGGACGGCGGTGTGCTCGTCGTCCTCGGTCGACGGGTCCTCGATGATGGTCGCCATCGTGTTCTCCTCAGCCCGCGCCGACCGGGATCGCGGTCAGCGACTTGAGCTTCCAGCCCGCGGGCGTCCGGGTGAGCCCGGCCTCGTAACGTTTGCGCTGGACGGTGGGCTGCCCGGTGACCGGGGTGAGCCTGACCCGCACCGTGGCGATGATCTGTGCCGTGCCGGACCGCACGTCCAGCGACAACACCGCGGCGTCGTCGACCGTCGCGGCCGCGCTGGTGCGGGCCTTGAGGATCTTCTGCCGGCTCGTGGCCGACTCGCGCTTGAGCTGGTCGTGGAGCGGTCCGGTGGACGACGCGAGCCATTGGCGCAGCCCGGCGTCGCTCTGGTTCCAGTCCATGCTGTTGAGCGCCGCGACGTGCCGCTTGCCGGTGGTGAGGACGAGGTCGCGGTCCTTGCCGAGGTCGTCGCCGCCCGCGTTCCAGGTCCGGTGGAGCGACCAGCCCGACCAGCCGAGGAGCACCAGGGCGAGGGCGATCAGGAGCGTGCCGAGGCGGGTCGCGGTCATTCCCTGTCTCCGTTCAGCCCGAGGAGCCCGCCGAGACCGGTCGTCGTGGCGGTCAGCGCGGGCAGGCCGAGGGCGCCGGGCAGCGACGGGTCGCCTGCCGCGCTCATGAGCGAGTCGGGACGCGCCGGCACCGGCACTCCCCCGCGCGGGGCGTTGGCGGCGCCGCGCACGTTCACGCCGCTGGAGGCGGGCATCGTGCAGCGGGCGGCGGTGTTGAGCGGCGGCCCGGCCGACACGTCCAGGCCGTTGCGGTACCGCGTGCCGCCGTACCCCTGGGTGCAGGGCAACGGCTGGAAGAACGTGGTCACCATGCCGAAGTTGAGCTTGCCGTTGTCGATCATCGACGATCCGGCGGAGACCGCGTGGGGCACCTTGACCAGCAGCTCCTCCAGCCCGTTCACCCGCGTGAGCAGGATGTCGGAGGTGGTGAGCAGGTTGGCGAGCACCACGCTGAGGTTGGGGTCGAGGTCGCGGACGAGCCCGGCGAACTGCTCGGACGCGCCGGGCGCCGCGGCCACCAGCCTGCGGAAGTCGCCGTCGGACTCGCGCAGCTGCCGCGCCAGCAGGCGCGCGTTGGTGCCGAACGCCTTGAGCGAGCCGGCCTCCTGGTTCTGCGTGCGCAGGACGACCTCGCTGTCGACGATGAGCCGCGTGGTCGGCTGGACGTGCGCGTTCGCCTCGCGGGTGAACGCGGCGCCGCTGTCCAGGAGCGCCTGGAGGTTCTGGCTCTGCCCGGTGAACGCGGTGCCCAGCTCGCTGATCATCGTCCGGTAGTCGTCGAGCGGCACCGACCGGGACAGGTCGCTGACGCTGCGCAGGAGGTCGGTGACCGGGGCCGGGGTACGGGTGGAGGCGCGGTCGATCCGGGCGCCGGCCGCGAGGTACGGGCCGCCGGTGACCTCGGGGCGCAGGTCGATGTACTGCTCGCCGACCGCGGAACGGTTGGCCACGAGCGCCGCGCTCCTCTGCGGGATCTTGGGCGCCGACTTCTTGATGCGCAGCTCCGCGACGACCCCGTCGTCGGTGAGCCGGATGGGCCCGACGCGGCCGACCGAGACGCCGCGGTAGGTGACGTCCGCGTACTGCAGGAGCCCGCCGGCCTCGGCGAGGTCGACGTTCACCACGTAGTAGTCGCGGTAGCCGACGTAGCCGCCCAGGTTCGCGTAGCGGACGCCGACGAACGAGAGCGTGATGACGGCCAGCAGGGCGAAGGCCCACACCTTGACCCGGGTCACCATGGTGATCATCAGCCCTGCCCTCCCCCGACGGTCGGCGGCGCGACCGTCTCGGCGCCGCCGGCCGACGGCAGCGGCAGTGGCGGCGACGCCTCCCGCCGCCCGGCCGGCGCCTGCTCGCCCGCGGGGGTCTGCTTCCCGGCGGGCGCCTGCTTTCCGGCCGGCGCCGGGGACGTCGACGCGGTGATCGGCGGGACGAGCTTCGGCGTGCCGGGAACGGCGGCCACCGTGAGGTACACGTTCAGGTAGTCGCCCTTGATCGCGGGCAGCACCGCGTCGGTGAACGGATAGGTCAGCAGCACCTGGAGCGAGCGCGGCAGGTCGGTGCCGGAGTCCGCCAGCTTGCGCAGCGTCGGCTCCAGCGCCTTCAGGTCGGCGACCATGTCGTCCCTGCTCTTGTCGATCGTCGTCACCGCGATCCCCGACAGCCGGTCGAGCGCCTCGAGCATGCCCACCAGCGCGCCGCGCTGCCGTTCGAGCACCTTCAGGCCCGGCTCCAGGTCGTCCAGCACCGTGTTGATCTGCGCGCGGCGGCCGTTGAGCGTCGCGGAGAGCCGGTTGAGCCCGTCCAGCGCGTCGGTGATGCCCCGCTTGTTGCCGTCCAGCGTGGACGTCAGCTTGGTGACCTGCTGCAACATCGACTTGACCTGCGGCTCGTTGCCGTTCAGCGCGTTGTTGAGCTCGGTCGTGATCGTCTTGATCTGGTTGAGCCCGCCGCCGTTCAGCAGCAGCGACAGCGCGCCGAAGACCTCCTCGATCTCGGGGTTGCGGTTGGTCCGCTCGGCCGGGATCGTGCCGCCGTCGGCGAGCGTGCCGGTCGCGCCGGTGGACGGCGGGGTCAGCGCCACGTACTTCTCGCCGAGGAGGCTCGACTGGCGCAGCTGCGCGTACGCGTTCGCGGGCAGCTTGACGTCGCCGTTGACCAGGAGCGTCACCTCCGCCTCCCAGCCGCCGGCCGGCAGCGAGACCTTGCTGACCCGGCCCACCGCGACGTCGTTGACCTTGACCGCCGACTGCGGCACCAGGTTGAGCACGTTCGCGAACCGGGCCTTCACCTCGTACGGGCGTTTCCCGACGTCGGCGCCGCCGGGCAGCGGGAGGTCCTGCACGCCGCTGACCCCGCCGCCGCTGCAACCGGCGAGCACGGAGACGGCCAGCGCGGCCAGCGCGGCCCTGGGGCCGAGCGACGCGGCCCTGGGACCGATGGATGCGAGGCGGCGCATCAGCCGCCACCTCCGTTCACGGCCGGGAGCGGCAGCGGCGGTGCGCTCGTCGTGGCGGCGCCGCCCATGCTCAGCTCGTTGAGGTTGCCGCGGCCCATGAGGCCGCGGAGGGTCGGGTCGTAGGCGTTGAGGACGTTCTGCACGTTGAGCGGCTGGACGTCCAGCGCCTCGGCGAGGGAACGCCGCTGGTCGACGAGCACCTGCGTGATCGAGGCGAGCTTGTCCACGTTCGCCTTGATCAGCGCGCGGTTGTCCTGGATGAACGTCTTCACCTTGCCGAGGGCCTCGGCGAGCAGCCGCAGCGCGGCGGCCAGGTTCTCGCGGTCCGCGGCGAGGAACCCGGTCACGTCGGCGAGCTGCTGCTCGGCCTGCCTGACCTGGGAGTCGTTGGCCCGCAGCATGGTCGTGAACTTCTGCAGGTGGACGATCGTGCCGAACAGGTCCTTCTGCGAGCCGTTCAGCGTCCTGGCGGCCTTGCCGAGCTGCTCGACCGTCTCGCCGGTCGCCTGGCCGTTGCCCTCGAAGTTGCGGGCACCGGTGCGGAGGGCGTTCGACAGCGCGCCGTTCTTGTTGAGCCCGTTCGGCCCGAGGTCGGCGGCGAGCTTCTTGACCGTCCCGTAGAGGGTGTCGATCTCCACCGGGGTGCCGGTGCGGTCGCCGGGGATGACGGCGCCGTCCGCCATCCTCGTGCCGCCGGTGTAGGCCGGGGTGAGCTGGATGTAGCGGTCCGCGACGACGCTCGGCGCGATCACCAGCGCCCCCGCGTTCGCCGGGATCTCCACGCCGTGGTCGACCTTCAGCACGACCCTGACCCGGGTGGGCTCGGGCCGCACCGAGTCGATGGTGCCCACCTTCACGCCGAGGACGCGGACGTCGGAGCCCACGTACACGCCGACCGCCTGGGTGAAGTAGGCCGTGATCTTCGTGACCGGCCGGCCCGTCAGGACCGAGAACGCCACGGCGACGAGCACGACCGCCATGACCGCGGCGATCGCGACCGTCAGGGCCCGGCGCACGCGCCGGTACCGCCGGGCGCGCCGGTCGTTGAGGATGATGGTCTGCTGCATCAGCGGCCTCGCTTGGGGGGCTGGCACCGTCCGGGCTTCTGCTGCTCCGCCTGCTTGGGCGGCAGGTGGTACGAGGGCGGGACGGCGCCGCAGAGGTAGCCGTCCATCCAACGGCCGTTGCCGAGCGAGTTGCCGAGCAGCCGGGTGTAGGGGCCGGCGACCGACAACGCCCGGTTGAGGTCGGACCTGTTGCGTTCGAGCAGCGCCGCGACCCGGTCGAGGGACCGCAACGCCGGCGCGAGCTGCTTCTGGTTGTCGTCCACCAGCCCGGACAGCTCGGCCGACAACTTCTGGGTGCCGACGAGCAGCCCGTGAATGGCGTCGCGGCGTTTGCGCAGCTCGGCGAGCAGCAGGTTGCCGTCGCGCAGCAACGTCTCCACCTGCGTGGTCTGGCCGGCCATCGTGCCGGAGAACTTGTTGGTCCCGGCGAGCAGCCGCTTGAGTTCGCTGTCACGTTCGGCGATCACCTTCGACAGCGCCGTGACGCCGGTCAGGGCCTTGCGCATCGCGGGCGGCGTGCCCGCGAAGGCCGCGGAGAGCGTCTGGAGGCTCTCGCCGAGCTTCGCCGAGTCGAGGTTGACCAGCGAGGTGCTCAGGTCGTCGAACGCGGCGGTCACGTCGTACGGCGACATCGTCCGGGCGACCGGGATGGTGGCGTCCGGGTCCTGCGGGCCGGTGCCGAGCGGGTCGACGGCCAGGTACTTGTCGCCCAGCACCGTCTTGATCGAGATCGCGGCGGTGCTGGCGTCGCCGACCCAGGCGTCCTTCACCCGGAACGTGACCCTGACCCTGCCCCGGTCCAGCCTGACCCCGGTGATCTTGCCGACCTTCACGCCGGCGACCCGCACCTCGTTGCCCGGCCGCAGCCCGGCCGCCTCGCTGAAGTCGGCGCGGTACGTGGTGCCGCCGCCGATGACCGGCAGGTCGGCGGCACGGAACGCGGCCGCGCCGAGGACGGTGAAGAACACCATGCCGACGATGAAGACGGTGATCGGGTTGCGGTCCCGCACCCGCTTGAACAGCGGCCGGCGGAGGCGGGCGGGCCCGCGGAGGCGGGCCGGGCCGCGCGCGGGCCGCCCGGCGGGGGCGCCCTTCGTCCTGCTCATGACGTGCACCTCGCCTGGGTGATCGGGATGCCGGTGGGCGGCGGGCGCCGGGAGTCGGGGTACTGCTCGTACTGGACGCCCGACAGCGAGGCCTGGCACAGGTAGAGGTTCATCCAGGAGCCGTACGAGCCGAGGCGGCCGATGGCGTTCATCTTCACCGGCAGCGTGTTGAGGAACTTGTCGAGGGTGGCCGACTCGTCCGCCAGGTTCCCCGAGAGCCGGCCCAGCTGCGCGATGTCCTTCTTCAGCGGGTCCCGGCCGACCTCCAGGAGGCCCGCGGTGCTGCGCGCCAGGTCGTCCAGCGCGCCGATCGCCTCGCCGATCGGACGGCGGTCGGCGGCGAGGCCGGAGACGAGCCGCTGCAGCGTGTCGACCAGCTCCACCACCCGGCCGCTGCGGCCGTTGAGGGTGTCGAGCAGCCCATTGAGGTTGGCGATGACCTGGTCGATCACCTGGTCCCTGGCGGCGACCGTGCTGGTGAGCGAGCCGATGGTGGACAGCAGCGTCTCCAGCGTGCCGCCCTCGCCCTGGAAGACCTGGATGATCGACTCCGCCAGCTTGTTGATGTCGTTCGGCGACAGCGCCTGCATCAGCGGGCGGAAGCCGTTGAACAGCTGGGTGAGGTCGAGCGCGGGCTTGGTGCGTTCGAGCGGGATCGTGGCGCCGGGCCGGAGCGTGCCGGTGGAACCGGTGCCGCGGTCGAGCTCGACGTAACGCTGCCCGACCAGGTTGACGTACTTGATCGTGGCGGTCGCCGACGCCGGCAGCGTGCGGTCGCGCTCGATCGAGAACTTCACCTGGGCGATCCGCCGCTCGGTGACGCGCACGCCGTCGACCCGGCCGATCTGCACGCCGGCGATCCGCACGCTGTCGCCCTCGCGGAGCCCGGACGCGTCGGTGAAGCGGGCCGTGTAGCCGCGCGTGTCGCCGACGTTGGTCTGGGCGATGCTGACCGCGAGGACGGCCGTGGCCAGACCGGTGAACGCCACGAAGAGCAGCGACTTGACGAGCGGGCGTGCCATGCTCCGGCTCTTCATCGGACCGTCACCTCCTTGCCTCGGTAGATCGGGCCGAGCAGGACGCTGCTCCAGTCGGGGAGGGCGCCCGGCACCTCGTTGAGGCCGGGGGCGAGCAGTTCGTTGATGAGCCGGTTCTCCTCCGGGGAGTTGGGCAGCCCGAGCCCGCCACGGCTGATCCTGACCGTCGAGGCGTTCGCGGCGTACGGCACCGGGTAGCAGTCGGGGCCGCTCTTGTCGCGGTACACCGGCCTGTCCCGGCCGGGCCGGTAGGCACCCTTGGACCGCATGGTCGTGACGTTCACGTGCAGGCCGGGCTGCTTGGTGCCCTTGCCGAGGACCTCGTCCATCCTGGGGATGAAGTCGTTCAGCATGCGCAGCGTGCAGGGCAGCTCGGGCGAGTACTTGGCGAGCACCTGGAGGCTCGGCCTGCTGTGCGCCGACAGCCGGATGATGTTCTGGGAGTTCTCGTTCAGGAAGTCGGTGAGGTCCTGGGAGGCGGCGGTCACCGACGAGTAGACCGTGCTCAGCCCCGCCTGCTGGTCGACCAGCGTGCGGCTGGTGTACGTGGCGTCGTTGAGCGCCTGGATCACCTCGGGGACCGCGTCGCTGTAGTTGCGGGTCAGCGCGACCAGCTCGGTGATGTCGCGGTTGAGCGCGGGCAGCGTCGGGTTCATCTTCTTCAGGTAGGCGTCCAGCTCGACGATCGTCGTGCCGAGCTGCGCGCCGCGGCCGTCCAGCGCCTGCGCGATGGCGCTCAGCGTGAACGACAACTTCGCGGGCTCGATCGCGGTGAGCAGCGGCAACATGTCGTCCAGCACCTGCTGCAGCTCGATCGAGTTGGACGACCGGTCCTGGCTGATCACGCTGCCCGCCACGAGCCGCTGCGGGCTCGGCCGCAGCGGCGGGATCAGCGCCACGTACCGCTGCCCGAACAGCGTGGTCGGCAACATCTGGGCCGACACGTTCGAGGGGAGCATCCTCACCTTGTCCGGATGGATCGCCAGCCTGAGCGTCGCGCCGGAGCCGTTGGCGCGGATCTCCCGCACCTCGCCGACCGTGACGCCGCGCAGCTTGACGTCCGCGTACTGGTGCAGCGAGTTGCCCGTGCTCGCCGCGTGCAGCGTCACCATCGAGACCCTGGTGAACCGTTTGTCGTACACGGCCATCGACAGGACCACCAGCAGCACCGGGACCAGCAGGAAGACGACCCCGGCCAGCCTGCGCCGGAGCATGTCGCCCTGCTCCGTTCTCCGCCGCCCCTTGCTCATCCGGCCACCTTCACCGTCGTCGTGGTCCCCCAGATCGCCAGGCTCATGAAGAAGTCGGTGATGCCGATCAGCAGGATCGACGTGCGCACGGCCTTGCCGACCGCCTGGCCCACGCCCGCCGGTCCCCCGGCGGCGCGGAAGCCGTAGTAGCAGTGCGAGATGATCACCATCACGCTGAAGATGAAGACCTTGAGGAACGACAGCAGCACGTCCACCGGCGACAGGAACAACCCGAAGTAGTGGTCGTAGGTGCCGGCCGACTGCCCGTTGAACACCGTCGTGACGACCCGCGCCGAGAAGTACGAGCTGACCAGCCCGACCCCGTACAGCGGGATGATCGCCACGGTGCCCGCGACGATCCGCGTGGTCACCAGGTAGGGCAGGCTCGGGATGCCCATGACCTCCAGCGCGTCGATCTCCTCGTTGATGCGCATCGCGCCGAGCTGGGCGGTGAAGCCCGCGCCGACGGTCGCGCTCAGCGCCAGGCCGGAGACCAGCGGCGCGATCTCCCGGGTGTTGGCGTACGCGGACGCGAAGCCCGTGAACGCCGCCGACCCGATCTGCTGGAGCGCCGAGTAACCCTGCATGCCGACGACCACGCCGGTCGCCAGCGTCATCGCGATCATGACGCCGAGGGTGCCGCCGACGACCCCGAGGCCGCCGCTGCCGAACGCGACCTCCGACAGCAGCCGCTGGACCTCCTTGAGGTACCGGCGGATCGTGCGCGGCGTCCACAGCAGCGTCTTCGTGTAGAAGATGAGCTGGTCGCCGGGCTGGTCCAGGAACCGGAACGCACGGCCCGGGTTCCGGAGCGCCCTTCTGCCGGGGAACGGGATGCTCATCGGTCATCCTCCCTTCGGTGGGACGACCTGCAGATAGATCGCGGTGAGGAGCATGTTGACGACGAAGAGCACGAGGAACGCGTAGACGACGGACTGGTTGACCGCGTCCCCCACGCCCTTGGGGCCCTTGCCGGGGTTGAGGCCCAGGTAGGACGAGACGACCCCGGCGATGAAGCCGAAGATGAGCGCCTTGACCAGGCCCACGTACAGGTCGGGGAGCTGGGCGAGCGCGGAGAAGCTCGCGAGGTAGGCGCCCGGCGTGCCGTCCTGCATGAAGACGTTGAAGAAGTAGCCGGCGCTCACCCCGACGACCGAGACCAGCCCGTTGAGCAGGACCGCGACGCCCATGCAGGCCACGACCCGCGGCACCACCAGCCGCTCGATCGGCGAGACGCCCAGCACCATCATCGCGTCGATCTCTTCGCGGATCGTGCGCGAGCCCATGTCGGCGCACATCGCCGACCCGGCCACGCCCGACACCAGCAGCGCCACCACCATCGGGCTCGCCTGCTGGATGATGACCAGCACGCTGGCCGCGCCGGTGAAGCTCTCCGCGCCCAGCTGCTGGATCAGCGAACCCACCTGCAACGACGTGACCGCGCCGAACGGGATCGACACGATCGACGCCGGCAGGATCGTCACGCTCGCGATGAACCAGAACTGGTCGACGAACTCGCGGAACTGGAACTTCGTGCGGAACAGCAGCCCGATCACGGTCGCCGCGAGCTGGAACACCTGTCCGATGGTCCGCATCGCGTTGACCGGGAACGCCAGCGCCCGAGCCGTCTGACTCGTCACGACCGGCCCCCGGCGGGCGGGGTCTCGATGCTTTTCACGGGCTCCTCACAACGCTTTTTCATTCACCGCTCCAAGCTTATGGAGATGATCTCCAAAAGCCATTTCGGCAGGCAATGAAAGCCTTTTAGTTCACGCTAGTGCCCGGCCCCTTGCCGGACTATGCGGGCCGCCCCACAAATTCGACTTCCGGGGCGCCGGTCATTGTCAGGAAACTGACAAACTCAGATTCCGACGCCGTTGCACTGCGGGGCGTCGCTGAAGGCGGTGTTGAGTTCCACGTTGGCCCTGAGCTCCTTGGCGGGGCCCTGGTAGGAGTTGAACCCGCTCATCCTGGTCTGGTGGGAGCCGAGCGCCCTGGTGAGCGACTTCATGTCGGTGACCCTGGTCTTCTCGATGCTGGCCGTGACGGAGGTCAGCTCGTCGCGGACCTGCGTCAGGTTGGCCAGGGCGGTCCGGTAGGCCGTCGCCCCCACCGGCGGCGCGCCGGCGGCGCTCAGGCTGGTCGCCTGCGCCGACAGCTGGTCGTTCATGTCGCCGAGGAAGCCGAGGATCGCGGTCTGCGACTTCCTGGCGTTCTTCGGGTCCAGCGCCGGCGCCTGCACCTTCCTGGTGTTCTTCTTGACGCCGTCGCAGACCTTGGCGGCCCAGGCGACCTTGGGGTCGGGCTTGTCGTCGTCTCCGCCGCAGGCGGACATCGGGAGGACCACCAGGCCGGCGAGCGCGATCCCGCAGAACATGCGTCGCACCATGTTTCTTCTCCTTATGCACTTCCCGATGTGCCGGGAATGTTACAGACGAGGGCGAGTCCGCCAACAGTCGCGCAGCAGGAATGTTGGCCCAGGAAAGCCGCCCGGGAATTCTTTGTCATTCGGTGATGAGTTCACCGGCCGAGTGCTCCCGTTCCGGCGTGATCCGACAGCTCCTGCGCCGAGCTCTGCAAGATCACGTCAAGACGGGTGGCCGTGGTCGAAGGGCCGGGGGATCGGGGTCCGGGGCGCCCCCGCCGCCGCCTGACGCGGCGGCGGGGGCTCCGTTCATGACCTGACGATCAGTGGCCGGGTGTCACTTCTTGGTGGCCTTCAGGTCGACGGTGTTCCCAGGACCGGCGACGAGCGCGCTGATGATCTGGGTGAGCGGGCCGCAGCCCGTGAGGGCGGGCAGCGTGTAGGTGCCCTTGAGCGTCCCGCCGGTGCCCACGTTCCAGTCGGTGGACTTCAGCGGGATGGTGGCGGCGGAGCCGGTCTGGCAGTTCGCACCGCCGCCGACCTCCATGCCGAACACCTTCACGACCGGGACCTTGACGATCGTCTTGGTCTCGGTGGACAGGGCGGAACCGGACACGGTGCCGGTCGTCTTGCCCTGCGGCACGAAGGTGATGTTGGCCGTGGCCGGGATGAACCCGAAGATCGAGAACGTCCCGGTGGCCGGGTTCAGCGTCAGATCGGCGCTGACCTTGCCGCCGTCGATCACCGCGGTGACCGAGCCGCTGAGGCCGACCTTGCCGTTCGCGCCCTTGATGGCGGACGTGCCGGCGAGCCCGTAGGTGTTGCCACCCGCGGGCGGGTCGATCTTCGCGGTGGTCGGCGGGGTGCTGCGGCCGGACTCGTTGCCGGCCTTGTCGGCCGCCGCGACCTCGAAGGTGTAGGTGCCGGCCGCGAGACCGGTCACCGCCTTCTTCGGCTCGGTGATCACACCGGGCACCTTCTGGCCGTTCTGGTACAGCACGTACCCGGCCAGGCCCGAACCGCCGTCCTCGTCCTTGGCCGCGGCCCAGGTGAGGTTGACGGTGCTGCCCGCGACGGCGGCCTTGACGTCGGCCGGGACCGAGGGGGCCGTGACGTCCGGCTTGGCCGGGGTCTTGACGCTGACCTCGGCCGGCGTACCGGTGCCGTGGTCGTTCACGCCGGTGACGGTGACCTTGTAGTCGGTCAGCGGGCTGAGGCCCTTGACGGTGTACGAGGTGGCGGTGACCTCCTCGGCCCCCGAACCCCAGTCGACCTTGTACTTGTCGGCGCGGTCGGCCGGGTTCCACTTCAGCGACACCGAGTCGAAGGTGCTGCCGGTCACCTCGAGACCGTTGACGGCGCCGGGCTTCTGGTCCGGCTCCTGGTCGGTCTTCGCGGTGGCGGTGGCGGCACCGCCGGTGCCGGCGGTGTTCACTCCGGCGACCGAGAAGGTGTAGTCGGTGGCCGGGGTCAGGCCGTCGATGGTGACGGTGGTGGCGCCACCGGCGACGTCCTTGGTCTGGTCGCCGTAGGTGACCTTGTACGAGGTCGCCCGCGCGGCGGCGTTCCAGCCGAGCGTCACGGTGTTGTGCGTCTTGCCGGTCACGGTCAGGCCGGTCAGGTCGGCCGGCTTCTCGTCCGGCGCCGGGTCGGTCTTCACGTTGACCTGGGCGGCGTCACCGGCGCCCGCGCTGTTCACGCCGGCGACGGAGAAGGTGTAGTCGGTCTCCGGCGTCAGGCCCTCGACGGTGGTCTCGGTGGCGCCACCGACGACCTCCTTGGACTGGTCGCCGTAGGTCACGACGTACTTGTCCGCGCCCGCGGCGGCGTTCCACTTCAGCGATACCGTGTTGTGGGACTTGCCGGTCGACTCGAGACCGGTCACCGGCACGGGCTTGACGACGGGCTCGGTGTCGGTCTTCTGCGAGACCGTCGCCGCGCCGCCGGTGCCTGCGCTGTTCTTGCCGGCCACCGAGAAGCTGTAGTCGGTGTCGGGGGTCAGGCCGGCGATGGTGACCGTGGTGGCGCCACCGGTGACCTCTTCGGTGTTGCCCGCGTACGACACGGTGTACGACTCCGCGCCGGTGGCGGCGTTCCACTTGAGGGACACGGTGTTGTGGGTCTTGCCGGTCGCCTCGAGACCGGTCACCGCGGCCGGCACCTGGACCGGCTCGGGGTCGGTCTTCTGCGCGACCGTCGCCGCGTCGCCGGGACCGGCGCCGTTCACGCCGGCCACCGAGAAGGTGTAGTCGGTGTTCGGGGTCAGGCCGTCGATCACCGCGGTGGTGCCGGTGACCTCCTTGGTCTGGTCGCCGTACTTCACGGTGTACGAGGTGGCGCGGGCCGCCTCGCTCCAGGCCAGGGTCACGGTGTTGTGCGTCTTGGCCGTCGCCTGGAGACCGGTGACCGCGGCCGGCTTCTGCAGGATCGTGGTCGCCTGGACCTCCGCGGGAGGCGAGGCCCCGGCCGCGTTCACGGCCACGACCTTGAGCGTGTACTGCTTGCCCGCCTCGAGGCCGGTCACCGTGTACGAGGTGCCGGTGACGTTCTCGGCGACCTTGGTGTCACCGTTGTAGACGGTGTAGCTGGTCGCGCCCTGCGAGGCGTTCCACTTCAGCGGCACGGTCGTGTCGGTGGCGGCACCGTCGACCGCAAGACCCGTGACCGCGGCGGGCGGCTGCGGGGTCGAGTCACCGATCGTGAACCGGCTGATGATGTTGTCCTGGCCCGCGACCAGCGTGCAGGTCCGGGTGAACGTGCCGAGGTCGGGGTGCGGCGAGCCGTCCGCGAGCCGCGGCGTCAGGGTCAGGTCGATCTTCTCCACCGACAGCGAGGCGTCGCCCGCCTGGGCGAAGACCAGCTGCGGCGCCCCACCGGCGGCCGGGATCACCAGCGGCTGGTACGGCGGACCCGGCGGGATCTCGGTCTTGTTGATCGGCAGCTTCACCCGGGCGAGCAGGCCGGCCGTCCCGGGGACCTCAGGTGCCCGGAGCGTGGACCAGGCCAGCGCCGTGCCCTCGACCGTCTTCACGGGCGGGTCGAGCGTCAGCAGGCCCTCGGTGGTCTCCGGGTCCGTCGTGCTGACCGACTGGATCGCGATCCGCGGCGCGTAGGTGTTGAGCGGGATCTGCGCCGGGTAGTCGATCGAGGCCTTCACCGAAAGGGGGTGCCGGCCGATCAGCGGGTACGGGCAGGTGTAGTTGAGGGTGATCTCGTTGAGGCGCGGCTCGTAGGTCTTGGTGCCCGGCTCGGTGCCCTGCGGCGTCGGCCGGTTGACCTTCGCGGGCGCCGGGCCGCCGCTGGGGGCACCGCTCTCGGTGATCTCCACCTGAGCCAGGACGTTGTCCTGGTTCGGCTTCTGGTAGCACGTGACGTTCAGCGTGCCCAGCGCGGTCGGGTTGCCGGCCGCGTCCTTCGGGGTGACCGTCAGCGTGATGTTGCCGACGTTGATCTGGCCCCAGCCGGCCGTGTCGAACGTCAGGGAGGGGGTCTGGCCGGTGGCCTTGACCGAGAACGGGCCGGACTCGGGGACGTTGGTCTTCTCCAGCGCGACGGTGGTGTTCGCACCGACGCCGTTGGGGAAGTCGGGGGTGTACACACGCGCCTGCGCCACGGCCGAGCCCTCGATCGTGGCGGCGTTCATCGTGTACAGGCCCTCGGTGGTGTCCGCGCCGATCGTCGTGGTCGCGTTGACCACGAAGCGCGGGACCGCCTCGCCCACCTGGACCGACTTGGGGATGTCGGAGGTGATGTCGGCGGTGATGTCCTTCGTGCCGATCAGCGGGTAGTTGCATCGGTAGCCGAGCGACAGCGAGACCGGCTCCGCCGAGGCGGTTCCCGTCCCTACCACGCCGACCAGGCCGGACACGGCCATGCTCGCGGCGGCCAGGACCGCGGTGGTCCTGACTCTCCTGAACGATCTCTTACGTTTCACCTGCTACCTCTCGTTTGTGAGACAGGTCGGGCCGCCCCCGGCACCGGACGTGCCGGCGCCGGGGGCGCTGCCCTGGTCAGGGGGTCGGGGCCGGAGGTCAGGCCTTGGGGGTGAGGTTGAGGTCGATCGTGTTGCCGGTGCCGGCGGCGAAGAGGCTGAGGATGCCCTCGAGGGGACCGCAGTCCTTGATCGCGGCGATCTTGTAGTCCTTGGTGCTGATCGCGCCGCCGGTCTTCGGGTTGAAGAACTGGCCGCCGGCGGAGGTGAGCTTGACCACGGAGGGCTCGGTGGTCTTGCAGTTCGCGCCGCCGCCGACCGGGATGGCGCCGAACACCAGGAAGTTCGGCATCTTCACGTTCATGGTCGAGGTGGTGGCGATCTCACCGTTGGCGTAGGTGCCGGTGGTCTTGCCGATCTGCTCGAAGTCGACCTCGGCGGTGACGGGCAGGAAGCCCAGGATGTTCATCTGGCCGGAGGTCTTGTTGAGCACCAGGTCGCCGGTGATGGCGCCGGTGGCGCCGTCCACGTCGACGCCGATGTTGCCGGTGAGCGGCACCTTGCCGTTGGCGTTCTTGATGAACGACTCGCCCTTGAGGTTGAAGCCGTACTTCAGCACGCCGGGCGCCACGGGGGCGGCGGAGTAGGGGAAGTACGACGGGACCGGCAGGGCGGGCGGCAGCGTCTGGTCGCCGTCGACGATCTCGGCCGTGACCACGGTCGGGTCCTGGCCGGCGTCCTGGGTGCACGCTGCCTTGAACGTGCCGAGGGCGGCGGGGCCGCCGTCCTTCTTCTTCAGGAGGATGGTGAAGTCCATCGCGCCGAGCTTCGCGACGACCTGGCCGGCCTCCTCGAAGGTCACCGCCGGGGCCTCGCCGTAACCCTTGAGCTGGAAGGGCCCGCTCGCGGGGATGGACGCCGGCTGGATGGCGTTCTTAATGTTGACGTTGAGGCCGTTGGGGTAGCCCGGGCCGACGATGTTGGCCTTCGCGTCCGCCGCGCCCTCGATCGTGGCGCCGTCCACGGCGTTCAGGCCGTCGGTGGTGTCCGCGCCCAGCGTCGCGGTGAAGTTCACCTGGATCTTGCCGCTGCTCTGGTTCACGCCGATCTTGCTCGCGACGTTGGTCTCGATGTCGACCTTGACCTGGCGCTTCCCGATGAGGGGGTAGTTACAGGTGTAGGTGAGCGATTTGGCGGCGGCAGCGGCGGAGGGGGCCGCGGAGGCCGTGCCCGCACCCATCGCGCCGGTGAGGCCGGCGACGAGGCCGGTGGCCGCGCCGAGGACGATTCCCGTCCTGAGCCGTGCTGATTTCTTCTGCACTCGTACCTCTCCCAAGGTTGATGTGTAGTGGTGCACATCACAGACGTTTCGGGAACGTAAACTACTCCCGAGTAGACAATTGGTCATCAGGCCCACGTGACAAACTTTTCGGGCCTACACTCACTGTTTCCCAAAGCATTTATCTGGCTCGTCGAACTCTCCGGACATGCCGATATTCACGTCCGGAGCATTCTTCTGAGTTATTTGTCGTCCGATGACAGTTCAGGCCACCGGAGCGGCCGAGAGGGTCAGCCGGATCCGCTCTTCTGGCAGGCCTTCATCGCGGCGGCCACCTTGGGGTCATCGGTCTTGGGCAGGAAGGGCTCCCCGGCCGCGGGGACGGGAGCCCCCTTCTCCTTCATGCAGGTCCGGAGCGCCTCGATCTTGGACTGGAGGCCGGAGTCGGAGCTCATGAACATCTGCGCCGCGCACTTCTGGGCCGCCTCCCGCTCCTGCGGAGACAGGCTCGCGCCGGGGCTCGGAAGCCCTTTCATGCCCTGCTTCCGCATACATTCGGTGAGCTTCTGCTTGGCCTCCGCGGCGCGCTTCTCGGCGTCGAGCGCCGTCGTCGGCACGCCATTTCCCGCGTTCGTCGCGGGCGCTCCGGACACCTTCGCCGGATCGGCGGAGTCAGGCCCGGGCCCCTCGTCTCCCCCGCAGCCGGCGGCGAAGAACAGCGCCCCGGCGAAGGCGACGATTCCGAACGACCTCGTCCACGCTCTCATTGACAATTCTCCTTCGCACGGCGCCGGCTCCCGGTTCAGCGCACCGGGTCGACGGGCAGGCATTCGGCCGTCTCCTTCTTGCAGATCGGCCCCTGCTTGATCTTGATCAGGTTGCCGCTGCCGGAGACCGCCCCGGTGAACAGCGGATCGAGGTCCTCGCCCACCCCGCACCCGGCGAAGGCGGGGATCGCCGTCGTGCCCTTCAGCACGCCGCCTTCGAGGATGTCCTTGTAGTCGGCCGGGCTCGCGGTGAGCCCGATCTTCATCGGCGTCCCGGTCTGGCAGCGGGCGCCCACGTTCACCGGGGCGCCGTTGGCCGTCGCGTCGTAGATGCGCACCCGCATCGTCGCCGACGCCTTGATGTCGTAGCCGTCGCCCTTGTACTCGCCCTCGAGCGAGCCGTCGCCGATCTGGGTGAGCTCCATCGTCGCCGTGGTCGGCATGAACCCGAACGTGAGGAACGTGGTCGTGGACCGGAGCGGGCGGGTGAACCTGAACCTGGCCTTGACGTACTTCTGCTCGACGGTCTTGAACGCCACGTTCGCGAACGCCGGGCCCTGCCGCGGGTCGTTGACGATCGCCGCGCCGTCGAGCTTCTGGACGTTGTTGAACCCCGACATGTAGACGCATCCCCGCGAGGCGAGGTCGGCCGGGGCGTCCGGGTACTCGCCGCATCCCTGGGGCGCGCCCTTGAGCGTGCGGACGGTGACCGGCCTGCTGAACGGCGACACGTTGCCCGCCGCGTCCCGGGCACGGACGGCGAAGGTGTACGACGTCAGCGGCTGGAGCCCCTCGACCCACCCCTCGGGTTCGCCGGTGCCGGGGAACGAGGCGGCGAGCTTCCCGCCGTTGTAGATGTCGTAGAAGGCGACGCCGACGTTGTCGGTGGAGGCGCCCCACTTCAGCCGGACCCAGATGCCGCCGACGTGGGTCGCCGACGGGTCCCCCGGCGTGGTCGGCGGCACCCGTTCCGGCACGTCCGGCCCCAGCTGGACCGTGACCGGGTCGCTCGGCTCGGACTCGTTGCCGTAGAAGTCGCGCGCCGTGACGGTGAAGGTGTGCGCCGACTCGGGCGTCAGGCCGGTGAGCGTGGCCGTGGTGTCCGGGCCGTAGGTGCTGAGCACCTTCTTGGTGCCGTCGTAGACGTTGTAGCCGCTGACGCCGATGTCGTCGCTCGCCGCACCCCACTTCAGCGACGCGGTGGTCCCCGTCTGCGCGGTGACGCTCGGCCTGCCCGGCGTGCCGGGCGGCTGCGTGTCCTCCGCGACGATGGTGAACTCGGCCAGCAGGTCGCTTCCCGACGTGCGCGCGCAGGGCACCTCCAGCCCGTCCTCGAAGTCGGTGGGGCTGCCGTCCGCCTTGCGCAGGATCGGAAAGAGGACCAGCTCCCGCAGGACGAGCCTGCCTGCACCCGGCTCCTCGAAGGCCAGGCCGACCGTCGAGCCCGAGGCCGGGACCTTGAACGCGCCGGCCGGCGGGATGCTCGACTTGGCGATCTCCGCGCGCGGGGCGACCGAGACGCCGTTCGGGTACTCGGGCGTGACCGCGGCCGACCGGGCCAGGGCCGTGCCCGACAATGTGGCGGCGTCGAGCGTCCGGAGCCCGTTCGTGGTCTTGTCGTTGATCATCGACACGGTGTCGAAGATGATCCGCGGCACCGGCCGCTCACCGACCACCGCCACCTTGGGCATGTTGGTCTTGATGGTGATGTCGAGGTCCTGGGCTCCGATGAGGGGGAACTCGCACCGGAACCGCATCGTGACCCCCTCCGGGGCGGCCGCGGCCGGGGCCGGGCGCGACACGACGGTGACGACGGCGAGAAGGCCGCAGACGAGTCCCGCGGCGGCGACGAGGGCCCAGCCGGCCCGGCGCCAACCCGAGATGATCCTGACGTTCATTGCCGCCTCTCGTACGGAACGGGGGACTGCCGCCCAAGAGTAGAGAGGCAATTAACCGCGGCGTAATACCGAACACCACATCCGCGTCACATTTGGCATCCGGTGAGCAAACATGCCCGGCCACCTGCTCATTCGCTGCTACGCGGCACCGCACTCGCCCGAATACAAAAGGGCGGGGTTATTTATCACTCGATGACAGTCGCGCGTTTTCCGCCGAATGGAAGGCCATTCGGCGGGACACGATGCGGCCCCGGTCAGGCGGCGGCGTCGGCGGGCCTCCCCGCGGCCTCCCGGACGAACGCGGAGATCTCGTCGATGGCCTGGTGGCCTTCGGGGATGACGCCGGCGAAGGCCGGGAAGACGTGGATCTGGTTCTCCCAGATCTGGAGGCGGTGCGGGACCCCGGCCGCGGCCAGGCGTTCGGCCATGAGCTCGGCGTCCCAGCGCAGGCCCTCGCAGGAGCCGACCTGGATGAGGACCGGCGGGAGGTTCTGGAGGTCCTGGTCGCAGGGGGACGGCAGGGGGTCGCCCTCGGCCGCGCCCTTCAGCAGCAGCTTCTTCAGGCCCTTCAGGCGGTGGACGGGGACGTACACGTCCTTCCTCGTGTGCGGGTAGCCGGCGCGCCTCTCGTGGTCGAGGTCGACCAGGGGCGAGAGCGCGACGATGCCCGCCGGGGCGGGGAGTCCCGTCTTCAGCGCGGTGATGGCGGTGGTGAACGCGAGGAAGCCGCCCGCGGAGTCGCCCGCGACCACGATGTTCCCGGGGGCGTGCCCCTGGTCGAGGAGCCAGCGGTACGCGGCGAGGGCGTCGGCCATCGAGGTGGTGAGCGGCGCGCCCGGAAGCTGGCGGTACGCGACCGAGAAGGCCGCCGCGTCGGAACGCCTGGCGATGCGTTCGACGAGCTTGCGGTGCGTGCGCAGCCCGCAGCAGAAGAAGCCGCCGCCGTGCAGGTACAGGACGACCCGGTCGTTGATGGCGATCCCGGCGGGCCGGATCCACTCGCCGTGGAAGCCGTCCAGCCGCACACGCTCGATCTCGGTGTCGCGCGAGCGGCGCATGAGGAGCGGGGCTGCGAGGTCCAGGACGATCGCGGCGCGCAACATGAGCGGCGTCAGCGGGCTGTAGAAGAAGATCGGCCGGATGGCGTACTTCATGAAGCGCGCGAACCGGCGGGCCTGCTTGCTGTGGCCCGGGCGCTCCTCGATCACGGGATCCATGCCACGCTCCTTCGGCCCCGGGTGGAATCACCCGATCGTAAGGACCGGCGACGGAACGAAGCTGCTCATCTCGTGCCAAACAACAGAAGGCGAAGACGCCTGACAAAGACGGCGTCCAGACCCGTCGCCGAGTGCGTCGACGGGCTCCGGAGGGGTGCCTAGTGTCGGATGCCGCCCACCCCGAAGGAATGATGTCCCGTGAAGCTCGCGCCGGTCATCGGCCTGTCGGCCGTTCTCCTCCTGTCGGCCTGCGGCGGCGGGGACGGCGGTGACGGCGGCCCGGAGGGGGCGGCGCCCCCGGCCGCGTCGCCGGCGGCCCCCAGCTCGTCGCCCGGCCCCGTGACCTCCGCTCCGCCGCCGCCCGCGACACCGCGCTCGGCGCCGCCGGCGCCCCAGGTGAGCGCCTCGTTCGCCGCGTGCATGCGCCGGAACGGCGTGGACATCCCCGGCAGGGGCGACAACTGGACTCCCCCGCCGGACGCCGACAAGGCCAAGATCCAGAAGGCGTTCGCCGCCTGCATGAAGCGCATGGCCTCCCCCACGCCCTGAGCGCACCCGCGTTTAGCGGCGAATGACAATGCTCCCGCGGAAATTGTCCACGGCGGAGTGACGGCCGGCCGGAGGGTAGGGCCAGGCCGCGCGCTATTAACCTGCGTGAGCATTTTTTCGCAGGAGCGTTCATTCGCGATAGAGAGAAAGTGCGCATCGCGGGACACACTTCGGAGTGTCCTGGATCACGGCCGGACCGGCGCATGGGTCCCCGCTCGATGCGTCCCACCCCCGGGTCGTGATCGCTGGTGACCACCGGCAATGTCGGAAGGCCGCCGTCGGGTGCCCCGCCCGCGCCGGCCGACCACGCGGCGCGGCCGGTGGGTACGGAGGTGCCACCCATGACTGAGATTCTCGAGCCCGGGCTCCTGGAGGATCCGACACTCCCCCTGCCCCGGCGGCTGGCCCCGATCCTGCGGCCCGAGCTGCCGAGCCTGGCCGAAGAGATCGTCACCGAGATCCGGCGGAACATCCCCGAGTACACGGGGTCGATCGACGGGCCGTTCGGCCACGTGCTGCGCCTCGGCGTGCAGGAGGGCCTGGCCACGTTCGTCGACCGCATCGCCGTGCCGCACGGCGCGGCCGCCAAGAACGGCATCGAGAACATCTGCCGCAAGCTCGGCCGCATCGAGGCGCACGAGGGCCGCAGCCTGGACTCCCTCCAGGCGGCGTTCCGGATCGGCGGCCAGGTCGCCTGGCGGCGGCTGATGAAGATCGCGCCCCGCCACGAGCTGTCGTCGTCGGTCATGTCGCGGCTGGCGGACGCGGTCTTCACCTATCTGGACGAGCTCGTGGCGTTGTCCCTGAACGGCTACGCCGAGGCCAAGACGCACCCGGCGGGCGCGATGGACGGTCGCCGGCGCCGGCTGCTCCAGCTCCTGGTGGAGGACTCCGCCGGGAACGCGCCGCTCATCACCGAGCTCGCCGAGTCGCTGCGCTGGAAGATCCCCGAGCAGGTGACGCTGGTGGCGACCCGGCCGGGCGTGCGGTGCGCGCCTGCCGCGCTGGACGAGGACGTGCTGCTGGACCTGGAGGGGCCCGAGCCCTACCTGCTGATCCCGGGGCCGCTCACGCTGGCGCGGAAGGCCATGCTGCGCGCGGCGATCCCGGGACGGCAGCTCGCCGCCGGGCTCGCCGTCCAGCCGGTGCGGGCGCCGGACTCGCTGCGGTGGGCGCGCAAGGCGCTCGACCTGGCCGAACGGGGCGTCATCGACGACGGCCCGGTGGTGGCGTGCGAGGACCACCTGGTCACGTTGTGGCTGCTGTCGGACACCGAGCTCATCGGCCAGATCGCCCGCCGCGAGCTGGCCAGCCTGGACGCGATGACAGCCGGGCAGCGCGAGCGCATCACCGAGACCCTCCAGGCCTGGCTGATCACCCGCGGCACCGCCGCCGAGATCGGCCAGCACCTCTTCATCCACCCGCAGACGGTGCGCTACCGGATGCGGCGGATCGAGCAGAGCCTCGGCGACCAGCTGAAGGACCCCGAGACGCGGTTCGGCATCGAGGCCGTCCTGCGGGCGATGTCGCTCCAGGAGCGGGTGACCGCCCGCCGGCCGGGCGACCGCACCGCCTGACGGAGAACGCCCGTCCCGGCCGCGCCTTCACGCGGCCGGGACGGGCCCTCCCGCCGGCGAGCCGCCCGCGCCGGTCTGGAGGATGGTCACCTCCCGGACCGCGTCGTCCAGACGCCGTTTGAACTCGGGCTCGGGAAGCGCCGGTGCACCTGGACCACGCCGCCGTAATGTTCTCGCCGGCGTTCGAGCGCGGGCCCCTCGATATCGAGCTTGGAAAGTTGCGCATTGACGTTGTCGAGCATTTGAGGCGGTCGACTTCGAGTAGGAGGAACACCGTCACGGTGCTGAGAACGAGCAGCGTGACCTGGGGCAGGGTGCCGCCCGGCGCCAGTCTGTCGAGCCAGCCGAGGAGATCGGCGAGAAGGACTCCGATACCGGCCAGTGCCATGACGGCCAGCGCGATCCGCTCGACCCGGTAGCGTACGCCGCTCCCCCTGCTCATCCGGCCCCCGCATGATCGACTACTACCGGCGGTGAAGACACCCCACCGGTGAGTGTTGCCGATTCAGGGGATCGAGATGATGGCGGCACGTCCGGCGGCGCCCGTCCGTGCCACCATCACCCGCCACGGTAGTGAGGGGCAAGAGACCCGGAAAAGTCATCGAGTGACCCAGTGCCGACAATTCCTGCTCATCAATTGATAGGCGTTCCCGGAGAGCTCCGCCGGAGGCCGCGGGTCCTTGACATCGGCGAAACGTGCCGTGCACGGTTGTGACGTAAATCCACGGTACATAGATCCATGAGACTCGCGTCTGGAGGGACGTCCAGCGGAAGGGGTGCGCGGATGGACGGTCCAGGCCAGACCATCGAGCTCGACCTTGACCTCGACCTCGACTCGCAACTCCGGCTGTCGCTCACCGTGCGCCGCGTGGTCCCGGAGATCGTGCGGGAGGCGGTCGCGGAGGTCCGGCGCAAGGTCCCCGAGTACGCCGGCGACGGCTGCGCGCAGGGCATCGAGATCGCCACCGGCCATGCCGTCGACCAGTTCGTCGAGCTGATCGAACGGTCCGGGCCGCCGTCCGGGCAGGTCGCCGAGTTCTTCCGCAAGGTCGGCTCGCTGGAGGCCGAGGCCGGCCGCGGACTGCGCGAATGGCAGGCCGCCGTCAACGTCAGCGCGCGGACCGCCGTGCGCCACCTGGCGCAGGCGATGACGGCGGTCGACATCCCGACCGCGGTGTACGGCCAGGTCATCGAGGAGGCCTTCGCCTATCTCAACCGGCTCACCCGCGCCGCCGCCCAGGGGCACGCCGAGACGGCCGGCGAGGCGTTCGACACCGGCCTGCACCGGCGGCGCGTGCTGATCGAGCGGCTCGTCGAGGGTCCGCCGCCCGCGGCGGACGAGGTGACCGAGCTGGCGGCCGGGGCCGGATGGCCGGTCCCGCGGCGGGCCGCGGTCGTCGCGCTGCGCGGCGGTGACCCGGGCCCGCCCTGGCGGCTCGGCCCGCCGGCCGACGTGCTGGACGGGCGGCACCGGACCCAGCCGTGCCTCGTCGTGCCCGATCCGGAAGGGCCCGGCCGCCGCCGCGCCCTGGAGAACATGCTGCGCGGGCGGCTCGCCGCCGTCGGCCCCGCGGTCCCGGTCGACCGGCTCGCCCGGTCACTGCACTGGGCGCGGCAGGCGTTGTCGCTCGGCGTGCGCGGGCTCGTCCCCGGCGACCGGCTCATCGTGGCGACCGAGCATCTGCCGACGCTCTCCGTCCTGCGCAACCGGGACCTGGTCGCCGGCACGGCCGCGCGGCGGCTCGCGCCCCTGCTGGAGCTGCGCCCCAAGCAGCGGTACCGGTTCGCCGAGACGTTGTCGGCGGTGCTCGAGTGCGGCCACCATTCCGCCGCGGCGGCCGAACGGCTGCACGTCCACCCGCAGACGGTCCGGCTCCGGATGCGCAGGCTGGAGGAGCTCTTCGGCGACTCCCTGCACGACCCGGCGCTGCACCTGGAGCTGCTGATGGTGCTGCGGGCGTGGCTGGCCGAGGCGGCGCCCGGTGCCGACCCGCCGTGGTTCGTCGCTCAGCCTGGTGACGCCGGTGACGCCGGCGGCGCCGGGTCCGGCGTGGTGCGCGCCTGTTGAGCGATCTGCTCCATCTGGCGGCCGAGCTCGGCCTGGATCTCGACGTGCAGCGACCCGGCGAGCAGGCCCTGGACGGCGCGGATGCCCATCGGCCGCAGGCGCTGCACGAGGTCGGCGACCTCGCGGAAGTCCTGCCGCCGCGAGTGGCCGACGATGTCGCCGAGACCGGCGTGGTCGACCGTCAGCTGGACGAACCGGCGCGCGATGGCGTCGCAGTCGCCGCGCAGCGCCTCGGCGATCTCGAAGACCGCGTGCAGCGGGATGCCGGACACGACGAGCTCGGCGCCGACCGCGAACAACGCCGGGCTGGGGATGTCGAAACGTTCGCCCGTCCAGCGGATGAAGCCCAGCTCCTCGGCACGCCGGAGGTCGGGCGCCAGGTCCGGCAGATCGCGGGGCGCGCGGCCGTCGAGCTCCCCGACCGGGTAGCCGGGCACGAACGTGCGCACGACCTCGGCCAGCGTCATGGCGGTGGGCTCCTCGCTGGACCACCGGTCGGTCAGCACCTGCTCCAGGCCGAGCAGGTCGCTCAGGTTGTGGCCGCGCTCCCAGGCGGTGAGCATCTCGGCGATGCTCGCCAGCGTGTAGCCGCGCTCCTGGAGCTGCCCGATGACGCGGATCCGGGCCAGGTGCGAGTCGTCGTAGAAGCCGACCCTGCCCTGCATCCGGGGCGGCGGGAGCAGCCCGCGCTCCTGGAACCCGCGAACGTGGCGGACCGTGGTCCCGACCTCCCGCGCCAGGTCGTCGATTCGGTACTCAGCCATTTCGGTACTCAGCCATGCCCGCTACTTCACGTCTCCCCGGCCGTCGCCCTGGACCGTCCGCAACCCGTCCGAACCGCCGTGCCGTCGGACGAGCCGCACGTGGCGGTCATATCGTACTCCCCAGCTGTGGGGCGGTGACGGACGTCTCATCGACCGATGTCACATCGAGATCGGCATTTTTATCATCCGTTCTCCAATTTTTCAGCGCACTGGACGACGAGCAGCACTGGGACGTTGTCGGCCTCGTTATGCGTCTTGACGACCCATGTCATTACCTCGAAACTGCGTGACAGTCATCCATGTCTCATAGATTGATGGAGGTTCTCATGGCCGACCTGAGCGACGCCCGGACCCTGATCGCCGAGAGCAGCCCCGAACAGCTCCAGAACCTGCTCGGGGACCTGACGGCGAAGGAGATCGGCGAGGTGCTGGCACAACTGGAGCCGGGCGACTTCCCGACGCTGGTGGAGAAGATCGACCCGTCCGTGCTCGGCACCCTGGCCGCCGGCATCGGCAGCCCGTCGGAGCTCAAGCGGTTCCTCGACCTGTCCGGCGGCGACGACGCGCTGATCGACCGTTTCATCACCAAGGCCGGCACCGACACGATGCTCGACCGCGTCTTCGCCCTCATGGGCGACCATTTCCTGGCGGAGAAGGTCGGCTCCGACAGCGGCACGGTGGAGTGGCACATCACCACCCCCGACGGCGAGAAGGTCTACCACCTCGACATCGGCGACGGCCGGGCGCACGGCTCCAGCGGCCCCGCCCCCAAGGCCCGCACCACCCTCACCATGTCGAGCCCGGACCTGCTGCGGCTCTGCGCGGGCACGCTCGACGGCATCACCGCGTTCATGCACAGCAAGATCAAGCTGTCCGGCGACATGCTCTTCGGCGCCAAGCTCCCGCAGGCCTTCAACACCGCCGCCTGACGCCCCGGCCGTCCCTCGCCGCACGGCGGGGGACGGAGAACGGCGCACTTTCCCACAAGGACCACCCGGCGGTTTATCACCGGATGAGCATCACCCCTTCTAGAACTGCGTTCCAGGATTGTCGCCGACCCCTCCGGCCTCCAGCCGATCCGGTCGGTTTCTATGTACATTCACTTACATTTGGCCGCTTTTCTTTGGCAGCGGCTTAGTACAGCGCGGCGGCGATCTCATCTAACTTTCGAGGTGTCCTGGACCACGACTGGAACGGTGCGCAGGGGTCCCCCGCTCGGCGCGTCCCACCCCCCGTCGTGGTCTCGTGCTACCGCCGGCGAGCAGGCCGGACCGGTCCAGGTGGCGGCCCCGCCAGGGAGCGGTCCCGCGGCCCGACGACGGCGGTGACGGAGGTGTGTCCAGATGACGCAGACTCTTGAGCCGGGAGCGTTGGACGATCCTTCGCTCCCCGTCCCCCGAGGGCTCGCCTCGCTGATGCGACCTGAACTGCCCAGCCTGACCGAGGAGATCATCACCGAGATCCGCCGCAACATCCCCGAGTACGCCCGTCCGCTGGAGGGCCCGTACGGCCAGGCCCTGCGGACGACCGTCGAACGGCACCTCGCCGCGTTCGTCGACCAGATCGCCGACCCGGCCGGCGTGCGCGCGGCGCACGAGGAGGCCTGCCGCCGCCTCGGCCAGCTCGAGGCGCACGAGGGCCGCAGCCTGGACTGCCTCCAGGCCGCGTTCCGCATCAGCGGCCAGGTCGCATGGCGCCGGATCATGAAGGCGGCGCCGCGGTTCGACGTGTCCGCCGCGGTCATGTCGGGGCTCGCCGACACCGTCTTCGCCTACATGGACCGGCTCGCCGCGCTGGCCCTGGACGGCTACGTCCAGGCCAAGCAGAGCCCGGTCGCGATCGTGGACGAACGGCGCCGGCGGCTGCTGCGGCTGATCCTCGAGGGCCCGTCCGCCGCCAAGGCCGCCATCCGCGACCTCGCCGAGTCGGCCGGCTGGAAGGTGCCGGACGAGGTGGTCCTGGTCGCGACCCAGCCGAGCGCGCGGTACGTGCGCGCCACCCTCGACGGGGACGTGCTGGTCGACTTCGAGTCGTCCTCCCCGCACCTGCTGCTGCCCGGCCCCCTGACCCCGGGCCGGCTCGCCATGCTGAAGGCCGCGCTGCCCGACCACCGAGCCGCCGTCGGTCTCACCGTCCCGATCGCCCGCGCCGCCGACTCGCTGCGCTGGGCCCGGCAGACGCTCGCGCTGGCCAGGCGCGGCGTCCTCGACGACGGCCCGCTGACGTTGTGCGAGGACCACCTGGTCACGTTGTGGCTGCTGTCGGACATCCCGCTGATCGAGCAGCTCGCCAAACGCCAGCTGGCGGTCATGAACGACCTGACGCCGGCGCAGTACGAGCGGCTCGTCGAGACGCTGCGGGTGTGGCTGGTGACCCGCGGGACGGCCGCCGAGATGGCCGACAAGCTCCACGTCCACCCGCAGACCGTGCGCTACCGGATGCGCCAGCTCGAACGCACCCTCGGCGACCGGCTGCAGGATCCGGAGACGCGGTTCGGCATCGAGGTGGTGCTGCGCGCGATGCACCTGCGGCAGCGCGCCACGGGCGCCTGAAAATGCGCGCCCGGTGACAATGCCGGGCGCGCGGTGAAACCGGCGGTGCGCACCCGGCAACAGACTCTCCACCAGAGCCTTGCCCGCGTTCCCCGGCACATGGTCCGATCCTTTTCACTTCCATTCTTGTCAGCCATCGGAGATGGGCGGAAATGTGCGTGCAGAGCGCTCGCTGAAAGTGGCGGGGTCCGTCCTCGCGGTCGGCATCGGCACCGCGTCCGTCGTCGCCGTGACGGCGAGCCTGCCGGGCCCCTCGTCCTCCAACAGCCCGATGAGCGAGTTCGGCGACGCCGAGCCGGCACCCGGCACCAGCGGCGAGCCCGCCGGGGAGACCCCGGCGCCGAGCGAGGAGCCGACGCCCACCCCGACGCCGACCGACGACCCGGATCCGACGCCGACGCCCACCCCGACGCCGACCGACACCCCCGACCCGCCGGACCCGACCCCCACGCCGGGGCAGCCCTCCCCCGCGCCGAAGCTCTCGCTGAGCCTGTCGCTCTCCGCGGTCTCGGCGGCGCCCGGCGGCTCGCTGACGGCGACGATGCGGGTGTCGGCGTCGCGGGCCAAGGCCGGCGGCACCGTGGTGCGCCTGACGTCCTCGGGGGCGACGACCTCGCCGTCCTCGCAGAACCTGGGCACGGTCTCGGGCGGCCGTACCGCGCTCGCCGTCGTGCGGGTCCCGGCGAACGCGGCGGCCGGGACGATCACGCTGGTCGCCACCGCCTCGGCCGGCCGCGCCTCGAACGTGACGGCCACCACGACCTTCACCGTGACCGCCGCCGGCTCGGGGTCCGTACCGCCCGGCACCAGCGCCGGGACGTTCCCGGCCGGGACCGTGCCCTCGCTGCCGCCCGGCAGCACCGTGGCGCCGACGCTGCCGCCGGGCCCGCAGGTCGCCCTGCCCCCGGTCGCCACACCCCAGATCGCGGGCGCGCCGCTCACCGGTTCGCCGCTCAAGTCGGCCGCGCTGCGCGGCAACACCGTCACCGACCTCGGGCGCGACGACCTGTACTCGGTGCAGGCGGGCTGGCTGGCCGCGCTCATGACCGGGGGCTGGCTCATCCTCCTCCGGGTGCGCCTGGCCCGCCGGGACGACAGGACCCGGCCCCGGCCCGGCCGCCTGCAACTCGCCCCCGCGGTCTCCACGCTGGCCGGGAGCACGCCGCCGGCGTCCAAGCGGGGCAAGCAGGGCACGCCGAGCAAGCAGGCCAAGCCATCCAAGCAGGGCGCGCCCGGCAAGCAGGGCAGGCCGTCACCGTCGTCCCGGCAGGCCAAGCCGTCCCAGCAGGGGCGGCACGCGGCGCCGCCTGCGCGGAATGTGGCTCCGCGCAGGCGGGATCGCCGCCCCGCCACGCCCTGACCCTCCGGCCGGGGCCGCGTTCAGCCCCGGTCGGCCCGGCGGCAGGACGCGCCGGAGCACGCGCGGTAGCGGCCCAGCCAGCCCGACAGGCGCTGGACGCGGGCCCGCAGCCGTTCGGCCCCCGGCGCCCGCCCCTTGCCCGCCAGGGCGGGATCGGCCATCAGGTTCCGCAGCTGGTGCGGGTCGGCCGCGAGATCGAACAGCTGGCGTTCGCCGGTCACGTACTCCACGTAGGTGTGGCGTGCGGTGCGCAGCGCCGCGTACGTCGGCGGCAGCGGGCATCCCCTGCCGCGTTCGTCCCGGGTGTCGCAGTCGGGCCCCTCGGGGTTGTTCTTGGCGCGCCCGGCGAAGAACTCCACGAGCATCGCGCGGCGCCACCCGCGCGGCTCGCGTCCGCGCAGCAGCGGGGTCAGGGGGCGTCCCTCCGCGTACGCGGGGATGCGGGCCCCCGCGAGCCGCGCGAACGTCGGCGCGAGATCGACCGTCCCGGCCATCGCGGGCACCGACCGTCCCGCCGGGACGCCCGGCCCGCGCACCAGCATCGGCACCCGGATGTCCTCCTCGAACGGCGTGGTCTTGCCCGGCGGCAGCCGGTGCTGGCCGAGGTGGAAGCCGTTGTCGGAGGTGAAGAACACGTAGGTGTTCCGCAGCCGGCCGGTGTCGCGCAGGCTCTTCATCAGCGCGCCGACCATGTCGTCGACCGCGAGCATCGACCGGAGCCGGTTGCGGTGCACGCGGTCGATCCTGCTGATGTCCTGGGCGCCGAGCCTGGGCTTGGTGCTGAGCCAGCGCGGCTCGGCCTGCCGACCCGGCGCCTTGGCCGTCTTCCTGGGCGTCTGGACCGCGCGGTTGAACGAAGGGGTCCGGGGCGCCCTGGCGTTCGGGAAGGCCCGCGCGTGCCGCTGCGCGTAGGCGGCGGGGCCGTGCGGGGCGATCGGCGACAGGTAGAGGAAGAACGGCTTGTCCTTGGGCGACTCGTGCACGAACGAGACGGCCTTGCGCGCGAGGACGTCGTCCAGGTGGTCCTGCGGGCCGTTGCCGTAGGCGACGGGGAAGCCCTGCTCGATGAGCTGGTAGCCGCGCTGCTGGTACATGCGGCGCGGCGCCGGCACGTGCCACTCGTCCCACCCCGGCGGCACGTACGCGGGGCTCGCCGTCCGCGGATAGCCGTTGAGGAACTTGCCCATGAAGCCCGTCCGGTATCCCGCCGGGCGCAGCCAGGTGCCGATCGTCGACCGGTCGAGCCCGCGGGCGTGGAACTCCGGGAAACCCCCGTTGGGCGGGTTGTTGGTCAGCACGCGGTGGCTGTGCACGAACTGCGAGCGCAGGATCGACGACCGCGACGGGCAGCACCACGAGTCGGAGACGATGAAGTTGCTCAGGCTGGTGCCCTCGCGCCGCAGGCGGTCGATGTTGGGGAAGAGCCCCAGGTCCGTGCGGTCGAGGTCGTCGGCGAGCACCAGCACGATGTTGGGCGGGGCGCCGCCGCGCTTCATCAGCGGCGCGCCGGCCGCCAGGCCCCCGAGCGGGAGCAGCAGGAGCGGCGCGAGGAGCGCGGCGAGCCAGGTCCGGCGGCGGACGGCGCGGACCCGGCGGAGACGGCGTACCCGGCGAAAGCGGCGTACGGCACGGTTCAACGAACCTCCCAGTGCGGCGTGACTCCTCCCTTCTTCCCAGTGAACCGCACGTCGTCACGCTGCGTAGCGTTCTTTACCCGCCCTGTCCGGGCGGGCAGACGTCCACGATGATCTGGCAGACGTTCAGCGGCGCCTGGCCGCGCAGCACGGCGGGCCGGTAGCCGTTCGGGCCCGGCCCGGTCATGACGTTGGCGAGACCGCCGAAGAACCCGTTGAGCACGTCCATGAGGACGATGATGTTGCGGCTCTGGGGGGCGGCGACGCGCGCCGCGCGACCGGCCCCGTCGACCAGGCCGCCGAACGCGCCGCCGTACGCGTCCAGGTCGTCGCCGACCTGGGTGGAGAGCCGCCCGGCCTGGTCGAGCAGCTGGCCGATCTTGTCGGGGCGTTCGGTGAGCAGCGGGCCCAGCTCGCTGGCGTCCCGCGCCGCGGCGACGATCGGCTCGCCGCTGTCGCCGAGCGTGCCGCCGAGGCCGGCGAGGTCGGAGACGAGCCGGCGCACCGTCTCGCGGTTCGCGTGCGCCCGGTCGATCACCAGGGCGCCGTTGTCGAGGGTGCGGCGCAGCGCCGGCCCCTGCCCGGACAAGCCCGCCGAGAACGTGTGCATCAGGGTCGCGACGTCCTGCGGGTCGATCCTGCTCGCCAGCTCGTAGGCGGGCCGGGCGGTCTCGGCCGGGTCGGACGGGTCCTGGGTCCTGGCGATCCGCGCGCCGTCGGCCAGGTAGGGCCCGGAGACGGCGCCGGAGCCGAGGTCGAGGTCGATCTCCTTGGGCCCGAACAGCGACACCGGGTCGATCCGGGCCTCGGCGGTGGCGGGCACCTGGACGCCTTTCTCGACGCGCAGCCGCACGGTGACCCTGCCGTCGGGACCGAGCCGCACGGACTCGACGTTGCCGACCGTGATCCCGCGGACCTTGACGTCCGACCTGGCGTCCAGCCCCTGCCCCGCCCGCCCGAACTCGGCGGTGTAGTACGTCGAGCCCGCGTGGGAACGGGTCGAGGCGATCACGGCCGTACCGGCGGCCGCGACCAGGACGGCCGTTCCGAGCGCGCAGTAGAGCACGCGGGAACGCGCCGACATCGAGTCGGTCATCTGGAGGGAACTCCCCTTACATGGCCGCCCGAGAGCGGCCCGCGCCGTAAGTGGTCACTTGCATTATGTTGGGCATTTGATGCCCGTGTGACCGATGAGGCGCGTGATCCCTCTCACGGCGTGCACCGGCACCCGGAGCGAGAGCACGCGCGGACCGGTAGCGTTGGCCGACGTGCCCGCCCCAGATCTGCTGACCCACAGCGACACCCAGATTCCGGACACGGCGACCCTGCTGGCCGCCGCCGTCGAGGCCATCGGAGGGGCGGAACGCCCAGGTCAGGTCGAGATGGCCGAGGCCGTCGAACGGTCGATCCGGTCCGGCGACCATCTCGCCGCGCAGGCGGGCACCGGCACCGGCAAGTCACTGGCCTACCTCGTCCCGGCGATCAGGCACGCGGTCGACAAGGGCACCACCGTCGTGGTGTCGACCGCGACCATCGCGCTCCAGCGCCAGCTCGTCGACCGTGACCTGCCCCGGCTGGCGCAGGCGCTCGGCCCGCTGCTGGGCAAGGAGCTGAAGTACGCGATCCTCAAGGGCCGCCGCAACTACCTGTGCCTGCACCGCGTCCAGACCGGCGTGCCCGACGACCCCGAGGACGGCAGCGAGAGCCTGTTCGACCCGCAGCAGCTGTCCTCGCTCGGCCGGCAGGTCAAGCGGCTGAACGAGTGGGCCGAGGAGACGCGGACCGGCGACCGCGACGAGCTCGTGCCGGGCGTGAACGAGCAGGCCTGGCGGCAGGTGGCCGTGACCGCCAAGGAATGCCTGGGCGCCACCCGCTGCCCGCAGGGCACCGAGTGCTTCGCCGAGCTGGCCCGCGCCCAGGCCGGCGAGGCGCACATCGTCGTCACCAACCACGCGCTGCTGGCGATCGACGCGCTCGAGGAGTTCCAGGTCCTGCCCGAGCACGACGTCGTGATCGTGGACGAGGCGCACGAGCTGGTCGACCGCGTCACCTCGGTCGCCACCGGCGACGTCAGCGCCGCCGCCGTCGAGACCGCCGCGCGCCGCTGCGGCCGCCTGATCGAGGAGGGTCTCGCCGACGACCTGAAGGCGTCCGCCGAAGACCTGGGGCTCCTGCTGGAGGAGATGCCCGCCGGCCGCATGGACGTCCTCGGCCAGTCCGTCGGCGCCTCCCTCGCGGGTGTGCGCGCCGCCGCCCACAAGTGCCTGTCGGCGCTCGGCCCGGAGAAGAAGGACCACGAGCCCGCCGACGCCGCGGCCCGCAAGGCCGCCCGTTCCTCCCTGGAAGACCTGCACGACACGGCGGTCCGCATCCTGGAGTCGTTCGAGCCGGAGATCGCGGCGCGCTTCGACGTCGTCTGGCTCGACAAGCCGTTCGTCCAGGACGGCCGCCCCAAGCGCCCGCCGACGCTGCACGTCGCTCCGATCGGCGTCGGCGGCCTGCTGCGCACCACCCTCTTCGAGCAGCGCACCGCCGTCCTGACCTCTGCGACCCTCACCCTGGGCGGCTCGTTCGAGCCGCTGGCCCGCCAGTGGGGGCTTCCCTCGCTGGAGGCACCCAAGGTCCCGGAGGCACGCACGGCGGCCGAGGGCCTGGCCGCCACCGCCGACGACGAGCCCGAGTCCAAGAAGTCGGAGGACAAGGAGCTCGTCTGGTCGGGCATCGACGTGGGCTCCCCGTTCGACCACCCCAAGGCCGGCATCCTCTACGTCGCGCGGCATCTCCCCCAGCCCGGCCGCGACGGCCTCGCCGACGCCTACCTCACCGAGATCACCGAGCTGATCGAGGCGGCCGGGGGCCGCACGCTCGGCCTCTTCTCGTCCATGCGGGCCGCCCGCCAGGCCGCCGACGAGCTGAAGGACCACCTGTCCCACCCGCTGCTGTGCCAGGGCGAGGATTCCACGTCCCAGCTGGTCAAGCAGTTCGCCGAGGACGAGCGCACGTGCCTGTTCGGCACGCTCTCCCTGTGGCAGGGCGTGGACGTGCCCGGCCCCTCCCTCCGGCTCGTGATCATGGATCGCATCCCGTTCCCCCGCCCCGACGACCCGGTCTCCTCGGCCCGCCAGCGCGCGGTCGCGGCGCGCGGCGGCAACGGCTTCATGGCGGTCGCCGCCACCCATGCCGCCCTCCTGCTCGCCCAGGGCGCGGGGCGCCTCCTGCGCTCGATGGACGACAAGGGCGTGGTCGCCATCCTCGACCCGCGCCTGGCGACCGCCCGCTACGGCGGCTTCCTCAAATCGTCGCTGCCCCCGTTCTGGGCGACCACCGACGCCGACGTCGTCCGCGGCGCCCTCCGCCGCCTCGACGCCACCGCGGACGAATCGGGCTGACGGCGGATCGGGCCGTCAGAAAATCGGACTAACACTGTCATTCATCACAAACAAGTCTTGTTAACACCAAAATCGGCGCCCACACTCATGTCGGCGCCGCAAGTGCGACGCTTCCGTTCCCGGTACGGAGGTGTCCCGTGGGTCCGAACCCACGCAGTCGTCCGATCCCACGCAGTCGTCCGATCCCACGCCGCCCGATCCCACGCCGTCGTCTCCTCCTCGCTCCCCTCGCCGCGTCCGTCCTGACCGCGGGCCTCTGGTCGATCCCGGCCGAGGCCTCCGCCGCCGCCGCTCCCGCCGTCCCCGCCCGGATGGCCTCGCTCGGTGACTCGATCACCCGCGCGTTCAACGCCTGCGGGTGGTTCTCCGACTGCACCGGCCGGTCCTGGTCGACCGGATCCACCGCCTCGATCACCAGCCACTACACCCGGCTGCGGGCCCTGAACGGCTCGCTGACCGCGTACAACGACGCCCGGTCCGGCGCGAAGATCTCCGACCTGAACGGGCAGGCCCAGACGGCCGTGTCGCAGGACGTCGGGTACGCCACGATCCTGATGGGGGCCAACGACGCCTGCACGTCGTCGGAGTCCTCCATGACCTCGGTCGCCGACTACGAGACCCGCTTCCGCTCGGCGATGACCACGCTCAAGAACGGCGTGCCGAACGCGCTGGTGTTCGTCGCCAGCGTCCCCGACGTCAAGCGCCTCTGGGAGGTCGGCCGGACCAGCGGCTCCGCCCGTACGGCGTGGTCGGTGTTCGGCATCTGCCAGTCGCTGCTGGCCAACCCCACCTCCACCGCGGCGGCGGACGCCGCGCGCCGCGACCGCGTGCGGGCGCGGGTCGTCGCCTTCAACCAGGTGCTGGCGAACGTCTGCGCCGAGTACGGGCCGAACTGCCGTTTCGACGGCAACGCGGTCTTCTCCTACCCGTTCACCCTGTCGCAGGTCAGCGGCTGGGACTACTTCCACCCGAACGCGAGCGGCCAGACGGTGCTCGCCCAGCAGACCTATCCCCGGAGCTTCTGGGGCACGGCCGCCCGCAAGGCCGAGGCCGCCGCCTGACGCCGGCCGGGTGGGGGCCGGAGACAGGTCCCCACCCACGGCGCGGACTGAGCCGGAGGCCGGCCTCCACCCCCGGCGCGCGGTCAGCGGCGGCGGGACTCCAGGAAGTCGGCCATGCGGCCGATGGCCTCTTCGAGGTCGTCGGCGTACTGGAGGGTGACGACGCGGAAGTGGTCGGTCGCGGGCCAGTTGAAGCCGGTGCCCTGGACGACCAGGATCTTCTGCTGTTCGAGGAGGTCGAGGGCGAACCGCATGTCGTCCTCGATCGGGTACATCTCCGGGTCGAGGCGCGGGAAGACGTACAGCGCGCCCCGGGGCTTGACGCAGCTCACGCCCGGGATGTCGTTGAGGAGCTTCCAGGCGCGGTCGCGCTGCTCGCCGAGCCGGCCGGTCGGCAGCACCAGGTCGCCGATGGTCTGGTGACCGCCGAGGGCGGCCTGGATGGCGTGCTGGCCGGGCACGTTGGGGCACAACCGCATGTTGGCCAGGATGTCCAGGCCCTCGATGTAGGACTCGGCGTTCTCCTTGGGGCCGGACAGCACCACCCAGCCGGAGCGGAAGCCCGCCACCCGGTAGTTCTTGGACAGGCCGCCGAAGGTCAGGCACAGGACGTCGGGCGCCAGCGAGGCGATCGAGGTGTGCGTCGCGCCGTCGTAGAGGATCCGGTCGTAGATCTCGTCCGCGAAGATGATCAGACCGTGCCGGCGGGCGACCTCGACCAGCCGCTCCAGCACCGCGCGGGGGTAGACGGCTCCGGTGGGGTTGTTGGGGTTGATCAGCACCAGGGCCCGGGTGCGTGAGGTGATCTTGGCCTCGATGTCGTCGAGGCTGGGCGCCCAGTCGGCCCCCTCGTCGCACAGGTAGTGCACGGGGGTGCCGCCGCCGAGGCTGGTCGCCGCCGTCCACAGCGGGTAGTCGGGCGCCGGGATCAGGACCTCGTCGCCGTCGTCCAGCAGGGCCTGCAGGGTCATCACGATCAGCTCGGAGACGCCGTTGCCCAGGTAGACGTCCTCGACGTCGACGCCGGTGATCCCGTGCTCGTTCTCGTACCGCTGCACGACGGCGCGGCGCGCGGACAGTATGCCCTTGGAGTCGCTGTAGCCGTGCGCCTCCGGCAGGTTGCGGATCATGTCCTGGAGCAGTTCGGGCGGGGCCTCGAAGCCGAACGGGGCCGGGTTGCCGATGTGCAGCTTCAGGATCCGCTGCCCCTCGGCCTCCAGTTGCTTGGCGCGCTTGAGCACCGGCCCGCGGATGTCGTAACAGACGTTGGTCAGCTTCGACGACTGGTTCACCTGCATGGAGTCAATCTAATGGGGACCTCGGGGTGGCGTGCCCGGCCCCGCGGCGGGCACGCCACGTTCTCAGGTGGCGGCGATCGCCGTGAGGGTGCTGAGCCGGGCCGCCCGGCGGGCGGGGCGCAGCGCGGCGAGGACGCCGGCCAGCGCGCCGACGAGGGCGATGATCACCAGCTGGACGGCCTGCGCGGCGAACGGGTTGCCCAGCGCCTCCGCGAGCGCCCAGCCCAGGAAGAGCCCCAGGCCGATCCCGCCGAGGGTGCCGAAGAGGGCGACGATCACCGACTCCCAGCGCACCATCGAGCGCACCTGGGCGCGGGTCGCGCCGACCGCCCGCAGCAGGCCGATCTCGCGGGTGCGTTCGTGCACCGAGAGGGCCAGCGTGTTGGCGATGCCCAGCAGGGCGATGATGATCGCGAGCGCCAGCATCGCGTAGACGATGCTGAGGAAGGCGTTCATCTGCTCGGTCTGGGTGTCGACGTAGGCCTCGCGGTCCTGCACCAGGGGCGCCCCGTACGGTGTGACCAGCGCCTCGATGGCGCGCTGGGCGTCGGCGGCGGAGGCCCCCGGCTTGAGCGTGACGAACGCGGCCCGGTCCAGGCCCTGCCGGTTGTGCGCGTCCCAGGCGCTGCGCGGCATCAGGTAGTCGCCGGCCACGTCGTCGCGCTCGTAGATCGCCCCGACCGCGAACGTCTGCCGCGAGCCGTCGGCGAACGTGACGGGCACGGGCGAGCCGATCTTCCAGTCGTGATCGTCGGCCGCGCTCCGCGACACCGCGAACGTGCTGGAGGTGGCCAGGCTTCCGGCGGACACGTCCAGGTCGAGCACCCGGCCCAGGCGCGCGGGGTCGGCGAACCGGACGTCGGCGTTGCCGCCGTCCACCCGCGCCGCACCCTGCCCGAGCCCGGCCACCTCCGCGACCTGCGGCACCCGCGCGACCTCCTCCGCCAGCCGGGGGCCGAAGCCGACCAGGTCGTTGGACCCGGCGTTGACGACGAGCGCGCCGTGGAACGACCCCGCGACGCCGTCCTCGACCGACGCCCGCATCGACCCGGTGAAGACGGTCATCAGGGTGACGACCCCGACGCCGACCATCAGCGCGGTCGCCGCCCCGGCCGTGCGGCGCGGGCTGCGGGCGGCGTTGTCGCGCGCCAGCGTTCCCGGCACGCCGCGCCACCGGGCGGCGGGCGCCCCCGCGACCCGCGCGGCGGAACGGGCGGCGACGGGTCCGAGCACGACCATGACGACCAGGCTCATCACCGCTCCCGCGCCCGCCATCGGCATCGATCCGGTGAGCGCGCCCAGGACGACGCCGCCCACGGCCACCGCGGCCAGGACCGCGCCGATGACGATCCGCGACTCCGACGGCCCGGCCCGTTCGGCGGCGACCTCGCGCAGCGCGGCCATCGGGGTCACCCGGGAGGCGCGCAGGGCGGGGCCGAGCGCGGACAGCAGGGTGACGAGCAGGCCGACGGGCACGGCGATCAGGACGGTGCTGGCGGTGAACACCAGGCCCTGCGCGACCAGGCCCATGCCGAAGCTCGCGAACAACATCTTCAGCAGCGCCGCACAGCCGATCCCGCCCGCGAGCCCCGCTACCGTCGCGATCACGCCGATGGCCAGCGCCTCCGCGGTGACCATCGCGAGGATCTGGCGGCGGGACGCGCCGACCGCGCGCAGCAGCGCCGACTCGCGGGTGCGCTGCGCCACGGTGATCGCGAACGTGTTGTGGATGCTGAACGCGGCCACCAGCAGCGCGACGCCGCCGAAGGCGGCCAGCCCGGCCCGGAAGACGCCGAGGAACTGCCCGACGCGGTCCCGGTCCTCCTTGGCCAGCTTCTCCCCGGTGACCGCCTCGGCGCCGGCCGGCAGGAGGGGTTTGAGGCGCGCGGCGAGGTCCGCCTGCGAGACGCCGTCCGTCGCCTTGATCGTCACGGCGGTGATCGTGCCGGGGGCCTCGCTGACGTTCGCGCGCACGCCCTCGAGGGTGAACGCGGTGAACGCGGTGCCGCCGAAGCCGTCGTCCTGGCCGAACTTGGTGATGCCGACGACCGTCACCGGCACCCGGCGGGGGGTCAGGACGGCGGTCCGGTCGCCGACCTTCAGCTTCCCCTGGTCGGCGGTCGCCTTGTTGATCACGACCTCGTCCGGCGCGCGCGGGGCGCGGCCCTCCACGACCCGGTAGGGGTTGAGGTCGGGCTCGTTGATCCAGTTGCCCGCGATGCGCGGGCCCTGCGTCTCGATCACCTTGCCGTTCCGGCCGAGCGGCTGGCCCGAGCCCTGCACGACCGGCTCGGCCACCGCGACGCCCTCGGCCGACCGCACCCGGTCGAACGCCGTCGCGTCGATCCCGCCGCGCAGCTGGCCCGGCATGTCGGTGACGGCGGTCGTGTTGCGGACGATCACGTCGGTGCCCGCGTACGCGTTCGCGAAGAAGCGGTCGATGCTGCGCGCCATGGTCGCGCCGAGCACGAGCGTCCCGGTCAGGAACGTCACGCCGAGGAAGACCGCCACCAGCGAGCTCGCCAGCCGCCGGCGCCTCCCCCACAGCTCCTTGAGCACCAGCCCGGTCATGACGTGCCTCCCAGGTCTCCCATGCGGTCCAGCACGCGGGCCGGAGTCGGGCCGGCCATGATGTCGACGACCCGCCCGTCCGCCAGGAAGATCACCGCGTCGGCGTGCCCGGCCGCGACCGGGTCGTGGGTGACCATGGCGACCGTCTGGCCCAGGTCGTCCACGGCACCGCGCAGCAGCGCCAGCACCTCCGCGCCGGTACGCGAGTCGAGGTTGCCGGTGGGCTCGTCGGCGAAGACGATCTGCGGCCTGGTGGCCAGCGCCCGCGCCAGCGCGACCCGCTGCTGCTGGCCGCCCGACAACTCCGACGGCCGGTGCCGCAGGCGGTCGCCGAGCCCGAGCACCCGCACGATCGACCCGAACCACTCCTCGTCGGGGTGGGTCCCGGCGAGGGTCATCGGCAGCAGGATGTTCTCCCGCGCGGTCAGCGTCGGGATGAGGTTGAACGCCTGGAAGACGAACCCGATGCGCTCGCGCCGGAGCCGGGTGAGCTGCCGGTCGGAGAGGGCGCCGAGCTCCTGGTCGCCGACGTACACCTGCCCGGACGTGGCCGAGTCGAGGCCCGCGACGCAGTGCATGAGGGTCGATTTGCCGGCTCCCGAGGGGCCCATGATGGCGGTGAACCGGCCGCGCGGGAGCTCCACGCTGACGTCGTCGAGCGCGCGCACCGCCGTGTCGCCCGACCCGTACACCTTGGTGAGCCCGGCCGTGCGGGCTCCTGCGATGCTCGTAGGACTTGCCTTTGCTGCGTTTCCCATGTGCGGGATCGTCGCCGCGGGGTTCCCCGGCCGTCGTCGGGTGAGGAGAGGCATCGCCGCTGCGCCGTACGGAGCACGCGGCGGCCGTGCCCCTACGCCGCCGGGCGTAGCCACCGCGGTCGTGCGCCTCCGACCTGCGACGCAACGCTGGTGACCGGCCGGTCACACCAGGTCGTTGACTCGATGTCCAATTGTGATGCGCACAACATACAAGCAGGCTTGCTTGCTTGTATGTGCGCTCGTACCGTCGTAGACGTGTCAGTAAGCAGCCGCCGACGCCATTCGCGCAGGCACAGCGAGAGCAGCAGCCGCCGCACCCAGGAGGAGCGCCGGTCGCGCACCCAGGCGCGTCTCCTCGACGCGACCATGGAGTGCCTGGTCGACCTCGGCTGGTCCGGCACGTCCACCACCGAGGTGGCCCGCCGGGCGGGCGTCTCGCGGGGCGCGCAGCAGCACCACTACCCCACCAAGATGGTGCTGGTCGCCGCCGCGCTCGAGCACCTGCTGGAGGCGCAGCGGCTGGCCTACGAGACCGCGTTCGCGATCCTGCCGCCCGAGCGGCGCAACGTCGAGAGCGCGCTGGACCTGCTCTGGGAGGTCTTCCGCGGCCGCCCGGCCAAGGCGCTGATGGAGCTGGCGGTGGCGGCCCGCACCGACGAGGAGCTCCGCCCCCTGTGCCGCGACCTCAACGAGCGCATCCTCCAGGTCATCCTGGAGACCTTCGAGCGGCTGTTCCCGAGCACCTCGCTGCCGGAGGACCTCGTCCCGACCATGCTGCGCGGCATCTTCGCGATGTTCGTCGGGCTGTCGGTGCAGAACGCGCTCGACGACGACGCCGAGGGCCACCAGGCCGCCGTGCTGACCCAGGTCAAGAGCGTCGCCCGGTTGATCATTCCCGATCCCGGGGTCACCACCTGACCGTTCCGCCCCGCCTTCCACTCCCGCCGACCTCCACCCCACCCCCACTTCCCCATCACCCCCACGTCCCCATCACCCCCACGTCCCCATCACCCGACTTCCACAGCTGCCCGACCGCACAACCCCCAGGGAGCGCCCGACATGTCCAAAGCCCCCACAGAGCTCGCCGAGGAAGTGCGCGAGCAGGTCAAGGACAAGAAGTCCTACCTAGGCGTCATCGACCGTCTCAACAAGGCCTCGGTCGACAAGCACTGGGAGGCCTACGTCGACATCCCCTGGGACGACCCCGAGTTCCAGGTCGAGAAGAACGACCCGCGCTTCGTGCTGCCCCCGTTCGACCGGCTCGGCGACACCGCCTGGTACAAGGCGCAGCCGCCGGAGATCCAGTCGCAGATCGGGCTGTGGCGCGTCGCCACCGCGATGAAGATCGGCCTGCAGTTCGAGAACCTGCTCAAGCGCGGCCTGCTCAACTACGCCTACCGGCTGCCGAACGGCCGGCCCGAGTTCCGGTACGTCTACCACGAGACGACCGAGGAATGTCACCACGGGATGATGTTCCAGGAGTTCGTCAACCGCACCGGGATGCCCATCAAGGGCATGCCCAGGGCGCTCAGTGCGGTGGCCCAGGTGGCGCCGTGGATCCCGCTGGTCAACACCGAGCTGTTCTTCGTGTTCGTGCTCGGCGGCGAGGACCCGATCGACTACGTGCAGCGCAAGTCGCTCAAGGGCGGGCACATCAAGCACCCGCTCGAAGAGACCATCATGAAGATCCACATCGCCGAGGAGGCCCGGCACATCTCGTTCGCCCGGCACTACCTCAAGCACCGGGTGCCCAACATGGACCCGCTGCGGCGGCGCGTCCTCGGCGCGGCCACCCCGGTCATCCTCGGCGTGATGGCGCGGATCATGCTGTCCCCGCCCGGCCCGATGGTGCGCCACTTCAACATCCCCAAGGACGTCGTCCGCGAGGCGTACAAGAACCCCGAGGCCCAGGCCGAGATCTGCGCCTCCGTCGGCAAGATCCGTGACCTGATGGCCGAGCTCGGCCTGATCAACCGGCGCAACAAGCAGATCTGGAAGGCGTTCGGCATCTGGGACACCCCGCAGGTCAAGGGCACCGCCAGGGCCACCGGGAAGTCCGCGGGCAAGTCCGCGAAGGCCGCCTGAGCATGGCCGCCGAGGCCGCCCGGTCCGCGCCGGCGGACCGGGCCCCCGTGGTGACGCCCGCGGCGGGACCGGGCGGGGCGTACAAGGTCGTCATCGTCGGCACCGGGTTCTCCGGCCTCGGCATGGCGATCGCGCTCAAGAAGGCCGGCACGCACGACTTCGTGATCCTGGAGAAGGCCGGCGAGGTCGGCGGCACCTGGCGGGAGAACACCTACCCCGGCTGCGCGTGCGACATCATGTCGCTGCTCTACTCCTACTCGTTCGAGCCCAAGGCCGACTGGTCGCGGATGTTCCCCGAGCAGCGCGAGCTGCTGGAGTACATCAAGCACTGCGTCGACAAGTACGACCTGGCGCAGCACATCCGGTTCGGCGCCGAGGTGACCGGCGCGGAGTACGAGGACGGCACCGGCACCTGGCGGATGACGGTGGCCGGACCGGGCGCCGAGCCGGGCGAGGTCGTGCGCGGGCGCGCCCTGGCCGCGGGCATGGGGCCGCTGCACCTGCCCAGCGTCCCCGACCTGCCCGGGCTGGCCTCGTTCGAGGGCACGACCTTCCACTCCGCCGAGTGGGACCACTCCTACGACCTGCGCGGCAAGCGGGTCGCGGTGATCGGCACCGGCGCCTCGGCGATCCAGTTCGTGCCGCGGATCGCCACGCGGGTGCGGTCGCTGACGGTGTTCCAGCGCACGCCACCGTGGATCATGCCCAAGCCCGACCGCCGCGTCACCGGGGTCGAGCGGGCGCTGTTCAACCGGGTGCCGGGCGTGCAGCGCGGCTACCGCAACGGCATCTACCTGCTGCAGGAGAGCTTCGTCCTCGGGTTCAAGAACCCGAGGCTGATCAAGGCGGCCGGCAACATCGCGGCCTGGCACCTGCGGCGCCAGGTGCCCGACCCGGCGCTGCGCCGCAAGCTCACCCCCGACTACACGATGGGGTGCAAGCGCACCCTGGTGTCCAGCGACTACTACCCGGCGCTCATGCGGCCGAACGTGGAGCTGACCACCGAGGGCATCGCCGAGGTGCGCGAACGTTCGATCGTGACGCGGGACGGGCGCGAGCACGAGGTCGACGCGATCATCTTCGGCACCGGCTTCCACGTGACCGACGCGATGGAGGACGCCCGCATCACCGGGCGCGGCGGGCTGAAGATCCAGGACGCCTGGAAGGACGGCGTGGAGGCGCACCTGGGCGTCACCGTGGCGGGCTTCCCCAACCTCTTCCTGCTGCTCGGGCCCAACTCCGGGCTCGGCCACAACTCGATGATCTTCATCATCGAGGCGCAGGTGCGCTACGTGACGCAGTGCCTGCGGATGCTCGACGCCGTCGGCGCGGAGCGGATCTCGGTGCGCCGCACCAGCCAGGACCGCTTCAACGAGTGGGTCCAGCGCACGTCGCAGGGCGCGGTCTGGGTCGCGGGTGGCTGCACCAGCTGGTACCTCGACCGTGACGGCGTCAACCGGGCCGCCTGGCCGGCGTCGACGATCAACTACTGGCTGCGGACCCGCCGGATCGATCCGGCGGACTTCGAGCTCGCTACCCGGCGGGCTGCTAAGCCACAGATGGAAAAACATGCCCAACGCACAACATGAGTGCGCTACCGACCAGTAGAATCCTCTAATTAACACCTGATCCAATTAAACGCCTTCCCGCCCACCGCGCTCCGGGCCGGGGCCACTCCCCCCTCCGCCCCGGCCCGGATCCTCCCCCGCGGCGCGGAGACTTCGGGCACGGAACCATCGAGCGGAGCCCCTCCATGAGCATTGCCATCGTGACCGGCGGCGCGTCCGGCATCGGCCGGGCGATCGCCACGTCCCTGGTCGGCCGCGGCGACACCGTGATCGTCGCCGACCTCAACGCCGCGGGGGCCCAGAAGGTCGCCGACAGGCTCAACACGCTCGGCCGGGGCACCGCGACCGCCGCCGCGCTCGACGTGACCGACGCCGAGGCCGTCGCCGACCTCTACAAGGGCGTACGGGCCGAGCACGGCAGCCTCGACCTGGTCTTCAACAACGCCGGGATCTCCATCGGCGGCGCGGCCGAGGAGCTCACCCTCGACCACTGGAACCGCGCCATCGACATCAACCTGCGGGGCGTGGTGCACGGCGTGCACGCCGCGTACCCGATCATGCTGGAGCAGGGGACCGGGCACATCGTCAACACCGCGTCCCTGGCCGGCCTGGTCCCGATGCCGCTCGGCATCCCCTACACCGCCACCAAGCACGCGGTGGTCGGCCTGTCCCTCGGCCTGCGCGCCGAGGCCGCCGCCCGGGGCGTCAAGGTCAGCGTCGTCTGCCCGAGCTTCGTCGACACCCCGCTGCTCAGCAACGTCAACCCGGGCCTGCCCGAGACCTCGATGAGCGGCGACGCCAAGGACGACATCAAGAAGGCCTCGCCGCGCCTCTACACCGCCGAGAAGCTCGCCCGCGACATCATGCGCGGCGTCGGCAAGAACCAGGCCCTCATCGTGGCCCCCGCGCACGGCCGCGCCGCCTGGCGCGGCGCCCGGCTCAACCCGGCGGGCGCGGTCAAGGTCGCCGGCCTGGCCGTCGGCCGCCTCCGCGGCAAGTCCTGACCACCCCGCGGCCTGCCCGGCGCTTCCCGTCCCCGGCTAGGGGGCGGGCGGCACGGACTCGTGGTCGAGGGCGTAGCCGATCGCCGACCCCAGGCTGAGCTCCGCGCCTTCGGCGACCGTACGCCGGTAGCCCTCGTCGCCCAGCACGGCGCGGGCCCGGCGCACGGACTCCTCGTGGATCGTCACGAACATCGGCGCGCCGAACCGCGGGACACCGTGCCGTTCCCAGATCCGCTCGCCCGCCCCGTGCAGCAGCCCGGCCCGGCCGGCCTGCCCCGCGGCGGCGGCGGTCGCGGCCAGGATGTCCACGCAGAGCGCGATGCCGACCAGGTCGCGGAAGTCGCGCTTGACCGCGAGCGCCGCCCGCGCGTGCTCGGCCGCGGCGCCGACGGCGCCCGTGCTGAGCCTCTCCAGGGCGAGCCCGTGGTCGACGTGCGAGCGCCACCACAGCTCGCCCCTGCCGACGCAGGCCGCGCGCACCGACGAGAGCGTGTCGATCGCGGCGTCGTGCCGGCCCAGCGCGCCGTACGCGGTCCCCAGCGAGCCCTTGAACAGCAACGGGAAGATGTCGCCCGGCCCGCTGCCGCCGTCCTGCGACCGCAACGACTCCCGCAACATCTCGGCGCCCCGCTCGGCGTCGCCGGCCAGCATGGTCACCAGGCCGCTGAGGCCGGCCGCGCGTGCCAGGTCGGCCCGCTGTCCGCGCGCGACCGCCGACAGGCCGGCCAGCTCGAGCGTCTCGAGCGCGGCGGCGGTCTCGCCCTGAACGCCCAGCACCCAGCCCAGCACCCACCACGCGCGGGTGCGCGCCGCGCTCGGCTCCGGCGCCAGCGGCAGCAGCCGCTCCAGATGGCGGCGGCCCACGCCGGCGAGACCGCGGGCGATCCACAACGGCCAGAGCGCCCCGGCCAGTGCCTGTCCCGCCGCCGCCTCGCCGGGCTCGGTCACGCAGAAGTCCAGGGCCGCCTGGAGTTCGGTGTACTCCTCGTCGAGCCTGCGGAACCAGTCCAGCTGGGCGGGCCCGCACCACTCCCGCGCGCACCGTTCGGCCAGGGCGAGATAGTGGTCCCGGTGCCGCCGCCGCAGGGCCGGCTCCTCGCCGAGCTCGCGCAACCACCACGCGCCGTACTCCCGCAGGGTGTCGAGCAGCCGGAACCGCCCACGTTCGGGCAGGACGATCGACTTGGCCACCAGCCCGTCCAGCAGCGGGCCGGTCGCCGTCCCGTCGCCGCCGCAGACCGCCTCCGCCGCCGCCCGGTCGAACGTGCCGCGGAAGACCGACGACCGCGCCCACAGCAGCCGCTCGCCGGGGGTGCACAGCTCGTGGCTCCAGCCGATCGTCGTCCGCAACGTCCGGTGCCGGTCGTGCCCGCCCGGACGTCCCGGCTCGCCGGCCCGCCCGAGCACCGTGAACCTGTCGTCGAGCCGGGTGAGCAGCCACTCCACCGGCATCTCGCGCATCCGCACCGCCGCGAGCTCGATCGCGAGCGGGATGCCGTCGAGCCGGCGGCACACCTGCGCGACGGCGACGGCGTTGCCGGGCGTGAGCTCGAAGTCCCGGGCGCGGTCGACGAACAGCGCCACCGACTCGTTGCGCAGCAGCCGGTCGGTCTCCGCCGTGCACGGCGGAACGGGGAGCGGCTCGACGACCATGCGCTCACCCTTCAACAGCGCCGGCTCCTGCCGGCTGGTGGCCAGCACGGACAGGCCGAGCGCGGACCCCATCAGCCGCGCGGCGAGCCGCTCGGCCGCCTCGAGCACATGCTCGCATCCGTCCAGAACGAGCAGCAGCCGGCGTTCGGCCAGGAAGGCGGCGAGATTGTCGAGCTGCGGCCGGGCGGCCCGGTCGTGCGGCCGCCCGAAGGCGTCGGCCACCGCGTGCGGCACCATCGCGCCGTCCTGGAGCGCGCCGAGCTCGACCAGCCAGGCACCGTCGCGGAACCGCGGCGCGAGGTCGTGCGCGACCCGCAGCGCGAGCCTGCTCTTGCCCACGCCGCCGACACCGGTCAGCGTCACCAGCCTGGACCGGATCAGCAGCCGCCTGATCTGCGCCAGCTCCCGCCGCCGCCCCACGAGCCTGGACGGCTCGGCCGGCAGGTTGCCGGAGAACGAAATCTCTGCATCAGCCAATGGACGCCTCTCGACCGCGCCGCGTACCCCCGGTCTCATTTTCCAATACCCGGTCCCCCGCACGTCCGGAAACAGAGGAGCCGGACGACCGCCCGATCACCGGCCGCCGACCGTGTCAGCGCTCGGCGTGGCTGCGTCCGGTGGATCGCGGGGCGGGCACGGGAGCGGGCGCCGACCGCACCAGCAGCGGGGCGGCGTCGTCCTGGAGGCTGCCACCGGCATTTGCGCAGCTTTCCCTCGATGATGGCGACCAGGTCGGCGGGCCCCTCGTCGTCGTGGTCCGCGACGTGTTCGTCGAGCGGGAAGAAGCGCCCGTCGGCGTCGCGGGCCTCGGTGACGCCGTCGGTGTAGAGGGGCAGGCGGTCGCCCTCGCCCAGCCGCAGCCGCATGGAGGAGGTCCAGCCGTCGTCGCGCATGCCGAGCGGGCCGAGCGGCGGGGCGGGCGGGATCGTGTCGAGCCGGACCGCCATGCCGCCGAGCGTCGCCTCGTTCTGCGCGAGCTCGCGGAAGGCGCCCAGCACGTCGGTGGCCTTCTCGACCGCGCTCAGCCCCTCGCCCATCGCGTCGCCGACGATGAGGCGCACCCCGCACGGCGTGATGACCCCGTCGTACAGGTCGCCGCCGACCTGCGCGTGCGCGGCGGCGGCGAGATAGCGCGCGTGGGCGGCCAGCGGGCCGAGCCGCGGCGGCACCGGACGCAGCACCGCCCGCTGCATCGCCTCCAGCACGGTGCGCAGGCCGGCCTGCGTGCCGTCGCTGCGCTCCTGGCGGCGGCAGGCGACCCACATCATCACCGACGTGACGACGATCCCGGCCAGGCTGCAGGTCACCACGACCGGGGTGGCGCCGCCGTGCTCGGCCGCCAGCGGGGCCGCCACCAGCAGCGCCGCCAGCCCGATGAACGACGAGCAGCGGGTGCGGGTGCACGTCAGGACGGCCAGGGTCGGCACCGCCACCAGCAGGGGCATGGCCGTGAACGCGGCCGGTAGCGCGAGGTCGAACGGCACGATCCCGCTCAGCAGGATCACCAGGGTGATCGCTGCCGCCCCCGCTCACCCCGGCCAGGCCTCCCCCTGGCGGAGGTTGTCGTAGCCGACGAACGTGAACAGCCTGACCCCGCGCTCGAGCGGCACCGGCTCGCCCAGGTAGCGGTGCACGCCCACGGAGTACGCGGACTCGCCGGGCGGCGACGACCAGACCTGCTCGAAGCCGTGCTTCTCGAACCAGCGGCGGACGTGCGGCGTGAGGTCCGGCGGCTGCCGGTTGCGCGTCCACACCACGTGCGCGCCCTCGGCGCACAGTTGCGGGAGCAGGGAGATGGTGCGCTCGACGTCGGCGTCGGCGAGGTTGCCGAACACCCCGCAGACCAGCACGAGGTCGGCAGGGACGGCACCGGCGTAGGCGTCGGTGCGCGAGGCGTCGCCCGCCACCGCCTCGACGTTGACCAGGTCGGCCGCGTCGATCATCGCCCGGGCCAGCCGGACGTTGCGCTCGTCCAGTTCGACCAGCCGGGCGGCGACGTCGTCGCGGCGCGGATGCCGGGCGAGGACGTCGAGGAGGTCGCGGCCCTGGCCCGCGCATAGGCTCACCGCGATGACCGGACCCTGCGGCGCCCGGTCGAGGACCTCGCCGACGCGCTGCCGTACGGTGTGCAGCCGCCGCGCCAGAGCCGACGCGGGGTCGTCGTAGGACCCGTGCCACGCCGCCCAGTCGCGACCGACCGAATCTTCTCGCTTCTCCATGTGACGACGCTATTGCGGAGCGTGATCGACTTAGAAGAAAAGCGATGAGGTGACCACTCCAGGTCGCGACATACCCATTAATCGCGGAGCGCCACTCCTACCCACCCGTATTGTGCTCGGCCTTCTCCAGCGGAATCCGCGGGTAGTGCAGATCGAACGCCGGCCTTTCGGAGCGGATCTGCGGAATCGAGGTAAAATTGTGGCGGGGCGGCGGGCAGGAGGTCGCCCACTCCAGCGAGTTGCCGAATCCCCAGGGGTCGTCGGCGTCGACCCGCGGCGCATGCCGGGCCGTGTGATAGACGTTGTAGAGGAAGAACAACGTCGAGACGCCCAGGAGGAACGCGCCCGCGCTGGAGACGCGGTTGAGCGTCACGAACGTCTCCGGATAGTCGGCGTAGCGCCGCGGCATGCCCTGCGCGCCGAGGATGTGCTGGACGAAGAACGTCGTGTGGAAACCCACGAACAGGAACCAGAAATGGATCTTGCCGAGGGTTTCGTTCAGCATCTTTCCCGTCATCTTGGGCCACCAGAAATAGAAGCCCGCGAACATCGCGAATACGACCGTGCCGAAAACCACGTAATGGAAGTGGGCCACGACGAAGTACGAATCCTGCAGATGGAAGTCCAGCGGCGGCGAGGCGAGGATGATGCCCGTCAGCCCGCCGAACAGGAACGTGACGAGGAAGCCGACGGACCACAACATCGGCGTCTCGAAGCTGAGTTTCCCCCGCCACATCGTGCCGACCCAGTTGAAGAACTTCACCCCGGTCGGCACCGCGATCAGGAACGTCATGAACGAGAAGAACGGCAGCAGTACCTGGCCGGTGGTGAACATGTGGTGCGCCCACACCGCCATCGACAGGCCCGCGATGAGGATCGTCGCGCCGACCATGCCGAAGTAGCCGAACAGCGGCTTGCGGCTGAAGACCGGGATGACCTCGGTGATGATGCCGAAGAACGGCAGCGCGATGATGTAGACCTCGGGATGGCCGAAGAACCAGAACAGGTGTTGCCAGGTCAGCGCGCCACCGACGGCGGGGTCGAAGACGTGCGAGCCGAGCCGCCGGTCCGACTCCAGTACCAGCAGCGCGGCCGCCAGGATCGGGAACGCCATCAGCACCAGCAGGCTGGTCAGCAGGATGTTCCAGGTGAAGATCGGCATCCGGAACATGGTCATGCCCGGAGCGCGCATGCCGATGATCGTGGTGATGAAGTTGACCCCGCCCAGGATGGTCCCGAACCCGGACATCGCCAGCCCCATGATCCACAGGTCCGCGCCGACGCCGGGCGAGCGGATGTCGTCGGTCAGCGGTGCGTACGCGGTCCAGCCGAAGGCCGCCGCGCCGCCCGGGGTGACGAACGACAGGAAGACGATCAGCCCGCCGAACAGGAACAACCAGTAGCTGAGCATGTTGAGCCGGGGGAACGCCACGTCCGGCGACCCGATCTGCAGCGGCATGATCACGTTCGCGAACCCGACGAAGAGCGGCGTCGCGAACAGCAGCAACATCACCGTCCCGTGGATGGTGAACATCTGGTTGAACTGCTCACGGCTGACCACCTGCTGCCCCGGCTCGGCCAGCTCGGCCCGCAACACCATGGCCATGAGGCCGGCCAGCAGGAAGAACGCGAACGATGTGATCAGGTACAGGTATCCGATCACCTTGTGGTCGGTGGTGGTGATCCAGGACACCAGGACGGATCCGCGCGGGCCGCGCGTGCGCGGCGGCGCCTCCGCTAGCGGACGGCCGAGCAGGACCATGCCGGACTCCCTGGGGGTGGGCTCCTGGCGGATGAGGCCTCTTCAACTATTCGCCAGTGCCCGGTGAGACGCAAGGCACATTCCCGATCTCCCGCCTCGTCCGTCCCGGAGATGGACGCCCGTACCCTGGAGGGGTGGAACGGATCCTGGTGAGCGCCTGCCTGCTGGGCAGGCCGGTGCGCTACGACGGCGCCGCCAAGAACGTCGACGACGAGCTCGTCGGCCGCTGGCGGGCCGAGGGCCGGGTGATCCCGTTCTGCCCGGAGGTCTCCGGCGGCCTCCCCGTGCCGCGCCCGCCCGCGGAGATCGTGGGCGGCGACGGCGAGGCGGTGCTGGACGGCACCGCCCGGGTGCTCACCGGCGCGGGCGCCGACGTGACGGCCGCGTTCGTCCAGGGCGCCCGCCTGGCCCTCGACGCGGCCCGCCGCGGCGGGGCGCGCGTCGCCATCCTCAAGGAGGGCAGCCCGTCGTGCGGCAGCCTGCGCATCTATGACGGCCGGTTCTCCGGAACGTCGATCCCCGGCCACGGCGTGACGACCGCCCTCCTCGAACGTTCCGGCGTCCGCGTCTTCGACGAGGACCAGATCGACGCCGCCGCCACCTACCTGCGCACGCTCGAATCCCCCTGACCATCCGGCGCACGGGCCCCTTTGGACGGTATGAAGAGTGCCGTTCATGACCGTCGAACACGACTTCCCGCGGGGCATCGGCCGGCCCGCCACCGGGGCGCTCCTCCATGAGGCCGCCACGGAGAACGCATCTCCTTAGGGGTACGGAAACAAGAAAAGGCCCCGCCATTTCTGGCGGGGCCTTTCCCCTAACAAAGTGTCCGGCGGTGTCCTACTCTCCCACACAGTCTCCCGTGCAGTACCATCGGCG
>NZ_JBEYUA010000032.1:0-81316 GCF_040643285.1 Spirillospora sp. NPDC047279
GGAGTGGCCAAGGAGCAGCCACCACCCCTCGCACACCAACTGGCGCAAGAGCAGCCACAGCGGCGGTGAGGGCGGCCAACGCGTCGAGTTGGCCGGGCTTGGGCGCGGCGTCGGTGTGCGCGACGGCAAGGACCCCGACGGGCCCGTCCTCCACATCACGCGTCGAGCACCGGCTGTTGTGGCGGGTCCCGTCACGGGGCAATCGGGTTGAGACCCTCGGGCCGATGGAGCCGGGCCTACGCATCTCCAGTTAGATCATTAGCCCTTCGGGGGTGGCGGCTACGGTCACCCCTTTGGCAAATGCACGGGCGCCCGGGCGCGGGCAGGCACGGCCTTCTGTTCAAACTCGGCATCGACAAGAAAGTAGGCGGCCGCTCGGGGTTCCCTGTCATTGTGCGGGCGGGGCGAGTGGCTGATGTTCGAACTTTGGGCCGCGCGAAGCGCGGGTTGCGGTGCGACCTCAGGCGGCAGCACACCTCTCCCCTATTCACATGGTCGGGCTCCAGAAAAGCTCAACCAACGTGATCGCCACGCTCGGGTGGCCGGCACGTGCGCGCGGTGGGTCAGTTCGGCTCCGCCCAGCCATCCACCAGCAGCAACCCGCCTAGACCCCGACCCACCGTGCCAGGCCACGCACCCACCGTGGGACGAAAGATCCGCCCACCCACCGGCCAGGAAATTGTTGGCCACCTGCGGCCAACCGAAATGTCCGTAATCAGATAATTGCAATCCGTCACCGTCGATATAATCAAGACATGCATTCGATCGTCGCGGATCTAGAGACCGCTTCCACCGCAGAATTGGTGGAAGCGGTAGCCGCGATCGCCACCCACCTCGCCCACCGCCCCGCACCCGACTCCGGGTCCGCTTGCATGGAGCTGGCCGAAGGCCTGGCGCGCGCGTTCGACCAAGGCGAATCCGCATTGGCCGCGATGATCGCAGTAGTGGACCGCACCGGCGAAATGAAAAACTGGGGGCTGCCGTCCGCCCAGGCGTGGCTGCGCTGCCGTCTGGGGATGCGGGAAGGCCGCGCCAAAGAGCGCATCACCCTGGCCCGCCAGTTGCCACGCTTGGAGCGGGTGAGTAAGGACCTGGCCAGCGGTGACCTTTCGCTCGGCTACGCGGCTACGGTCGCCGACGCCGTGCAGCGGTTGAACGATGAGGACTGCGCGGCCGCCGAGGACATCCTGTTGAACGCCGCCAACGACGGGCTGTCGGCGGGCAAGGTCGCCCGGCTCGGCCGCAAAATCCACGACCTGGTCTCCGAAGCCGACGGCACCGAGAAGGCCCCCGAAGACGTTCAACGCGGCTACGAACGCTCCTGGTTGACGTTGAGCCGGTCGTTGGATGGTGGGTCGTATGTGAACGGGTGGCTCAACCCCGAAGACACCGCCATCCTGGACGGCACCCTCGGCCCGCTGACCAAACCAGCCGGGACCGACGACCGGCGAGACCTGGGCGAGCGGACCGCCGCCGCCCTCACCACCGTGTTGTCACACGGCCATAAGGACACCCGCGTCACCGTCATCGCCAACCTCGAAACGCTGATGGGCGAGGACGTGCCCGGTTGGCTGCGGGACGGCACCCCCATCCCGGCCGAGCAGGTGCGGCGGCTGGCGCTCACCGCCGGAGTCTCACCGCTGCTCCTGGGGCCGGGCAGCGTGCCGCTCTACCTGGGCCACACCACCCGCATCGCCAGCCCAGGCCAACGCCGCGTCCTGGAAACCCAATACGACACCTGCGCCGTACGCGGCTGTGAGGTGCCGGGCTTCCTCTGCGAAGTCGACCACGTCAACGGATGGGCACTGGGCAACAGCCCCACCGACATCAACAAACTCGCGCTGTGCTGCGGATGGCACAACCGGTGGAAGCACACCCACCCGGCACAGATGAAGATCACCAAAGACCGGCACGGGCGGTACGTCTACCAGACACTGCCACCCGGCGGGATCGCACGATCCAGACGCGGCAGATGGCCGACTGGACGATCACCCGACCCGGGCGACACCCCCTGGGGCGACCACCACCTCGCAGCCTGAACCAGCCTCACGGCCCGGTGGCCATCACACCACCGGGCCTACAGGCACGCCCACAGGTCCCAGGTGACCACAGCCGACGGGCCCGATGGGCACGAGCGAACCGCGACCGGCTTTCCTGATTCGGGCGGGCCCTGGGGACTTGGGTACGGTGATCAAGATCGTGTCCGAGCGTCGGCGATTTGGGTTGGTGGAGGCGTGGCGCTGCTCAAGGAGCCGGTGTCTCACCAGCTGCGGTTCCCGCGGTTCTACCTTCACTGGCACACGACCGCGTCCTTTCCTCGCATCTACGGCGAGATCGATGTGCACGCCCTGCTCGATGTTGTCGAGGGGCGGGCGTATCCGGACCTTTTCTCCCAGCGGCGCACGCGGTTGCAGCGCCGGTTCCTGTCCGAGCTGCGGTGCATGGCTGGATCTCGGGGCTCGGGGCGTGGCCAGTTGACTTTCCTGCGCGTCGCGCACGGCTGGCAGTGCCTGTTCGCGGATGTCGCGCTGGGGAAGCCCGGTTTCCGGGACATCGTGAAGAACCTGCGCACCATGCCGGAGGTCTTCCCCGGCCTGTTCACTGCCTGCGATCACGCACCGCTGGAGGAACGGCTGGCCGCACGAACGTAGGAGCCGCGATCATCAGACCACGGTGACCCTGGCTGATCTTGGACCGATTCCTTTGGGGTGGTTCGGGAGTCTCAACATGGTCGGCAGGTGAGCGAGGAGGGGACTGTGGGCGAGGACGTGGTGAGGGCGGCGCTGGCGGGGGACGAGGCTGCTTTCGGGGAGCTGGCGGAGCGGCATCGGTGGGAGTTGCGGGTGCACTGCTACCGGATGCTGGGGTCGTACGACGACGCCGAGGACATCGTTCAGGAGACGTTCCTCAAGGCGTGGCGGCGGCGGGAGACGTTCGGGGGGCGGTCGACGTTCCGGGCGTGGCTCTACAAGATCGCGACGAACGCGTGCCTCGACCTCATCGAGCGTGACAGGCGGCAGGCGCGGGCCTATCAGGGGCCGCCGCTGGCCGGTGAGGGCGCGGCGCCGTCCGATGTTCCCTGGCTCCAGCCGGTGCCGGACCGGGCGCTGGTCCCCGTGGAGGATCCCGCGGCGGCGGCGGTCGCGAGGGAGACGATCGAGCTGGCGTTCCTGGTGGCGATCCAGCGGCTGCCCGCGCGGCAGCGGGCCGTGCTGATCACCAGGGACGTGCTGGGGTGGCCGGCCAACGAGACGGCCGCGCTCCTGGAGACCAGCGTCGCGTCGGTCAAGAGCGCCCTGCAGCGGGCCCGCGCGACGCTCAAGGAGCACCTGCCGCCGAGCCGCGAGGAGTGGAGCAGGAACGAGCCCGAGGCGGACGAGCAGGCCATGCTCGAACGTTACGTCCAGGCGCACCAGCGGGCCGACCTCGACGCCCTCGCCGCCCTGCTGGCCGAGGACGTCCAGATGACGATGCCGCCGCACCCGGCCTGGCTCGTCGGACGGGACGCGCTGCTCGGGTTCAGCGCGCAGGTCTTCGACCCCGCCTCGGACTGGTACCACGGGGAGTGGCGCAGCGTGGTCACCCGGGCCAACCTCCAGCCCGCCGTCGCGCACTACGTCCAGCGCCCTTCGGCCGACGAGACCAGGGAACTGCCCGGGGCGTTCCGAGCGCAGGTGCTGGACGTGCTCCGGATCGAGGACGGGCGCGTCACCATGATCACCTCGTTCGAGCCGCGTCGCTTCGCCGCGTTCGGCCTGCCGCTGGTCCTGGCGTGACCCCGGGACTTCACCGCCGCGAGGTCGTCCTGTCCGGCGGCGAGACTCGTCCCTACGACCCCGCCGCCTGGCATGACGCCCTCGTGCTGGTGGCACGCGGCGAGGTCGAGCTCCTGACGGTCCACGGGGAGCGCCGGCGTTTCGGTGCGGGCGCCGTCCTCTGCTTCACCGGCCTGCCCCTGCGTTCCCTGTGCAATCCGGGCCCGGGACAGACCACATTGGTCGCGATCTCCCGCCGCGCGACCGATTCCTTTTCCACCGGGGTGCCGTCCCACAGCCAGGTACGCGGCGGCAACCCCGAAACGGAGCCCTCATGACGAACACCCGGCGGACGGTCACCTCCCTGGACGGCACCACCATCGCCTTCGAGCAGGCGGGCACCGGCCCCGCCGTCATCCTCGTGGCCTCCGCGCTGGCCGACCGGTCCGACACCGCCAAGCTCGCCCGGCTGCTCGCGCCGCGCTTCACGGTGATCAACTACGACCGGCGGGGCCGGGGAGCGAGCGGCGACGCGACGGCCTACGCGGTCGAACGAGAGATCGAGGACATCCACGCGCTGATCGACCACGCGGGCGGCTCGGCGTCCCTCTTCGGCAGCTCGTCCGGCGCGGTCCTGGCCCTGCGGGCCGCCGCCGAACCGAACGTCGAACGTCTGGCGCTCTACGAGCCGCCCTTCGCGGTCACGCCCGGCGGTTTCGGCCCCCCGCCCGGCTTCGCGCGGCACATCGCGTCCCTGCTCGCCGAGGACGACCGGGGCCGGGCGGTCACGTACTTCATGACCGAGGCCCAGGGCATGCCCGCGTTCATGGTGAACGCGATGCGCCTCGTTCCGGGCCCGTGGTCCAAGCTCAAGGCGATGGCGCACACGCTCCCCTACGACATCGCCGTGATGGGCGACACGCAGCAGGGCAAGCCGCTGGCCCCCGACCCCTGGTCGAAGGTCACCGCGCCGGCTCTCGTCCTGACCGGCGGCAAGAGCCCCACGGGCTTTCACGACGCGGCGCGGGCCCTCACCGGGATCCTGCCCGACGCCCGCCACCGCACCCTGCCGGGTCTCCATCACGGCGCGGTCGTCATGGCTCCGAAGAAGCTCGCCCCGGCCCTCGCCGACTTCCTGGCCCCCTGAGGGGCGGTCAGGGCCGGCAGACCCGTTCGACGAGAACCTGCCAGCTGTCGGCCAGGCGCTCGTCGGCCGGGGACTCCTCCGTCATCGCCACGTACAGCAGCAGCGGCCCCTCCAGCGCGGCCGTCAGCTGCGTGGCCAGGGTGTCGAGGTCGGCGACGTCCAGGCCGGCCTGCCCCAGCAGCATGCGGATGTGCAGCGCGGACATGCTCGTCTCCGCCGGGATCGGCCGGGTGCGGTCCAGCGCGGCACGCAGGATCGCGTGGTGCTCGAAGAGGAAGTCCACCCGTTCGCGGCCGTAGGCGACCAGCCGTTCGACCGGCCCCGCGCCCGGCCCCAGCGGCGGCGGGCCGGACAGCACCCGCACCTGGAACGCCCGCTCGGTGTCGTCCATCAGCGCGGCGAAGATCCCCGCGCGGGTGCCGAAGCGCCGGAAGACCGTGCCCTTGCCGAGCCCGGCCCGCTCGGCCAGGCCGTCCATGGTCACCTTCTCCGCGCCCAGCTCGGCGAGCATCTCGCGCGCCACCGCCAGCAGGTGCTCGCGGTTGCGGGCCGCGTCGGCGCGCTCGCCGCGGGGCCTGCCGAACGGCACGGGAGAAGGGTCCACGCGATCCAACCTATCGGGCGGAATACTAAGCGGGGTAAAGTCCGTTTATGCTCGCGAGGTGGCCGCACAGCGCGGCCGCGGACTGGAGATGACCATGAGCTTGTTCCGGCTGGACGCCAGCATCCTTCCCGGCACGTCCGCCAGCGCGGAGATCGCCGACATCGTGGAGGCGGAGTGGGCCTCGGCACGCCCCGAGGCTCCCGTCGTACGCCGTCACCTGGGCACCGACCCGCTGCCCGCCGACGCCTGGACCCTGGCCACCACCGCAGGCTTCACGCCCGAACCCGACCGCTCCCCCGAGCAGGCCGAGGCCCTCTCCCTCGCCGCCGCCCTGGCCGCCGAACTGGACGCCGCCGACGCCGTCGTGCTGGCCGTGCCGCTCTACAACTACGGGATCTCCCAGCACTTCAAGACCTGGGTCGACCTGGTCATCACCGGGGCGGGCGCCGGCACCCCGGTGCTCAAGGGCAAGCCCACCGTCCTCGCCACCGTGCGCGGCGGCGGCTACGGGCCCGGCACGCCCCGCGAGGGCTGGGACCACTCCACGCCCTACCTCCGGCGCGTTCTCGACGACATGTGGCAGGCCGACCTCACGATCATCGAGCGCGAGCTCACCCTCGCCGCCACCACTCCCGGCATGGAGGCCCTCCGCGACCAGGCCGCCGACCTGCACTCCGAGGCCCTGAACACCGCCCGCGACACCGCCCGCGGGCTCGCCGCCCGCTAGGCACGGCGCCCCGCCGTTCACCGTGGTCCGGCGGACATGGCCCCCTGGACGGTGATCACCCGGGGTGATCGGGGAATGCTGACAGCGTGACGGGGGACGATCGGCGCACGCTGGGCCGGTGGGAGCAGGCGACGCAGTGGCCCTTGATGGTCGCGGCGGCGCTCTTCTTCGCGGCGTACGCGGTGCCGGTGCTCGACCCGGACCTCTCCCGCGACCAGCGGCGCTTCTGGGTGGCGGTGACGCTGGCGACCTGGCTGGTGTTCATCGCCGACTACGCCGTCCGGCTGCGGCTGGCACCGGACCGGCGCGCGTTCCTGCGCCGGCACCTGCTCGACGTGTTCGTCCTGGCCCTGCCCCTGCTGCGCCCGCTCACGCTCGTCCGGGCGCTGCACTCCCTGCCCTGGCTGCGGCGCGGGCTGGAGGGCAGGGCCATGGCGTACGCGTTCCTCGCCACCCTGATCCTCGGCATCACCGCGAGCCTGGCGGTCCTGTCGGCCGAACGCGGGGCGCCCGGGGCCAACATCGCCACGTTCGGCGACGCCGTCTGGTGGACGGCGACCACCGTGACCTCGGTCGGGTACGGCGACACCTATCCGGTGACGGTGCGCGGGAGGGCGGTCGGGGTCGCCCTGATGTTCGGCGGCGTCGCGCTGGTGGGGGTGGTGACGGCGTCGTTCGCCTCCTGGTTCGTCAGCCACGTGCCGCGGCGCGAATGAGGTCGCGGCCCGTGGCCCCGGTATGCCACGTTTGATCTATGAACGTGCTGCTGTCCGGGATCGTCGGGTCGACCGCGTACGGGCTGGCGACGCCGGAGTCCGACGTCGACCGGCTGGGCGTCTACGCCGCCCCGACCAGGGAGTTCCACGGGCTCCACCTGCCGATCGGCAAGAAGGCCAGCAAGGTCGGCACCGACCCGGACGTCACGCTGCACGAGGCGGGCAAGTGGGCGGGGCTCGCGCTCGGCTGCAACCCGACCGCGACCGAGCTGGTCTGGCTGCCCGACGACCTGTACGAGACGCGCACCGCGCTCGGGGACGACCTGATCGGGATCCGGTCGGCGTTCCTGTCTGCGGGCCGGGTCCGCGACGCCTACCTCGGCTACGCGGTCGCCCAGTTCAAGCGGCTCGACAACCGCGGCGACGGCTCGTTCAGCGCCGACACCCGCAAGCGCACGGCCAAGCACGCGCGCCACCTCTACCGGCTGGTCAGCCAGGGCGAGGCGCTCTACGCGACCGGGCACCTGCGGATCCGCCTGGACGATCCGGAGAGGTTCCGGTCGTTCGGGGAGCGGGTCGCCGACGGCGCGCTGGACGAGGCGCGCGCGATGCTGGCCGCCGCGGAGGAGCGCATCACCAGGACCAGGACGCCGCTGCCCGACCGCCCCGACGAGGAGACGGTCGAACGCTGGCTGCACTCGGTCCGCGCGGCGTTCTTCTGACCAAACTGATGAAACCCGGACGATTGTCACAGGCGGTTACAGGAGTTCATTGGTTCTCACGGGGAACAAGGTCCGGCAAGCACAGCACCGACGTGCACCGACTACTGGAGGTGTCACACCTCGTGACCAGCACGGAGGACGGACTGGAGGGCCCCGGTCTGTGGGACGCCCACCTGGAGGTCGAGGCCGAGCGCGTGAACGACTGGCTGGTGATCAGGGCGGGCGGTGACGTCGACTTCGTCACGGCCCCGCAGTTGTACGAGCGGATCAAGGATGACGTCGAGTCGGCGAAGTCCGGGGCGAGCGGCGTCCGGCGGATCGTCCTCGACCTGGGCGACGTGCGGTTCATCGACTCGTCGGGGCTGGGGCTGATCGTCAAGCTCTGGAAAGCCGCACGCGCCTACGGCGGCGACTTCGGCATCGCCCGCGCGAAGCCCCACTGCGTGATGCTCATGGAGCGCACCGGACTGGCCGGGCGCATCGTGGTGGCGCCGACCGTGGAGGCGGCGGCGACGCGGCTCCTGCCCGGCAAAGCCGCCGCACGCGCCTTGGCGACGGGTTGAATCCCGCGTCCTGGCCGTCTCGACGCCCGGTCATGAACGGGCCGGGCGTCGAGACGACCAGGGCGGGCGGCCCCGGGCGCGACGTGCTCAGGGCTCAGGCCGCAGGCCCGTCGCCGGGGACCTCGGACTTGCGCAGCACCTCGTGCGCGTGCGTCAGGATGGCCCTTGACCGCGGGAAGTCGGCCAGCCGTTCGTCCAGCAGGTCGAGCGCGGGCAGCAGGCTGTGCGCGGGTACGCCGCGAGCGACGAGGATCCCCGCGGTCCAGAGCAGGAACCCGCTGAACGCCTCGGCCTCGTCCAGATAGAGGGCGGTGCCCAGGAACTCCACGATGAACGCGATGTCCTCGGCGGTGTGCCGGCGCTGCTGGTCGGTGTAGCCGGCCATGTCGGGGAAACGTTCCTCCAGCCCGTCCAGCGTGAAGCGGACCAGCTCGGGAGCCGTCCGCGCCACGTAGGTGTACTCCTGGTCGGTCAGGTGCGGGAGGTCGTCGATCGTCTCGTGGACGGGCACGGGCGCCGACAGCTGCCCGCCGGACAGCCGTTCGGCCGCGGCACGGCCGTTGGACGCCCAGGCGTCGGCGCCCAGCAGCGTCGCGTAGGCGCCGTCACCCCCGTACGCGGCGCCGCCCACCAGGACCGGCGTCCCGGTGGCCTGGCACGCGGTGATGGTCGCGTGCGCGGTGGGCAGCCGGGTGATGATCGAGGACGACAACGCCACGACCTCGGGCCCGGTCTGGTGCAGGTGCGCGATCAGGTGCGGAGTCGGCACCTGGGCGCCCAGGTAGTCGACGTGCCAGCCGCGCAGCCGCAGCACCTCGCTGAGGATGCGCGCGGGCATCGCGTGCCATTCGCCGTCGATGCACGCCACCGTCGCCCGGCGGGCCGCGGCGCCGTCGGCGGGCCGCCGGGCCCGGACGGCGTCGTGGTGCGCCAGCGCGCCGATGACGCGTTCGTTGATCGCGGTCGCGGTGTGCTCCTGCGCGACGGTGATGCGGTTGGCCGCCCACTCGACGCCGACCCGCGCCTGCACGGGCGCGACGACGTCGAGCAGGAACACCTCGGGGTCGACCCCGCCGTCGAGCGCCGCGAGGGCGGCGTCGGCGGCGGCGTACTCGTCTCCGGCCGAGGAGGCGTCCCACAACCTCTCGACCAGGTCGTTCATGCCGGCGTGGGGACCGGCGCCCTGCTCAGTCCCGTTCATGCGGTGAACCTTCCTCGACCATGGCCGCCGACCGCGCTCAGGTGCACCCGGCGTGGCGCGGTGATGGCGATGGTCGCCATGTCGTCGTGGAAGCCGGCCCCCGCCCATTGGGAGGCCAGCATGTGCACCCGCTCGACGACCGCCTCGGGTGGCATCCCGCCGCATCCGGCGAGCTCCCGGCGGAGGCGCGCCTCGCCGAAGAGTTCCTCGCCGAGAGGCCCGCCCCTGGCCTCGGTGATGCCGTCGGTGTAGAGGAGACAGGTGTCGCCCGGCTCCAGGACGACCGTGTCGGTGACCGAGGTGACCTTGTCGAGTGCGCCGATCAGCGAGCCGCGCGTGGCGGCCGCCTCCACCTCTCCGCCGACCCTGATGATCAGGGGCGGCGGGTGCCCGGCGCTGGTCAGCCGCAGCCACACCTGCGGGCCTTGACGCCGGACGGACGCCAGCGCCAGCGTGACGTAGCGCGTGGTGTCGGTGTTGAGCAACACCTCGTTAAGTATGCCGAGCACCCGCTGGTGATCGTCGGCCATTGGCAAGACCGCCTGCAGGGTATTGCGGATCTTGCCGGTGAGAACGGCGGCCTCCAGGCCCTTGCCGCACACGTCGCCCAGCACCACCAGCGCCTCGCCCTCGGGTTCGGCGGCCGGGTGCAGGTCGTAGAAGTCGCCGCCGATGCGTTCCCGCGAGCCCGACGGCCGGTAGCGGGCGGCCAGCTCCACGCCGTCCAGGCGCTGGGTCTTGGGCGGCAGCAGCTCGCGCATCAGCGTGTCGGTGATGGAGGCCTGCTCGGCGTAGAGCCCGGCGGCCGAGATCGCCGCCCCGGCGCGCGCCGCGAAGAGCCGCGCGAACGCCTCCTCGTCCTCGGTGAAACCGCCTCCGCCACCGGCGGGCTCCAGGTCTTCGGCGGGACCGGGCCCGTCGTCGTCGAAGCCGCACGAGGCGCGCCGCCGCACCAGCACCAGCGCCCCGGCCGGGACGCCGTGACCGGGCAGCGCGATCACCACGATCGCGCCGGCCTCGCCGAGCTCGCGGCGGGCGACCCAGCCGGGCGCCGCCGCCGGGTCGATCCACCGCGAGGGCACCGGCGGGAAGCCGCGCAGCGCCTCGGCCAGCCCGGGCAGCGCGGCGGTGTCGACGGCGAGGTACTCGCGCACCGCGACGCCGTCGGGGCCGCAGTAGGTGACCGGATGCCGGCGGCCGAACTTGGGCATGATCACCAAGGCGGCGTCGGCGAGGTGCCGGGCGGCCAGCCGCGCCGTCACCTCCATGCAGCGTTCGAGGTTGAGCGAGGACAGCAGCTCGTTGGACGCCTCGCGCAGGACGAGCGCGCGGGCGCGTTCGACGGCGAGCCGGTCGGCCAGCCGCTGCGCCTCGGTGACGTCGGACAACCACCAGACCGTGTGGCCCCCGGAATCCGCGGCGGTGCGGCACGCCTCGAAGATGCGCGCGCCCGCCACGCCGCGCACCGGCCCGTTCGCGGCCTCCGCGTGCGCCCGCGCCAGCCACCGCGGCTCGGTGAGGGGCTCCCCCGGCCGCACCGGCAACATCAGCCTCGCGACGTCGTTGGCGTGCGCGACGACGCCCGCGGCGTCGACGGAGAGCACGGGATGGGGAGCGTTCTTCCAGTTGGGCTCGGAGGCCAGCTCGTGCAGACCGCCAGAGCCAGGCGTCGGTTCCGTCACTTGCGGGAGCCTGCGGCGGGGCCCTTCCCTCCTCGTGGAGTTGCCGCTCTTGCGGGGTCCTGCACCCTGGCCACTGTAACCTCAGGGCGTTTGTTGCCGTAAGACAACTATTTACGGCTCACACCCTACTCGCGGCTCCGGAGCGGCCGCCGGACCGGTATCTTTCACCCGCTCCCACCCGGCACTGACCTGTAAGGAGACAGGCCGGTCGACCGTTGGCGACGAGCAGCACAGGACTGGTGATGGACACGCAGATGACGGCCCGTGTCGAGGGCGAGGTCCTCGTGATCGCGGTGACGGGGACGATGGCGGCGGACTCGGCCGAGGACGCCGGGGCGCGGATGGCCGCCGACCTTCGCGCGGCGCTCGACCGGGGCCCGGTCGACCTGCTGCTGGATCTGGCGGGGCTCACGTTCATGGACTCGGCGGGTCTGCGCGTGGTTTTGGAGGCCTTCCAGACCGTCACCGGCGCCGGGGGTCGGATGGCGCTGGCCGCGATCCAGCCCAACGTCGCCCGTCTCCTGGACGTGGCCGGGCTGGGCACGCACCTGACCATCTACTCCGGTGCCGACGAGGCCGTGGCCGCCCTCAACCGGCCCCGGCCGCGCTGACATGCCCTCGACAATCACCGTCGATTCTCAGGCCGCCAAGCCCCCCTGACCACGCCATCATCGTCGGACCGGTCACCTGACTGACGAAATCGCCGCGTTCAGGCCTGCGAATTCTGTCAGGTTCCGGTTACGGAGTGCGGTCGCACGGCGTACGCTCGCAGACGCACCCAGGTCTTGCACGGTTCACACTCGAGCCTGGTTCGGGAGACCGGCATGATTAGCCCCTACGTACGTCGCCGTCGGCTGGCCACCGAGCTCCGCGCCCTCAGGGAGGACGCCGGGCTCACGCACGAGCAGCTCGCCAGAAAGATCGGCGAGGCTCGCACGAAGCTCAGCCGGCTCGAGAACGGTCACATCGCGCCCGATCAGAACGACATCATCAAGCTCCTCGACGTGCTCGAGGTCGACGGCGAGCGGTGGACGAAGATCGTCACCATCGCCCAGGAGGCCGCCGCCAAGGGCTGGTGGGAGTCGGACGTCCGCGCGATGGGCGAACGGCAGGCGCTGTACGCCAACCTCGAGGCCGGGGCCGTCACCATCCGCGAATATCAGCAGACCTACCTGCCGGGCCTGCTCCAGATCCCCGAGTTCACCCGGGCCGCCGCCGAGGCGCTCAACTCGCTGCGGCCCGAGCGAAGCGACGTCCGGGGAGTCATCAAGGGCCGGGCCGGCCGCCAGCGCATGCTGCGCAGGCCCGGCGGCCCCACCTACCAAGTGATCGTCGATGAGCTGGCGGTGCGCCGCCCCGCCGCCCCGCCCGCCGTCACCCGTGCCCAGTTCGAGCATCTGGTGCGGCACACGGCCGAGTCGCCGCGCGTCTCGTTGCGGATGTTGCCGGTGGACGCCCTGATCACCGGCTACTCACTGCCCGGCTCGACCTTCTCCGTCTACACCTACGCCGACCCCGACGACCCGACGGTGGTCGCACTCGAGACCGTCGACGCCGACCTCGTGCTCACCGAGCCCGAGCAGGTGGCGCCGTACGAGGAGTTGTACCAGCGGCTGCGCGACGCGGCCCTCAGCGAGGAAGAGAGCCTCAACCTACTCACCCAGGCGGCAAAGGAGCTGCCCGACCATACGGAGGAACAATGATCTCCGATCGATTCGGCGCCTGGCGCACCGCCAGCCGCAGCGGCGGCGGCAACTGCGTGGAGGTGGCCGGCGTGCCCGACATCGTCGCCGTCCGCGACTCCAAGGACCGGATCGGCCCGCGGCTGGAGTTCAGCACGGTCGAGTGGGCCGCCTTCCTGTCCGACGCCAAGCGAGGCGCCTTCGACAGGCACTGAACAGGCACTGAACAGGCGCTCAACAGCACTGACCGGCGCCGACCGGCACTGATCGGTGCACGAAGGGCCGGGATCCTCCGGGGGGACGGATCCCGGCCCTTCGTCATGCATGTCACCGATACGTGAGAGTGAGCATGAAGTTACGGAAAGTCCTTGTGATCTAGCGTGAGCGGGGGGACACTGGGCGCAATCATCTCGACTGCACAGTTGAGATCCCTGAACAGAAGTCGATCTGGCCCGGTGAGGCAGCGCCTCCCCATGAACCCCGCGGCGGTGCGGAGCGGAGGACCCGCGCCGCCGCGGGCTCCCGCGCGCGACCCCAGGAGCGGCACATGACCGACCACACGGTGAGCCTCGCCCAACTGACCGGCAGGTTCCCGCACTGGCTGATCTGGCACGGGCGGTCGACCGGGTTGTGGTCCGCCCTCCCGCCCCGCGACCTGCCCGCCCTGCGGCTGATCCAGTCGGCCTCGCTGGACGACCTCGCCACCCGCATCGCACACGCGCTGAGCGGCCGCACGCTCCAGGCGCCGCCCGTCGGAGCGAGCGCCACCTGGCGCCTGGACGAGGACTCCTGGCCGGTCCGGGCGGGTCGCCGCGCCGTCGCCGACGCCCTCGACGCCTGGCGGCTCGGCCGCTGGCGCGACGACGCGCTGACGGTCACGTCCGAACTGGTCACCAACGCGGTCAGTCACGGTAGCCCGCCCATCACGCTCACGCTCGCCGTCACGACGAACGGGCATGGCGCCGTCCCCGAGCTCCTGGTCGAGGTGACCGACGGCTCCCCCGACCCGCCGGTCAGGCGCCCGCCCGGCGACGACGGCGGGTTCGGCCTGACCGTCATCAACGCCTACGCCGACGTCACGGTCACCCCGCACCGCGGCGGCAAGGCCGTCCGGGCCCGCCTGCCCGAGCCGCCCGCCGCCTGAACGCACCCCGCCCCGCCTGAACGCACGCCCGCGGGCGGATGGGTCGTTGATCGTGCATCGAGCCTGGTCAATAGGATGGTGACCATGGCTTGGACGCGATATGTGGCGATCGGTGACTCGTTCACCGAAGGACTCGGTGACCACTACCCGGACGGCGGCCCGCGCGGCTGGGCCGACCGCCTCGCCGAGGGGCTGGCGGCCGACGCCGACGGCGTCTCCTACGCCAACCTCGCGATCCGCGGCCGGCTCCTCGACCCCATCCTCCACGAGCAGCTGCCCGCCGCGCTCTCCCTCGAACCCGACCTGGTCTCGATGTCGGGCGGCGGCAACGACATGCTCCGGCCCGGCGCCGACACCGGCGCGCTCGTCGCCAAGCTGGACGACGCGGTGGCGCGGGTCCGCGCCACCGGCGCCGACGTGCTGCTGTTCACCGCGGTCGACCCGGTCGGGTCACCGGTGATCCGGCTGACCCGGTCGCGGGTCGAGGCGTTCAGCGACCAGATCCGGCTGATCGCCGCCAGGCACGGCGCGTACGTCGTCGACCAGTGGCAGATGGACGTGCTCAGCGACTGGCGGATGTGGACCGTCGACCGCCTGCACATGTCGCCCGCCGGCCACCGCCGGGTGGCGCTGGCCGCGCTCGAGACGCTGGGAGTGAAGGCCGACGACTGGCGCGGCCCGGCGCTGGCGCCGCTGCCCGAGCTCAGCCGGGGCGCGCGGGCGTTGTGGAACGCGCGCTGGGCGCGCGGCTACCTGGCCCCGTGGGTCGGCCGCCGTCTCCGCGGCAGGTCGTCCGGTGACCAGATCACGGCAAAGCGCCCGGTTCTCGCACCCGTGGTCGCCCACTCCGAGTGACAGGATCGTCGCGTACCGCACGCGACGAAAGGCGACCATGCGACTGTTCGGGAGTGCCCTGCTCAGGAACGCGACCCTCACGGCGACGGCGGCGGGAGCCGTCCTCGGGCTCGTCGCGGCCCCGGCCATCGCCTGTCCGGAGCCGCACGAGGTCGAGGGCCCGACCTTCACCTACGACGCCGCGTACGCCACGGCCAAGACCAGGGTCGCCGTGATCGGGAACGCGGGGCGGACGACCGTGCGGCTGGCGGTGTCAGGGCTGCCCGCGTCCGCCGCGGGGAAGACGCTCGGCGCCCACGTCCACACCCGCGCGTGCGGGCCGGACGCCGCCGACGCGGGCCCGCACTACCAGGCCCCCGGCGCCGCGCCCGGCACTCCGCTGCACGACAGGGAGATCTGGCTGGCGCTCGACGTCGGCGAGGACGGCGGCGCCGACGCCGAGGCCCAGGTCCCCTGGACGGTCGCCGAGGGCGCCGCGGGCTCGGTCGTCGTGCACGCCGGGCCGACCGACCACCGGACCGGCGACGCCGGCGCCCGCCTGCTCTGCACGACGGTCCCGTTCGGCGGCCACTGAGGCGCGGCCCGGGAGCGCGGGAAGGCCGCGCCCTACGCGGACAAGACCGCGCCTTACGTGGACAGGGCCGCGCCCTACGCGGATTTGCGGGTGCGCGGCTTGGCGGCGGTCTTCTTGGCCGCGGTCTTCTTGGCGGCCGTCTTCTTCGCCGCCGTCTTCTTGGCGGCGGTCTTGCGGGCGGCCGGCTTGTCGTCGCCGCCCTTCTCGCCACGGCTCTTCTTGGCGGCCTCGACGCTGGCGCGCAGGGCGCTCAGCAGGTCGGCGGCGGGCTCCTCGCCCTCCTCGACCTCCGGCTTGGTGACCTCGCGGCCCTCGACCTTGGCGTCGATGACCGCCTGGAGCGCCTCGCGGTAGGCGTCCTTGTACTCCGTCGGGTCGAACTCGCCCTCCATGGTCTCGATCAGCGAGGTGGCCATCGTGAGCTCCTGCTTGCGGATCTCGATGTCCTCCTCCAGGAACGGGAAGGCGGCCTCGCGGATCTCGTCCGGCCACAACATGGTCTCCAGGACGAAGACGCCCTCGCGGACCCGCAGCGTGGCCAGCGACTCGCGCTGGCGCAGCGCGACCTTGACGATCGCGACCTGGCCGGACGCCTCGAGGGCCTCGCGCAGCAGCACGTAGGGCTTGGCGCCGGTGCCGTCGGGCTCCAGGTAGTAGGTCTTGTTGAAGTAGATCGGGTCGACCTGGTCGACCTCGACGAACTGGAGGACGTCGATGCGGCGGCTCGTTGACAGCGGAAGGTCGGCGAAGTCCTCGTCGGTGAGCACGACGATCTCGCCGCCGGGAAGCTCGTAGCCCTTGGCGATGTCGGAGTAGGGGACCTCTTCGCCGTCGACCGTGCAGACCCGCTTGTATTTGATCCGGCCGCCGTCCTCGCGGTGCACCTGATGGAAGGAGACGTCCCGTTGCTCGGTCGCCGAATACACCTTGACAGGGATCGTGACCAGCCCGAAGGAGATCGCACCCTTCCAGATACTCCGCATGATCTATCCCTACCCAGAGGCTTCTTCCCCCTAGCATCGTCATATCGTTCGATTTCCGCCAGATAGAGCCCTAGATCCTTTTCTGTGGAGCGAGCGAAGGGTAAAGAGCGGTTATGACCATGCCGTGGCCGGTACAGCCGATGATGGCCGACTCCGGTGAGCTGCCCCCCGACGCGGGCCGCTGGGCCCTGGAGCTCAAATGGGACGGCGTTCGCGTCATCACGTACGTCTCAGCCGAGGGCGTCCGGGCGAGCGGGCGCCGCACCACCGAGCTCGCGGGCCGCTACCCCGAACTCTCCGGACTGTCCGACCTCCTCCCCCACCACGACGTGATCCTGGACGGCGAGGTGGTGGCGTTCGAGGACGGGCGGCCCAGCTTCGAACGTCTCCAGCGCCGCATGCACGTGACCCGCCCCGACCAGCGCCTGATCCGCGAGGTCCCCGTCCGCTACGTGGTGTTCGACCTGCTCTTCCTCGACGGGCACCTGCTCTACGACCTCCCCTACACCGACCGGCGGGCGCTGCTCTCCGATCTCGACCTGACCGCCGCCGGGCCGGTCGAAGTCCCCCCGTACCTGGACGGCGGCGACGCCGCGCAGGTCGCCGAACTGCTGGAGTTCACCCGGGAGCAGCAGCTCGAGGGCCTGATGGCCAAGCGACTCGACTCCCCCTACCGGCCGGGCCGCCGCACCGACTTCTGGCGCAAGGTCAAGAACTTCCTCAGCCGCGAGGTCGTCATCTGCGGCTGGAAGCCCGGCAAGGGGCGCCGCGAGGGCGGCGTCGGCTCGCTGCTGCTCGGGGTGTACGACGAGAAGGGCCGGCTGTGCTTCGTCGGCCATGTCGGCACCGGGTTCAGCGACCTGGCGCTGGACGAGCTCCACCGGATGCTCTGGCCGCTGCGGCGGCCGACGAGCCCGTTCGACGAGGAGATCCCGCGGGAGTTCTCGCGGGACGCCCAGTGGGTCGAGCCGCGGCTGGTCGGGGAGGTCGCCTACGCCGTCCAGACCAGGGACGGCCGGCTGCGGTTCCCGTCCTGGCGGGGCCTGCGGCCCGACAAGGATCCGCACGAGGTGACACGTGAGTCCTGAGCACGCGAGTCCCAAGAAGGTCGGCGTCGAGGTGGAGGGACGGCAGCTGACGCTCTCCAACCTCGGCAAGAACCTGTACCCGGAGTTCACCAAGGGCGAGGTGATCGACTACTACGTCAAGATCGCCCCGGTGCTGCTGCCGCATCTGAAGGAGCGCCCCGCGACGCGGATCCGCTATCCCGACGGGGTCGACGCCGGCTCGTTCTTCGAGAAGAACGCGCCCGGCCACACCCCCGGGTGGATCCGGACCGAGACGATCCCGACGCCCGGCAGCTCCACCGGCCGCGACACGCTCGACTTCATCGTGGTCGACGACCTGCCCACGCTGGTGTGGTGCGCCAACATGGCGGCGCTGGAGCTCCACGTCCCGCAGTGGAGGGTCGGCCCGCGCGGCGGCGTCCACAGCCCGGACCTGATGGTCTTCGACCTCGACCCCGGCGCGCCGGCGTCGATCGTGGACGCCTGCGAGGTGGCGCACCTGCTGCGGGAGCTGCTGGCCGGCGACGGGCTGGAGTCCTACCCCAAGACCAGCGGCAAGAAGGGCCTGCACCTCTACGTTCCGATCAAGGAGAGCGACCGGACCTCCGAGTACGCCAAGGAGGCCGCGGAGCGCCTCGCCGGCTCGCACCCCGGCCTGGTCGTCAGCCGGATGGAGAAGAAGCTCCGCAAGGGCAAGATCTTCGTCGACTGGAGCCAGAACAACCCGGCCAAGACGACGGTCGCCCCCTACTCGCTGCGCGCCGCGCGGTCGCCGTCGGTCTCGACCCCGGTCACCTGGGAGGAGCTGGAGCGGGCCCAGACCCCGTCCGACCTGACGTTCGCGCCTGACGAGGCCCTGGAACGCGTGGACGAGCTCGGGGACCTGCTGGCGCCCCTTCTGGACGAGCGGCAACCGCTGCCCTGACAGCGGCCGTGTGCCGTATGTGTTCGAATCGGCACTCTCCGGCACCGAATTCCGTCACCATGGAGGCACGGGGACACGGGCTGCGCGGAGAGGGAAGATCAGTTGTCGCAGAACCATCACTACGACGTCGTGGTGCTGGGCGGGGGGACCGCGGGTGAGCTCGTGGCGTCCGGACTCGCCCGGGCAGGGCGCGATGTGGCTCTCGTGGAGAATCGCCTGGTCGGCGGTGAGGCCCCGTACTTCGCGGACCTCCCGTCCAAGTCGCTGCTGCTGTCGGCGCGCCGCGGCGAGGCGTGGGAGCTGGCCACCGCCCGGCGCGACGAGGTGACCGCCCACCTGGACGACGACCACGCGGTCGCCCGGCTGGCCGAGGACGGCGCGGCCGTCCTGCACGGCTGGGGGCGGATCCTGCGCCCCGGCACGATCGAGGTCGACGGCGCCGAGCACACGTTCACCGACCTGGTGATCGCCACCGGCAGCGAGCCGGCCGTCCCGGCGATCGACGGGCTGGCCGACGTGCCCACCTGGACCAGCGACGAGGCGCTGTCGGTGCCGGACCTGCCGCGCCGGCTGGTGATCCTGGGCGGCGGGCCCGTCGGCTGCGAGATGGCCCAGGTGTACGCGGCGTTCGGCTCGCACGTCACGCTCATCGAGTCGGCCGGGCGGCTGCTGACCGCCGAGGCCCCGTTCGCCGGCGAGGTGCTGGCCGACGCGCTCCGCCGGATGGGCGTCGACCTGCGGCTGGGCGCCGAGCTGACCGGGGTCGAGCGCACCGATGTGGCGCTGCGGTTGTGGTTGTCGGACGGCGGCGCGCTGGAGGCCGACCGCATCCTCATCGCCGCCGGGCGCCGCCCCCGCACCGAGGGGCTGGGCCTGGAGGCGCTCGGGATCACCGTGCCGCCCGGGCACGGCCTGCCGATCGACGAGACCTGCCAGGTGACCGTCCCGGCCGACGGTGCCGGCGGCGCCGGCGGCGCCGCGCTCCTGCCCGGGGTCGCCCCGGAGGCCCAGTCGGCCGCCGCGGCCCTGCAGGGCGGCGTCTGGGCGGCGGGCGACGTCACCGGGATCGCCCGGACCACCCACGCGGCCCGCTACCAGGCCCGCGTCGTGATCTCCAACGTCCTCGGCAAACGCTGGGAGGCCGACTACCGGGCCATCCCGCGGGTCGTCTACACCACGCCGAGCGTCTACTCCGTCGGGATCTCCCCGCGCCAGGCCGACGAGCTGGGCATCGACCTGCTCACGGCCGGGTACGACCTGGCGGGAACGGCCCGGGCCGCGGTGGAGGCCGACGAGCGCGGGCGGGTGGAGCTCTACGCCGATCGTTCGCGCGGGCTGCTGATCGGGGCCGCCGCGGCCGGGCTCTACGCTGAGGAGTGGATGAGCGAGATCGCGCTGGCCATCCGGGCGGAGACCCCGCTCAGCGTGCTCACCGATGTCGTGCACGCTTTCCCGACGTACGGTGAGTGCATCGAGCCACCGCTGCGGGAGCTGGCCGAGCGCCTCTGAAGGGGGGACGCACGATGAGCGAGACGAGCGGTCCGAGACAGAGCCCGCGGGACGACGCGCCCGAGGCCGACCTCGCCGAGCAGCTGGAGCCCGTCGGCGACCGCGACGACGAGAGCGACGAGAGCGACGAGCAGGAGTGGCCGCAGCAGGTCCCGCTCGACGTCAATGAGGCCGACGCGGTGGAGAACGCCCGGACCGTCCGGATCGACGAGGACGATTATCGCTGAGCGCGTGACACCGTCCTGGTGTTTGTTGGTGACCAGCGAGGTTACTGGCGCGTAGGATGATGGGATTGACTCCCTGCGGCGGGGCACCCCCGCCCGCCGCAATGATCGGTGATCGGAGAGTGTGGTGACCGCGACCCCGGACGCCCGCCCTCGTGGCACGAGGTTGCCCCGACTGGCGCGGCGCAGGCAGTTGCTAGGCGCGGCCCAGGAGGTGTTCGTCGCCCAGGGCTATCACGCCGCCGCGATGGACGAGATCGCCGAGCGCGCCGGCGTCAGCAAGCCCGTGCTCTACCAGCACTTCCCGGGCAAGCTGGAGCTCTACCTGGCGCTGCTGGACGAGCACGCCGAGGGCCTGGTCAAGACGGTCCGCGACGCCCTCGAGTCCACGACGGACAACAAGTTGCGCGTGCAGGCCGCGATCGGGGCCTTCTACGACTTCGTGGCCGGCGACGGCGAGGCCTACCGCCTGGTCTTCGAGTCCGACCTGCGCAACGTGGCCCCGGTGCGAGCCAGGGTGGAGCGCGCCAACCAGCAGTGCGCCGAGATGGTGGCCCAGGTGATCCAGGAGGACACCGACGCCCCCAGCGACGAGGCGTACCTGCTAGGCATGGGCCTGGTCGGCATGGCCGAGGTGAGCGCGCGCTACTGGCTCGGCCAGCACCGCGCGATCCCCAAGGAGACCGCCGAAAAGATCATCGCGCGACTGGCCTGGCGCGGCATCTCCGGCTTCCCCGCCCGACCCGAGCGCACGGGCTGAGACCCGAGCGCACGGGCTGAGGGCACGGCCGGGCCCTGACCGCACGGCCCGGCCGCCCGTACGCTCTGATCGAGAGTCTGCGACCATCGGAAGCAGGCAGGAGCCGACGAAGACAGGGGAGCTTCAGGTGCAGGTTCGGATCGGCGTGCAGTTCGTGCCCAAGGAGCTCGTGGTCGAGACCTCGCAGACCGCCGACGAGGTGCAGGCCGTGCTGGCCGACGCGCTTCAGGCCGAGCGCGGGGTCTTCGTCCTCAAGGACAAGAACAACGGCCGGGTCGTCATCCCGGCCGACCGGGTGGGCTACCTGGAGATCACCGAGGAGGAGGGCCGCACCGTCGGATTCGGCGGTACGACCTACACCTGACCTGCGGTTTGTTTGGACGTTCGAGGCCGGGCATATCGATCGCCGACCAACGGGTCGCGGAACCTCCGTGAAGGCGGCCCCCCGAGTTTCTTGGAATGGTGATCGACAATGCTCACGACGATCCTCTGGTTCATCGTCGTCGGTGCCATCATCGGAGTGATCGCCCGGCTGCTCGTCCCAGGTAAGAACCCGATCGGCGTCCTCATGACGATCCTCGTCGGCATCGCCGGGGCGATCCTGGGCGGCGTGGTGGCGGAATCGCTGAACACCGGCCGGCTCGTCGCGCTGGTCTTCGCTTTGATCATCGCTGCGGCGGGCGTCGCGGCCATGACCGCGATGCAGCGCAAGAGCACCGGCCGCGGACGTAGCGGTGGCCGCAGCCGGAGCCGGTGGGGCTCGCGGCGCCGCAGCTACCGGTGACATAGATCGACGTTGCGGGCGATGACGCCCGCAGGGCACTGACGAAAGGCCCCCGCCCCCTGCGGCGGGGGCCTTTCACTTGCCCGCGCATGGCCGTCACCTGCGGATCCCGGGCGTCAGGCGCCGACCATCCTCAGGACCTCGGGCCTGAACACGTCCCGCAGCTCGCCGTACGGCACCTTCGCGTAAGGCGCCGACCGGAAGCAGGCCATGCTGTAGCCGAGACTCGCCATAGGGGCCGAGATCTCCGCGTGCCGTTCCTTCAGGAAGACGCCGAAGAATTTCAGCCCCACCGCGTCCGGCCCGGGTGCGATGTTCCAGCTCTTCTCCGGCAACGGCTTGCTGATGTACGCGCGCCGGTCGGCGTCCCAGTACGGTGCCCGGCAGCTGGGGCCGTCCATGAGCCCTCGCCGCTCCAGAAGATGGATCAACCGGGTCGTTCCCCTCGTGGTCCTGGCCTCGTCCCGGAGCATGTCGTGCGGCGCGAGCTCCCGGCCGGTGGTCAGATCGACGGTGACCCGCACCGGCAGGCCGGTGTTGCGCTGGGTGTCCGCGAACGTGTAGCGCACGGAGAAGAGCCTCGGACCGGCCAGCCCCGTCTCGTAGACCGCCGTCGGCCGGAAGCTGCCGGGACCGCCGTTGAACGCCATGATGTCGGTCTGCGCGCTGTCCACCCAGCCGTCCAGCGGTTTCCGCAGCGTCCTGTTGACGGCGGCCTGGACGGCGGCGTTCGGGAGCCCGCCCACCTGGGGAAAGCGCAGCGTGTACGTGATCTTCGGAGAGGTGAGGGTCCGGGTCTCGCTGACCGGGCGGACGGCGAGGGAGGCGGTCGCGCTCGGCCGCGCCCGGACGGGGCCGCCATCGTCCTGACGGCTGACGTAGGCACCCGTTCCGCCCGCCGCGACCGCCGTGCCCACGGCCACGGCCGCGATCTTGGCGCCGGTGGAGGCGAGGATCCCGGCGCCTCCCGCCCCGGCCCCGGCCGCAGCGCCGCCACCGGCGGCACCACCCGCCGCCGCGCCCCCTGCCGCGCCTCCCGCCGCCGCGCCGCTCGCGGCGGCCCCTGAGCCCAGGACCGCCGCCCCGAGCGGCAGAAGCGCCGCCAGCGCCGCCGTGGCCACCGCCAGAGCCCGGACGCCCCGCGCCTCCCAGTCGGGCCCGTACGCGGCGTTCGCGGCGGTCTCCAGGGCGCTCAGGAACGCGGCGGCGCCCGGCGGACGTTCCTCCGGAGTCTTGGCCAGCCCGGCGGCGACCAGCTCGCGCAGCCCCTCGGGAAGATCCTCGGGAAGATCCTCGACCGGGATCGGGGCCTCGCGGTGCTGCGCGGCGAGGCCCTCGCCGGCGTAGGGCCGCCTGCCCTGGACGCACTCGAAGAACACGCAGGTTGCGGCGTAGACGTCGGTGGCGGGCGTGGCAGGGCTCCCCCGCCACTGCTCCGGCGCCATGTAGGCCGGGGTGCCGCCGGCCCCGTCCTCCCCGGCGGAGGCCGCGATACCGAAGTCGATCAGCTTGCTGAGGCCGTCCGGCCGCACGACGACGTTGGCGGGCTTGTAGTCCCGGTGCACGACCCCGACGCCGTGCGCCGCCGCCAGGCCCAGCAGGGAGCCCTTGAGGACGCTGAGGGCCGCCTCGGGCTCCAGCGTCCCGTGCTCGGCGAGGATCTCGCGCAGCGAGACCCCGTTCACCGCCTCCATGACCAGGGCGGCGCCGGTGTCGTTGAGCACGAACCGGTAGAGCCGGACCACGTGCGGGTCGGTGACCCGGCCGAGCATGACGGCCTCGCCGCGCAGGCGCTCGATGTCGCGCGCGTCGCCGTCCCGCCGGTTCAGATACTTGATCGCGACCGGGTCGCCCGCGGTCGCGTGCCGGGCCAGCACGACCCGGCCCTGGCCGCCGCGGCCCAGCTCGCGGACTTCGGTGAAGCCCTCCACCCGCCAATCGCCGATCATGAAACCTCCCGGATGAAGATTCCCATCCCGGGCATTCTCGGCGGCACGGTCCTGACAAGATCTCTGGCCGCATGCGGACGATCTGAAGGGCTCCGGCACCCGCCCGCACAGGTACGCAGGGGCGTGCATGGAATACCGGCGATATGGGAAGCGTTGGTACTGGTGATCGGCTATTGGTGTATGGAATCAACGGCCGGTACACTGCGTCGCGGAGTGTGACCGCACGCAGCCACTTGACGTGACTGCTTTCAACCCCTGACTGCGGTCGCCGAAGAATTGATTGACGGCTGGTCCCTTCCGCGCGAGCGCGCGGCCATGAGAAGCGACCGGCGGGTCCGCCCCACAGACGGGGCCCTGCCGGCGCACGACGCAGCGCCGCCATCGGGAGCGAGGACCCCGCACTATGGAGGCTGAAAGCCCTGACTACCTTTCGTGAACTCGGGGTCGTACCCGAGATAGCCGATGCACTCGAGACCGAGGGCATCGTCGAAGCGTTCCCCATCCAAGAGCTCGCCCTGCCGATCGCGCTGGGCGGCCACGACATCATCGGACAGGCCCGCACGGGCACCGGCAAGACCCTCGCCTTCGGCGTCGCACTGCTGCAGCGGATCACGCACGGCGGCAAGCGGCCCCAGGCCCTGGTGGTCGCGCCGACCCGTGAGCTGGCCCTCCAGGTCACCGACGACCTCCTGGTCGCCGGCGGCAAGCTCGGCACCCGCGTGCTGTCGGTCTACGGCGGCCGCGCGTACGAGCCCCAGATCGAGGCTCTGAAGGAGGGCGTCGACGTCGTCGTCGGCACCCCCGGACGGCTGCTCGACCTGGTCAAGCAGAAGCACCTCAACCTCTCCGAGGTCGGCGTGCTGGTGCTGGACGAGGCCGACCGCATGCTCGACCTGGGCTTCCTGCCCGACATCGAGCGCATCGTCGAGCGCATCCCGGACGAGCGCCAGACCATGCTCTTCTCGGCCACCATGCCGGGCGAGATCGTGGCCCTGTCGCGCAAGTACCTGACCCGGCCGACCAACGTCCGCGCCGAGTCGCACGCCGAGTCCGAGGCGACGCCGCAGGTGCAGCAGCACGTCTTCCAGGCCCACCAGATGGACAAGCCGGAGATGGTGGCGCGCCTGCTCCAGGCGGAGGGCCGTGGCCTGACCATGGTCTTCTGCCAGACCAAGCGGGCCTGCGACCGCGTCGCCGCCGACCTCAGCCAGCGCGGCTTCGCCGCGGCGGCCGTGCACGGCGACCTCGGCCAGGGCCAGCGCGAGCGCGCGCTCCGCGCGTTCCGCAACGGCAAGATCGACGTGCTGGTGGCCACCGACGTGGCGGCCCGCGGACTCGACGTCGACGACGTGACGCACGTGGTCAACTTCGAGTGCCCCGACAGCGCCGACACCTACGTGCACCGCATCGGCCGCACCGGTCGCGCGGGCAAGGAGGGCGTCTCGGTCACGCTGATCGACTGGGCCGACCTCACCCGCTGGAAGCTGATCAACAGCACCCTGGACCTGCCGTTCGCGGCGCCGGAGGAGACCTACTCCACCTCGCCGCACTTCTTCGAGGCACTGGGCATCCCGGCGGGCACGAAGGGCCGGCTGCCCAAGGATCAGCAGGGCGAGCGCGCCGGCCTGGACGCCGAGGAGCTCGAGGACATCGGCGAGACCGGCAAGGTCCGGTCGCGCGAGCGCGGCGGGCGTGACCGGGACCGGGACCGTGACCGTGACCGTGACCGTGATCGTGACCGCGACTCCGACGGCGAGCGCACCCGGCGGCCCCGGCGCAGCCGGTCCCGCACCCGCACCCGCGGCGGCCAGCCGGTCGGCAAGGCCGGCGACACCGCGAGCGACGGTGGCACGGCGGCCGACGCCGACGCCGGCCCGTCCGCCAAGGAGCAGGTCAACGGCGCGGAGGGCGACAAGCCCGCGCGCAGCCGCAACCGTAACCGCCGCCGCACCCGCAGTGGCAAGGCCGAGGCCGCGACCGAGGCCCGCTCCGCCTGACCCGTTCCGCCTGACCCGTTCCGCCTGACCCGTTCCGCCTGACCCGTTCCGACCGACCGCATCGCCCGCCCCGCTCCCGGGTGGGCGGCACATCCGACAGCTGCAAGATCACGACTTGAGAGCGTGATCTTGCAGTTGTTCCGTGTCCGGGCTCGGGCGGGACACGTCCTAGGTCCCCTCGCGCAGCTCCAGGGCCCTGCGGGGATGATCGGTGATCAGTACGGCCACCCTCGGGTCACCGAGGAAGCGCCGCATCAGCGGCTCGCCGTTCACCGTCCAGACCATCGCCGGGAGACCGGCCCTGGCGCACTGCGCGAGCACCCCGACGCGCGCGAGGCGGAAGTTGAGCGCCACCATCTCCGCGCCGCTCCGCTGGATCCGCCTGACCGGTGCGAGATCGGCCGTCACGCCGCCCCGCCACCAGCTCCGGCCCACCGACAGAGCCGTTCTGACCTGCGGGAAAGACGCCCTGATCAGCTCGATCGAGGTGGCGTCCCCGGTCGTCACCACGAAGTCGTCCGGCCCGAACGCCGCCAGCGCCAGGTCGACCGTCTCGGTCTCGCAGCCGCGTTCCTTGAGGTCCAGATGCCCCTTCGCACCGCCCCCGGCGATGATCTCGACCGCCGCCGCGACCTTGGGCACCGGGCGGCCGGCCAGGTCGGCGAGCCGCTCGAACGGGAGGCGGTTGAGCCGCCGTCCCGCGACGTCCGGATCATGATGGACGACCAGCTCGCCGTCGCCCGTCCGCCGCACGTCGATCTCGACGTACTCGGCCCCGGAGCCCACCGCTTCGTGAAGACCGGCGAGCCCCGCCTCGTCCCTGCGGTGTGCGGAGATCGCGGTCACCATGATCGGGACGCTACCAGCAAAGGTTCTTAGACGGTGTCCGCGCCTGCATATTTAGTACGCTGGCCCCCTGTGAGCAAGCCCCGCTTCCCGAGCCTGCCCGATTCCCCGGCACCGTCCAGCGAGGGGGCCGGGTAACGATGAGCACCCCCCGGTTCCTGACGCTGCCCAACGGCGTGCGCCGGACCTTCGTCGAGACCGAGCGCGGCCCGTTCGCGGCGCTCGAGGCGCTGCCCGGCTCGGGAGTGGCCGAACGATGTCCCGCCCTGCTGGTGCCGGGCTTCACCGGCAGCAAGGAGGACTTCATCGCCGTCCTGGAGACGCTGGCGCGCTCCGGGCGCCGCGTGGTGGCCGTCGACATGCGCGGGCAGTACGAGAGCAAGGGCTCCCCTGACGACCCCGTCGCCTACACCCGGGCCGCGCTGGGCGCCGACATCGCCGCCCTGGCCGACGCCCTCGGCCCCGACCCGGTCCACCTGGTCGGCCACTCGTTCGGCGGCCTGGTCACCCGCGAGCCGGTGATCTCCGGCCGGGTCCACCCGGTCTCGTACACGCTCATGAGCTCGGGCCCGGCCGGCGTCACCGGCCAGGCCGCCGCCAAGGCCGAGGCCCTGCGCAAGGCCATCCCCGAGCTGGGCATGGACCAGATCTGGGCTCTCAGCATCGGCCCGGACGCCGAGTCCCGCGGCGTCCCGCCCGAGATCGTCGACTTCCTCCGCAAGCGCACGCTCGGCAACTGCCCGCGGGGGCTGGTCGGCATGGCCGGCGAGCTGCTGTCGGCCCCCGACCGCGTCGACGAGCTGGCCAAGGCCGTCGACGACGCCGGGCTGCCCGTGCTGGTGCTGTACGGCGAGGACGACGACGTGTGGGACCCGCGCGCCCAGGCGGCCATGGCCGAGCGCCTGGGCGCCGCCAAGGTCGTGATCCCCGGCGCCGCGCACTCGCCCTCCGTCGAGGCCCCCGAGACCACCGCGAGCGCTCTCAGCACGTTCTGGAACCAGTCCGAACGCTACATCCGCTGATTACGGCGCCACTCCCGACGCGTGTCCCCTCTCGTGATCGTCGTCACAGGGGGCGATGCTGCACTCGCGGCGATGTAATGACACACTTACTTCTGTTTGTCTCACGAGTGCGAGGTGCGGAATGTCGGCGACCGTTGCGCCACCCGAAAGCGTCACCTGGCGCGTCCACATCGACCGGTCCATGTGGGTCGGCGGCGTGCGCAGCCTCATGCTGCAAGCGCTGCACCCGATGGCCATGTGGGGCGTCTGGCAGAACTCCAACTTCCAGGAGGACCCGTTCGGGCGCCTCCAGCGCACCTCCGACTTCGTCGGCGTGGCCACGTTCGGCACCCACGAGGAGATCGACGAGCTGTCCGCCAAGGTCCGGGCGATCCACCGCAGCCTGCGCATCCTCAACCACGACACCGGCAAGAAGGAGCGCCTCGACCAGCCCGAGCTCCTGCGCTGGGTGCACTGCGCCGAGGTCTACTCCTACCTGGAGGTGGCGCGGCGCGCGGGGCTGCCGCTGACCGGCGCGATGGCCGACAAGTACCTGGACGAGCAGCGCCGGACCGCCGCCCACGTCGGCCTGCACCCCGAGGACGTGCCGGGCAGCGTCGCCGAGATGGAGGACTACATGGCCTCCATGCGCCCCCACCTCCGCGTCACGGAGGAGGCCGCCGCCACGGTGAGGTTCCTGATGTGGCCCACCATGCCGGAGAACCTGAAGTACCTCGCCCCCGGCAAGCCCGGCTACTTCCCGTTCGGCGCCCTCTGCTACTACTCGCTGCCCGACTGGGCCCGCCAGATGTACGGCGCCCTGCCCGAGGTCCCCCAGCCCGCCGTCACCGCGGCGCTGCGCTCGTTCCGCATGGCCATGAACTCGGTCCCCGAGCGCCTACACGACTACGCCTTCATGAAGCCCACCCGCGACATGCTGGAACGTGCCCGCGAACGCCTGGCCGCCGAGGGCTACGACCTCGGCAAGGGCCTCTACGGCCTCCGCGACCCCCGCCGCTGGCCCTCCCAGCGCACCCTCGTCTCGGCCTGAAGCCCAGCCCACGGACGAACGTGACGCGGCGCCCGCCCCCTCCGTGGTGCGGGCGCCGCGTCATGCGAGAGGCCGCGTGGCGAGAGACACCCCGCCGTGAGAACGCCGCGTCGCGAGAGACGCCGTGAGGCGTGGGCGGGCGTTGCGGATCGGCTGTCAGCCGGTGGGCGAAGTAAGTACGGCGGCCCAGGAGTCCTTGCGGGGGGCCGCTGCCCGGCCCTCGGGGCAGTGCCGGGCGTAGTCGCACCAGGCGCAGAGGTTGCCGGGGCGGGGCGGGAAGACCTCGTCGTACGGGGTGTGGTCGATCGGGGCGCCGTCGGCGGGACGTGGCCGGGGCACCTGCGAGAGGCGGGTCTTGTAGGCCTCGTCGGCGGCCGCCGCCTCGGCCGCGATGGACTCCGCGCGGCGCAGGTGGCGTCCGAGGGACTCGTCGGTGTGCTCCCAGTACGCCACCTCGCCGGTGGGCAGGTGGTGCAGCTCCACGCGGTGGCAGGGGCGGCGCAGGACGCGGGACGAGGCGATCGCGTAGAGGGCCAGGGCCAGCGAGCCGCGGGCGTCGTCGGCCGTGAGGACGTGCCGGCCGGTCTTGTAGTCGACCACGACGAGTTCGGGACCCCGGGCGTCGAGCCGGTCGATGCGGCCGGAGACGGCGATGCGGTCGGTACGGGTGGCGACGGTGCGTTCGACACCGAGCGGCTCGTCATGGGGGTCGAGGTGCGTCACGTACCGTTCGACCATCTCGCGGGCGCGCTCACGCCACTCGGCGGACTGGTCGGGGTCGCGGAACCCCTCGGTGAGCCAGCCGCGGATGAGCAGCGTGCCCGCGGCGTCGGTGGTGCGCTCGTGGACGGGGAGGCGCCACCAGGCCGCCAGCGCGTTGTGGACGCTGGCGCCCACGCTGTTGTGCGCCCAGGGCGGGCCCTTGGGCGGTGCCGGCCGGTCCAGATAGGTCATCCGGTAGCGGCGCGGGCAGTCCAGCCAGGTGTTCAGCCGCGAGGGCGTGCACGGGTAGAGCCGTTGCGGCATGCCCTCGAAGCCGAGTTGCTCGGCGGCCACGACGGGCGTCAGTCGTCGCTCTCGGTGGCGAGCGCGCCCCAGCTCTCCCAGCGGGCGTCCTCGTCGCCGACGGTGGTCTCCTCGCCCTGCGCCGGCAGGACGCGCAGGTCCTTGGGCAGCGGGGTGAGCAGCGCGCCGATCGAGTTGAGCTGCTTGCGCATGTCGTCGTAGACGCCGCCGATCGACCCCGGACGGCCGCGGTGCAGGGTGTCGCCGGAGAAGAGCACGCCCAGCTGCTCGCTGATGATGCTCACGCTGCCGGGGGTGTTGCCCGGGGTGTGCATGATCTCGAGCTGGGCGTCGCCGATCTCGAAGATGCCGCCGTCCTCCAGCCAGATGTCGGGCTCGAGGGAACGCAGCGCCTTGGCGTCGTCCTCGTCCTCTTCCTCCTTGGCGAGGCGGCCGAAGTAGTCGCGCCACAGCAGGCGGTCGGCACGGTGCAGGGCGACGGGCGCCCAGTTGTCCTCGTCCTCTTCGCCGGCGGCGGCCACCTCGAGCGCCGTCGCGAGGTGATGCTCGTTGCCGTCGGTGCAGATGACGGCCATGACCTCGCGTTCGCCGACCTCCTTGAGGACGGCCTCGGCGTCGAAGCCCGGGTCGATCACGATGACCTCGTCGTCGTCACCGACGATGTAGGTGTTGCTCTCGACGTCGTATTCGGTGTCGTCCAGGGTCGTCTTCCCCGACGTCACCACGGTCTCGATTCGCGCGTCCACGTCCGGCAGCCTATCGCGCGCGGCGACCCGGATGGGGACGCACGGAGATCATCGTCTCGTACTCGGCGGGCGCGGTGGTCTCGCGGCCGAGCCGGTCGCCGGTCAGCGCGCCGTGGTCGTCGCTGCCGCCGGTGCCGGCGAGGCCGAGGCCGCGCGCCAGATCGCGCAGGTGGGAGCGGTCGGCGGCGGCGTGGTCCGGGTGGTCGATCTCGACGCCGCCGAGTCCCGCGGCGGCCAGCCGCTCGATCACCTCGTCGGCAATGACATATCCGCGTTTGTCTGCTTTGGGATGGGCCAGCACGCTGACACCGCCCGCTCCGGCGATCAGCCGCACGGCACGGACCGGGTCGAGCGCGTAGCGGTCGGCGTGCGCCCGGCCGCCCGGCGCGATCCAGCGTTCGGTGAACGCCTCCTCGATCGTCGCGACGGCGCCCGCGTCGAGCATGGCCCGGGCGACGTGGGGACGGCCGACCGAGTCGCCGCGGGCCAGCGCCAGCACCTGCTCCCAGGTGACGTCCACGCCGAGGGCGCGGAGCCGGTCGACCATGCGGCGGGCGCGGATCACGCGGTCGTCGCGGATGCGGGCGAGCTCGGCGGCCAGCTCGGGCTCGCCGGGGTCGAAGAGGTAGCCGAGCAGGTGCAGGCTCCGGCCGTCCTGGGCGCAGGACAGCTCGATGCCGGGGACGAACCGCGGGCCGCCGTCCATGGCGGCGGCGGTCTCGGCGGCCTCGGCCCAGCCGGCCACCGTGTCGTGGTCGGTGAGGGCGACGACGTCGAGGCCGGCCGCGCGGGCACGCCGCATCACCTCGGCGGGAGGCCGGGTGCCGTCGGAGACGCTGCTGTGGCAGTGCAGGTCGATCCGCCCGCCGCCCGACGCCGTGGGCACGGTCAGGGGTCCAGGCGGGGGCTGAAGGCGCCGTAGGGGAGGTCCAGCTCCATGCCGGGCTCGCGCAGGTCGAGCAACTGCGGGCGTTCGAGCATGAGGACGCCCGCGTCGGCGGGCCAGAGCACCGCCCACAACCAGCTGCCCATCGCCTCGCCGACGTAGACCGCGCGGTCGGTCTCGGCGGACGGCACCGCCCACATCGGCACCGAGTGGCCCGCGGTGGCGGTGGGGCCGCTCACCTCGACCTTGGCGTGCGGCGGCCCCTTGTCGAACCCGGCGCCGGGGTCGGGCCCGTTCATCAGCCCGGCGTAGTGGGCGCCCAGGCCCACGCCCGGCTCCTCGGCGATCAGCACCATGTCGGCGGGACCGCTCAGCAGCCCGGGGCCGGACAGGGCGACGGCGGAGGCGCGCACTCCGGTGCGGTCGTCGCCCACGGTCACGAAACCCGCCACCAGCCAGCCCAGCGGCAGCGGCCAGGGCGTCCAGACCGGCACCCTGGCGTCCTGGAGGACCGCGGCGAGCCCGTCGGCGGCCGGCCTCTTGGACGGCTGGCGGGGAAGGACGACGCCGTGCACGCCGCAGCCCCAGTCGCTCGACCAGAGGCTGGGAGCGTGCAGTGGCCCGCCGCAGCGGGGGCAGGTCGGCTCCGCCCTCATGACTACCTAGGGTGCGCCGCTGACGTCGGCTCCGTCAAGTTCTCGCTGGTAGCACCGGTAAAGAGCGGACAAAATAGGGAGATGCGGGTGCGCTGTGTAGGGGGAATCGTCCACGACGGGTCGGGCCGGCTGCTGCTGATCAGGCGCGGCACGCCGCCGCACGCCGGATCGTGGTCGATCCCCGGCGGCCGGGTGGAGCCGGGCGAGACCGATGCCGCCGCGGTCGAGCGCGAGCTCGCTGAGGAGACCGGGCTGGAGGTGTCCGTCGGGCCGCTGGTCGGAACGGTCGAACGGCCCGGCCCCGGCGGCGTGACGTTCGAGATCCACGACTACGCGGCGGCACCGGTCACACCCGCCGGCACGCTCCGCGCCGGGGACGACGCGGCGGAGGCGCGCTGGGTCACGCCCGCCGAACTCCGCGCCCTCCCGACCGTTCCGGGCCTGCTCGAAGCCCTCGCCGGCTGGAACCTGATCTAGCCCCCTGCACGCAGCGGACACCGCGCGGGGTTCAGGACCGTTCCGCCCGCTCCCGGCCACCGCCGACGTCTTGCGCAGCGGGTGACCGCCTGGTGTCGTGGAATGAAGCGGACATCAGGGGTTAATTACCATGCGTAGGACCGGGCCGCTGCTGGCGTTGCTCGCCGGCCTGGCGGTCCTCATCATCATCGGCACCACAGTGCTCGTCCGGACGGTCTCCTCCGACTCTGCGGACACCAAGGACTCACCACCGCCGCCTCTCACGGCGACCACGGCGACCACGGCGCCCCCCGCACCGCCGCCCGTCCCGCAGACCGCGGGCGGCACGTTCGCCTCCCGAGTGCCCGGCAGCCGTGCCGTCGTGGCGCTCACCGTCAAGGACGGCGACGCCATCGCCTACGTCTGCGACGGCCGCAGCCTCGAAGCCTGGCTGCGCGGGAAGGTCTATCCCGAAGGCCTGATCCGCCTCCAGGGCAAGAAGGGAATTCTCACCGGCTCGGTACAGGGCAACACCGTCATCGGCGCCGCCAGCCTGTCCCGGCAGCGCGTGATGGGCTTCCGCGCGCCGATCGTGAAGGCGCCGTCCGGGCTCTACCGGGCGGCCGCCAGGACGACGGCCGGCGCCCAGATCGTCGGCGGCTGGATCGTGCTGCCCAGCGGCGCCCAGGTCGGCCTCGTCAACTACGGCGCACGGGCCGAGCCCGCGCCCGTCCTCGACCCCGCCACCGGCGCGGTCACCATCGACGACGAACGGATCCCGGTCGCCCCCGCCGACCCGGGCAAGCCCTAGGAGCAGTCCTGTCGATCTACGACCCGCCCGCGGTGGGTCCTTACGAAGTGGTGCGACGGCTCGGGGCGGGCGGCATGGGCGTCGTGTATCTGGCCCATGCCCCGGGCGGCGACCTCGTCGCGGTCAAGGTCATGAACTCCGACTGGGTCGCCCAGGCCGGGTTCCGGATCCGGTTCGAGCGCGAGGTCGAGGCGATCCGCCTGGTCGCCCCGTTCTGCACCGCGCCCGTGCTGGACGCCGCCACCGACGGGGACCTGGCGTACATCGTGACCGAGTACGTGGAGGGCGACACGCTCTGGCAGTCCGTGCGGGGCCGCGGCCCGCTCGCCGGCGCCCGGCTGGAGTCCGTCGCGGTCGGCACCGCCGTGGCCCTCACCGCGATCCACCGGGCCGGGGTGGTGCACCGCGACCTCAAGCCGGGCAACGTGATCCTCTCCCCCGAGGGCCCCAAGGTCATCGACTTCGGCGTCGCGCGGCTGGCCGGCTCCATCCCGATCACCGGTGACTTCGCGATCGGGACGCCGCCGTTCATGTCGCCCGAGCAGGCCCGCGGCGAGGTGGTCACGCACGCCTCCGACGTCTTCTCGTGGGGCGCGGTGGTCGCGTTCGCCTCCACCGGCCGCGCGCCGTTCGGGGCGACGTCGGGCCCGGACGTCTTCTACCGGATCGTGCACGAGCGGCCCGACCTCACCGGCCTGCCCGACCGGCTGGCGCTCGTCGTCCAGCGCGCGATGGCCAAGGACGCCCGGCAGCGTCCGACCGCCCGCGACCTCATCGACGTCCTGGTCGGGCGGTCCGTGGACGAGCTCGTGGAGCTGCCCGTCACCAGCGCGGACGGCGAACCGGTGTCGGCCGAGGACAGGCCCGCGCCGCCGCGGCTCTCCCTCGTCGTCTCGGCTCCCCCGAACGGGGCCCCCGAGGTGCCCGCGGCCGAGCCCGGCACCGACACGGGAACGGAACCGCAGGCCCGATCACAGCGCGGCGGCACACAGAACGGCCTGCGCTCCGGCGGCACGCGGAGCGGCCTCCGGCGCGGCGGCGAGCAGCCCGGCGGCACGCGGCCCGGCGGCGAGCGGCGGCGGCGCCGCTGGCAGACCGGCCTGGCCGCGGGCGTGGTCGGGCTCTGCGCGCTCGGCGGCGGCGCCGCGTACGCGATGCTCGGCCAGAAGGCCGCACCGCCGCCCAGCACGTTCGACGACGACTTCGACACCGAACGCGGCTGGCTGGAGCGCGACCAGGCCGACGGCATCGCCCGGTACCACGACGGCGGCTACCTGCTCCAGCTGCCCGCCGGCCGCGGCATGGCGACGACCGCGCCCGTCCGCGCCGACGACATGGGCGACGTCCGGGTCACGGCGCGGGCGCGGATGCAGGGGGGCACCGGCTCGTACGGGATCTGGTGCGGCGGCAACCCGGTCACGCAGGCCACCAACCGCTACGACTTCTTCGTCACCAGCGAGGGCAACGCCGGGATCGTCAAGGAGTTCCAGAACGGGGTCAGGCAGGAGCTGCGCCCCTTCCAGAAGACCCCCGGGATCACCGGCGGCGAGAACCGCATCGAGGCCGAGTGCCGGTTCGGCGACGGCGTCACCCGGCTGCGGATGCGGGTCAACGGCCGCCTGGCCGCCACCTACGACGACCGGACGCGGCCGCACGGCGCGGGCGCCGGCGGGACCGCGGCCATCGCGGGGAACGCGGCGATGACCGTCCGGTACGAGTCGTTCAGCGTCCAGCGCCTTCGCTGACGTCCGGCGGCGGCGTGCCCGCCGGATCGCCCGCCCCGGGCGAAGCCCCCGCACCCGCACCCGCGCCGGTGCCGCTGCCGACGCCCGCATCGTCCGAAGAGCCAACTCTGTCCGCAGGACCGACGGTGTCCACGTGACCGGCGGTGTCGGTGGGGGCGGCGGTGTGCACCGGGCCGGGGGCCGCGGCGAAGGCGACGGCGGGCTCGGCGACCGGGGCCGAGGGGTCGGTGGTGACGGTCTGGACCTTGTACCGGCGCACCATCCACACGATGACGAGGGCGTAGAGGATCATCGGCGCCACGTCCGCCACCACGTACTGCCACGGCACCGCGCCCTGCTCGATCTTGAGGTTGCCGACCGCCGCCGAGACCAGGAACGCCATCAGGTTGTTGAAGACGTGGAGGGCGATCGCCGCCTCCAGGCCGCCGGTCCGCACCGTCAGCCAGCCCATGATCGCGCCGAAGAGGAAGACGTCGAGCATGCCCCAGCCGGTGTAACCGTGCAGCGAGGTGAAGAGCGCGGCGCCGATCACGATGCCCGGCCACGGTGTCCTGAAGACCCTGCTGAACGCCCGCCCGACCGCGCCGGTGCGGGTCTCGAGCGTGCAGGCCCCGATCGCCTGGAGCAGCCAGCCGCGGAAGACGTACTCCTCGGCGGACGCCTGGAAGGGCACCAGCAGCAGGATGATCACGGCGGGCAGCAGGAACTCGCCCCAGCCGACCCAGGTGTCGTTGGCGCCCGCGTCCGGGTCGCTCACGTACTGGGCCGCGAACATGCTGGCGCCGAACGACACCGCGCAGAACAGGAGCGCCACTCCGGCGCAGCCCAGCAGCCACTTCCACCGGATCCGCCCGACGACCGAGGAGACCGTGCCGGGCCTGCGGCGCTGGATCGCGAACGCCATCAGCGGGGCGAGCGGCAACAACACCGCCAGCGAGGCGATCTGGAACGAGAGGTCGGCGAGGTCGTTGCCGAACATCCCGTCCTCGCCCGGCTCGTACACACCCCCGTTGACCGCCATGGCGAAGATGACGCCGACGACCAGCACGGCGAACAGCAGCACCATCGCGCCGACGACGATCAGCAGCGAACCGGCCAGCGGGCGCCACCAGCGGTGCACGGGCGTCCGCGCCATCTGGTGGAACCGCACCCCGACGGGAGGCGGCACGATCCACGGCTGCTTGACCGGCGGCGGATACCCGTAGCCGTAGCCCTGTCCGGGATAGGGCGGCTGCCCGTACGCCCCGCCGTAAGGCTGAGGCTGCTCCTGCCCGTAAGGCTGCCCGTACGGCGGAGGCTGCTGCCCGTAAGGCTGCCCATAAGCCTCAGGCTGCCCGTACGGCCGTCCATACGGGCCAGGCTGCTGCCCATAGGGCCCGTCCGGTCCCCCAGGCTGCGGCTGCCCAGGCTGCGGCTGCCCGTAAGGCCCACCTTGCATCCCGGGCTGCGGCTGCCCATAAGGCTCGCCCTGCGGCCCCGGCGCCTGCTGCTGCGCGTAGGGCTGGTGGGGAGCTTCCGGCCGCGCGTCGCTCGGCGGCGTCTCGTACGGTGACGGCTCCTGGCGCTGCGGCTGCGCGCCGGGGTCGGGCGGAGCCCAGCCGTTCACGTCCGCCGGGTCTGCCACGCGCGATCTCCTCCTCGGGGGGCCTCGGACTTTGCCTGAGATCGTACGTGCTCGTCCGGATACCGGGACGGCTCAGGAGGACGGCGCTTCGAAGGCCTTGGTGCGGGACAGGCCGGCGGCACGGCCCTTGGCGGCGATGACCAGGGCCATCTTGCGCGACGCCTCGTCGATCATCTCGTCGCCCAGCATGGCGGCGCCGCGCCGTTCGACGGTGGTGGCGTGCTCGTAGGCGTCGAGGATGAGCTCGGCGTGGTCGTAGTCGTCCTGCGACGGCGAGAACACCTCGTTGCCCGCCTCGACCTGGGACGGGTGCAGCACCCACTTGCCGTCGAAGCCGAGGGCGGCCGAACGTTCCGCCACCCGCCGGAAGGCCTCGACGTCGCGCACGTTGAAGTACGGCCCGTCGATGGCCTGGAGGTCGTGGGCGCGGGCGGCCATCAGGATGCGCATGAGGATGTAGTGGTACGCGTCACCCTCGGTGTAGCCGGGCGGCTGCTCCCCCACCACCAGCGTCCTCATGTTGATCGAGGCCATGAAGTCGCCCGGCCCGAAGACCAGCGTCTCCAGCCGGGGCGACGACGCGGCGATCGCGTCGATGGCGACCATGCCGCGCGCGTCCTCGATCTGCGCCTCGATGCCGATGCGGCCGACCTCGTGGCCCATCGCCCGCTCGATCTGGGTGAGCAGCCGGTCGAGCCACTGGACGTGGGACGGGTCCTGCACCTTCGGCAACATCAGGCAGTCCAGGTGCGCGCCCGCGCCCTCCACGACCTCGATCACGTCCCGGTACGCCCAGTGCGTCTCCAGGTCGTTGACTCGCACCACGCGGACCTTGCCGCCCCAGTCGCCCTCGGTCAGGGCGGCGACGACGTTCTTGCGCGCCTCCTCCTTGGCGGCGGGCGCGACCGCGTCCTCCAGGTCGAGGAAGATCTCGTCGGCCGCCAGCCCCTGGGCCTTCTCGATGAAGCGCGGGTTGCTCGCGGGCACGGCCAGCGTGGTACGTCGCGATCGCATGGCCCGGATGTTATCCACCGCCGCGCGGCCTGATCGGGCCGGGTCCGCCGCGTTGTGAGAGCCTGGCGTCATGGGTGACGCTCTGGTTGAGGAGGCGGCCAAGAAGTCGGGGCTGCTGTGGCTCACGCTGCCCGGCCTGCCGCAGCCGCGCGCGGCCTGGCACTTCTGGCACGAGGGCGCCGCGTACGTGCTGACCGGCGGCGAGGGCGAGCAGCCGCTGCCGGGCCTGCCGGAGGCCGACCGGGTGACGGTGACCCTGCGCAGCAAGGACAAGGGCGGCCGGCTGCTCACGTTCGTGGCGGCGTGCGAGTCCGTCGAGCCGGGCTCGGAGGCGTGGGACGCCGTCGCGCCGCTGCTGGCCAAGGACCGGCTGAACGCGCCGACGCACGAGGGGCAGGTCGGCCGCTGGGCGACCGACTCCTACATCGTCCGGCTCACTCCCACCGACGAGATCGTCGAAGGGCCGGGAGAGCCCGGCTATCCCGGCGACTACGCCCACGTGCGGCCCGTGCCCACCCCCGCGACGACGGCCGGACCGCCGCCGCGCATGTTCGGCGGCAAGAGGCGCAAGGCCGACCGGTGAACGGCTAGCGCGGCAGCTCCCGGCCCTCGGCGACCGACTGGAGCTTGTCGGGGTTGGCCACCAGGTGGATCGCGCCGACCAGGCCGTCGGCGTTCACGTCGACCGACACCGTGGTGATGGGGCCCGCCGGGCCGTCGATGACCAGCGCGGGCTCCCCGTTCAGCACCACCGACCGGAGGCGCATGTCGCGGGCCTCGACGCCGGCGTACGGCTGCCCGCCGACCGCCGCCAGCCAGCGCCCGACCTTCTCGGCGCCGTGGATCGTGCGGAGCGCAGCCCGGACCTTGCCGCCGCCGTCGGTCCAGAGCGCCACGTCGGGGGCGAGGAGCTCCATCAGCCGGTTGATGTCGCCGCCCATCGTCGCGTCCAGGAACCGCCGGGTGACCGCGAGCCGCTCCTCCGGACCGGCCTCGAACCGCGGCCGCCGCGCCTCCACGTGCTTGCGGGCCCGGGTGGCGAGCTGCCGGACGGACGCCTCCGAACGGTCCAGCGCGGTGGCGATCTCGGCGAACGGGAAGCCGAAGACCTCCTTGAGGACGAACGCCGCCCGTTCCAGCGGGCTCAGCGTCTCCAGCACGACGAGCATGGCCATCGACACCGACTCGGCCAGCTCGGCGTCCTCGGCCACGTCGGGCGAGGTCAGCATCGGCTCGGGCAACCACGGGCCGACGTAGCTCTCGCGCTGCGCCTGCGCGGACCTGAGCCGGTCGAGCGCCACGTTGGAGGTGATCCGGATCAGGTAGGCCTGGGGGTCGGCGACGTCCGCGCGGTCGGCGGCCGACCACTTGATCCAGGCGTCCTGGACCGCGTCCTCGGCGTCCGCGGCCGTGCCGAGCATGCGGTACGCGACGGCGAACAGCAGGCCGCGGTGCTCCTGGAAGACCTCGCTCAGGGAATCCAGATCGGACATGACCCCCACTCTATTCACGCACCCTTCCCGTCTCCCCGGTGGTCTTCGCGGCCGGGATCTCGCAACGGTCCTTGAAGCCCTGGCCGGTCAGGCCCGCCGCGGCGTTGAACCGCGACCGCAGGTTCTCCACCGCGACGATCATGGTCAGCTCGACGAGCTGCTTCTCGTCCAGGTGGCGGCGCAGCCGCCCGGTCAGCTCGTCGGTGACCTCGGGCGGGTCCGCGGTCATGGCCTCCGAGTACTCCATGACCAGCCGTTCGTCCTCATCGAACAGGTCGCTGTCGCGCCAGTGCGGCACCGCCTCGAGCTTCTCCAGCGGGATGCCGTGCGTGGTGGACTCCCAGGTGCCGAAGTCCACGCACCACGAGCAGCCGATCCTGACCGCGGAGGCCATGACGGCCAGGTCCTTGAGCCGGTACGGCAGGGCCTTCCACCTCATCACCTGGCCCTCGAAGACCGCGTAGGCGAGCGTCACCCCGGTGTGGTGGCCCATCGCGCGGGCGGGCTCCAGCTCCTCGCCGAACTTGCGGCGGGTGGCCCAGCCGCCGATCCGGTTGAGCAGCGTCCTGCGGGGTTCCAGCGAGATACGGGCGGCCATGGCGGCGTCTCCTCAGTTCCGTGGACGGCGGTCACGAGCAAGGACGGGCGGCCCGCCCCGGATGTGACATCGCCCGGCAAACTGCTGGTTAACGAGGGGCGCGGGCCGGATCAACCCCAAGATCGTGGGTAATGTGCCTGCCATGAGCGGATCCCCGACACGGGTGTTCATCGCCCGGCTCGCCGGAATCGCCGTCTTCGACCCGGCGGGCGACCAGGTGGGGCGCGTCCGCGACGTGGTGGTCTCGCTCCGCCTCGGCGCCAAGCCGCCCCGCGTCCTCGGCCTGGTGGTCGAGGTACAGCCGCGGCGGCCGGTGTTCCTGCCGATCACCCGGGTCACGGTGATCGAGTCCGACGCGATCGTGTTCAACGGGCGGCTGAACGTCCGGCGGTTCCAGCAGCGCGAGTCGGAGACGCTGGTCATCGCCGAGATGCTGGACCGGACCGTGACCCACCGCGAGAACGGCGAGGCCCTGGCGGTCGTGGACGTCGCCATGGAGCCGACGCGCACCCGCGACTGGCTGGTGGGCAAGGTGGCCGTGCGCCGTTCCCGCGGCCGTGGCCTGCGCCGCCGGCACGGCGAGGTCTTCGTCGTCGACTGGGACGCGGTGACCGGGTTCGGCGCCGTCGAGCACGGCCAGGGCGCCGCCGGGCTGATCGCCGCGTTCGAGAAGATGAAGCCGGCCGACCTGGCCAACTTCGTCCACGACCTGCCGGAGAAGCGCCGCGCCGAGGTCGCGATCGCGCTGGACGACGAACGCCTGGCCGACGTCCTGGAGGAGCTGCCCGAGGACGACCAGGTCGAGATCCTCGGCAAACTCGAGGTGGACCGGGCGGCCGACGTCCTGGAGGCGATGGGGCCCGACGACGCCGCCGACCTGCTGGGCGAGCTGCCCACCGAGCAGCGCGAGCAGCTGCTGACGCTGATGGAGCCGCAGGAGGCGGCGCCGGTGCGGCGGCTGCTGACCTACCAGGACGACACCGCGGGCGGCCTGATGACGACCGACCCGGTGATCGTCCCGCCGGACGCCACCGTCGCCGAGGCGCTCGCCCAGATCCGCAACCCGGACCTCAACCCCGCGCTGGCCGCGCAGGTCTACGTGTGCCGCCCGCCCAGCGAGACGCCGACCGGCCGCTACCTGGGCACCGTGCACTTCCAGCGGCTGCTGCGCGAGCCGCCGTCGTCGCTGGTCAGCGGCAGCGTGGACGCCGAGCTCGACCCGCTGCGGCCGACGATGTCGCTGGAGGCGGTGGCGATGTTCCTGGCCACCTACAACCTCGTGGCGGGCGCCGTCGTGGACGAGAACGGGCACCTGCTCGGCGCCGTCACCATCGACGACGTCCTCGACCACCTGCTGCCCGACGACTGGCGTGAGACCGTGATGGACGCCACCGCCGAGGAACGTCCCGACCCCGAAGAAGAGGCCGTGCGCAGCGGCGAGCTCCCTGTCGTCGACGACGAGATCCGGCCTTCCGGCCGCGACGGGAGGAAGCCCGTATGACGCCGAGCCGCCTCGACCAGCCGCGCGAGGTCCGCCGCACCACCCTGCCGCGGCCGCACTACGACCCCGAGATGTTCGGGCAGCTGTCGGAGCGCATCGCGCGCTTCCTCGGCACGGCGCGGTTCCTGGTCTACATGACCGTGTTCGTCGCGGTCTGGATCCTGTGGAACCTGCTGGCGCCGTCGGCGCTGAAGTTCGACCCGTACCCGTTCATCTTCCTGACGCTGATGTTGTCGCTCCAGGCGTCGTACGCCGCGCCGCTGATCCTGCTGGCGCAGAACCGCCAGGACGACCGCGACCGCGTCCAGTACGAGCAGGACCGGGCCCGCGGCGAACGGTCCGTCGCCGACACCGAGTACCTCACCCGCGAGGTCGCCTCGCTGCGCCTGGCCCTCAGCGAGGTCGCGACGCGCGACTTCATCCGGTCCGAGCTGCAGTCGATGCTGAAGGAGATGGAGGCCGCCCAGGGCAACGGCAACGGCCGGCCCCGCATGGACGACACCAGCCGCCTGTGACGGCGTCAGCCGACGGCCACCGCGGGCTCGTCGGCCAGCTTGTCGAGGATCATGCCGAACTGGCGCAGGTCGTCGTCGTCCAGCCGGCTCAGCACGTAGTCGCGGACGCCCTGCTGGTAGGTGGGGGTGGCGGCGGCGAGCCGGGCGTGCCCGGCCGGCGTCAGGACCGCGAACAGCCCCCGCGCGTCGCTGCTGCACGACTCGCGCCCGACCAGTCCCTCACGCTGGAGCCGGTCGACCAGCCGGGTCAGCCCGCTGCGCGACAGCAGCACCCGGTCGGCGAGATCGTTCATCCGCAGCCGCCCGTGCGGGGCCTCGCCGAGGTGCATCAGCACGTCGTACGAGCCGAGCGCGAGGTCGTGGTCGGCCAGCAGGTCCGACTGGAGGCGGCGGGAGATCTGCACCTGGGCCCGCAGCAGGGTGCGCCAGACGATCAGCTCGGCGGCCGAGATGGTGCCGGACGGCGCTGTCAGCGGCGGTGCCGCCCTCCCAGATGTCACGCCCCGATGGTACGGCCCCGGGCGATCCGGCGCGACGCCGTGACCGGCTGTGTCGTCAGGTGGAATGATCACCCCCGGGGGGTTTGCGACCCCGGATTAACAGGCACCCGCGCGGAGTTCATACCATGGGTGCATGGCCTCCCAGTTGACGACCGAGCAGGTGACCGCGGCGCTCGCCACGGTGAACGATCCTGAGATCCGTAAGCCCATCACCGAGCTCGACATGGTCAAGAGCGTCGACATCGCGGCGGACGGCACCGTCCACGTCGGCATCTTCCTGACCGTGGCCGGCTGTCCCATGAAGGACACCCTGACCAGCAACGTCACCGAGGCCGTCGCCAAGCTGGACGGCGTCACCTCGGTCCAGGTGGAGCTCGACGTGATGAGCGAGGAGCAGCGCAAGGCGCTCCGCGACAAGCTCCGTCCCGGCGACGCGGGCAAGGAGATCCCGTTCGCCAAGCCCAACAGCCTCACCAAGGTCTACGCGGTGGCCAGCGGCAAGGGCGGCGTCGGCAAGTCGTCGGTGACCGTCAACCTCGCCGCCGCGCTCGCGGCCCAGGGCCGCAAGGTGGGCGTGGTCGACGCCGACATCTACGGCCACTCGGTGCCCCGCATGCTGGGCGTCGAGCACTCGCCGACCAAGGTCGAAGACATGATCATGCCGCCGTCGGCGCACGACGTGAAGGTGATCTCGGTCGGCATGTTCACCGCGGGCAACCAGCCCGTCGTCTGGCGCGGCCCGATGCTCCACCGCGCGCTGCAGCAGTTCCTCTCCGACGTCTACTGGGGCGACCTCGACGTCCTGCTGATGGACCTGCCGCCGGGCACCGGTGACATCGCGATCTCGGTCGCGCAGCTGCTCCCGTCCGCCGAGATCCTGGTCGTGACGACCCCGCAGCAGGCCGCCGCCGAGGTGGCCGAACGCGCCGGTGCCATCGCCGCGCAGACCCACCAGCAGGTCGTGGGCGTGATCGAGAACATGTCCTACCTCGCCTGCGCCCACTGCGGCGAGCGGCAGGACATCTTCGGCTCCGGCGGCGGCCAGACCGTGGCCGACGCGCTCACCCAGACGCTCGGCACCCGCGTCCCGCTCCTGGGCCAGATCCCCATCGACCCGCGCCTGCGCGAGGGCGGCGACAACGGCACCCCGCTGGTGCTCTCCGACCCCGACTCCGGCGCCGGCAAGGAGCTCCGCACCATCGCCGACCGGATCGGCGGGCGTTCCCGCAACCTGTCCGGCATGTCCCTGGGTCTCACACCGAAGAACAAGATGTGACCCGCGTCACCCGGTGACGAACGAACGGGCCCGCCCCCGCTGAGGGGCCGGGCCCGTTCCACGTTCTCCCGCCGCCGACCTCAGGTGGCCGCGGCCGATGGTCTCGCCGTCAGGTGGTCTCGCCGTCAGGTGGCCTCGACGTCAGGTGGCCTCGACGTCGAAGGGGGGACGCTCGCCGTATTCGAGGTCGCCGGTGGAGGCCATCGAGGCGTAGGACTCGTCGTCGTCGAAGACGCGGCCGTTGGTGCGGGTGGTGTCGTCCTCGTCCTCGAGCAGGTGCTTGCGGACGAACGTCTTGGGGTTGAGGTCGGCGATGTCGAAGTCCTTGAACTCCGGCCCGAGACCGTCCTGGAGGTCGGCCTTGGCGCTGTTGGCCATCTGCCGGAGTTGCCGGAGGGCACGGCCCGCCTGGCCTGCGACCTGGGGAAGCTTGTCACCGAAGATGACCAGGGCGAGCACGACGAGCACCACCATCTCGCCCAGTCCGACGTCGAACAACGCGTCCTCCACAAGCCAAGGGGATCCGGGCGCGTACGGCCCGGATCCCCCAGCGTATCCCCAGTCCGGATGAACCGGATCTGAACGTCAGGCCGCGGCGAGTGTGACCTCGACCGTGGCCTCCTTGCCACCTCGGGTGTAGGTGACCTTGATCTTGTCGCCCGGGGCCTTGCTGCGGATCTGGGCGGCCAGGTCGGACGGGTCCTCGATCGGCTGGTCGTTGATCTTGGTGATCACGTCGCCGGGCTTCAGCCCCGCGCGCTCGGCCGGGCCGCCCTTGACGATCGGGACGATCCCGTTCTGCTCGGTTTCGCTGATCTTCACACCGGGGCCCTGGAACCGCTGGTCCATGCCGATGCCCAGCTGGGTGCGCTTGGCGCTGCCGGTGTTGATGATCTCCTCGGCGACCCGCTTGCCCTGGTTGATCGGGATCGCGAAGCCGAGGCCGATGCTGCCGCTCTGCTGCTCGCCGCCGAGGCCGCCGCCGCTCAGCGTGGCGATGGCGGTGTTGATGCCGATCACCCGCCCCTTGGCGTCGACCAGCGGGCCGCCGGAGTTGCCGGGGTTGATCGCCGCGTCGGTCTGGATGGCGTTGAGCACCGAGCCGTCGCCGCCGCCCTCACCGCGGGTGGGCACCGCGCGGTTGAGCGAGCTGACGATGCCGGTGGTCACCGAGCCCTGGAGGCCGAGCGGGGAGCCGATCGCGATCACCGGGTCGCCGATCGCGAGCTGGTCGGAGTCGCCCGGGGTCAGCGCCGGCATCGAGTGCTGGCCCTCGGTCTTGAGCACCGCGATGTCGGAGCCGGGGTCACGGCCCTTGATCGTGGCGGGCAGCTGCTTCTTGTCGCTGAAGACGACCGTGATCTGTCCGCCGGCGGCGTTGCCGCCCGCGGAGACCACGTGGTTGTTGGTGACGATGTAGCCGCCGTTGACGATGAAGCCGGTGCCCGCGCCGCCCTCGCCGCCGCCGGTCTCGACGCGGATCATCACGACGCTGGGCAGCACCCGCTTGGCGATGCCCGCCACCGAGTCGGGCGGGCGGTTCTGCACGGCCGGGCCGCCCGAGCCGTTGCCTCCGCCGAGGCTGACGCCGCCCTCACTGTCACCGGTGGCCATCACGCCGATGCCGGCGCCGACGCCACCGGCGACCAGCGCGACGATCAGGCCGATGATGGCCAGAACGCCGATACCGGGGCCGCCGCGGGACGGGACGGGTGGCGGCGGCACCGGAGCCCAGTTGGGGCCGGTCGGGGACGGGCCGAACCCGCCGGGCGGGCCGCCCATGGGCCGCGGGCCGCCGGGCGGCGGCGGGCCCATCGGCCGCGCGCCCGGAGGCGGCGGCACGGAGCCGGGGCCGGGGGGCGGCGCGGGCTGGTGGCTCGCGTGGGGCGGCCAGCCGTACGGGGCGCCCTGAGCGGCCGCACGCGGGTCGTGGTTGTGCGGCGCGAAGCCGGGACGCGGCCGGGACGGGTCGGACAGGCCGTCGATGCCCTCGGGGATGGGCGTCTCGACCGCCGTGGGCCGCGCCTGCCCCGGCTGCGGAACGTCGTCCTTGGCGAACATGTCCGGCGGCGCGAAACCGCCGGCTGCGGGCTGCGAGGCCTGCCCGGCGGGCGCCGAGGCCTGGTCGCCCGGCCAGTCCACGCTGTCCGCGGGAGCCGGGGCTGACTGGCCGTTCGGTCCGGGCGCGGGGCCGCTCGGCCCCGGGCCGGCGGCACCGAGCGCCTCAGCGACACCGGAGGACTCGGATCCTTCGGACGATTCAGGCGAAGGCCGCCCATCGGTGTCCTGGGGACCCTCCGCCGGCTGCTGGAGGTCGTCGTCCGGCTGGTCCTGCCGTTCGGCCCCCACGGCCCGCTCAGCCCCGTAGCCGGCGACCACCCGGTCTTCTCCCGGCGACGCCTTGAGCGGCTCGCGGCTCTCTTCCGTCATCCCCATCTCTCCTACCGAGCATGGTTCTCGTCATCCGGGCTCATCCTGCCCAGCGGGGCATGTGGTGAGGATAAGGCCTCAACCGAAAGGATTGACCCACGCGCCCAGCCTCCGCAGCCCCCGTCCGAGCCGGCCCCAGAACCGCGGGCCGCCGTCCGGGAACCCCTTGATCACCGAATCGGCGGTGCCGCGCGGGGCGTCGGCCAGGATCGTGTAGACATACCCGTCTCCGGCCCATACCGCCCATCGTTGCAGGGAGTCGCGCTGGTAGACCGTGCGGCCGTCGCTCCGGGTCCGCCGCCACCCGGCGAACCGCCGCTCGTCCAGATCGCCGCGCTGGACGAAGACCGAGACCGCCGCCAGGCCGTCGGAGTAGCTCAGGTGGACGGTGGAGCCCGCGGCGTCGGCCTTGGGCGCCGACATCCGGGCGTCGTAGAGGCTGAGACGGCCCGGCAGGTCCCGCGGGACGTTCCAGCCGCCCTCGCGCAGGGTGCCGAGGTCGCCGGCCGCCAGCCGGTGCCGCCAGGGCAGGGCGGCGGCCGCGGTGCCCTTGGGGATCTCGGGCGTGCTCTCCCCGAACGACCTGCCCCCGTACACCTGCACGGAGTCCTGGGCCTTGCTGATCCGCAGGTCGCGGAACCCGGTGGACGCGACGGCCCGCCCGGCGTCGTCGATCAGCTCGCGGTGCAGCATCAGGCCGGTCTCGGAGTCGAGCCAGAACCGCCCGGCGGCGGTGCCGTCGGGCCGGCGCGCCTCGATCACGCGGGCACGGCGGCCGCAGACGGAGGCGTCGGCGGTGCGGACGACGGAGTAGTTGCGGGTCAGGAGGGCCAGCATCTCGGTGGTGAAACCGGTGAGCGCGCCCCTGATCGCGGAGTTGTCGGCATGGAACGTGGGGCCGGGCGCCGGGGCCGGGGGCGCACCGCGCGGCGGCTCGCCGTTCCTCCCCTGGGCCGCGCCCGGATCGAGGTAGGTGCCCTCCCCCGGCGCGTGCACGACCTTGACGGCGGAGGTCTTGACCCCCTCGCCGCCCCAGGTGGTGAGGACCTGCATGCCCTCGTACGGCACCTGCCGGGCCGCCTCGGCGGCGGCCTGCAGCAGGCGCACCGCCTCGGGGTCGCTGCGCAGGCGCCGGGCGGCGCAGGCGTCGCCCGCCACCGCCGCGGCCAGGGTCAGTGCCCCGGCGAGGCCGCCCGCCATCATGGCGCCCCGCCGGCCTCCGAGCCCGGCTCGCAGGGTCACGGCTCCGGCGAGATCTGGGCCGGCACGTCCTCGTTCACCGGATCGGTGAGCGGGACGTCTCCGGACGTCAGCGCGTGTTCGACGGCGAACCGGTCGAACGCGGGCGTCACCGTGGGCACGTCGCGCTCGCCGCCCGCGGCGTAGGAGGCGGCGCCGAGCCCGAGGAACAGGGTGGCGGCGCCGACGGCGAGATAGCGGCGGCGCGGGGCACGGTAGGCGACCACTCCGGCACCCGCGAGGGCACCGCGTCCGGCCCCCCGGCCGGCGGCGGCCGCGGCTCGGCCCGCGGGACGGTTGTCACGCGGCCTGGACGACACCGGCGTGCCCGCGCGCGGCCCGGTGCCGCGCAGCAGAGGGGCCCGCGCCGGTGCGGGCCTGCCGGTCGGTGTGACGATCTCCGGAGCGGCGGCCGGCTCCCGCGGCCCCGTCCCGGGACCGGCGCCCGGCGCCGTCGTCTCGCCCGCGCCCATGGCGCGCAGCCGGGACATCAGATCACCGGACGGGAGGTCGTCGCTCCCGTCGATCAGCGGAAGGTCGGCGAGACCGCGCAACCGGCCCTTGAGGCGGCGCAGCGCGTCCGCCTCGGCCCGGCACCGCTCGCAACGCGCGAGGTGGGCCAGCGCACGGTCGCGCTCCTCGTGACCCAGCTCACCGTCGACAAGAGCGGTCAGACGCTCCCCCAGACAACTCACGCGGCTCCCTCGTCGTTCTGATCAGTCGCGCGCGACCGGCACGCGCGTCCGGCGCCCTGCTACACGCCCTCCGGCTGAAGCCTCCGGCGCGGGGCACGGTGCTCGAGCGCGGCGCGCAGCTGCGCACGTCCCCGGTGGATGCGGCTGCGCACGGTCCCAAGTTTGACACCCAACGTCGCCGAGATCTCCTCGTACGACAGCCCCTCGATGTCGCACAACACCACGGCCGCCCGGTATTCGGGGGCCAGGGCGTCGAGCGCGGCCTGGACGTCGGCGTCGAAGTTGCGGTCGTCGAACGCCTGCGCGGGCGTGGGCTCACGGCCCTGCAGCCGCTCGGCGGCGTCGTCTCCCAGCCCCTCGAAGCGAATGCGCTGGCGGCGGCGCGCCATGTCGAGGAACAGGTTGGTGGTGATGCGGTGCAGCCAGCCCTCGAACGTGCCGGGCGTGTAGTTCGACAACGAACGGAACACCCGGACGAAGACCTCCTGCGTGAGGTCCTCGGCGTCGTGCTGGTTGCCCGTCAGCCGGTAGGCAAGGCGGTAGACGCGCCCGGAGTGCTGGCGGACGACCTCGTCCCACGACGGGGGCGCCCACTCCGCGTCCGGAGCGTTCTCCCTTGCCGCTGCGTCACCGAACCCCTGCCTGGGCCCGACCCCCACAGCGCCCTTGAATGTAAGTGCTGCGACTCCCATGGTCCCGGGTTGTTCCTCTCTGTACCTAACGCTGTCGCTTGGGAACGACACGGTCACGCCTGGGCTGGGGCGGTTGTGGACCGACTGTCAGTTAGAACGCGACGAAACGCGAGTTGGTTCCCGGTCAGCGATATGGTCTTTCCAGCATGAGCCAGGCGGGGGTCCCGCGAGGAGGCAGCCATCGACGCCATTCAGGCCACCCTGGCCTACGTGGAGGATTTCCTCCCCGAAGACGAGCCCATTCTCAACGCGCGCCGTCTCGGCGAGGAGATCGGCGCCGTTCCGATCGGTCCCGCGGGCGGTGCCGCGCTGCGCTTCCTCGCGGCCATGATCGACGCTCGTACGGTGGTGGAGGTCGGGTCCGGCTGCGGGGTCTCGGGCATCTGGCTGCTGCGCGGCATGCGCAAGGACGGGGTCCTGACGAGCGTCGACGTCGAGCCCGAGCACCAGCGGCTGGCCAAGCAGGCCTACGTCGAGGCCGGTCTGGGCACCTCGCGCACCCGCATGATCGTCGGCCGTGCCCTGGAGGTGCTGCCCCGCCTCACCGACGGCGCCTACGACCTGGTCTTCTGCGACGCGGCCAAGCAGGAGTACCCCGCCTACCTGGAGGACGCGCTCCGCCTGCTGCGTCCGGGCGGCGTGGTGGCCTTCGACAACGCCACCTGGCACCACCGGGTGGCCGACCCTGACGTCCGCGACCCCGAGACCGCGGCGATCCGCGAGGTGAGCCGCATGGTCCGCGACGACGAACGGCTCGTCCCGCTGCTGCTCCCGGTCGGCGACGGCCTCCTCTGCGCCGTCAAGCGCGACGCCTGAGACGGCGATGACGGCCATGAGCGGCGACCACGACCACGACGCCTCCTCCGTCGGCACCGACCCGTCCGGCGGCTCCCCCGCCGGGGCCGGGAGCACGGGCGGGAGCGAGGAGCTGGCGCCGTTCGTGGTGCGCGGGCGGCTGACCTGGCGCAACACGGTGTCGATCACGGCCTGCCTGATCCTGGTGATCGCCTCGGTGGGCTTCATCGCGGGCGGGCTGATGCGCGGGATGAGCGCGGGCAGCGTGCTCTTCGTGGTGATGGGGGTGGCGGGGCTGGCGCTCTTCGGGGCGGGCCTGTCCACGTCCACCGGCATGCTGATCAGCCGCCGGCCGCTGCTGGTGCTGGAGCCTGCGGGCGTCCGGCGTCCGGCCCGCTGGCCGCTGCCGCGCCGGTCCGACCGGGTGCTGCCGTGGGCCGAGATCCACGGCATGTGCGCGGTGCGCCGCGGCCTGGCGAGCGCCAAGCGCGGCGAGCTCGACCATCTGGTGTTCCTGCCGTCCGCCGACCTGCTCGAACTGGCCCGGACGGCCGAACGGCCGCAGTTGGTCGCGCTCACCCTGCCGGACGTCCCGATGACGGCCGCGGCGGCGCGCTGGTGCTTCGCGATCGACTCCGGCTGGACCGCCTCGCTCAAGGAGATCGTCTCCGAGGCGCGCCGCCGCCACGAGATCCCGGTGGTCGACCGCCGCAAGAAGTGACCCGGCGGCAGGCGCCCCGGACGACGAGCAGCCCGGACGACAAGCAGCCCGGACGACGAGCAGCCCGGACGGCAGGCGGCCCCGGGGCCGTCGCCCCGGGGCCCACCGCGGGCGGGTCTCATGTCAGCCCTTGCCGGTGACGCGGCCGTGCAGGACGAGCGCCCAGGCCAGGCAGCCGAACGCCGCCGTGGAGGTCACCGCCCGCACCACGTTCCACGCGATCCACCTGTCCTCGAACGCCGCGCGCACGGCCGCCGGGTCGGCGATCTTCGAGACGTCGCCCGCGGCGTCAAGCTCGTTGTTCATCGGCACGTTGATCGCGCCGGTGATGATGAACATGACCAGGTAGAGCACCAGCCCGGCGATGATCCACGGCAGCGCGGTGCGCGCCTCGCCCTTCCAGTGCAGGGCCGCGGCGAGCCCGGCGAACGCCAGCGCGCCCAGGAAGCTCAGCATGAACCAGCCGTTGATGATCGCCACGTTGATCCGCTGCATCGAGTCGATGAACGCGCGGTCGTCGACCTTCGCCAGCCCCGGCATGATCGCGTAGGAGAACGCGGCGAAGAGCCCGGCCATGAGCCCGGTCGTGAGGACCGCGGCGAAGAGCGAACCGGTCTGCAGTGCCTTGAACATCAGGTGGCTCCCGTCTCAGAGGTCCGACGGGTTCTCCGTCGTGTCTTCAAGCCAACAGCCGCGCGGCCTGCGACGACATGTCCGCGAGAACGGACCGCATACGCGTGCGTCCACGCCCTCCCGGCGCACGGCCGCACCAGGCGCCGCCGCCGGACGGGCGCCGGGCAGGGGCGCCGGGCAGGGGCACCGGGGAGGGGCGTCAGGCGGTGGCGAGCCAGGCGAGCAGGAGGCGGGCGCCGAAGCCGGTCGCGCCCTTGGTGATCTCGGCGTTCTCGGATGTCGAGCGGCCCGGCCCGGCGACGTCCAGATGCGCCCAGGTGCGCTCGCCCACGAACTCGCGCAGGAACAGCGCCGCCATGATCGCGCCGCCGCCGAAGCCGCGGCGCTCGATGTTGGCCACGTCGGCCACGTCCGACTCGATCGCGACCCGGTAGTCCTCGACCAGCGGCAGCCGCCACAACCGCTCGCCGGCGGTCTCGCCGGCCGTCTCCAGCGCGCCGGCCAGCGCGTCGTCGTTGGCGAAGAGCGCGCCGGTGCGCAGGCCGAGGGCGACCTTGGCCGCGCCGGTCAGCGTCGCCACGTCGACGACCACGTCGGGGTCGAGCTCGGCGTCGGCGTAGGCGAGGGCGTCGGCGAGGACCAGGCGGCCCTCGGCGTCGGTGTTGAGCACCTCCGACGTCGTCCCGCCGAAGTGGGTGATCACGTCGCCGGGCCGCATGGACGAGCCGGACGGCATGTTCTCGGCGGCGGCGATGAGGCCGGTGACCCTGACGTTCACGCCCAGCGACCGCAGCGCCGACATGACGGCGATGACCACGCCGCCCCCGGCCATGTCGGTCTTCATGGTCTTCATGTTGTCGTTGGGCTTGAGCGAGAGGCCGCCGCTGTCGAACGTGATGCCCTTGCCCACCAGCACGACGTGGCGGGCGGCGCCCTCGGGGGCGTAGGTGAGCTCGATCAGCCGCGGCGGGCGGGGCGAGCCCGCGCCGACCGCGATCAGGCCGCCGAACCCGCCCTCCGCCAGCTCCTTCTCGCCGCGCACCCGCGCGGTGAGGCCGGTCTCGGCGGCGATCTCGACCGCGCGGTCGGCGAGCCAGGAGGGGCCCTTCTCGCCGGACGGCGTGTTGGCCAGGTCGCGGGCCAGCGCGGCCGCCCGGGCCACCGCCGTGCCGCGTTCGATCGCCGCCGCGTTCGCCTCCCTGCCGGCCTCGGTCTGCCCGGCCTCGGTCAGCACGGCCAGCGTCGCCAGCGGCGCCTTCGTGGGCGGCGTGCCGATCTTGAACGTGTACGAGGCGAGCAGGGCGCCCTCGACGAAGGCCGCCAGATCGCCGTCCGGCACGCCGGCGGCCATCGTCGTGCGGCCCCTGCCGCGCCGTGCCAGCGTGGCGCCCGCCTTGCGCAGGTCGGCGGGGGACGCCTCGCCCACCCCGTACAGCAGCAGCTCCAGCACCCGGCCACCGATCCGCACCGGCGTCGACACGGCCTCGCCTGCCTCGCCCTTGGCCCGGTGCAGCGTCAGCAGTTCGTCCAGCGTGAACGGCAGCAGGCCCGCGATCTCGGCGGCGGGGGCCACCGGGCCCGACCGCACCGGGACGGCCACCACATCGGCCCCAAGGCTCCCGGCCGCCTCCGACAACACGCCGCCGACGGTGCTGACCTCGGTCTCGATGGGCATGACGCTGGCTCCCCCTCTGTCCTTCGCTCACGCTGTCGTGCTCGGGTGGTCCGGCCGGTGGCGAACACGGTGAGAGCCCCGGCGTCGCCGCCGGGACCTCACCGCATTCGGGGCTTGGGAAGAGGCCCTAGCCGACGACTTCCTTCAGGGCGTCGCCGAGCTCCTTGGCCTCGTCTGCGGAGAGCTCCACGACAAGGCGTCCGCCGCCTTCCAGCGGGACCCGCATGACGATTCCGCGCCCCTCCTTGGTCACTTCGAGCGGACCGTCTCCTGTCCGCGGCTTCATCGCCGCCATGCGTGCATCCCCTTCCTGCCTAGGGCCGCGTGGGGCCTCCGGGCACCGTTGGCCGCGTGGCCGCCTGTCGCATCCGCGTCATCAGTAGTGGTCCATTATCTCGTCTTCCGGGCGCGAAGTGGTAACGATCAGCCTCCAGATCGAGAGACTCCTCCTATGAATGCTCGTTCCGCACTGTTCGATCTCTACGGGGATCACCTCAGGGAGCGCGGCGGAAAAGCCCCCATCGCGGCCCTTGTCCGGCTGATGTCCGCCCTTGGGATCGCGGCGCCGGCGGTGCGCACGGCGGTGTCCAGAATGGTGCGGCAGGAATGGCTCGAACCCGTGCGGCTTCCGCGCGGAGCGGGATATGCGCTGACCCCGCGGGCGGCCCGGAGACTGGACGAGGCGGCGCACCGGATCTACCGGGATCTCGGCCCGTGGGACGGCCGCTGGCACCTGCTGGTGGTGGAACGGGTGCGCGAGCGGGCCCGCCGGGACCGGCTCACGGCGGGGCTGGGCTATCTCGGCTACGCCCGGCTGGACGACACGACCTGGATCAGCCCGCGGCCGTCGAGCGAGCTGGATCCGCTGCTGGACGCCGAATCCGCGCGGGCCGAACGGTTCCTGTCGGTCTACGAGGGCGACCCGCACGGGCTGGTCGCGCGGGCCTGGGACCTGGAGGGGCTGGCCAGGGCGTACGAACGCTGGCTCGCCGACGCGCGGGCCCTGCTGGCCGGGGACCCCGCGCCCTCCGACGAGCGGGCGTTCGCCGTGCGCAGCAGGCTGGTGCACGAGTGGCGCAAGTTCCTCTTCCGCGACCCCGGGCTGCCCCCGGCCGTGCTGCCGCCGGGCTGGCCCGGCATGCTGGCGGCGCGCTTCTTCGACGCCGAGGCCGCACGCCTCTTGCCCGCGGCCTCGCGGTTCGTCGAAGGTTGCCTGGAGGACACCCTGGAGAAGATCCCCGGGGAGACCGCCCCGCGGGGCGACGAGGAGGACGACGATGTCTGACACCGTGCTGTACGACCTCACCGAGAGTGTGGCGACAATCACACTCGACCGGCCGGACGCGATGAACTCGCTGACGGACGAGACGAAGTCGGCTCTGCTCGCCGCCCTCGAACGCGCCGCCGGCGACACGGCCGTGCGCGCGGTGATTCTCACCGGCTCGGGCCGGGTCTTCTGCGCCGGGCAGGACCTGCGCGAGCACGGCGACAACCTGGCGGCGGGCGAAGGCCTGAAAGACACCGTGCGGCGCCACTACAACCCGATCGTGCGGACCATCACCGAGATGCCCAAGCCCGTGGTGGCGGCCGTCAACGGCGTGGCCGTGGGAGCGGGCGCCTCCTTCGCGCTGGCCTGCGATCTGGTGATCGCGTCCGACAAGGCCTCGTTCGCCACCGCGTTCACCGGCATCGGGCTGGCCCCCGACAGCGGCATGTCGTGGACGTTGCAGCGCCGCGTGGGGTGGACCAAGGCGGCCGAGCTCCTGCTGCTCGGCGAGCGGATCAAGGCCCCCGAGGCGCTCGAGCTCGGCCTGGTCAACCGGGTGGTGCCCGCCGACGAGCTGGCCCCGGCGGCCGTCGAGCTGGCGCGGCGCCTGGCCGCGGGGCCGACCGTCTCGTACGGCGCCGTCAAGTCCGCCCTCGCCCACGCGTCCGCCAACGACCTGGCCTCCTCCCTGGAGAAGGAGGCCGAGTTGCAGGACCTGTGCGAGAAGACCAAGGACCACCACGCCGCCACCGAGGCGTTCCTCGCCAAGCGGCAGCCGGAGTTCGAAGGCTCCTAGATCGTGTCTCGCAGTCGACTGCCCTACGCCACGGACGCCGACTTCGAGACACGCCCCAGGGCCGTCACGCCCCGATCGGGAGGTCCGCCGGGTAGGGCTGGAAGTAGGTCTGCGCCTGGAGGTAGGCGATGTCCTCACCGCGCGCGTGGTGCCGCAGCAGGGTCATCGGGACCTGGAGCGGCACCTCGCCGCGCGCGTAGGCGTCGATGATCCCGGTGATGTCGTGCCGCCGGGCGTCGTCGAGCCGTTCGCTCATGGGCCCGAACACGTGCTGCAGCGCGTTGACGTGGCGGCCGCGCTTGGGCCGTACGGCGAACGCGGCGGCGAACAGGTCGGTGTACTCGGCGCGCAGCTCGTCCGGCGGCCGGGCGCCCGCGGCGGCGACGACCCGGCCGAGGAGCCGGTAGCGGGCCGGGTCGTGCGCGAGGATCTGCAGCTTGTGGGCCGAATGGAAGGCGACCAGGTCGCGCCCCTTCCAGCCGCCCTCGAACAGCGCCCGCAGCCGGGCCTGCGCGAAGATGCGCTCGACGAAGTGCTCGCGCAGCACCGGGTCGTTCAGCCGCCCCTCCTCCTCGACCGGGGTGGCGGGCAGCGCGTCCATGATCCGCCCCGCGAAGACGCCGCGGCTGCGCCGGTCGGCCGGGTTCCCGTTCTCCAGGTGGCGGGTCACGCCGCGCGGGCCGCAGCTCGGCGACCGCGACTTCAGCACCCAGCCGTCGAGATCGGCGAGCTGGGCGGCGCGCCGGTCGGCCAGCTCGACCATCGCGTCGGTGTGGTCGGCGGAGCCGTCCCTGGTCACCAGCCGCAGGTCGCCGCCCTCGCGGCCGACCAGCCGCAACGACGGGCGCGGCGCGCCCAGGCCGATCTCCATCTCCGGGCAGACCGACACCCACTCCACGTACGGCTCGAGGTTCTGCGTCAGGAACCGGCTGCGGCAGTGGCCGGCGTTGTAGCGCACCGGCTCGCCCAGGAGGCAGCCCGAGACCGCCACCCGCGGCACCACCGGGTCCAGAGGCGCCAGGTCCATCGGAGTCACCCTCCCTCGTCGTCCGGCCGCCCGTCCCTGGGAGACCTTCCCCGTCATCACCGGTCTCAGCCCGCCAGCAGGTCGCTGAGTCTGTGCAGGCCACGGGCGGTACGGGCCTTGATCGTGCCGAGCGGCGCACCGAGCCGCCGGGCGATCTCCTGCTGGGTCAGGTCCTCGAAGTAGGCCATCTCGATGGCCTGCCGCTGGACGTCCGGCAGCGCCGCCAGCGCCCGGCGCACGTCGTACGCGCGCACCACCCGGTCCGCCGTGTCGGCGCCGGGCCGCTCGGCCGCCTGGCTGAGCGGCAGGCACGGAGCGGGCCGCGCCCTGAGCTGGTCGACCGCGCGGCGGCGGGCGATCGTGAACAGCCACGCCTCGAAGCTCCCCTCGCGGTCGAAGCGGTGCCGGCAGCGCCACAGGTCGACCAGCACGGCCTGCGCCGCGTCGTCCACCAGGTCGGCGGGCAGGCGCCGGCGCAGGAAACGCCGGAGGGAGGGGCCGAGGACGGCTTCACATTCGGCGAGCGCGGTCTCGTCGTCGTCCGCGAGCCGCGCGCCGAGCGCTCGCAGTTCGTCCGGCCCCCTCCTACCCGACGAACCCGGCATCGCCGTCCTCGGCCCCAGCTTCATCGCTCACTCCTCACCGCGAAAACCTCTTCAAAACTTGTTCATAGTCGCGATGGTGGGGTGCGCGCAACCCCCTCGGGGCAAAGAACCCGTGTTGACCTTGGACCGCTCGTGCTCGCGGGCCGCCGCGGACCGGCCCGGCGAAACCGCCGGAAGCCCTGCCCGGCAGGCGCTACGGGCGGGTGGGGACCTAGTAGTGGCCCAGGGCCGCGTGGATCTCGGCCAGGGCGTCTGGGAGGTTCGTCACAGCGCGGGCGCCCGCGGGCATCCGGCCGTACGCCCACCCCGGTCCGCCGACCACCAGCCGGGGCGCCGGGCGCCCGCCGGGCAGCGCGGCGAGCGGAACGGGGTCGCCCGTGCCCGGCAGCGACGACCAGATGAAGATCGCCGCCGGTCCGAGCTGCCGGATCGCGTCGGCCAGCGAGGCGTACGGCACCCGGGCTCCGAGCACCCGCACCGCGATGCGGTCGGCCGCCAGGGCGGCGGCGAGCGCGTACACCGGCAGGCTGTGCTGCTCCTCCGGCGCGCACGCCAGCAGGACGGGACGGCTGGTCAGGGGCGGGTCCGCCGCGGCGATCTCGGCGGTCAGCGCGCCCAGGACGCACCCCGACAGCAGATGCTCGACCTCGATGATCGCGCCGGTGGCCTGGTGCCGTTCACCGATCCCGATCAGGACCGGGGCCAGCACCTCCTGCCAGGCCCCGACCACGCCGTGCCGGGCCAGCGCGTCGGCGACGAGCCCCTGGATGGTGACCATGTCCATCGCCATCGCGGCCCGCGCGAGCGCCCGGGTGGCGGGGGTTCCGTCGGACACCGCGAGCCGGTGGCCGCCCGCGCCGCGGACCGGCCCGGTGGCCTCCGGCGGCATGGCCACCGGCGGCGCGAGAGCCGACTCCAGGTCGGCGGCGGCGGTGGCCAGGGCGGTACGGGCCGCCTCCTCCGGCGGGGCGCCGTCCAGGATCAGCCGGTTCATCAGCTCCAGCCGCGCCACGTCCGTCGGGTCGTACCTGCGGTGGCCGCCCGCGCTGTGCCGGCTCGGTCCGATGCCGTAGCGGCGGCCCCAGGTGCGCAGGGTCGAGGGCGCGACGCCGAGCCGGCGCGCCACCGCGCCGACGCTGAGCCCCGCTCCGTCCATCCCGCACCTCCCGCCCCGCTCGTCCCGCCCTGCTCGTCCTGCTCGTCCTGCCAATCCGGAACGCTTCAGATTAGGCCTCTCTACCGGGGATTCGGACGGCGATCACCATCCGGTTGCAACCGCCGGCGCCTCCCCCGCCGAAGAAGGGGTGATGGACACCGCGATCATGCTCTTCACCCGCGATCTGCGGGTGCACGACCAGCCCGCCCTCGCCGCCGCCTGCTCGGCGGCCGGCCGGGTCGTCCCGCTGTTCGTGCTCGACGACACGCTGCTCACCGGCCGCGCCGGAGCGCCCAACCGGATCCGCTTCCTGCTGGACGCGCTGGCCGACCTGCGCATGTCGCTGCGCGCCCGGGGGGCCGACCTGGTGATCCGGCGCGGCGACCCGGTGACCGAGACGCTCCGGCTCGCCCGGGACGTCGGCGCCGAAGCGATCTTCATCAGCGATGATGTCAGCGGCTACGCGACGTCGCGGCGGGAACGGCTCGAACGGGAGGCCGGCGACGCCGGGATCACGGTGTCCGGCCATCCCGGCGTCACGGTCGTGCCGCCCGGCGAGATCACGCCCACCTCCGGCGACCACTACAAGGTGTTCACGCCGTACTGGCGGGCCTGGGCCGGGTCCCACTGGCGCACTCCGCTGCGCGCGCCCGGGAGGGTGCCGTTCGGCGACGGCCTCGACGCGGCCGGGCCCGATCTGGACGCCGTCGCCGAGGAGCTGACCGGCGGGGCGTCGCCGGAGCTCCTGCCGGGCGGCGAGACCGCCGGGCGGGAACGTGTGCGCGCCTGGCTGCGCGACCCCATCGAGGAGTACGAGGACGGGCACGACGACCTGGCCGGCGACCGCACTTCGCGGCTCAGCCCGTACCTGCGCTTCGGCTGCGTGTCACCGCTCGAGCTCGCCACCGCCGCGCGCAAGCGGCCCGGCGGCACCGCGTTCGACCGCCAGCTCGCCTGGCGCGACTTCCACCACCAGGTCACCGCCGCCTTCCCGGCCATGCCGCGCGAGGACTACCGGCCGCGCGGCGCCCGCTGGCACGACGACGCGGAGGCGCTGGCGGCCTGGCGGGAGGGACGCACCGGGTTCCCGATCGTGGACGCCGGGATGCGCCAGCTGCTGCGCGAGGGCTGGATGCACAACCGGGCCCGGATGATCACGGCGTCGTTCCTGACGCGCAACCTGCGCGTCGACTGGCGGCACGGGCTGAGCCACTTCAACGACTGGCTGCTCGACGGCGACGTGCCCAACAACGCCGGCAACTGGCAGTGGGTCGCGGGCACCGGCAACGACACGCGCCCCAACCGGGTGCTCAACCCGCTGCGGCAGGCGGCCCGGTTCGACCCCAAGGGCGAGTACGTGCGCGAGTACGTGCCGGAGCTGGCCCGGCTGGACCCCTCGGCCGTCCACATGCCGTGGCAGCTCCCGCCCGCGCTGCGGCGCGACCTGGGCTACCCCGCCCCCATCGTCGACCCGCCCGGCTGACCGAGGCCGCGGAGGTAGATCACCACGGCACGGACGCGGCGGTGGTCGTCGGGCGCGGGCGGCAGGTCGAGCTTGGCCAGGATCGAGCCCACATGCTTGATCACCGCCGCCTCGGAGACGACCAGCGTGCGGGCGATCGCGCCGTTCGACCGTCCCTCGGCCATCAGCCCGAGCACCTCGCGCTCACGATCGGTGAGGCGTTCCAGCGGCGAGTGCGCGCGGCGCCGCGACAGCAGCCGCCGCACCACCTCCGGGTCGATCACCGTGCCGCCCGCCGCGACCCGGTCGAGGGCGTCGACGAACTCGGCGACCTCGCCCACCCGATCCTTGAGCAGGTAGCCCACGCCGCCGCCGGTCTGGAGGAGCTCGGCGGCGTACGACTGCTCGACGTACTGCGAGAGCACCAGGACCGGCAGATCGGGCCGTTCGGCGCGCAGGGCCAGCGCCGCCTTCAGCCCCTCGTCGCGGAACCCCGGCGGCATGCGCACGTCGGTGACCACCACGTCCGGCAGGTGCTCGGCCACCGCCGCCGTCAGGGCGGGGGCGTCGGCCACCGCCGCGACCACCTTGTGGCCGGACCGCGCCAGGATCTGGATCAGGCCCTCGCGCAGCAGCACCGAGTCCTCGGCGATCACGATTCGCATGGGATCTCCACTCGCAGGATCGTAGGCCCGCCCGGCGGGCTCGACACCCGCAGCGTCCCGTCGTAGACGGCGACGCGGTCCGCCAGGCCCTGCAACCCGGTGCCCTCCCCCGGCGCCGCACCGCCCCTTCCGTCGTCGCGCACCTCCACCACCAGGCCGCGTCCCTCCAGCCTGACCCCGACCCGGGCCCGCTCCGCCGCGCTGTGCTTGATCACGTTGGTGAGGGCCTCGGCGATGACGAAGTAGGCGGCGGACTCGATGCCCTCGGGCGGCCGCCGGTCCAGCACGACGTCCACGTCGACCGGCACCGGCGACCCCTCGGCCAGCGACTCCACGGCCGCGCCCAGCCCCCGGTCGGTGAGCACCGACGGGTGGATCCCGCGCACCAGGTCGCGCAGCTCCGCCAGCGCCGCCCGGGCGTCGTCCTGCGCCCTGTCGATCAGCTCCGACGGCGCCTCCAGCCGCGCCAGCCCGAGCGTCATGATCAGCCCGGTGAGCCGCTGTTGCGCGCCGTCGTGCAGGTCCCGCTCAATCCGCCGCCGTTCGGCCTCGAACGCGTCCGCCATCCGCGCCCGCGACGCGCGCACCTCGACGAGCTCGTCCTCCACCGGCCGGACGAGCAGCAGCCGGGCCAGCGCCGCGCGCGCCCCGGCCAGCGCCGCCGTCACGTACAGCCCGAGCACGAACAGCGCGGCGCCCGCCGCGACCGTCACCCAGGCCTCCTCGGGCCGGTCGACGGTCCCGTACGGCCCGTACTGCAGCTGATCGCCCTGCCCCACCAGGTAGGCCGAGCCCATCTGCACCGTCGACCCCACGAAGATCACGAACGGCACCACCAGGTCGATGACCGCGAGCAGCACGAACAGCAGCGCGAACCCGAACTCCCGCCAGGTCGCCGTCTCCCGCAGCCGGAGCCGCAGCCAGGGCCGCCACCCCGGCCGGTCCGGCTCCCGGTGCGGCGTCGGCGCGGGCCGCGCGTCCAGCCACCGCAGCCGCCGCCGTTCGACCGCCGCCAGGCCCACCGCCGTCAGCGGAACGGACGCCAGCAGGAACACGCCCACCACCACCGGCGTCAGCAGGACCCCGGCGGCGCCGAGGACCAGCACCACGGCCAGCCACGCGAACCCGACCAGCGGCCCGGTGACCACGTACGCCACCGACCGCCACGGCCATGACGACAGCAGGAACCGCAGCGGGTTCCCGGCCATCGCACGCCACAGGGTCATGACCCGACCGTAGGCGACGCCAGGGCCAGCAGCTCACGGAGCCGCTCGTACGACCGTTCCCAGGTCCACTCCGCCGACCAGGCCCGCGCCCGTTCGCCCATGCCCATGCCCGCGCCGTCGCCGTCGCCCTCGCCCGCGCCCTCCGTCAGCATCTCGATCAGCCGCGCCGCGATCTCGTCCACCGAACGGCCGTCCACCACGAAGCCCGTCTCGCCGTCCAGCACCGTCTCGGGCGCACCGCCGGACGCCCCCGCCAGCACCGGCAGCCCGGCCGCCGAGGCCTCCAGGAACACGATGCCGAGCCCTTCGGTCTCCAGCCCGAACCGCCGGTCGCGGCACGGCATCGCGAAGACGTCGGCCGCCGCGTAGAACGGCGGGAGCTCCTCGTGCGGGAGCCCGCCCGCGAACACCACGCCCTCCTCCGCGAGCCCCCGCAGCCAGAACTCCTGCGGGCCGCCGCCCACGATCAGCAGCCTCGTCCCCGGCACCGCCCGCCGCACCCGCGGCATCGCCCGGATGAGCCGGTCCTGCCCCTTGCGCGCCACGAGCCGCGAGACGCTGAGGATCACCGGCCCGTCCAGCCCGAACCGCTCCCTGACCTCCGTCCCGTCCCCCGGCCGGAACAGCGCCGCGTCCACCCCCGGCGTTAGCCGCGCCGTGCGGACCCCGTCCCCGAGCGCCGGAACGATGCGGTCCCGCGTGTAGCCGGTCAGATAGGTGACGGTGCCGGCGCGCCGGCCGATCGTCCGCAGCACCGCCCGCGCCCCCGGGACGGCCGCCCACCACACCTCGTGCCCGTGCGTCGTGGCCACCGACGGCAGCCCGAGCCGCCCGGCCAGCAGCCCCAGCGGCGCCGCGGCCCCGAACCACACGCTGTCGCACCCGTACTCGGCGATCAGCGCCCGCGCCCGCCGCGCGACCGCCCGCGTCGGCAGCAACGTCCCGGCCTTCGCCCGGACCACCGGGAACGGCACCCGCCGGTCGAACGCCTCCGCGCCCCGTTCCGCCGAGGTGAACACCACCACCTCACCGGCCGGGAACCGGCGCGCGATCTCGTACACGAACGTCTCGATCCCCCCGCGCCGCGGCGGGAAGTCATTGGTGATGATCAGGCAGCGAGGCACAGCTCGGGCTCCTTCTCGTGAACGTGCGAACGGGCCCAGAACACGAGCACGGCCGGGTAGACGAGGTAGCCCCACCGGCTCGCGGGCATCAGCAGGGCCGCCAGCGTGAGCCCCAGCGCCAGCCGGTACGCGGCGCCCCGCGGATCCGCCGGCGGCCGTACGACCAGCGAGACCGCCATGGCCGCCCCCGCCAGCCCCAGCGACACCACGGCGGCGGCGTGCCCGTACGACCCGGCCCCGGCGAGCAGATGACCCGGCATCGGACTGCCCGCGGGCGACTCCACCCCGGCCATCCCCAGCGGGAACGCCACCACATTCTCGAACATCCCGCCCGGATCGGCGGCCACCGGAAAAGCCACGCCCACCGTCACGACCGCCCCCGCCCAGGCGCAGAACCGTCCCGCCCCCGCCCGCCTGGCCACCACCAGCGCCAGGCACACGAACAGCGCGGGCCACGCCGTCGCCTTGAGCGTCGCCGCGAATCCCAGGACCAGCCCCGCGGGCGTCACCCGCCCTTGGAGCACCAGCGCGAACGCCGCGCACACCAGCCCGATCACCGGCAGGTCGTCGCCGCCCACCACCAGCGGCAACGCCACCACCGGCGACGTCAGCAATGGTGACTTCCACCCCAGCGCGACCAGAATGAACGCCCCGAACAGCAATCGAGGGTCGAAACCGGGCACCCCGAAAAGCGCCATCCCGGGCAGATAGGGGTTGTACGACTCGTAGGTGGCTCCGGCCAGCTGTTCCGGGCTCAGATATGGCGTTCCCGCCGAGAGCAACAGCTCGCCCGAACGCCGGACAACGGCCACTTCGGGCTGCGCCCGTTCGAGCGCCACCAGCACCGCCAACGGCAGCACGATCGCACCCGCACCGGCCACCCAGGTGCGCCGGAGAACGGCCGAGAGCGCATAAGCGGGCGCGGCGAACAAACCCCACACCACATGCGGCCCGAGGTCGCTGACCAGAGCGGTCACCGCCGCGAAAACGGCGAACAGAATCGGCATGCCCCCAGGCAACCGCCCGCGAGCGCCTAGATCATTAGGTCTGTCCGCCGACCTGGGGTATGGCCGGCTCTACCTGCCGGTTCTATCCGCCTGCTCTACCTGCCTGCTCTACCTGTAGGCGCCCCGCCGGTGGCAGCCGACCAGATGATCGTCCACCAGCCCGCACGCCTGCATCAGCGCATACGCCGTGGTGGGCCCCACGAAACGGAAACCGTGCCGCTTGAGCTCCTTGGCCAGCGCCTTGGACCCCGCCGTCGTCGCCGGCACGTCCGCGGTCGTCTCCGGCGCCGCCGCCCCCGGATCCGCGTACTTCCAGACCAGCTCGCCCAACCCGTCCGGCACCTCCAGAGCCGCCCGCGCGTTGTTGATCGCCGCGTCGATCTTCGCCCGGTTGCGCACGATCCGGACGTCGCCCAGCAACCGTTCGACATCGTCGGCCCCGTACGCGGCGACCTTCCCCATGTCGAACCCCGCGAACGCCTCCCGGAACCCCTCCCGCTTGCGCAGGATCGTCAGCCACGAGAGCCCCGACTGGAACGCCTCCAGGCACAACCGTTCGTACAGCCCCTGGTCATCGGTGACCGGCCGCCCCCACTCCTCGTCGTGGTAGGCCACATAGTCCGGCGCCGACACCCCCCACGGGCACCGCGCCAGCCCGTCCTCCCCCATCACGGCCCCGCTCATCGTTCCGCCACCTGAGCCAGCCGCCGCAACCCGAGCTTCATGAACATCCGGATCACCGGCCCCCCGACGATCCACCCCGCCCGTCCGAGAACCCCCAGCGGCAGATCCACCCGTTCAACCCACAGGACCCTGCACCCGGCCCCCACCGGCGTCACCTCGAACCAGGCGTCCCCCCGCACCAGCCGCCCCGTATGCCGCACCACAACGCGCCGCCCCGTCAGCCACTCAGTGATCACCATCGTGTCGAGGAACCCCACCGGCCCGACCCCCGTCCATCCCTTGATCTCCTCCCCCACCGCACGCCCGCCCTCGGCCCGCGTGAACGGCATCCACTCCGCATGCCGGGGCCAGTCGGTCAGCACCGCGAACACCTGGTCCGCCTCCACCGCCGCGTACTGCTCGGCGTGCACCGCGACCCGGCTCACGCCCGCTCATCCCGCCGCGCCGCCACGTTGTCCTCATGATCGTCGAACAACGCGGCCTCGAACTCCTCGTCCTCCTCGAACGACCCCGGATAGGCCGCCTCGGCCCGAGCCCAAACCGACCCCCCGTTCCCTCCACCAGGCACCACGCCACCCTCAGGGGCGCCGCCCGCAAAGGCCGCGTCCGCAGGGGTCGCGTGCGCGATGTCAGGGGACGAGGCACCCGCACCGGGAACATCGCCGTCGCGAGGCTCCTCGGCGGGCTCATCGATCACATCAGCGCCGTGACCACCTGCACCGCCGGAGTCCGCGGGCAGCGCACCGCGGTCAGCGTGCGCGCCCCCGGCCCCGGCTCCGCCTTCAGAAGCGGGGCCTGCCGGGGCGCCCGCATCAGGCTCCTCGCCGGGGCGGGGCTCCGCGGCGGGCTCATCGTTCACGTCGGCGCTGCGACCACCCGCATCACCAGGGTCGGTGGGCAACTCGCCGAGATCGGCATGCGCGGCCCCGGCGCCGACGGCACCACCGGCGGACTCGGCACCCGCAGACGCCGCACCCGCGGCGGTAGCACCCGTGGCGGCAGCACCCGTGGCGGCGGTGCGTGTGTCTTCGGGTGTGCGGGTGTCTTCGGGTGTGCGGGTGGCGTCGGCGGAGGTGGGTGAGGTGCCAGCGGGCTCGCTGCCGTAGGGCTCGCTGGGGTCGGGAGCGCCTGGAGCGGCGGGGCCCGTGGGGGACGTGTGCGCGGCGTCGGCGGAGGTGGCTTTCGCACCAGGAGGCTCGCTGTCGAAGGGCTCGCCGAGGTTGGGAGCGCCTGGAGCGGCAGGGTCGGTGGGGAGGACTGTCGCCGGGCTGGTGCCGGGCTGACCGTCCGCGGCGGGCTCCGGGAGCTCGACTGAACGCGGCTCGGGGTCGGACGCGTCATCTCCGACGGCGGGCTGAGCAGGGCCGTCGGCAGGTTCGGCGCTGTAGGGACGTTCGGCGGCGTCGCCTTGCGCGGCAACGGGGGGTGTGACGGCCCCAGGCGTCGTTGCCGGGGTAGCGGCCCCAGGCGTCGTTGCCGGGGTAGCGGCCCCAGGCGTCGTGGCCGGGGTGGCTGCTTCGGGGGCCCTCTGGAGGTCCGCTGTCTCGTGCAGGACGGGCGTCCTGTGGAGGTCGGCCGTCTCGTTCAGGTCGGTCGTCTCGCTGAGATCGGTCGTCTCGCTGAGGTCGGTCGTCCTGTTGAGGTCGGCGGGGGGTGTTTCCGCTGCGGGGGCTTCGCTTGCGGGGGTGTCCGGGGAGGGGAGCCCGGTTGCGGCGGGCTCCGCGGGAGCGGGCTGGTGCAGGTCATCGGCCACGTTCGGGGCGAACACCGGGACGGGGGCGGGGGTTGCGGCCGGCGCGTCGACGGCGGGGGCCTGCCACGGGTGGGGGTGGGGGGCGGGCTCGCCCAGGCGGAGGCGCAGCTCGTCGAGCTGCTGCTCCAGGGCGGCGGCGCGGGCCTCACGTTCGGCCAGGGAGTGGGCGAGGCGGCGCATGGCCTCGTCGGTGGCGGTGACCTGGTAGCCCCAGACGCCGCGCGGCAGGCGCAGGAGGGCCACGTCGGTGCCGGTGAGCGGGCGGTCGGAGAACGGGAGGGGCGGGTGGTCGGGATGGGCCCCGGCCAGTTCGCCGCCTCGGCCCATGGCGAGAACGACGACGGCGCCCAGCACGGCCAGGCCGGCCAGGACGAGGACCACAATCACGATCATGCTCCGTTCTGTCTACGGATCCGCATGAACGATCGTGCCACGTCCGGAGGAGTGGGGCCGCAGGACCACGCACTACAGCGATTCCCCCGCGGTCGCGGGGGAATCGCGAGCGGGGGCCTCAGCCGTGCAGGCGGTGCCAGGGGCCCTTGATGGCGAACGTCACGCCCGGGTCCTGGCGGTTGGCGAAGAGCGTGCGGCCGTCCAGCGAGAACGTGACGCCGGTGAACTCGCTGTCGTTGAACCCGTTCCGGCCGAACGCGAACGGGGCGCCCTTGCGGGTGGTGCCGATCAGGTACTGCTCGCCGTCGCCGTCCTCGGCCAGGATCACGCCGCCGCCGTACGGGGAGACGGTGATGTTGTCGGGGCCGTCGAAGCGGCCGCCGGGCTTGAAGACGAGCTCCAGCTCGATGGTGCGGCGGTGCGGGTCGTACTTCCAGACCTGGCCCGCGTGGTCGGCGGCGGCGCCGTCGGCGGTGTGGGAGTAGCTGGCGACGAAGTACGCCTTGCCGTGCCCCCACCAGGCGCCTTCGAGCTTCTGCGACCGGGTGATCTTCTCGAACTGCTTGCGCGTGGAGGTGGCGGCGGCCGACGGGTCGGGCACCTTCACCCACGTGACGCGGAACGTCGCGCCCGGTTCCTGGACGACGGACAGGTCGGGCAGGTCCTCGACGTACATGGCTTCGAGCAGGCCGCCCGCCATGTACGTGTGGTAGCCGCCGCGGTGCGTCTTGGGTGTGAACCGGTAGAAGAGGCCGAACGGCTTGCTGGCGTCCTCGGTCAGGTAGGCGATGTGGGTGTGCGGGTCGACGGCGACGGCCTCGTGCGCGAACCGGCCCAGCCCCGTCAGCGGCTCCGGCCTGGTCTTGCGCCCCGTCGGGTCGACCTCGAACACCCAGCCGTGCGACTTGGTCTGGCCGGTGAAACCCTCGGTCTCCTCGCAGGTCAGCCAGGTGCCCCAGGGCGTACGCCCGCCCGCGCAGTTGGTGGCGGTGCCGGCCAGGCTGATGCGGTGGCCGAGAAGGTCGCCGTCGCGGTCCACCTCGAGCGTGGTGGTGCCGCCGAACGCGGCGGGGTCGTACACCAGCCGGGAGTCCACGACCGGCTTGACGCCGCTGCCGGTCTGCTCGTGGTTGCGCACGAGCCGGGTGGTGCCGAAGCGCCCGCCGTGGAAGGTGGCGGTGCCGTCGTGCTTGCCGGGGACGAGCACGCCGTCGGCGATCGTGTCGCCCTGGGCGGAGAGAGCCTTGTACGAGAAGCCCTTCGGCAGGTCGAGCACGCCCTGGGGGTCGGGGACCAGCGGGCCGTAGCCGTACGCCTCCCCGACCTCGGCGCCGGCGGACGTCTGGAAGACCGACTCCAGGCTGCCGGCAAGGGCGATGGACAGCGCGCCGGCCGCGCCGCCCTTCATCACCCCGCGACGGGACACGGACATGGGGACTCCTTCACGTTTGAGGGATCGCCCCGGAGCTTGGCCCGGTCCAATGAACCCCCGGTGAACGACCGGGACCCGACCGGCAAACCCCCAGCGCACACCTCAGAGCCCGGCCCCGGCGCGCCCCCTCTCTCAGAGGAAGGCGAGGATGGCGGCGCCCACGATGAAGGAGACGGTGCCGGCCCACAGGCACTTCGAGCTTCTCAGGCCGCGGTCCTCGCGGAACGTCTCGCCGCTGGACAGGCGCAGGACGATGCCCAGCGCGGAGAGCGCCACTCCGGCGACGAGGGCCAGGAGCAGCCCGGCCACGAGGGCCTCCGGCGGTTGCTGGACCCTGTCGTACTTCAGGGCGGCCAGGACCATCGCCACGAAGAACGTCCCCACCTGGACGACGTCGGCTGCGCGGGACAACATCCCCGTCCCTCCTCACTGGTCATCGAAGGTTGCGGGGCGCCATGGGGAAACGTTCGACGCGGACGCGCAGGAGGCGGTAGCGGCTGGCGTCGCCGTTGTCGTCCATGGAACTGAGGAACTCGCGAAGGGTGTTGACGATCTCGACCATGGCGCCTTCGTCCCGGGCCGCCGACCGGGTCAGCGGGGCGATGACGGACGCCTGCGCCCACAGGGCGGTGACGGCGCAGGCCGCGGCGCTGGCCGCGAAGACGAGGGCCGCGGTCGTGCCGCCCTCCCCGGCGGTCAGCGCGGCGACGAGGGAGAGCAGTGCCACCGGGACGGCGATCTGGAGGATCCGGCCGGCGCGGGCGAGGTTGCGGTGGTGCTCCACCGTGCGCAGCAGCGCCTCCGCCCTGGACAGCTCGACGTCGAAGGCGTCGGGATCGGTGAGGGAGCGGGGCCGCGGATGTTCCGGCTGCGGACGTTCGGACGTCATAGCACCTTCCCCATCACCGAAAGGAAGTTGTTGAACAACGCGTCCTGCTCCCTGTTCACGAACTGGGACGGGGCCTCGTCGTGGAAGATCTTGTAGGGCTCCGGAAAGCAGCTGAACGGCAGGATCAGCACACGTTCCAGCGCGTCGCCGAGGGTGTCGGCGAAGTCGTCCAGGTGCCGGGAGAACGCGGAGCCGGCGCCCTCCCCGGGCAGGTAGTACTCCATGGCCTTGCGGCGGTCGTCCCAGAACAGGTCGCTCTTGGTGACCACGATGATGAGCCAGACCTTGTCGCGGCGGCTCCACGCGCGCACGAGGCGACGGGATATGTCTTTGAAGTCCTGGAGTTCCTCTTTGAGGTTGAGGTCTCGCACTGAGGCGATGGTCCTGGGCCGGCCATCCGCGATGAGCCGGTCCTCCAGGTGCGGCAGTTCGTCCGCGCGCACGGAGTTGTAACCCCAGGAAACGGCGTGGACCACGCCCACGGGATAGTTTCCGTCCCCCATGACCCGGCCCAGGGCCTCATTACGTTCCTCGCCCGGCTGCCCGGGGAGCACCCAGCTTTCGGCGCGAATCTTCTTGCGGCCGGTCTTGAACACGGTCCGGTGCGTCTCCGCGCCCAAGCTCTTTCCCGGCGGCCTGTATCCGAGGGAGACCCGCCCCTCCAACGCGTCGTAGAGGGTGCTTTTGCCCGCCCCCCGGTAACCCGTCACCGTGAGAGGCGCCGTGGTCCGGAAAAGGGAGAGGCGGCGCATCTGCTTGACGCTGGTGGCCGGAGGGGGCGCGGAGTCCCGGACGACCCCTTCGGCGGCGAGCCAGCCCTCGCGCACATCATTCCAGCGGACCACGCGTTTCCTTCCGACTCCGGCAGGTCGGGTCAGGCCCCTTATCTCAACGGCGACAATCTACATGTACGCGCATTCTCACGACACTTGGGAAACCGCACGCGACAACCGGCTCCGGCACCAATGCCTTTCGCCGCATTGACCACCCACGGCACCGCTCACGACCCGCGTTCGCGGTCGGGCCGTTGCTCAACGTCCGCGTGCGGGCCGCTCAGAGTTCGGCTTCGGCGTAGTCCTCGAGGGTGGGCTCGATGCGGGGCTGGGAGCGTTCCAGCAGGTCGAACGCCTCGTTCACGTCGGCGGTCCAGCCGACGGCGTCGAAGATCTTCGCGCGGGCGAACCCCTGGTCGACCAGGCCGGTCATCAGGTCGCGCAGCGGGTCGTAGACGCCGTACGGGTCGAGGATCACCACGGCCTTCTCGTGCATGGCGAGCACCCGGGCCGTCCAGACCTCGAAGAGCTCCTCCAGGGTGCCGATGCCGCCCGGAAGGATGAGGAACGCGTCGCTGCGGCGGTCCATCTCGCCCTTGCGGGAACGCATGTCGGGAGTGATGATCAGCTCGTCGTTGTCCTCGTCGGAGATCTCGACGCTGACCAGGCCCTCGGGGATCACTCCGACGGTGCGGGCCCCGCCGGCGCGGGCGGCACGGGCCACCGCACCCATGCACGACACCTGGGCGCCCCCGCTGACCAGGGTGTGGCCGCGGGCGGCCAGCTCCGCACCGACCTCGGTGGCGAGGTCGAGGTACCTGGGGTCGATCTTGCTGGACGACGCGCAGAACACGCAGACCGCACGCCCCATCAGGTGCCGTTCCGTCCCTCGGTGGCGGCCGCCTTGACGGCCTGTTCCTCTTCGCGGCGGCGCGCCTCCTCCTTGTGCGCCTCGACGATCACGCGGACGGCGTCGTCGGGGTCGTCGGTGAGGTGGAAGAGGTCGATGTCGGCCGCGGAGATCTTGCCCGAGGAGAGCAGCGAGGTCTTGATCCACTCGACCAGTCCGCCCCAGAACTCCGTGCCCATCAGGACGATCGGGAAGCGGGTGACCTTCTTGGTCTGGACGAGCGTGATCGCCTCGAACAGCTCGTCCAGCGTGCCGAACCCGCCGGGCAGGACGACGAACGCCTGGCTGTACTTGACGAACATCGTCTTGCGGACGAAGAAGTAGCGGAACTCGAGCGAGATGTCGCAGTAGTCGTTGATCCCCTGCTCGAAGGGGAGCTCGATGCCGAGGCCGACCGACAGGCCGCCGTTCTCGTCGGCGCCCTTGTTGCCCGCCTCCATGATCCCCGGACCGCCACCGGTGATCACCGCGTAGCCGTGGTCCACCAGCTTGGCGCCGACCCGCTCGGCGAGCTTGTACTCCTCGGAGTCGGGCTTGGTCCGCGCGCTGCCGAAGATGCTGACCGCCTTGGGCAGCTCGGCCAGCAGCCCGAATCCCTCGACGAACTCCGCCTGGATCCGCAGGACCCGCCACGGGTCGGCGTGGACCCAGTCCGCTGTGGCGCGGCCGTCGAGGAGCCGCTGATCGGTGGTGGTCTGCGGTACGGCCCGGCCGCGCAACATCGCGGGCCCCTGCCGCCGGGAACGAGGACTCAAGTCGGATGCCATGCCCTCACCGTAGCCAAGGCCCTTGGTGATCTCGCCCGAATATCCTGATCAGGCGCGTGCGCCCGGCGAGCGTTCCCCGCCGCCGGCCGCGCCGGGTGACACGGGGGCCCGTCGCGACGCTGATGTTTGCGTGAGCATCGACCTCAACACCGGCGGCGCCGACGGCCCGACCCGTCCGCACCGCGCCCCGCAGGCGCGTGGCTCGTACGAGCCTCGGCACGCGGGCGGCGCGCAGGGTCCGCGGACGCTGCCGCTGACTCAGGCCTCGCAGGTCGCCCAGACCGCTCAGGCCGTGCACGACACGCAGGTGCTGCCGGAGGTTGAGGAGGGTGAGGGAGCGCCGGTCTTCGTGGACGGCAGCGGGCGGCGGGCTCGTGGCGTTCGCATCGCCGGGGCCCTCGCCGGGGCGGGCCTGACCGTGTATCTCGCCGTGGTGGGCGTGAACCTCGCCACCGGAGCGGAGGTCCCGCTCACACCGTGGCCTGCGGGGAAGCCCACCGGCACCGGGCCGGACGGCACGCCGCGGACCGGGACGACACCGCACCGCCCGGCAGGGCCCGGTGCCTCCGGGAACCCGCGGAACGGGGGCGTCCCGAACGCCGGGACGCCGTCGCTCGGCAGCGGGAACGATCAGTCCCGGCCGTCCGCCTCCACCGCGCCGTCGGCGCCCGTGACCACGCCGGTCCCGGCGACGACGCGTCCCGGGAAGTCGCAGGCGACGCCGCCCGCGTACGGCAAGAAGAAGAAAGACCAGAGCGGCTGACCCGTGAAGAGCCATGAACCCAAGGGCCACTGGATCCTGCTCCTGCTGAGCGGCATCGCCCTCACCGTCGCGCTGCTGGTGCACGGCTTCGCGAGCGGGCAGATGGGTGAGGGAACGGGCGGCCCCACGGCCGCGTCCCAGGCCGCTCCACCGCCCGCCGAGGCGACCCGCGCGGGCCCGGTGCTCAACCTGACCGACGGGACGCTGCGCAGCGCCCGCCCCCGTCCCGGCATGATCGCCCTGACGTTCGACGACGGCCCCGACCCGACGTGGACGCCCCGGCTCCTCGACGTCCTGCGCAAGCACCGCGCGCACGCCACGTTCTTCGCCCTCGGCTCGAACGTCGCCCAGAGCCCCGGCGTGGCCCGGCGGATGATCCGCGAGGGCCACGAGATCGGCTCGCACACCTACACCCACGTCGACCTGGGTTCGGTCCCTTCCTGGCGGCTCAGGCTGGAACTGGACCTCACCCAGCGGGCCCTGGCCGGAGCGACCGGCCGCGGCACCAACCTCGTCCGGCAGCCGTACTCCTCCACCCCGTCCGGGCTCACCGGGCCGCAGTGGCAGGCCGTGCGGGCCGCCGCCGGGCAGGGCTACCTGACCGTGCTCACCGACCGCGACACCGAGGACTGGTCCCGCCCCGGCATCGAGAAGATCGTGGAACGCGCCGCCGGCGGCGGCGGGACCGGTCGTGCCGGGGCGATCGTGATGTTGCACGACGCCGGCGGCGACCGGGCCGAGACCGTCGCGGGGGTGGACGCGATCCTGACGCGCCTGTCCGCGCAGGGATACCGGTTCACCACCGTCTCCGAGGCGATCGGCCTGCCACCCGGCAACACGCCCGCCTCCACCGGCCAGAAGGCGATCGGGAAGGCCCTGGTCTGGGGCCAGCTGGGCTCGTCCTGGATCGTCGGCGGCCTGACCTCGCTGTTCGCCGTGGCCGCCGTCCTGACCGCGCTGCGACTGGTCGTCCTGCTCGGCTTCGCCCGGACGCACGCGGGCCGGGTCCGCCGCCTTCGCCGCCGGCGGAGCCGCCGCGACCAGCCGCCGTTCACCCCGCCGCTCTCGGTGATCGTCCCCGCCTACAACGAGGAGGCGGGCATCGAGGCGACGATCCGTTCGCTCCTCGACACCGACTACCCCGCGCCGGTCGAGGTGATCGTCGTGGACGACGGCTCGACCGACCGCACCGCCCAGATCGCCGCCACGTTCACCTCCGTCGCGGGCGTACGGCTCATCCGCAAGCCGAACGGCGGCAAGCCGAGCGCGCTCAACGCCGGGGTCGCCGCCGCGCGCGCCGGCATCGTGGTGCTGGTGGACGGTGACACCGTCTTCCAGCGCGACACCCTCCGCAACCTCGTCGCGCCGATGGCCGACCCGCGGGTCGGCGCGGTCAGCGGCAACACCAAGGTCGCCAACCGCGGCGGCGTCATCGGACGCTGGCAGCACATCGAGTACGTGATCGGCTTCAACCTCGACCGGCGGATGTTCGACCTCCTCCAGTGCATGCCGACCATCCCCGGGGCCATCGGCGCGTTCCGGCGCGGCGCGCTGGCCTCGGCCGGCGGCGTCTCCGACGACACCCTCGCCGAGGACACCGACCTCACGATGGCCATCTGCCGCGCGGGGTGGCGGGTCGTGTACGAGGAGAGCGCGCTGGCCTGGACCGAGGCGCCCGCCTCGATCCGGCAGCTCTGGCGGCAGCGCTACCGCTGGTGCTACGGAACGCTCCAGGCGATGTGGAAGCACCGCGGCGCCCTCGTCCAGACCGGGAGCTCGGGTCGCTTCGGCCGTCGCTGCCTGCCCTACCTGGCCGTCTTCCAGGTGGCGCTGCCGCTGTTCGCCCCGGCCGTGGACGTCTTCACGCTCTACGGCCTCTGCTTCCTCGACCCGGGCAAGCTGGCGCTCTCCTGGCTGTTCTTCACCCTGCTCCAGGCGGTCGCGGGCGCGTACGCCCTCCGCCTGGACGGCGAGCCGCTCCGCACGTTGTGGGTGCTGCCCCTCCAGCAGGTCGTCTACCGCCAGCTGATGTACCTGGTCGTCATCCAGTCGCTGGTCACGGCCATCGCGGGCGCGCGGCTCGGCTGGCACACCATCCGCCGCACCGGCACCTTCACCACACCCGGCCCCGGCCTCCCCGAACCCGCCGCCCAGCCCCGCTGACCCGACCACCGCAACGCGTCCACGGGCCGACGCGTCAGGACCTCGAGACCGCAGCGCGTCAGGCGGTGAGCCAGGCGCGCATGCGGTGCTCGCAGTCGGCGATCAGCGGGATCTCGACGTACTCGTCCCTGGTGTGCGCCAGCGTCGGCTCCCCCGGCCCGTAGTTGACCGCCGGGACGCCCAGCTCGGAGAAGCGGGCCACGTCCGTCCAGCCGAGCTTGGCGCGCACCTCGGCGCCCGTCGCCGCCACGAACGCGGCCGCCGCCGGATGCGTCAGCCCCGGGCGGGCCGCCGGGGAGCCGTCGGTGACCACGACCTCGAAACCCTTGAAGAGATCGCGCAGGTACGCCTCGGCGTCCGCGAGCGACTTGTCCGGGGCGAAGCGGTAGTTGATCGTGACGACGCACTCGTCCGGGATCACGTTGCCCGCGACGCCGCCGCGCACGAACACCGCGTTCAGGCCCTCGTGGTACTCCAGCCCGTCGACGACGGGACGGGTGGGCTCGTACGCGCGCAGCACGTCGAGGATCTCGCCCGCCCTGTGGATCGCGTTGGAGCCCATCCAGGCGCGCGCGCTGTGCGCCCGTTCGCCCGGCGCGGTCACCTCGACGCGGATGGTGCCCTGGCAGCCGCCCTCGATCAGCGCGGTCGTGGGCTCCATCAGCACCGCGAAGTCGCCGGCGAGCAGCTCGGGACGCGTCTCGGCGAGCTTCCTGAGCCCGTTGCGCGCCGCGTCGACCTCCTCGCACTCGTAGAACACGAACGTGATGTCGCGGGTCGGCGCGGTGACGGTCGCGGCCAGCTTCAGCGCGACGGCGACGCCGCTCTTCATGTCGGTCGTGCCGCAGCCGTACAGGCGGTCGCCCTCGACCCGGGACGGCAGGTTGCCGTTCAGCGGGACGGTGTCCAGGTGCCCGGCGAGCACGACGCGTTCGGGGAGGCCGAGCCCGGTGCGGGCGACCACGTTCTCGCCGACGCGCTCGACCGTCAGGTGCGGCAGGGCCAGCAGCGCCTCCTCGACCGCGTCCGCGAGCTCCCGCTCGCCGCCGCTCACCGACTCGATGTCGACGATCGCCGCCGTCAGGTCCGTCACGTCCGCGGACAGGTCGAGCCGCGTGGGGTCAGGGCGCATGGAAGGAAACCCTATGCCAAACCGGCGAAGGGACCCGCCCGGCTCGGGGCGAGTCCCTTCGTCGAGGTCGCGGCGGCGTCAGGTGTTGATGCCGTGGTCGCGGAGGATGTCGTTCAGCTCGGCCTTGTCGTGCCGCCGCCCCTCCTCCAGGCGCTTGAGGATGAGCACGGCCGGCATGCCGAACGTGCCGCCCTTGAACTCCTTGAGCCGGGTGCCGCCGACCGCCACGCACCAGTCGGGGATGCGGCCGCGGCTGATCTCCTCGCCCGTCTCGACGTCGATGACCGGCATGGACGCCGACAGGTTGGTGCCGGAGCCGACCACCGCGCCCTTGCCGACCCGGGCGCCCTCGACGATCATCGAACGGCTGCCGATCATGGCCTCGTCCTCGACGATCACCGGCACCGCGTTCGGCGGCTCCAGCACGCCGCCGATGCCCACGCCGCCCGACAGGTGCACGTTCTTGCCGATCTGCGCGCAGGAGCCGACCGTGGCCCAGGTGTCGACCATGGTGCCGCCGTCGACGTACGCGCCGATGTTGGTGAACGAGGGCATCAGGACCACGCCGGGCGCCAGGTAGGAGCCCCAGCGGGCGATGGCGCCCGGGACCACGCGCACGCCGTCCAGGCGGCTCTTGAGCGGGATGCGGTCGTGGTACGCGAAGTCGCCGACCTGGGAACGCACCATGCCGAGCACCTTGAAGCTCATCAGGATGGCGCGCTTGGCGCGCTCGTCGACGACCACGCCGTCGGACGCCGCGTCGATGAGGGCGACGCGGGCCTCGCCGGCGTCGATCTGGTCGACGGCGGCGACGATGGCCGCCCGTGCCTCGGCGTCGTCCGGGGTGAGCTCGGCGCGCCGCTCCCACAGCTCGTCGATGACGGCGGAGATCGGGCTGGTGAACGATTCGGTCATGGCCCATGAGCTTACCGAGGCCCAACTCCCGGTACCGTCGTCGCGTGGGTGCATGGGATCAACGACGCGTGCGCGTGACCGGGATCACGCTGGCCGTCATGCTGATGGTCGGCGTCGGCGGCTACGTGGCGTGGGAGCGCGTCCGCCCGTACCTCCACGGGTCCAACTGCGAGGTGCGGACGGCGGCCGGCAAGATGCCGCTCGACCTCGAACAGGGCGCGAACGCCGCGACCATCGCCGCGGTCGCCTACCGCAAGCAGCTGCCCGAACGGGCGGCCGTGATCGCGTACGCCACCGCGATCCAGGAGTCGCACATCCGCAACCTTCCCGGCGGCGACCGCGACTCGGTCGGCATGTTCCAGCAGCGCCCGTCGCAGGGCTGGGGCACGCCCGACAAGCTCCGCGACCCCGTGACGTCCACCAGCAAGTTCTTCGACGCCCTCGTCAAGGTGAAGGACTACCTCGACCGCGACCTGCACGACGCCGCCCAGCGGGTGCAGCGCAGCGCGGACGGCACCGCGTACGCCCAGCACGAGCCGGACGGCAAACTGCTCGCCCAGGCGTTCACCGGCCGCATGCCCGCCTCGGTGCGCTGCTGGTACCCGCCCAACAAGCAGACCTCGTCGCGCCGCCCCGAGGCGCTGCGCGAGCTGCGCCGCGCGTTCGGCAGCCGCCTCCAGGTCGAGAACCCGGCCGCGACCACGACCCTGAGCAACGACCAACCGCCGCACACCGGCTCCGACGCCGTCCGGGTCGGCGGCGCCCGTACCGGCTGGGCGGTCGCCTCCTGGGCGGTGACCCACGCTCAGGTGTACGGCCTCACCGAGGTCCGCCACGCCGGCAAGACCTGGACGTCCGGCGAGGGCCACGACGGCTGGACCGAGGACTCCGGCGCCCCCACCGACCGGGTCATCATCAGATAGCCACCCGGCCGGCGATCAGCCGAGCTTGAGAAGGCCCGCGTCGACGACGGCGCGGCCGAAGGGGCGGGCGAGCTCGGCGAGGCGCTCGCAGCCGTCCTCGCCGAGGGCCGCGTAGGCGGGCACCGCGAGCGCGTCCGTGCGGTCCTCGATGTGCTTGCGGAGGGCCTTGCCCTCGGCGCTCAGCTCCTCGCCGTCCAGCACGCCGCGTTCACGCAGGCCCTCCGCGGCCGCGTCCCATTCCTCGGCCGGCCAGGCGCGGCTGAACTTGAGGAACGCGGTCGGCACGTCGCCGCTGGCCCCGTGCAGGATGAGCGCGTCCAGCGCGCCGACGCCCTCGCTGACCAGCACCGCGATGTGCCCGTCGCCGCGGTACTCCCGCAGCAGGGTCTGGGCGTGCCACAGCTGCTCGACCGTGTCCTCCGGCCAGGGCAGGGCCGCGTGGGCGGCGAACAGCGGGCGGCCCTCCACCGACTCGGTGGCCGCCTCGGCGGCGCGCCGGGCCAGGCCCAGTGTCTCGTCGAGCCCGGCGACCTCGTGGATCCCGGCCCGGCGCAGCGCCGCGGCGGCGGCCTCGCGCCGCGCGTCCAGCATCTGCCGCGGGGTGACCACGTCCCAGGCCGCGGGCAGCGCCTCGCGCACGAGCCCGGGGTGGAAGTTGTAGAAGGTCGCGATGACCAGGTCGGCCGAGGCCTCGCCGAACGCCGCGCTGCGGCTGGCGAAGTAGCCCGCCATGCCCTTGAGGCCGAGCTCGGCGTACCGCCGCCCGCCCTCGGGGACGAAGTAGATCATGCTGTGCACCGGCTCCAGCCGGCGCCATGCCTGTCGCGCTGCCCGCATTCGTCCCCTCCAGATACCGACCGGTCGGTAACTAGAACCTAATTCTAGTGATCGTGCCCCGTCAATCCCGGCACCGCCGTGCCGCCCGCCGTGCCGCCCGCCGTGCCGCCCGCCGTGCCGCCCGCCGTGCCGCTTGACCTTGACGCAACGTCAACGTTTGTAATGAAGGCATGAAGATCGGCGAACTCGCGGCGCTGGTGGGCGTGTCGACCCGCACCATCCGCCACTACCACCACCAGGGCCTGCTGCCCGAGCCCGAACGGCGGGCCAACGGTTACCGCGAATACCTGCTGCGCGACGCGGTGATCCTCGCCCGCGTCCGGCGGCTCGCCGAACTCGGCCTCTCCCTCGACGAGGTCCGCGACGTCCTGGCCGACGACCAGGGCAAGGACCTGCGCGAGGTCCTCCGCGAACTGGACGACGACCTCGCCCGCCAGCAGCTCTCGATCCAGAAGCGCCGCGAACGCCTCGCCGCCCTCCTCGCGGAGACCGACCTCGACGCCGACTCGGCGGTCTCCCCCGCCATGGCGTCCGTCCTGCGCACCCTCCCCGCCGGCGGCTCCACGTTCGCCGACTTCGACCGCGAGATGCTCGCCCTCGTCGACACCACCGCCGGCCCGGGCGAACGCGAGGCGTTCGCCGCCATGTTGCGGCCCCTCACCGAACCCGAGGCGGTCGCCCGCGGCCACGCCATCTACGCCCGGATGGACGACCTGGCCGACGCCGCCCCCGACGACCCGCGCGTCGCCGCCCTCGCCCGGGAGGTCGCCGGCCACCTCCCCGCCGAGATGAAGGCGATGATGCTCGCCGCCACGGCCAACGGCCACGACCAGTGGCTGGACGAGATGCCGCTCCACCTCTCCCCCGCCCAGGCCAAGGTCTTCGACCTGCTCATGGACATCCTTCAGGAGGAACGATGAGGCTCGCCCGCGCCATCCTCTACACCGTCGTACCCCTGGAGGTGATCTTCCTGATCCTCCTCGCGTCCGGGGTCCGGCCGCCCCCCACCGTCCTCCTGATCACCGAGTTCCTCGTGGCCGCGGCGTTCCTCTTCGAACTCGCCGTCGCCGCCCGCCTCTACCTCGCCGCCCGCCGCACCGGCGCCACCGCCCGCGCCGCGCTGCGTTCGGTCATGCACGACCTGGTGCCCGTACGCGTCCGCCGGATCATCGGCTTCGACACCAAGGGCCTGGTCAGCCTCGCCCTCTGGGTCGCCCGCCGCCGCCACGGCGTCCCCGACGGCGCCACCGCCGTCTCCTACTCGCGCGCCGAGACGACCACGAAGATGGTCTTCCTCTTCGCCATGGTGGTCGAGCTCTTCGCCGTCGAGATCCTCCTGCGCGCCCTGGGCGTCCCGGCGCCCGTCCGCACGGTCGTCCTCGTCCTGGACGCCTACTCCATCCTGATCGTCCTCGCCGTGATCGCCGCCTGCGTCACCCGCCCGCACGTCATCACCGCCGACGAGGTGCGCATCCGCTACGGCGCGTTCTTCGACCTGCGCGTCCCCCGCGCCCAGATCGCCGGGGTCCGCCAGGTCACCGACTACAACGAGAGCAAGATCTTCAACGTCGAGGACGACCGCCTCGGCATCGCCGTCGCCTCCCAGACCAACATCGTCCTCGACCTCACCGAGCCCATCACCGCCACCCGCCCCCTGGGAGGCCTGACCGAGGCCACCACCGTCCGCTTCTTCGCCGACGCCCCCGCCTCCGCCCTCGCCGCCCTCAACTCAACTCCGCCACGACCCGTTCGCACAGCTCGTGAGTACGCAGGGGATCACTGAGATCGAACGACCGCCCCGCCCGCACCCCGTCCAGGAACGCCGTGCAGATCTGCTCGAACCCCCGCTGCGCCCCGACCGGCCGCCACCCGTCCACCGCCTGCCGCACCCGCTCGCCCCGCCCGTGCCGGACGACCTCCACGAGATCCACCACCTCGTACTTGGCGCCCGGCCCGGTCACCTCCAGCCGTTCCTCCTTCGACCCGCTCAGCCTGTGCATCACGCCCACCGCAGTGAAGCCGTCCCCGCCCAGCGTGACCGCCACATGGTGCAGATCGTCACCCTCGACCCGCCCGGACACCGCCACCGTCTCCACCCCCACCTCCGCCGGCGCCAGGAACCGCAGCGTGTCGACCACATGGATGAAGTCGTCATAAACGACCTCCCGAACACTCCCCGTCTCCCCCGCCGCGTTCTTCTGCAGAACGACCAGATCCCGGGGCACCCCCGCCGCGGCGACATACGCCGGCGCGTAACGCCTGTTGAAGCCCACCATCAACGGCGTACCCCCGGCCCGCTCCACCAGCGCCCGAGCCCCGTCCACCGAACCGTCCAGCGGCTTGTCCACATACGTCGGCACCCCGGCGTCCAGCAGCCGCCCCACCACCTCCTGATGCCGATCGGTCGGCACATGCACGAACGCGGCCTCGACCCCCGCCCCGATCAGCGCCTCAAGCTCCTCGAACCGCCGCCCGTCCCCCACCCGATAAGCGTCCGCCACCCGATCCAGCCGCTCCCGCGACCGCGTCATCAGGTGCAGATCAAGCCCCTTGGCCCCCAGCACAGGCAAATAAGCCTTCTGCGCGATTGACCCCAGCCCCACAACCCCAACCTTCACCCCACCATCCTCCCCAACCACAACCCCACATCCCAACCCCCTCCCCAACAACCCCTCCCACACCCCCACTCCCGAACCCCATCCCCTCCACCACCACAACCCACCACCCTCCCCCGGCGCACACTCCAACGCGCGGTCCCCACACCCCGTGCCCCTCACCGCGCGGCGCTCCACCGCGCCCCCTTCACAGCGCAGCGCTCCACCGCGCAGCGCCCCACCGCCGCCCCCCCTTCACAGCGCGCCCTTTACGCGCCCTTCGACTTCCCAGCCTGGAAACAGCGGCCACGACGCCGAGCACTACCTGCTCGAGCAGGAAGGGTCGCTGCGGACTTGGCGGAAGAGTTCGGAGCTGCAGAAGCAGCATGAGGTGCCCAAACGCAGTCCTGTCCATTGGGTGAACGACTCAGACCCCGTGAGCAAGGCCCAGTTCGTCGCCGCCCACAGAACCTTCCACGGCATCCCGTACGCGACGTTCTGCCGCACTTGGGCGCCAGCCAACCTGCCTGACACCCAAGTGCCTGGACGGCGACACTCGCGCGGCGAATGAGCCGTCAGGCACTCGGATGCGATGGCGGCTGGCCTGTTCTGTCAGTTGCGCCCGTGGGCGTTCACTCTCGCGCTTCGCGAGCCTGACGAACCGGGCTGCCTTCCTGGACTCAGGCGTGCAGGGTGGGCCGGTAGATGAGCTCTTGAATGTGGCCGTCGAACGTCCGGCTCTCGATCAGCTCGAGGTCGAAGTCGGCCGCACCCTGGAAGATCGGGTCCTCTCCGGTCCGACCGGTGATCACGGGGAAGATCGTCAGCTGGACGCGGTCGACCAGACCGGCGGCCATCAGCGCCCGGTTCATCGACAGGCTCCCGTGCGACCGCAACGGCACCGGCGACTCCTCCTTGAGCCGGGCGACGACGTCCACGGCGTCACCGCTCACCAGGGTCGCGTCCGGCCAGTCGAGGGGCCCTTCCAGGGTCGTCGACACCACGGTCGTCGGCATGTTCGTCATCGCTGTGTTCACCGGGTCAGACACCTCGGGCTCCGCGGCGCTCGTGCCCAGGATCTGCACGAATTGCCGAAAGGTGTTGGCCCCGAGGACCATCCGCTGCTCCTCGCTGTAAAGGGCGAGGCGACGATCAAGGTACTCAGGCCCCTGCTTGCCCCAGTAGCCGCCCCAGTCGCCACTGCTGTTGTAGGAGCCGAAGCCGTCGAGGCTGGAGAAGACGTCGAACGTGTAGGTAGCGGCCATGATGCTCTCCTCGTGAGCGGCGACCGGCCCGTTGCCGGCCTCTCACCCTGGCCACGAACGGACTCGACACCACTCGACACCACCGCCCACCAATCTTGAGATCCATCTCGCCGCCTTGATTCCCAGGCCAGCCCACCAGGCCGGGAACCTCCCCCAGGCCGGAGATCTCCTACGTCACCGACATCGGACGGTGGTCGACGGCGCCCTCTGACCTCGACTCCCCTCCTACGCTCACCTCACTCACCAGGCCTGCGCCCTTCGTCCACCAGTGAGTGAGCTGATTCCAGCCTCATTCGCCCCTTTGGCCGGTGTGGTCGTCCGGCTGCGGCTGGGGCGGCGCTGGGGTTCGAACTTGGCGGCGACGAACCAAAGGAGTGGACGGCGAGCGTGGCCTGTTAGCTGAAGGTCTCCGGTAGCTGGCGTTCACACTGACGAGCGTTGCCGCGCTTCGCACGGGGATGTGTCGGTGCGGGCGCGGCGGGCAGATCAGGTCCGCTGGGGGCGAGGGTTGAGCGGGGACGGTCACCCCTTTAGCTGATGTGGTTGTCCGGCTGCGGCTGGGGTGGCGCTGGAGTTCGAACTTGGCAGCGACG
>NZ_JBEYUA010000033.1:0-62530 GCF_040643285.1 Spirillospora sp. NPDC047279
TGCGCGAACACCTTGAACCGCGTCCCAGAATTCCCATACGCCCACGACGGCGTCTCGATCGCCAGGTCATCCAACCCGGCAGCGATGTCAGTCATGACCCCACCTTGTAAAAACGTTTTAATCAGATTCCGTTCCAGAACCGTAGATTCAGGGCCATGGAGGCGTCAAGACACCGGAGGGTTGGCAGGTGGTGTTGTAAGACGTTTTAATCCTCCCCATGACGAGTGATTCCTCCGGCGGGCGGGACGGGGCCGTCGGCATCCGGGAGGTCGCGGCCGAGGCCGGAGTGTCCCCGGGCACGGTGTCCAACGTCCTCAACCGGCCGGACCGGGTCGCCGCGGCCACCCGCGAGCGGGTGCTCCAGGCGATCGAGACGCTGGGCTTCGTGCGCAACGGCTCGGCGTCCCGGCTCCGCGCGGGCCGGGGGAGGCTGGTGGGCCTGATGGTCCACGACCTCGCCAATCCGTTCTTCGCCGGTCTCGCGTCCGGGGTCGAGGACCTCATGAGCGAACGCGGCCACGGCGTGATCCTGTGCAGTTCGGCGACCTCGTCCGAACGGGAGGCGCGCAACCTGCGGATGCTCGCCGAGCAGGGGGTCAGGGGAGTGCTCGTCACCCCGGTCGACGACCGGCCCGAACGGCTGGCGGTGCTGCGCGAGCGCGGCATCGCGGCCGTGATGCTCGACCACGCCGCCACCCGCCCGCACCAGTGCGCGGTGAGCGTCGACGACGTGACCGGCGGGCGGCTCGCCGTCGACCACCTGCTGGAACGGGGAGCGGCCGACATCGCGTACGTGTCCGGGCCGGTGTCGCTCCGCCAGTGCGCGGACCGGCTCACCGGCGCCCGCGCCGCCGTCGAGGCGGCGGGACGCGGCACCGTGAGCCACCTCGTCGTGGACGACCTGACGGCCGCCTCCGGCGAGAAGGCGGGCGAGCGGCTTCTCGCCGGGGACCTGCCCGACGCCGTGTTCTGCGCCAACGACCTGCTCGCGATGGGCGTCCTGCGCGTTCTCCTGCGGCAGGGCGTGCGGGTGCCCCGTCAGGTGCTGCTCATGGGCTACGACGACATCGAGTACGCCAGCGCGCCCGCGGTGCCGCTGTCGTCGGTGCGCCAGCCCACGTACCGGCTGGGGCGCATCGCCGCCGAGCTGCTGCTGGACGAGTGCGACGACCCGGAGGGCCACGCGCACCAGCAGATCCGGTTCCAGCCCGAACTCGTCGCCCGGGAGTCGACCCGCCCATGAAGATCGCACTCTTCGTCACCTGCGTGAACGACACGCTGTTCCCCGGCACCGGCCGTGCCGTGGTGGACGTCCTGGAACGCCTCGGCCACCAGGTCGTCTTCCCCGGCGGGCAGTCGTGCTGCGGGCAGATGCACCTCAACACCGGATACCCGGACCGGGCCCTGTCCTTCGTGGAGGCGTTCACCGGCGTCTTCGAGGACGCCGAGGCCGTCGTCGTCCCCTCCGGATCGTGCGCCGCGATGGTCCGCGACTGGCACGCCAAGCTGGCCGCCCGGCACGGCCGCGCCGACCTCGCCGAACGCGCCGCCGCGCTGGCGCCGCGCGTGCACGAGCTGTCGGAGCTGCTGGTCGACGTCCTGGGCGTCACCGACGTCGGCGCGACGTTCGCGCGCCGGGTCACCTACCACCCGACCTGCCACTCCCTGCGCATGCTCGGGATCGGCGACCGGCCGTTGCGGCTGCTGCGCGAGGTGCGCGGCCTCGACCTGGCGGAGCTGCCCGACGCCGCCGAGTGTTGCGGCTTCGGCGGCACGTTCGCGCTCAAGAACTCCGACGTCTCGGCCGCCATGTGCGCGGACAAGATCGCCAACGTCGAGCGGACCGGCGCCGGCGTGCTCTGCGCCGCCGACAACTCCTGCCTGATGCACCTCGGCGGCGCGCTCTCCAAGCGGGGCTCCGGGGTCCAGGTCATGCACCTGGCCGAGATCCTGGCGAGCACGGCATGAGCGGCCCCGGGAGCATGCCGGCGTACGTGGGCATGCCGTCGTTCCCCAAGGCCGCCCGCGACGCCGTCGCCGACCGGCGGCTGCGCGGCAACCTCGCGCACGCGACCGGGACGATCAGGACGCGCCGGGCGGCCGCCGTCGCCGAGCTGGACGACTGGGCGGAGCTCCGCGAGTCCGCCAAGCAGATCAAGGACCACACCCTCGCGCACCTCGGCCACTACCTGCGGATGCTGGAGGAGAAGGTCGTCGAAGCCGGGGGAACGGTGCACTGGGCGCGCGACGCGGACGAGGCCGACCGGATCGTGACGGACCTGGTGAAGGCGACCGGCGAGACCGAGGTCGTCAAGGTCAAGTCGATGGCGACCCAGGAGATCGGCCTCAACGAGGCGCTCGCCGACGCCGGGATCAGCGCGTACGAGACCGACCTCGCCGAGCTGATCGTCCAGCTCGGCGACGACCGTCCCTCCCACATCCTGGTCCCCGCGATCCACAAGAACCGCGAGGAGATCCGCGACCTCTTCCGGCGGACGATGCCGTCCGCGCCGGCGGGGCTCACCGACGACCCGGCCGCGCTCGCCGAGGCCGCGCGCCGCCACCTGCGCGCCAAGTTCCTCGCGGCGAAGGTCGCGGTGTCCGGCGCCAACTTCGCGATCGCCGACACCGGCACGGTCCTGGTCGTCGAATCCGAGGGCAACGGCCGGATGTGCCTGACCCTGCCCGAGACCCTGATCACCGTGATGGGCATCGAGAAGCTCCTGCCCACCGCCCGCGACCTGGAGGTCTTCCTCCAGGTGCTGCCGCGCTCGTCCACCGCCGAACGCATGAACCCCTACACCTCGGCCTGGACCGGCGTGCACCCGGGGGACGGGCCGCGGAGCTTCCACCTCGTCCTGCTCGACAACGGACGCACGGCCACGCGCGCCGACGACATCGGCCGCCAGGCGCTGCGCTGCATCCGCTGCTCGGCGTGCCTCAACGTCTGCCCCGTCTACGCCCGCGCGGGGGGCCACGCGTACGGCTCGCCCTACCCGGGGCCGATCGGGGCGATCCTGTCGCCGCAGATCCGCGGCATCGGCTCGGACGTCGACGCGTCCCTGCCGTTCGCGTCCTCGCTCTGCGGCGCCTGCTACGAGGTCTGCCCGGTGGCGATCGACATCCCCGAGGTCCTGGTCCACCTGCGCGCCAAGGCGCCCAAGAAGCGGCCCGAACGGCTGGCGATGGGCGCCGCCGGCTGGGTGCTCGCCTCGCCCCGGCGGCTGGCGGCGGCCCAGTGGAGCGCGGGCCGTGCCCGGCGCCTGGCCCGGTTCGCCCGGGTCCCGCGCGCCTGGACGGCGACCCGGGACGTCCCCGTGCCGCCGAGCACGTCGTTCCGCGCCTGGTGGGCGGCCCGTGCCAAGGAGGAGGCCCGCGATGAGCGCCCGTGACGACATCCTCGCCCGCCTCGACGACACCGGCCCGGCCGCCGATCCAGCGGCGGACTACCGGGCCGTGCGGCGGCGCTACCTGCGCCGCCATCACGAACGGGACCTGGCAGGCCTCCTCGCCGAACGGGTGGCCGACTACCGGGCGACCGTGCACGTCCTCACCGAGGACGGGCTTCCCGCGGCCCTCGCGGCGGCGGTCCGGCCCGGCGCGTACGCCCTGCCGCCCGGTCTCCCCGCCGCGTGGACGTCCGCCCTGCCCGAGACGACTGGCGACGCCGACCTGGTGAACGCCGCCGGCGTGGTCACCGGCTGCGCCGCCGCCATCGCCGAGACCGGCACCATCGTCCTCGACCACGGCCCCGGCCAGGGGCGCCGCGCCCTCACCCTCGTGCCCGACCACCACCTCGTCGTGGTCCGCGCCGCCCAGATCGTCGCCGACGTGCCCGAGGCCGTCGAACGGCTCGACGTCACCCGGCCGCTGACCTTCGTCTCCGGGCCCTCCGCCACCAGCGACATCGAGCTGTCCCGGGTGGAAGGCGTGCACGGCCCCCGCACTCTGGAGGTTTTCCTCATATGACCGCGCGGATCGCCGCGATCGACCTCGGCGCCTCGAGCGGCCGCGTCATCACCGCCCGCATCGGCGCGGACGGACTCGATCTGACCGAGACCCACCGGTTCGCCAACCGCCCGGTGGACCTGCTCGGCACCCTCCACTGGGACGCCCTCGGCCTCTACCGCGACATCCTCGACGGGCTCAAGGCCGCCGGTCCCGGGCTCGACTCGATCGGCGTCGACACCTGGGCCGTCGACTACGGCCTGATCGACTCGTCCGGCGCGCTGCTCGGCAACCCGGTCCACTACCGCGACGCCAGGACCGCCGCGGTGATCCGGGACGTCCACGACCGCGTCCCTCCCGAGGAGCTCTACGCGGTGAACGGCCTGCAGTTCCTGCCGTTCAACACCCTCTACCAGCTGGCCGCCGACCGGCTCCTCGACCGTGCCCGGACCGTCCTGCTCATGCCCGACCTGATCGCGTACTGGCTCACCGGCGAGCGCGGCGCCGAACGGACGAACGCCTCGACGACCGGCCTGTACGACGCGCACGCCGGGACGTGGTCCGACGATCTCATCGGCCGTCTCGGCCTGCCGCGGGACGTCTTCCCGGAGCTGCGTTCGCCCCGCGACCCGGCCGGCGCCCTCGACCGGCGCACGGGGCTGCCCGCGATCCCCGTCACCACCGTCGCCTCCCACGACACCGCCTCGGCCGTCGCCGCCGTCCCCGCCACCGGCCCGAACTTCGCCTACATCTCCTGCGGCACGTGGTCGCTGGCCGGGGTCGAGCTGACCGCGCCGGTCGTCTCGGCGGCCGGCCGGGCCGCGAACTTCACCAACGAGGCCGGGATCGACGGCACCATCCGCTACCTGCGCAACATCATGGGGCTCTGGCTGCTCCAGGAGTCCGTGCGGACCTGGGACCTCGGCGCGGCCGACCTGCCGGCGCTGCTCGACGCGGCCGCGGACGCCCCCGGGCTCAGATCCGTCGTCGACCCCGACCACCCGATGTTCCTGCCCCCGGGGGACATGCCCGAGCGGATCACCCGCTACTGCGCGGCCACCGGGCAGCCCGAGCCCCGCGACCGGGCCGGGACGGTCCGGTGCGTTCTCGACAGCCTCGCGCTGGCGCACCGCGCGACCATCGCCGACGCCGCCCGGCTGTCCGGCCGCGAGGTCGACACCGTGCACCTGGTCGGCGGCGGCTCCCGCAACGACCTGCTGTGCCGCCTGACGGCCGAGGCCACCGGCCTGCCCGTGGTGGCGGGCCCGGCCGAGGCGACGGCGCTCGGCAACATCGGCGTCCAGGCCTGCGCCCTGGGAGTGATCGACGACCTCGCCGCGCTGCGTGCCCGCATCGCCGCCACCCAGGACCTGCGCACCTACGAACCCGCCGGCGGCACCGCCCGCTGGCAGGCCGCCGCCGACCGCCTCACCCTCCCGCGCTAGAGCGATCGCCCGGCGTGAGGGCCAGGGTTCCGTCCTCCGAGCCGACCGCAGGGGAGACGCACGTCACGTTCGCGCGTGTCACATCCCCGCGGGCCGTCCCGTCCCAGGGTGTGCAAGCTCGACGACCACGGCAGAGGAGCCCACCATGGACGCCCGTTTGAACGTCTTCGCCAGCCAGACCGCAGGCAAGGTCCTGAAGCACCTCGTCGCCTCGAACAAGGCGGTCACCGACTCGGGGCTGCCCGTCGCCACGCAGGAACTGGTGAAGTTGCGCGCGAGCCAGATCAACGGCTGCTCGTACTGCACCGACATGCACACCAAGGACGCGCTGGCCGCCGGTGAGACCGCGCTGCGCCTCAACCTGGTCGCCGCCTGGCGGGAGGCCACCGTCTTCACCGAGGCCGAGCGGGCCGCGCTGGAGCTGGCGGAGGAGGCCACCCGGATCGCGGACGCCGCCGGCGGGGTGCCCGACGAGGTGTGGGAGAACGCCGCGAAGCACTTCGACGAGGAACAGCTCGTCGGGCTGGTGGCCTCGATCGCCCTCATCAACGCGTTCAACCGGCTGAACGTCATGACCCGGCAGCCCGCCGGCGACTACACGCCCGGCCAGTTCGGCTGACCGGGCGCTTGGCGTCACCCGCGCGGGAGGTCACCCCGCGTGGGTGATGCCGGAGCCGGACCCGCGGCCGGAACCTGGCGGTCATGACGACGACAGATGTCCACGGCCCCATCGACTTCGTTCTGATCGAGTTCCCCAAGGACCGTCTCACCGGCAGCACCGCCCAGGCGTTGATGGACCTGATCGAGCGCGGCGTGGTCCGGGTGCTGGACCTGATGCTGATCGGGAAGGCGCCGGACGGGTCGATCTTCATGGTGGACCTGACCGAGCCGTCGGCGAAGGAACTGGGCGCGTTCGTCGAGTTCGCGGGAGCCAGGTCCGGGCTGCTCGGCGAGTCCGACGCCCGCGAGGCTGCCGTCGCGATGCGCGACGACACGCTCGCGGCGCTGATCATCTACGAGAACACCTGGGCCATCCCGTTCGTGGCCGCCGCGCGCGAGAACGGCGGCGAGCTGATAGCGAGCGCCCGCATCCCGGCCACGGACGTGATGGAAGCGCTCGACGCACTCGACACGACGATCTGAGGAGAAGAGCCATGCCGGGTTTGCTCAGGGGAGTGGCGCGCACGGCGGTCATCGCCGGAACGGCGTCCGCGGTGAACGGGCGCGTGCAGCGCCGCCAGGCCGAGAAGTTCGCCGGACGTGACGCGAATGTCGCGGCCGAGCGGCAGCGGGCGTATGACCAGCAGCAGGGCTACCAGACGGCGCCCCCGCCACCACCCCCGCCCGCGCCGCCGACCGACCCCATCCAGCGGTTGCAGGCGCTGGCCGAGCTGAAGGAGAAGGGCATCCTCACCGACGCCGAGTTCGCCGAGCAGAAGGCCAGGATCCTGGCCGGCTGACCACCGGGCCGAGCCTCGCGAGGGTCAGGCCGCCGGGACGGCCTCGATCAGGCTGAAGCCGGTGGCGGCCAGGGGAGTCACGGCGGTCACGGTGAAACCGGCCTCCCGGCAGACGTGCTCGAACTCGGTGCGGGTACGTTCGCGGCCGCCCACGTTCACCAGCATGTTGAGGTCGCTGAGGTAGATGCCGCCCATGCCCTCCTCCGGAACGGTCTCCGGCAGGACGGGCTCGACGATCAGCAGGGTGCCGTCGCCGGGAAGCGCCGCGCGCGAGTGCCGCAGGATCGTGACGACCCGCGCGTCGTCCCAGTCGTGCAGGATGCTCTTGAGGAGGTGGGCGTCGGCGCCGCCGGGCACGGATCCGAAGAAGTCCCCGTGCGCGACCTCGCAGCGCCCGGCGAGCCCGGTCCGGCCGATCACCTCGCCGGCCTGGGCGGCGCCCGGCGCGGTGTCGAACACCCGCCCGCGCAGGCCGGGATGGTCGCGCAGCACGGCCGTCAGCAACGTCCCGTCGCCGCCGCCGATGTCCATCAGCAGCCGGTAGCGGCCGAAGTCGTGCAACCCCGGCAGCACCGCCGCGACGGCCGAGGTGGCCTGGCTCATCGAGTCGTTGAACACGGCCGACTTCTCCGGGCGTTCGGTGAGGTAGTCGAAGAACGGCTGCCCGAACACCTCGTCGAACTGCGTACGGCCGGTCCGCAGCGCGGTCTCCAGCCGCGGCCAGGCGCCGAGCATCACCGGATCGGTGAACATCAGCACGAACCGGTGCACCGAGGCCGGGTGGCCCTGCCGCAGCAGATGACCGGCGTCGGTGAGCCGGAACCGGCCGGGTTCGACCTCGCGGCACAGCTGCAGGCCGGCCAGCGCGCGGAGCAGGCGCGTCATGCGCACCGGCTCGAAGCCGTACGTGCCCGCCAGGTCGGTGACCGTCGCGTCGTCCGGCCCGATCTCGTCGGGCAGGTTCAGCCGGGCGGCCACCCCGACCACCTGCACGGCCATGCCGCCGAAGACCAGGCGCATCACCATCGCGCGAGCCTCGGCACCGGGTGTCGCTTCGGGGTTCTCAGATGGCTGCGCCATTCTCACTCCTCGGAGAGGCGGGGTCGCGGTCGGCGGGCGACGGGCCCGCGGAAGACGGGCCCGCGGAAGACGGATCTGCGGAAGACGGGGTCGCGGGAGGCCGGTCGGGGGTGGGCGGCAGGAAGAGGTCGGTCAGGGAGACGCCGAGTGCCCGGGAGAGGGCGACGAGCTCGTTGGCGTCGAAGCGGTGCGGCTCGGTGACGGGCCACGCGGCCTCGATGTCGGTGATCTGGCGGGCGGTCCAGCCGCGGCCGGTGGCGTCGCGGAGGGCGAGGGCGAGCGCCGGCGCGGGGAGGTCCCGGCTCCGGCGCCAGTGGGCGAGGTTGGACGCGACGATCTGGTTCATGGTGAGCGGCGTCGTCACGGCCGCCCCGGCGCGGCGCCGATGGCGCGGGCGCCGCAGGAGCGGCAGCGGGATCAGCAGGACGCCGAGCAGCGGGAGCGCCCACGGGTAGCCGGAGGTGGAGGCGGTGAACGCGATCGGGCGGTCGAGCCCGGTGATCTCGCCGCGCACGGTGTAGCGGCCGAAGACCGGCCCGTCCAGGGTGAACGGGATCTCGTAGGTACGTTCGGCGCCGGGGGCCAGGGTGCCCAGCGGCGGGGCGGGGACGACGCCGGTCGGTTCCGCCCCGCGCCCGACGGCGAGGGAGAGCGGCGGGTCGGTGATGGGCACCGAGCCCTGGTTGCGCAGGGTGACGGCCAGCGTCCGCCCGGTCGAGGCGCCGAACCACGACGGGCCGCCGCGGACGGAGACCTTGGTCGCGGTCAGGTTCCGCGCCGGCACCGCGGGCGCGGCGACGGCCTTGACCGTCGGCACGCCCTTGATCTTGATCGGGACGGTGGTCGCCGTGCCGCCGGACACGGGCCGGGCGGCGATGACGCACGGGCAGCCGATCGGTGGCCTGACCACCTTGAGGACGACGGTGGCGGGCCTGCCCTCGGGGACGAACATGGTCGCCGAGGAGCTCACGGCGCAGTCGGCCGTGCCGCGGCGGGCCTGGTTGCCGCAGAGTTCGACGGCGACGGAGGCCGCGGGGAAGCCCGACACCTTCACGGTCAGTTCCTGGCCGATCCGGGCCGAACCGGGGGCGTCGATCGCCGGGCCCGCGAGCAGGGGCAGGGTGAGGAGGAGGGGGAGGGTCACGAGGTCTTCCGGCGGCGCAGGAGGGCGATGGCGGCGACGATGAGCAGGACGGTCGCGGCCAGCGGCAGCCAGGGGACCGCCCAGGTCGAGGCGGCCCGGGTGGTGGGCCGCAGCGGCGACCCGTTGCCGGGATCGGCCGGGGTGAGCTTGACCGAGGCGGTGAGCCGCCCGGCCGGCGCGACGCCCGGGATCCGTTCGGTGAAGGTGTAGCCGGCGCCCGGCAGCAGTTCGGGGATCGTGCGCGAGACCGGCTTGCCGAGCGTGCCGACGGGGCCCTGCGCGGTGATCCTCGCGCCCGCCGTCACCCGGACGTTGCCGGTGTTGCGGACGCGGTAGGTCACCGTGAGCGGGCCGCTGCCCAGCGTGGGGGTGTCGTGTGCGGTGGTGATGTCGTCGATCTGGACGGCCGGGCTGAGCGGCCCGTTGATCCGCAGGTAGACGCGGGCGGCGACGCGGCGGTCGACGTTGACGCGCTGGCCGCGCGCGTTCGGGACCTGCTCGGTGACCGCGGCGATGACGCCGCCGCTGTGGTCGCCGGGCGTGGCGTCGTGCGGGACGGTCACGGTGAACGGCACGTCCAGGCGCTTGCCCGGCTTCACCTCGTAGGTGGCGGCCTTGAAGGTCGTCCACGTGCCGACGTCGCGCGGCCGCTGGGCGGCGGTCAGCAGCGCGAACGAACCGTCCGCGGTGTTGAACGCGTCGGTGGCGTAGACCTTGAACGTCAGCGCGGACCGGCCGCCGTTGGTGATCCCGACCGTGTCCTCGATCTTCTGGCCGGGCGCGGCGCTGTAGACGAAGTGGTCGCGTCCGGTCGGGCCCTTGGGCCCGGACGGCTGGACCGCCCAGGTGAAGCCGCCCTTGGACGGCTCGGGCGCCGCCGTCGCGGCGAGCGCCGGCGGCGGCTGGAGGGCGGCCGTCACGCCCAGGGTGAGGGCGAGGGCCAGGGCCGCTCGGATCATGTCGTGCTCCGGGTTGTTCGTGAGGGCGCGCGGTGTACGCGGGGACCGTCCGCGAGGCGACGCGGACGGCCCCCGGGCACTGTCAGGACAGGGTCAGGGTGAGCGTGCCGGTGTAGTCCCCGGCGGTCGCCCCGGCCGGGATCAGCAGGTCGAGCCCTGCGCCCAGGTCGAACACCCCGCCGCTGTTCCCGGCGGCGGAACCGGCCAGGGTGCGGGCCTGGTCGAGGCCGGTGACCTGCGGGCCGGGGGTGGCCACGCCGGTCGAGCCGTCCTTGGCCGGTCCGGCGGCGGGCGTCCAGCCCAGGTTGGACGCGGGGACCGTCCCGCCCTCGGTGGAGGTGAGGTCGGTCGCCTGGCCGACCAGGTTCCACCCGGCGTTGGTGCCGCGCGAGTCGGTCACCGTGGCCGTGTTGAGCTGCCCGCTGGTGCGCTCGCCCGCGCCCACCTCGGGCAGGGCGACGCTCGAGCCGGCCAGCGACAGGGTCAGCGCTCCGCCGCGCTTGACCTTGGCGGTGATGGTCTGGTCGCCGGAGCCGCCGCCCGGGTCGCCCGGGTCCCCGGGGTCGCCGCCGCCGACGAACCGCACCGGCGTGTAGGTGTCCTGGCTGCGGTCGGGCGAGCCGTGCGCCGCGATCGTGATGATGTAGCACTGCGTGGTCAGGCAGTCCCACGCCTTGCCGTCGCCGTCGGTGTACTTCGCCTTGATGCCCGCGAGGGTCAGGTCGAAGGTGCCGTCGGTGTTCATCCTGGCCTGGCCCGGGCTGCTGGACGCGTTCTTGTGCACCCACTTGGCCTGCTGGAACACGTTGGCGTTGGTGGTGTGGTCCGGCGTCTTGGGCCCGAACGCGACGTACACGCCGAAGCCGTTGTTCTTGTCCGGGTCGAAACCGGAGCCGACCACGCGCAGGTCCTGGCCGTCCGGGTTCGCCTCCGTGGCGGGGGTGACCTCGGTCGCCGGACCCGCCGCGAGGGCGGGGCCGATGCCGAACATGGCGGTGCACAGTCCGGCACCTGCCAGCACGGCGGCTCCGCGGGTCAACCGCGGGGCGATGCGCTGCATTCACTACTCCTTATTGAGGCAAGAGCGGGGGGTCATACGGCACCCGTCGGGAACGGGTGGTCAGAGGTGGCGGCGGCGCGCGTACCGGTGCACGCCGTAGATCGCGGCGAGCACGGCCGCGGTCAGCAGCCAGAAGAGCCAGGGCGAACGGGCGGTCGGGCCGGTCGCGGTCTGGACGAAGGTCTGGGTGGCGACGGGGACCGCGGCGCCGCCGGAGGCGGGCTGGGCCGCGCCGCCGGACGGCGGGGCGGTCGCGGACGTGCCGGGCGACGCGGTCGCCCCGGAGGCGCCGGCGACCGTGCCTCCCGCGCCGGACGTCCCCGTGCCGGTGCCCGTCCCGGCGCCCGACGTGCCGGACCCGGTGCCGCCCGAGCCGCCGGTCCCGGACCCCGCCCCGCCGGAGCCCGAACCCTGCGTGCCGCCGCCCTTGAAGGTGAGCGCGGCGGAGGTGTCCTGGCTCCGGTCGGGCACGCCGTGCGCGGCCATCGTCATCACGTAGCAGCGGGTGGCCAGGCAGTCGACCTTCCTGCCGTCGCCGTCGGTGTAGCGGGCCTGGACCCGCAGCGTGACGGTGAACGAGCCGGACGCGCTCATCGGGGCCTGCTGCCCGCCGCCACCGCCGGGGTGCACCCAGACGGCGGAGCCGAAGGCGTCGGCGTTCTTGAAGAAGTCCGCCCGGCGCGGGCCGAACACGACGTACACGCCGAAACGGTTGTTGCGCTTGGGGTCGAACCCCGAGCCGGTGACGGTCACCGACTGACCGGCGGGGGCGAGACCGGTCGTCTGCGACACCCGGATGCCCGCGGCGTGGGCGGGCGGCGCGGCGACGGCGAGCCCGGCGCAGACGGCCGTGAACGCGGCGCACGCGGCGGCGGTCCTGCTCATGTTTCGGAGCTCATCGGTCAACCCCACAGGTCAGCAGCAAATTAGGCATACCTAACTTAGGTCAGGCTAAGCTAACATCGTGGCTCATCCGGCGTAAAGCGATCAATGGATGGAACGATGCGGCCGCTCAGCACCCCCCTGTTTCTCGCCCTCGGGGCGACACTCCTGCTCACCCCCGCGGCGCACGCCGCCACCGGAGGCGGTGCCACCGCGACCGGGCCGAAGGGCCAGACCCTCTCGATCTCCCAGGCGGACGGGCTGGCCGCGGCCGGCACGACGCTGACCGCGATCGGCAGGGGCTACGACACGGGCAAGGGCGTCTACGTCGCCTTCTGCAAGGACAACGGGCCCGGCAAGGTCGCCACCCCGTGCGGCGGAGGCGCCGACACCAGCGGCAAGACCGGCGGCTCGCAGTGGATCTCGTCCAACCCGCCGCCGTACGGCAAGGGCCTGGCCGTCCCCTTCGGCCCCGGCGGCACGTTCAACGTCGAGATCAAGGTGAGCGCCAAGCTGACCGACGCCCTCGACTGCACCGAGGTGAAGTGCGTGGTCACCACCCGGGCCGACCACACCCGCACCTCCGACCGTTCCCAGGACGTGCGCGTGCCGGTGACGTTCGACGACGGCTCCGGCGGGCCGCTGCCGTTCATCATCGGCGGCGGCGTGGCCATCGGCCTCCTCGCCGTCGGCGGCGGGATCCTCGTCACCCGCCGCCGCCGCGCCCGCGCCGCCGCCGCTCCGGCCTCCGCCGGGGCCGCCGCGTGACCGGACCCCGCCGCCCGGTGCGGGCCCTCGCGCTCGCCCTCGCGCTGATCCTGCCCGCCTCCGCGTGCGCCGCCGGATCGGCCCGGACCACGACGGGCGCCGTCGACCCCGCCGCCACCTGCGGCCCGTCCAGCATGCGGGTCTCGGCCGAGGTCGATCCGCTCACGCCCGCCCCCGAGCCGCGCACGCCGGTGACCGTGGCGTCCGCCGACGGCCGGAAGGTGACCGTCAAGGACACCCGCCGCGTCCTCGCGCTCAACCTCTACGGCTCGCTCGCCGAGATCGTCTTCAGCCTCGGCCTCGGCGACCGCGTCGTCGGCCGGGACGCCTCCACCACGTTCCCCGCGGCGCGCCGCCTGCCGCTGGTCACCAACCAGGGTCATGACCTGTCCGCCGAGGCCATCCTCAAGCTCGACCCGAGCGTCGTCCTGGCCGACCGCAGCATCGGCCCGCCCGAGGCGCTCGACCAGCTGCGCGCGTCCGGCGTCCCGGTCGTGATGGTCGACGACCGGCAGACGCTGCCCGCCGTGGGCGAGCACATCACCGCGGTCGCCGCCGCGCTCGGCGTCCCGGCCGCCGGCCGCCGGCTCAACGACCGCGTGAACGCGCAGATCGAGGCCGCCCGCTCGACCACGCCCAAGACCGCCAAGCCCCTGCGCGTCGCCTTCCTGTACGTGCGCGGCACCGCCGGCGTCTACCTCATCGGCGGCAGGGGCGCGGGCTCCGACGCGATGATCCAGGCCATCGGCGCCGAGGACGCCGGCACCGCCGCCGGCCTCTCCGGCTTCCGGCCGCTCACCAGCGAAGGCATGATCAACGCGGCGCCGGACGTGATCCTCGTCCTGTCGGCCGGGCTGAAGTCGGTCGGCGGCGTCGACGGGCTGCTCAAGCTGCCCGGCATCCGGCAGACCCCGGCGGGCCAGGCCCGGCGGATCGTGGACGCCGACGACGGCACGCTGCTCAACTTCGGCGCGCGCACCGGCGACACCATCAAGGCGCTCGCCACCGCCGTCCACCGTCCCCCGTGCGGCTCATGAGGAAGGTGCTCCTGCTCGCCGGACTGGCGGCCGGGCTGGTCGTGATGTCGCTGGTCGCCGCCGGCCTCGGGCAGGTCAACATCCCGCTCGACCAGGTCGTCGGCTCCGTCCTGCACCGCGCGGGCCTCGACCTGGGCCCCGAGCCCACCGCCGTCCACGGCGAGAACGCGCTCTGGCTCGTGCGCTTCCCGCGCGTCGCCCTCGCCGCCGTCACCGGCGCCTCGCTCGGCTGCGCGGGCGCGATGATGCAGGGCGTGTTCGGCAACCCGCTGGCCGAACCCGGCGTCATCGGCATCTCCTGGGGCGCGGCCGTCGGCGCCGCCGCCGTCACCGTGTTCGGGCTCACCGTGTTCGGCAACTGGACGATCGTGCTCGCCGCGTTCGTCCTGGGGCTCGGCACCGTCTTCGTGGTCTACTCCATGGCCCGGTCCGGCGGCCGCACCGAGGTCGTCACGCTGCTGCTCACCGGCATCGCCATCAACGCCGTCGCCACGGCCGCGCTCGGCCTGCTGATGTTCGCGGCGGGCAACGACGCGCTGCGCGCCATCACCTCGTGGCAGCTGGGCAGCCTCGCCGGCGCGACCTGGCCCGCCGTCGCGGCCGTCACGCCGTGCGCGGTCGCGGGCATCGCGGTGGCCATGGTCTGCGCACGCCGCCTCGACGTCCTGTCGCTCGGCGAACGCGCCGCCCGCCAGCTCGGCGTGGACGTCGAACGGCTGCGCCTCACCGGCATCGTCGTCATCGCGCTGCTCACCTCGTCGGCGGTCGCGTTCAGCGGCATCATCGGCTTCGTCGGCCTGGTGGTCCCGCACCTGATCCGGATGGTCGCCGGCCCTGGGCACCGCGTGCTGCTGCCGGCCTCCGCCCTCGGTGGCGCCCTGATCCTCGTCACGGCCGACCTCGTCGCCCGTACCTCGATCGCCTACCAGGAGCTGCCGCTCGGCGTGCTCACCTCGGTCGTCGGCGGCCCGTTCTTCTTCTGGCTGCTGCGCCGGACCCGTACCAAGTCCGGAGGCTGGGCATGATCTCGTTCCGCCGTCCGCGCCTCCCCGCCGCCCCCGGCGAGGTCGCGCTCACCGCGTCCGGCGTGACCGTCGAGCGCGCCGGCCGCCAGATCCTGCGCGACGTCGCCCTCGACGTCCGCCACGGCGAGACCCTCGCGCTCGTCGGGCCGAACGGCGCGGGCAAGTCGACCCTGCTCAGCGTCCTCGGCGGCGAGATCCGTGCCGGGGACGTCACCCTCGCCGGGGCGCCGCTGCACGGCTGGACCGCCCGCGAGCTGGCGATGCGCCGCGCCATGCTGCCCCAGCACCACAGCCTGGCGTTCCCGTTCACCGTGGCCGACGTCGTGCGCATGGGCCGCACGCCGTGGGCGGGCACCGAGCTGGAGGACGCGGACGACGACGCCGTGGCCGCGGCGATGCGCGACGCGGACGTCCTCGACTTCGCCGATCGCCGGTTCCCGTCGCTGTCCGGCGGGGAGCAGGCCCGGGTCGCCCTGGCCCGCGTCCTCGCCCAGCGCACCGGCCTCGTCCTGCTCGACGAGCCCACCGCCGCGCTCGACATCCGCCACCAGGAACTGGTCTTCGCCGTGGCCCGCCGCCTGACCCGCCAGGACGTGGCCGTCGTCGTGGTCGTCCACGACCTGGGCCTGGCCGCCGCCCACGCCGACCGTGTCGCCGTCCTGGCCGACGGCGGCCTCGTCGCCTGCGGTCCGCCCGCCGAGACCCTGACCGCCGAGCTGCTCACCGAGGTCTACCAGCACGACATCGAGGTGCTCACCCACCCCCGCGCCTCCCACCCGCTGGTCGTCCCCCGCCGCCCCTGACGGCCGCGCTGCCGCCGGGACACCCGGACACCCTGCCCGTCACCTGGGACCAGAGCGTCTGGCGGGTGCCGCGGCGGGACCGGCGCCGAAGGCGTCCGCGCACAGCTGGGCGAAGCGGCCGAGGACGGGGAGGTTCAGGGTCCATCCGAGCAGTGCCCAGCCGAGGTGGAGATGGCCGGCGGCGTGGGCCCAGGCGGCGACGCCCTGGGCGCGGACGCCGTCGGCCCGTTCGTAGGTCATGCGGCGCACGCCGTCGGGATGGTCCTCGGCGGCGCGCACGGTCAGGGCGACCGGGTGCCGCCGGCTGGTCCAGGCGGCCACGGGGGAGCAGCGACCGCAATCCTCGGCGATCCAGACGACCGCGGGCGGCATGCCCGGGAACGGGCGCAGCCTGGGAAGCCAGGGCCGGACCGCGGCGCGGTAGGACGTCCACGCGTCGCCGTACTCGGCCCGCAGCTGCTCGTCCTCGTGCCACGCCGCGAGTCCCGCGCCGTAGGAGAAGGCCACGACGGCCGCCGGCAGGAACACGGGATCCAGCGTGGCCAGGAGCAGGTAGGCGGCGGCCATCCCGGTCTGCATGGGGTTGCGGACGTAGGCGTACGGGCCGGTGGTCACCAGCCGGGCCGGAGGGTCGTACGGGAGCGGTGTGCCCCGGCCCGTGCGCGCGAACTCCCAGACCGCGGCGGCGAGCAGCGCCCCCGGAACGAGCAGGAGCTGGGCCACGAGCCCGAGCGCCCAGCCCGGACGTTCCGGGACGTCGCTCAGCATGACCGGGAGCACGACCATGGCGACGGCCGCTAGCACCGCCTGCATGAGGACCCTCGGCATGAGGCGGCGTCCGGCGTCCGTCCAGCGGGACAGGAGCAACCCGGGCACCAGGGCGACGGCGACCGCGACCGTCTCGCCGGTCAGCCAGCCGCCGCCCAGCACGACGACCGGCTGCCCGAGCGGCATCAGCGCGAGATCGACCCAGATCGCGAGCCCGGCGACCAGCGGCAGCGGCAGCGTGCGCGGAGCCCGCACGGCCAGGCCGCCCCACAGGACGGCCCAGCCGAGCAGCAGGTCGAGCGGCACGCCCCCGAGGGTGCCGCCCTCCGCCTCGAACGACCACCATCCGGCCCGGATCGCCAGCAGGTTCACCCCGGCCAGCGCCAGGACGTTCCACGAGACGGCCAGGATCAGGGCCGCGATCTCGCGCCGGCCGGGCGGCCGGTACTTGAGCGTGGCCGCGAACGCCAGGGCCGGCGCGAACAGCGCCACCCCGCGGATCAGCGCCGGATCGGTCATGGCGCCGTGAACGTCTCGGCCAGGTACGCGGCGGCCTCGTGCATCGCGTACCGCTGGACCGGGCCGAAGTACCAGGAGGGATCGAACGTCCGGGTGTACCGCAGGGTGACGCTCAGGCGAGGCCCCTGCCACCTGAACTCCGCCTCCTCGAGCTCCAGCCATCGCGACAGCGTGGTGTCCCTGGTGATCGCGAAGACGACCCGGCCGGGCTCGTGGCGGACCACCCTGAGCTCCATCGACCGGGGCTCGGGCCGGGCGCCGATCCCCAGCGACGTGCGCGGGGTGAAGGTGACGCGCCGGGTGTCGCCCACGTCCAGGCCCGAACCCTCCGCGAGCACGGGCCTGGGGAGCTTGAGCCGAAGCAGCCGCGACCGGACAGGCCCGTACTCGGGCGCGGCGGCCAGCGCCCGCTCGAGGTCGACGCCGGCCGGCGCGGTCCGCGTCACCGTCACCGCGCCGCCACGCGGCACCTCGGCGATCGTGCCCTCGCCGACGAGCAGCAGCGGAAGCAGCAGCAAGGCCTGCACACCACGGTGGCGTTGGGCCCAGTCGAGGAGCAGACCCACGATCGCTCCGACCAGATAGAGCAACGGCGCGGCGAAGAGCAGGCAGACGATGCCCTCGTCGAGCAGGGGACCGGCCAGCGTCAATCCGACGGTGACCGTGACGAAGATCGCTCCGACCGAGCCGCGCGGGTTCGCCGTCAGCACGATCGTCAGCGCGATCAGGGCCGGGATCCCGACGTAGAACAGCGCGGTCTGCTCCAGGCGTCCCGCTTCGAGGATCTTGTACGCCAGCATCGCCGCGAACAGCGCGGCCAGGACGGCGAACAGGACGCGCCGTGCCGAGCGCCTGCGCCCGGGATCCGGTTCGACCATGGGGACCCCTTCATCGATCGGTTTAATCGAGCGATTAAACCGTATGATGAAGGTACGGCCGGTTGTCAACCACGGAATCCGGGAGACGATGAGCAAGCAGAACAGCGCGGAGACCAGGGAGCGGCTGGTCGAGGCGGCCGCGCACACCCTGCGCACCGAGGGCTACGCGGGAACGAGCGCGCGGACGATCGCCAAGGCGGCCGGCTGCAACTCGGCGCTGATCTTCTACCACTTCGGCGGGGTCGACCCCCTCCTGCTCGCCGCGCTGGACCGTTCGTCCCAGGAGCGCATGACCGCCCACCGGGAGGCCGTCGCCGGCGCCAAGACCCTGGAAGACCTGGTCGAGGCCGCCACCGGCATCTATCGCGCGGACATCGAGGGCGGCCACATCACCCTGTTCTCCGAGCTGGTCGGGGCGAGCATCGCCCGGCCCGAGCTGCGCAAGGAGATCGTCGCCCGGGCCGACCCCTGGATCGTGTTCGTCGAGGAGACGCTGGAACGCGTGATCGGCGGCTCCCCGCTGGCCAAGCTGATGCCGCCGCGCGAGCTCGCCTACGCCGCCATCACGTTCTACCTCGGCGTCAACCTGTTCACCCACCTCGACGCCGACCGCACCCGCACCGAGTCGCTGTTCAATCTGGCCGGGCGCCTCGCGCCCCGGGCGAAGCTCCTCACCATGCGCTTCCCCCGCCGCAAGCCGAACCCCCCGACCGGTGACCGGAGTGTGTGACCAGACATGGCCTTGATCAGGAGGGAGGAGGGAAGGGGCGGCTACTCTCCTGGCACATCTAACTGATCATGGAGCGCCCGTCATGCCCGCCCTCAGATTCACCGCCGTCCTGGCGGCCGTGCCGCCGGACGACCTCGGCGTCCCCACGCGGGTGAACGTGCGGGCGGGGCTGGTGGCGACCGGCGCACCCCGCGCGAACCAGGCCGTGCGCTCGCTGGATCTACCGGCGCTGGACGCGCGGCTTCCGGTCTACCTCGACGGCCCGGTCACGATCTCCCTCCCCGTCCGCCGGACCGCCCGGACGGCGGAGGTCGCGGTGTCGTACGGAGCCTGCAGCCGCGGCGTCTGCCTCACCCCGGTGATCGACCGTCCGACCCGGGTCGCGCTCCCCGGCTGAGGCGGGGGACGCGACCCGGGGCGTCCTTGGCGGGCGGCCGGGGTCAGCGGCGGGTCGCGAGGTCGCGGCGCTTGCGCGGGCGGGACTCGGTGATGACCTCGGCCTCGCCGGGAGCGGGCTGCAGGTCCGGGGCGGTGCCGCGGGCGGCGGTCCGTGACGAGGTGACGGTGAGCTCGTAGTGGGCCCACACCATGGCGGCGTTGGCCAGGCGGCGGGCCGTGACGTGGATGAGGTGGACGTCGGAGGGGTTGGTGACGATCAGCAGGGCCGACGCGTCCCGGTCCAGGTCGGCGGCGGTGGGGGAGGAAGGCCACACCGCGACCCGCACGCGCCGGTCGTCGATCACGCGCAGCTCGCCCGCGTCGGGTACGCAGACCTGGGACCGCCCGTCGGGGGAGCGAGTGATCATGATGACGGGGCGCTGGCGTGCCTGGGCGCTGGTGATCGCGGTGGTCGGTGTCGGGAACGCGGACTCGGTGTCACCCAGGTTCGATGCGAACATGTGTTCGACTCTATCGGAAGGGTGCGACGGCGTCAGGGGGGTGGGCGCGCGGGATCTCGGCGAATCCCGAGAGGGTGAACCAGCCGGGCACCGTCCGCCGCAGCTCCTGCGGGCCCTGGACGGTCAGCTCGCCCGCAAGCAGCGCGTCGGCCCAGCGCACGTCGCCGCGCCAGACGCGGATCATGTCACGCAGCCGGGCCTCCAGCGTCACGGTCACGTCGTGCCCGGGGTCGAAGTCGCACACGTCCGCCTCACCCCTGGCGATCACCAGCCACCAGTGCCGGAGCTTCGCGGGCACGTCCGGGAACCGGAACAGCACCACCGTCCGGCCGGGCGGCGCGGCCGCGTGGTCGATGTTGCGGCGCATGTCCCACATCAGCAACTTCGGATCGAGGTCCTCGTCGCCGAGATCACCGATCCACCGGACGCCCCAGGCGCCGAGCGCCTCCACGATCGGCCGCAGCTCGAGCCCCGCCTCGGTCAGCAGGTAGTGCACCTGGTCGCCCTCCTCCCGGCGGTGCACGACGCCGGCGCGCACCAGCTGGTTGAGGCGCTTGGACAGGAGGGTGGGCGACATGCGCGGCACGCCGCGGCGCAGCTCGTTGAAGTGCCGGCTGCCCAGCAGGAGCTCGCGGATGACGAGCAGCGTCCAGCGCTCGTCGAGCAACTCCATCGCCTTGGCGACGGGACAGAACTGGTGGTACGAGGACCCCATGCATGCAGGCTAGGTCCGGCACGGCCGCCCGGCTAGTACAGATCCTGTACTAGGGAAGTACGCCCCGGCTCCCTAACCTCGGCCCGTAGACGAACGAAGGGGGCATGCATGAGTGAACTGAAGGCCAGGCACCGGGCGATGTGGGCAACGGGGGACTACGCCGCGCTCGCCACGGAGGTCATCCCGGGGCTCGGGCAGGCGCTGGTCGAGGCGGCCGGCGTGCGCAGGGGGCAGCGCGTGCTGGACGTCGCGGCGGGCACGGGCAACGCCGCCATCCCCGCCGCGCTGGCCGGTGCGGAGGTCGTGGCCAGCGACCTGACGCCCGAGCTCCTGGACGCCGGGAAGGCCGTCGCGGCCCAGCGCGGCGCGCTCCTGGGCTGGGAGGTCGCCGACGCGGAGGCGATGCCGTTCAAGGACGAGGAGTTCGACGTCGTCATGTCCTGCGTCGGCGTGATGTTCGCGCCGCACCACCGGGCCGGCGCCGACGAGCTGGTCCGCGTCACGCGTCCCGGCGGCACCCTGGCCCTGCTGAGCTGGACGCCGGAGGGCTTCATCGGGCAGATGTTCGCCGTGATGAAGCCGTACGCGCCGCCGCCACCGCCCGGGGCGCAGCCGCCGCCGCTGTGGGGCGACCCCGACCACGTCAAGGCGCTGTTCGGTGACCGGGTGGACGGCTTCACCGCCGTCCGCGCGACCGCGCACATCGACCGGTTCCGGACGCCGGAGGAGTTCCGGGACTACTTCAAGGCCTTCTACGGCCCGACGATCGCGGTGTACCGGAACATCGCCGACGACCCCGAGCGGACCGCCGCGCTGGACGCGGCGCTGGCCGACCTGGCCCGCCGCCACCTGAACGCCGGCGCCATGGAGTGGGAGTACCTGCTGGTCATCGCCCGCAAGGCCTGACGCCGGCCGTCGCGCGGGGAACAGCGACCTCGGCGGCCCCGCGATGGCGTCCTGCACCTCCGCGGGGCTGTCGCGGGAGACGGCGCTGTGGAAAAATCCGATCATCATGGGCGCGTGGTCGGTGGTCCGGTGGGTGCGTGCGGCGGGCTTCGCCGCCGCGTGCGCCGGGCTCGCCGCGGCCGGGCACGTCGCCGGCGGCGGCGGCCTCCGCCCGTGGGCCGTGCCGGCCGGCTTCCTGATCGTCTTCGTTCCGGCGCTGCTGCTCAGCGGCCGGGAACGCACCATGGCCTCGATCCTGCCCGCCACGGCGACCTCACAGGCCGTCCTCCACGTCCTGCTGTCCCCGGCGGCCGGGGACCAGGACGCCGCGCTGGTGGCGGCGCTCGCCACGGCCGACGGCGCCTCGGCCCAGGTGCATCACAGCGGGCCCTTCAACCTGGCGATGGTGCTGATGCACGCGGTCAGCGTCCTGCTGACGGCCTCGTGGCTGGTGTGGGGCGAGGCCAGGTTGTGCGCGCTGGTCCGGCTGCTGACCTCCTGGATGTTGCGGCCGCTGCTGTTCCTGATCGCCCGGCGCCCGCCGGCGTCCCCGCGGCAGATCCTGCTCCGCCGGGCGGCCGAGCGTTCGCCCGTCCGGGCGTTCCTGCGGTACGCACTGGCGCGGCGCGGCCCGCCCGAGGCGATGATCGCCTCAGGAGCGGCGTCGTGACCTGAGTTCTGAACGCTCCTGACGCGAGGCGCGTACCGGCAGACGGACCCACCCGTCCCCGGTTTCACCTCCTTCGTTCAGGAGTCCCTGCATGAGTGCACGAACGGCTGCCGAACGGGTGGCTGTGAGCGTTCACGACCGGCTTCGGCAACGCGTGATCGAAGCGGACCCGCCCGCCCCGCTCGACCGGTGGGGGAGACCCCTCACCGGCCCCTGCCTGGTCTGGACCGGCGCGACCGACCAGGACGGCTACGGGCTGATCTGGGATTCGACGGTCAGCCGCAGCCGCCGCGTCCACCGCGTCGCCTTCGAGATCGACCGCGGTGAGCCGCCCCACGGGCCGGTCCGCCATCTGTGCCAGGTGCGCGCCTGCGTGGCGGCCGACCACCTCCAGGCGCCGACCAGGAGCACGCGTCCCGGCAACGGCTCCAAGACCCACTGCCCCAAGGGGCATCCCTACGACGCCGAGAACACCCGGTACACCTCCACCGGCCGCGCGTGCCGCGCCTGCGACCGTGAACGCTGGCGGGAGGAGCACGGGATCCCGCTCGACGCCCCGCTCCGCCGCGAACAGGCCACCTGCAAGAACGGGCACCCCTGGACGGACGCCAACACCTACTGGGTCGCCAGGTCCCGCGAGGACCCGACACCGCGCCGCCAGTGCAAGACCTGCAAACGCCAGCGGTCCCGGAAGCCCAGAACCTGACCGCCGGCCCGGTTCCGGCTCGCGTCCCGGATCCTCGTGCGGAGCTCGCCGTCAACGGTGAGGGCGGAGGGGCCAGCGGTACGAGGCCTGATCGATGGTGTAGCGGATGAAGGGCCTCTCGCCGCCGGCCAGCCAGCCCGCTTCGACGGCGGACGGGATGGTGAAGCCGTCGAAGGTCGCCTCCTCGGTGACGTTCACGTAGAAGAGCTGCCTGCCGCGGCGGCGGCCGCCGGGGGCGCCCCAGCGCATGACGGTGAGCTTGGAGAGGGCGCCGTCGTGGCCGACGGTGAGCGACACCCGGTGCCGGATCCCGTGGACGGTGACGAAGGCGATCACGCGTCGTTCGTTGACGGGGATCCACCTGACCCAGGACGCGAAAGCGCAGGCGGGCGAGAGGACGAACTCGGCGGCCAGGCGTCCCGCCGCGCCGCGGCTGGTCCGGGGGCCGGCCCCCGAGGACAGGGGGAGGAGATCGAGCAGGCGCCAGCGTGTCCGTCCCGAGCCGTCGACGAAGCTGTCGAATCCCGTGACCGGCAGCGTCCCCAGATGCGCGGTGGCCGCCCAGACGAACCCGCAGGGAGGCCTGAGGACCTGCTCGGCCTCGAACGGCAGCCAGCGGCCCAGGCGGATCTCGCCCCGCATGCTGAGCCGGGCCGTGGTGAGCAGGGGAGTGCCCGGCTCGATGGCGTGGACGACCCAGCGCCGGGCCGGCTCCGGAAGGGTCTCGGCGGCCGCCGGATCGAAGAGGCCGACCGGGCCGGTGGGCCCGGCGAGCCGCCTCCAGTCCCGGCCGACCTCGTCGGTGAGCGGCGGCATACGTTCGCCGACCTGCGCGTCCATCTGCGTCTCCCTCATCACCACCTCTCCAGGGTCGCGGTGCGTGAGGGGCCGGGCACAGAGGCGTACGGTCCCGCCGGGAGGGACCTTCGGGGCATGGGAGGAGGGTCCTTGGTCCCTAGAATGCGAGGACCTTCGCCAGTGATCATCGGCCCGGCCGTCGAGAAACCTGGAGACAGCCGCCCCGGTGGTCCACTGGACACCGGCCGACCTAGGGATGGACATGACTGACCCGATCATCGTCGGCACCGACGGTTCCCCGCACGCCGACCGCGCCGTCGAGTGGGCCGCCGACGAGGCGGCGCGCCGGGGCCTGCCCCTGCGCATCGTCCACGCCGCCGAGCCCGCGCCGTACACCTACCCGCTGCTGGTGGCGCCGGAGTCCGCGGACGCGCTCACCAACGCCGGCAACGAGATCCTCGCCGAGGCCGAGAAGGCCGCCCGGCAGCGGCAGGGCGGGATCGAGGTGTCCACCCGGCTGGTCATGGCCGCCGCGGGACCGGCGCTGCGCGAGGAGTCCGAGGGCGCGTTCGAGGTCGTGATCGGGCACCGGGGGCTGGGCGGTTTCACCAGCCTGCTCATCGGCTCGACCGGCCTCTGGATGGCGGGCCACGCGTCCGGGCCGGTCGTCATCGTCCGGGACGAGCCGGCCGCGACGACCGACGAGATCGTCGTCGGCGTCGACCTGGAGGGCGACGACGAGGAGACGCTCCGCTACGCCTTCGAGACCGCGGCCCTGCGCGGCGCGCCGCTGCGGATCGTGCACGCCTGGCAGCTGTCGCCCCTGCTCGGGCTGGCCGGCTACGTGCTGGACCCCGCCAAGGTCGTCGCCGAGATCCGCGAGAACCTGGCGGGCGCCCTGGCGCCGTGGCGCGAACGCCACCCCGGCCTCGAGATCGCCGAGGAGATCGTCCAGGAGCACCCGGCGAAGGTGCTCTGCGCGCTGTCCGAGCAGGCGGCCCTCCTGGTGATCGGCGCCCCGGAGCACAAGCTGCGCCGCCTCGGCTCGATCGGCCACGGCGTCGTCCAGCACGCCCAGAGCCCCGTCGCCGTGGTCCGCGCCCGCAGCGAGAAATGATCGCGGGAGGTCCGGCCGGCGGGAACCCTTGATCAGCTGAAGGCGTCTCACGGTCGTGGAAGAACTGACGCTCCGCCCGCAGACCGTGACCCGCGTCGGCTGGGCCATCGGTGGTTTCGTCGCCGGACAGGTCGTCGGGATGGCGCCCTTCGCCTATCTGTCGGGTGCGGCCGATGGCGCGGGTCTCAACGAGGTGGTCGGCCTCCTGATCGCGCTCGTACCGTCCGCCCTCGGCGCGGCACTCGCCGTTCGCGTATTTCGGATAGCCGTTATTTGCGGGAACGGAGAGATCCTCCTTCGCGGTTTTCTGCGCAACAGGCACATTCCCGTCGAGCGAATTGTCACGATCCATTGGCAGGAGGCCAAGATCCATTGGCGGGACGGCGGGGGTGAACAGCGCGTGACCACGGTGACCGCGTTCAAGAACCGGCCGCGGACCGGTGAGGCGGTCGCGCGTGCGCATGAACGGTCGATGAAGCAGATCCGTGACTGGTGGCGCGCGAGCAAGCAGGACGCTTAGCCCGCGCGCTCCAACCGGGTGCCCAGCGGTTGGATCTATGAAATTCTCATGCTCCGTGCTGTGGTTCCGCAGTGCCCGGTAAAAGCACCAGGAGCACCCGATGACAAATGGCGGAGATGGGCAGAACCCGCGAGGCGCCCGGTGGGTCGAGTCCGACGCCTACGAGATCGCGTGGCGTGACGTCGAGCCCGCCGTGGAGCTCATTTCCGCCCCCTGGGTGCTGAAGGTCGTCCAGGCGCTGATCGGCGGGCCGCTCGACCACGGCGAGCTCGTCAAGGCCACCGGACTGGACGTCGGCCGAGTGGACCAGGCGCTCGGGCGGCTCGCTGCGGCCGGCGGCGTCGACCAGGAGTACGGCGACGCCGAGCTCGCCCGCTACCGGCTGACCCGGCACGGGCGTGAGCTGCTCATCGTCCTCGCAGACCTCGGCCACTGGTGGGAACGCGGCCGGCTGGAACGCGAACGCCAGGACGCCGCCCGTCTCGGCGTCGACGTCCAGACGCCCAGCGTCGCCCGGATCTGGGACGCCATGATCGGCGGAAAGGACAACTACGCCGTCGACCGGGCCGCGGTGGAACGGCTCCTGGAGATCGAGCCGCACTCGGCGACGTTCGCCAAGGAGAACCGGAAGTTCCTCGCGCTCATCGTCGAGCGGCTCATCGAGGCCGGCGTCCGGCAGTTCATCGACATCGGCACCGGCCTGCCCACGATGGAGAACGTCCACCAGATCGCCCACCGGCTGGACCCCGAGACGCGCGTGGTCTACGTCGACAACGACCCGGCGGTCTGCGCGCACGCCCGCGCGCTGCTGACCGAGAACCCGGCGACCGTCACCGTCCTCCAGGAGGACCTGCGGCGCCCGACCGCGATCCTGGCCCATCCGGCCACCCGCCGGATGATCGACTTCACCCGGCCCGTCGGGGTCCTGACGACCGGCATCCTGCACTTCGTTCCCGACCACGACGACCCGGCCCGCGCGCTCAAGGTGCTGACGGACGCCATGCCGTCCGGCAGCTACCTCGCCCTGACGCATCTCACCGACGACACCGTCAAGAAGAGCAGGCCCGAGGACGCGCAGGCCGGACTGGCGGTCTTCGACCGGAGCAACGCGCCGCTGCGCCTCCGGAGCCGCGCCGAGATCGAGACCTTCCTCGAAGGCCTGGAGCTGATCGAGCCCGGGCTGGCCTGCCTGACCGACTGGGGCCTGGACACGCCGACGGAGATCCAGCTGAAGCTCCGCAACGTCTGGCTCGGCGCGGCCGGGCGCAAACCCTGACCCTCACCTGCCGACCGTGCGCATCGGCAGCGCCGCGAACCCCCGGACGTAGGGGGAGTGGCGCCGCCGCGCCCCGGCCATGTCGAGCTCGAAGCCGGTCACCCGGGCCGTGAGCTCCTGGAGCGTCACCCGCGCCTCCAGCCGCGCGAGCGAGGCGCCCAGGCAGAAGTGCGGCCCGCTGCCGAAACTGATGACCGCGCTCGTGTCCCGCCCCAGGTCGTACCGGTCGGGCTCCTCGAAGACCTCCGGGTCGCGGTTGGCCGCGCCGGGAAGCAGCACGATCCGCGACCCGCCCGGCACCCTCACCCCGTGGAACTCGGCGTCCTCGGTCAGCGTCCGCAACTGCGTCGGCGCGGCGGTGTCGTAGCGGAGGGTCTCCTCGACCCACTCGGTGACCCGCCCCGCGAAGGCCTTGGCCTGCTGCTCCGGATACCGCCAGGCCCAGTAGACCGCGTTGCCGAGCAGGTTGGTGGTCGTCTCGTTGCCCGCGCCGACCAGCAGGTGCAGGAACGCGACGACCTCCTCGTCGGTCAGCCGGTCACCGTCCACCTGCGTGTCGAGGAGATCGGACAGCAGGTCGTCCCGGCGTTCGATCCGGCGGTCGGACACCAGCCCGGCGAAGTGCCCGATCAGCTCGACGACGGCCGTCACGCCCTCGGACGTCACCTTCCCCTCGTCATCACGGTGCAGTGCCAGGTCGGCCAGCCGCCGCAACTCCGCCCGCGTGCCCTCGGGAACGCCCACGAGCTCGGAGATCACATCGGTGGGGATGCGCCCCGCGATCTCGGCGATGAAGTCGAACTCACCCCGGGACAGGGCCTCGTCGACATGACGCCGCGCGATCGCCCGGATGTGCGGCTCCAGCTCGGCGATCCGCCGCGGCGTGAAGACCCGCGACACCAGCCCCCGCATCCGCGTGTGACGCGGCGGATCCATCGCGATGAACGACAACGCGCGCTGCGCCGCCGGCCCCCAGACCGACGCCTCCAGAAGCGGCCCGTTCGTGCTGGAGAAACGGCGCGGATCCCGGAACGCGGCGAGCACGTCCGCGTGACGCGACAGCGCCCAGAAGTCCCGTTCGTCATTGCGATAGACGGGTGCCTCGGCCCGCAGCCGCGCGTACACCGGATACGGATCGGAGTCGACGTCATAGAACCCGTACGGACTGAACGCCAGAGTCGCCACCAGGCCTGCCACCTCACCGTCGCGGTTACCTGATCGCCCCAAGTCTCCATTCACCCGTCCGCAACGTCCATAGCGCGATCAACGCCTCGACGGGAGTTCCGGCTATTTGAGGTTCCAGATGCGGACCTTCTTGTCCCAGCCCGCGCTGATGGCTACGGGGCGGCCGTCGATCTGGCCGAAGGCGACGTCGTTGATGATGTCCTTGTGGCCTTTCAGCGGGCCGGTCCGTACGCGGGTGGCGAGACTCCAGGCGTACTGGGCGTACCTCCGGTCGCGGGCCATCAGGTAGGGCCGGTCGCCCGCCATGCCGGTGCCGATGACCTTCATGTCGGCGGGGACTTCGAGCGGCTCGCCGGTGGCGCGACCGGTGGTCAGGTCCCACATGCGGACGAGGTCGGGCCCGTCCGTGCGGCGCGGGGCGTAGGTGACGATGACGGTGCGTCCCGCCAGTGTGGCGAGGTCGGCTCCCGCGCCCCCGGCCGCCAGGCCGATCCCGGGGCCGGCCGCCTTGCCGGTGAGCAGATCCGTGGCCACGACGGTCTTCCCCTTGTGGGCGAGTACCAGGGGGCGTCCGTCGCGGAATCCGACCGCGTGGACGTTCTGGAGGCGGAGGGCCTTCTTCGCCTCCTTCCGGGTCCGCAAGTTCCACAGGCGGGCGGACCCGTCGTACGAGATGGCCATGGGGACGCCGTTCACCGTGCCCAGGGCCATCTCGCTCACCCCGCCACCGCTCTCCGGCAGGGTGAAGAGGTGGGCCCGCGTGGCGAGGTCCATGGCGATGATCGAATAGTCGTGTTTCTGTCCCAGGCCGAGCAGTCCCGTGCTGCAGCTGGCATCACCTCCTGACAGGACGACCGCACGGCCGTCCACGGTCCCGGTGGCCAGCGCGCCGATCTCACATCCGGTACGGGTGTAGGCGGCCACGTCGCCGATGCCCTTACGGTCCTTCAGGTCCCAGTAGGCGACCATCCCGTCCGCCGCCCCCGAGACGGCGACCGGCCGACCGTCGCGCAGCGTGCCGATGGTCAGTGCCGTCACGCGGTCGCCCTGGCTTCCCAGCACCCCGTCGTGCCTGGCCAGCCACCACCAGCCGGTACCTCCGGCGAGCAGGGCCACCACGCCGAGCGCGACCAGGGTCCAAGGGCCGCCACGTCGCGCGTGCCGACGGCCCGGCGGCGCCGGCCGGACGGAGACGACGGGCTCGGTGCGCGGGAACGTCGCCGTCTCCTCGATGTGGGTACGGGTGCCGAGCCCGGCGACGAGGTCGTCCGCTGTCGGTCGGTCCCGGGGATCCTTCGCCAGGGCCTTCTCCACGAGCGCGGCCAGGCCGGGCCGTAGCTGGCCGAGATCCGGGTCGTCATGCAGGACGCGCTGCCGGATCCCGGAGTCGGCGCCGAACGGATAGCGGCCCGTCGCGGCGTAGAAGACCACGCAGGCCCAGGCGAACACGTCGACCGCCGGGGTCAGCGGCTCGGCCCGCAGCTGCTCGGGGGCCATGCAGACCAGCGAGCCGATGACGGCGCCGGTGTCGGTGAGGCGGGTACGGGAGTCCGCCAGCTGGGCGATCCCGAAATCGATCACCCGGGGACCGAACGCCGACAGGATGATGTTGGAGGGCTTGAGGTCGCGGTGGAGCACGCCGCTGCCGTGGACGGCCCCCAGTGCCAGTGCGACCCCCAGGGCCAGGTCGGTCAGCTCGTCGCCGGCGAGCACGCCGCGCTCCATCAGGGCGACGTCCAGCGTGGGGCCTTCGACGTACTCGGTGGCCAGGTAGGGGAGCGGCCCGTCGAGGTCGGCGTCGAGGAGCGCCGCGGTGCAGTAGCGGGGGACCGTCCGCGCGGCGCGGACCTCACGTTCCAGCCGTGCTCTGGTGCGCGGGTCCCCGGCCAGCTCCGGCCGGATCACCTTCACCGCGACCGCTTCGCCACGCCCGTCCCGGCCGAGGTAGACCACGCCCATGCCGCCGGCGCCGAGCCTGCGCTCGATGGCGTACGGCCCGATCCGCCCGGGCAGGCTCGTCATGGCCCGATGGTCGCATCACCGCCGCCGCCGCGGCAGACCCGGCCGCCGTGCGAACGGCTTGCGGGCCCCGGACTTTGTTTTGGGAGTGGTGAAAGTCCGTTGCTCCTTGTCGTAAGTCTTCTCAGGCGCGGCCAAAGTAGGTACGTTTGCGGCGTGATGTCCCCTATGGGGAGGCATGTGATGCGGATGAGGGTCTGTTCCCGGAACCAGTACCGGTCACGTCTGCCGCGTGTGCCGGGTGACGGCGACCCGCGCGGCCCCAAGCCCACGAACATCCCGGCGCGGCCCGCGCACTGAGAACGGCGGAAGGACATCGGTGGAGCCCGGCTAGGCCCCGGACCCCACCCGACGCCCGGCGCTCACGTCGGCGCCGCACTCGCCGAAGGGGGTGATCAACGTTGATCGAGTGACCCGACCGCACGCCGGTTCGAACGATCCGTGACCCCCCAACGGTGAGGAGTACACAGCATCATGTTCGACTACGTAGGGTCAACCCGGCGGCGGCTCCGCCCGCCCGCCTCGGCCATCACGGCCGTGGTGGTCGCCGCGGCGGGCCTGGTCGCCATCGCCCCCGGCACATCCTCCGCCCAGGCGCCCCCCGAGCACTTCTACCCCTACGCGCTCGCGCAGGGACCGGCGGAGGTCGGCGAGCCGATCTCCTTCGACCCGCTGCCCGACGGCTCGATCCTGCACACCGCTCGCGACGGGGTGCTGCGGCTGACCGACTACAACGGCCGTACGAGCGTCGCGGCCCAGCTCAACGTCTACACCCATGACGAGGACGGCCTGCAAGGGGTGGCCGTGGACCCCGGCTTCGCCCAGAACCGGTGGGTCTACCTCTACTACGCGCCCCGGCTCACCACGCCCCTGACCGACGCGCCCACCGAGGGCGACGAGGCGGACTTCGCGCCGTACAAGGGCCACAACCAGCTGTCCCGGTTCAAGCTCGGCACCGGCGGCGAGCTGGACATGGCCAGCGAGCAGAAGATCCTTCAGGTCCCGGCGGACCGGGGGATCTGCTGTCACGTCGGCGGCGACATCGAGTTCGACGTCGCCGGCAACCTGCTGCTGGCGACCGGCGACGACTCCAACCCGTTCCAGTCGTCCGGCAACACCCCGATCGACGAACGGCCGGAGCGCAACCCCGCCTTCGACGCGCAGCGCACCTCGGCCAACTCCAACGACCTGCGCGGCAAGCTGCTGCGGATCAAGGTCGCCGACGACGGCGGCTACTCCGTGCCCGCGGGCAACATGTTCCCCGCCGGGACGGCCGGCACCAAGCCGGAGATCTACGCGATGGGCTTCCGCAACCCGTTCAAGATCTCCGTGGACGCCCGCGGCGGCGCGATCTACGTCGGGGACTACGGGCCCGACAAGAGCGACAACAGCACCCCGGAGCGCGGCCCGCTCGGCCAGGTCGAGTTCGCCCGGGTCACCGCCCCCGGCTTCTTCGGGTGGCCGTACTGCACCGGCAACAACACTCCCGAGGACACCTACGGCGACTTCGACTTCGCCACCGAAACCGTCGGGCCCAAGTTCGACTGCCAGAACGGCCCGGCCAACGACTCGCCCAACAACACCGGGATCACCCAGCTGCCCAAGCCGGTGCCCGCGTGGATCCGCTACAGCGGGTGCGACAACCCCGACATGAACCCGCCGACCGGATGCTCGCAGTCCGAGTCCCCGATGATGGGGCCGATCTACCAGTACGACGCCGCGTCGACCTCGCAGGTGAAGTTCCCCGCCGAGTACGACGGGCTGGCGTTCCTCGGCGAGTTCGAACGGCGCTGGATCAAGACGGCCGCGGTCGAGGCGGACGGCTCGCCGGGTGCCATTTCCAGCTTCACCTGGCCGCTGAACTACAAGATCATGGACCTGGAGTTCGGGCCGGACGGCGCGCTGTACGTGCTCACCTACGGCGAGCAGTACTTCGCCAGTGACGACCACGCCGGGCTGTTCCGGATGGAGTACATCGGCACCACGGGGCGCCGCCCCGAGGTCAAGGTCGCCGCGGACCGGACGTCCGGGCGCAAGCCGCTGAAGGTGCGCTTCTCCTCCGCGGGCACGTTCGACCCCGAGGGCACGGCGCTCACCTACAAGTGGGACTTCGGCGACGGGAAGACCTCCACCTCGCCGAACCCACGGCACACCTACACCGCGCGAGGGCAGTTCACGCCCACGCTCACGGTGACCGACGCCAGCGGCAAGACCGCGACCGACAGCATGGTCATCACCGTCGGCAACACCGCCCCGCAGGTGACCCTCCAGATCCCGCGCGACGGGCAGCTCGTCGACTTCGGCGACGCCGTCCCGTACCGCATCGTCGTACGGGACGCCGAGGACAGTCCCGTCGACTGCTCGAAGGTCAAGCTGACCTACCTCCTGGGCCACGCCACCCACCAGCACGCGCTCGCCGAGCAGCCCGGGTGCTCGGGCGTCCTGCAGACGCCGGACGACGGCGACCACGGCGCCGGGGAGAACATCTACGGCGTCTGGGCCGCCGAGTACACCGACAACGGCGGGCGCAAGGGCGTCGTACCGCTCCAGGGGACCGACGTTCACCTCACCCAGCCCAAGCACCGGCAGGCCGAGCACTTCAAGGCCCAGCAAGGCATCACCACGCCCAGCCGGACCGGGGCGCACGGCCAGGTCGTCGCCTCCGTCCAGACCGGCGACTGGATCATGTTCGAGCCGTACTGGCTCGGCAACGCCTCGTCCTTCACCGCGAGGGTCGCGTCCGCGGGGACCGACGGCGGAACGCTGGAACTGCGCGCCGGGGCCCCGGACGGCCCGCTGCTCGGCTCGGCCGCCGTACCCGCCGGCGGAACGGGCTTCTTCGACGTGACCGGCACCGTCTCGAACGCGCCGCGGACCGGCGGCAAGCTCTACCTGGTCTTCACCGGCGGCACCGGCACGCTCTTCGAGCTCGACGACTTCACGTTCACGACCACCGGCTCCTGAAAGGGGAGACTCGATGACCGAGATCAACCGGCGCACCCTGCTGCGCGGGGTGGCGGCGGCCGGGCTTGCCACGGCAGGGCTCCAGGGCTCCGCCGCCGCGAGCACCACGGCCCGCGGACGGGTGCCGCGTGGTGCCATCAGCATCCAGCTCTACACCCTCCGCTCGCTGCTCGCGGCCGACCTGGAGGGAACGCTCGCCGCCCTGGCCCGGATCGGCTACCGCAAGGTGGAACTGGCCGGCCTGCACGGCCGCACCGCCGCCGAGTTCCGCGCCATCCTGGACCGGAACGGCCTGAGTGCCACCTCCAGCCACGTCGGCATCGACGGCGACTGGCAGCGGACGCTGGCCGACGCCCGGACGCTCGGCAACCGCTTCGTCGTCGCGCCGTTCGCCCAGTTCGCCACCGCCGCCGAGTGGCGCGACTACGCCGCCCGCCTGAACGCGGCGGGCAAGGCCGCGCGCGCCGCCGGGCTGCGGTTCGGCTACCACAACCACGCGCACGAGTTCCAGCCGCTGCCGACCGGCGAGCGCCCCTGGGACATCATCACCGCCACCGACCGCAGGCTCGTCCACCTCGAGGTGGACCTCTACTGGGCGGTGACCGGCGGGCAGGACCCCGTCGACCTCATCCGCCGCAACCGCGGCCGCATCCTGCAGTTCCACTGCAAGGACCGCGCGGCCGACGGCACGTTCGCCGACCTGGGCACCGGCACCATCGACTTCCCGAGGATCTTCGCCCATTCCCGCGAAGCCGGAGTCCTGGAGTACATCGTCGAGCGAGACACCCAACCCGACCCCCTGAAGACAGCCCAGGTGGGCTACGACTACCTCCGCACCGTCCGCTTCAAGTGCCGCTGACGGGAACCATCGCGGGCCGCTGAGGAGAGCACGTCCTCAGCGGCCCGTCCCGTTCAGACGTTCGGGCCGTAGCCGGTGCACTGCGGCCTGAACCCCGGAACGTCGGGGCCGAGGGTGTTGAGGACGATCTGCATGATCGGCCCGTCGTACGACATCCCGGAGTGGCTGACCGGGTCGTCGGGGCACAGGTCCTGCAGCAGGATGTTGGTGGCGCCGTCACCGTGCAGGAACGAGTTGGTCAGCGGGGTGACCGTGGTGTCGTGCTTCGTCGCGATCGTGAGGTAGCGAACGCCGGGCACGGTGTCCCCGTCGGCGAACAGCGCGTTCTGGAAGTCCGAGCCTTCCTGCTGCTGGACGTGCGCGGGCGAGCCGATGAGGTGGTAGACGCCGTTGACCAGCCCGAGCACGCCCAGGGCGCGGCCCACGTTGACCAGGCCGTTCAGGGTCGTGCCGTGGTTGGTCGGCCCGAGGCCGATCAGCGTGCGGACCTTCGCCGCGCCGCCGAGCCGCTTGATGTAGTGGTTCGGCATCATCCCGCCCTGGGAGCCGCCGACGACATCGACCTCGGCGGCTCCGGTGGCGGCCAGCACCCTGTCGACGAACGCGCTCATCGTGCGCGCCGACCGCGCGATGTCGCCGAGCCCGTAGATGTGGCCGAGGGTGGAGTACGTCTCGCCGTAGTTGAACCCGTAGACGCAGTACCCGGCGTTGGCCAGGGTCGGCGCGATCATCGCCCCGGCCGCGCCGAAGTTGGACGTCGTGCCGTGCACGATCACGACCGGCCGGGGATGCTCGGCCGACGGCTTGCAGGACCAGACGTTGGCCCCGGCAACCGCGCCCGGGCTGAGAACGAAGTTGCTGAGCGAGGTCCAGTAGTCGCCCACCGGATAGCTGGGCCTGTCCGCGGACGCACTCGCCACCGGTACGGCCGAGCCGAACGCCGCGGCCGCGGCCGCGGCGACCGCCGTGAGCCTGCGCCGAAGGAAGAAGTTCATACAGACAACACTATTCATTTAAGCCGGGCCTCTGCCACACGCGCCGTGACAACAAACGCGCCCCCCATCCACCGCCACTGACAAAACCCACCCGCGGCTGGGGGTGATCGAGTCGGGGGCGGAGGAGATCAGGTTCCCGCGACGGCACGGAACGGGCGGGGCCCGGCGGGCTCGTCCTCATCGACCCGGAGAACGTCCACACGGGTGCCCCGCTCGGCACGGCGCGCGTCCCCGGCCCGTCCGGGACCACCCCCTGTACCGGCCACCGTCCAACTGCCGCTGGTCGACGAAGGCTTTGACGTAGCGACGAGTTCGGGGCGCCCGGCTGGTCTGTCCGTGTGGCGGGTGCTTTCGCACCGGCCCGATCAGCGAAGGAGCTCCAGATGTTCGACCTCGAACCGCAACAGGCCGCCGGCAAGGTCCTCTTCCACTTCAGCATGTCGCTGGACGGGTTCGTGGCGGGCCCGAACCATTCCATGGACTGGCTGGCCGGGGTCACCGGCCGCGACGGCGTGGAGGAGGAGTACATCGAGACCACCGGCGCGGTCCTGGGCGGGCGGGACGGCTGGGACCGCGACCCGGGCGCCCGGCCCTACAGCGAGGACTGGAACGGCCAGATCTTCGTCCTCACCCACCACCCCGAAGACGCCACGCCCGCCGACGGCGTCACGTTCCTGAACTGCGACGTGGCCGAGGCGGTACGCATCGGCCTGGAGGCCGCCGGCGGCAAGAACCTCGAAGTCCTCTCACCGACGATCGGCCGTCAACTGCTCGAACGCGGCCTGATCGACGAGATCGACCTGCACATCGCACCCGTCCTGCTCGGCGACGGCATCCGGCTCTTCGACAACCCCGGCGGCCGGCCGATCCGGCTGCGGCACGCCCACGGCTCGCAACCCTTCGCCGAGGTCGATGTGCGTTACCACCCCGTCGCAGGAGCCTAGGACCGCACCGGGGCGTCACCGCGGCGGGTGTGGATGATCTCTGCTCGGTGAGGGCTCCGGCATGGTCAAATAGACAACTATGGCTGCATCACTGGAATCCGACGATCCAGAACGGGTGGGACGGTACGAGCTGACCGGCCGTCTCGGGGAGGGCGGCCAGGGCGTGGTGTACGCCGGGCGCGGGCCGGACGGCGGGGAGGTGGCCGTCAAGCTGCTGCGCGCTCATGTCGCACGTGATCCGAAGGCGCGTGAGCGGTTCGTGCGTGAGTTGGGGTTCGCGGAGAAGGTCGCCGAGTTCTGTACCGCGCGGGTGCTGGAGGCCGACATCGACGGCGACCAGCCCTACATCGTGAGCGAGCTGGTGTCCGGCCCGTCTTTGTACGAGCTCGTCGGTGACGAGGGGCCGCGGACGGGTGCGGCCCTGCAGCGGCTGGCCATCGGCACCGCCACCGCGCTGGCGGCGATCCACCAGGCCGGAGTCGTGCACCGCGATTTCAAGCCGCCGAACGTGCTGATGGGCGAGGACGGTCCGCGAGTCATCGACTTCGGCATCGCCAAGGCGCTCGACGGCACCTCCACCATGACGAGCCAGGTCGTCGGAACTCCCGCCTACATGGCGCCCGAACAGGTGAGCGGCCAGGAGCTGGGCACATGGACCGACATGTTCGCCTGGGGGGTCACCATCCTGTTCGCCGCGACCGGCCGTTCCCCTTTCGGGGCCGACACCGTGCCCGCGGTGATGCATCGCATCCTGCACGCCGACCCCGACACCAGCGTGCTTCCCGAGCCGTTGGCCGGGCTGGTCACCGCGTGCCTGGCCAAGGAGCCCGCCCGCAGGCCGACCGCACCGCACGTCCTGCTCGCCCTGCTCGGTCTCGGCACGGCGCCGGGAGAGGCCGATGGTCTCCTGGCGGCCGGCGTCACCGCGGTCGAGAGCGCCACGCCGCCGTTGGCCGCGCCGAATCCGCCGCTGGAGCCCAGTCCCGGCCCCTACGGTCAGGCCCCCGGCGGCCCTGGCCAGTTCGCCTGGCACCCGGCCGGCCCACCCCCGCGCCCTGGCATGCCGCCCTCGAGACCGAGGGCGAACGCCGCGGCGGCGGTGATCGCCGGCGCCCTGGCGCTGCTCACCGCCGGCATGCTCGTCTGGTTCGCGCTCTACAACGTCGTCTACGCCGGCGGGCCGACCGGCCGCTGGTCCAGCGTGGCGGTGGTGAACGTGGTCGGCGGCGTCATCGGTGCCGGGTTGCTGGTGGCCGCGGCGGGGTTCACGTTCGCCCGCAGGATTTCCGGCGCGTGGACGCTGTGCGGTCTCTGCGCCCTCTACGTAGTGGCGACGATCTTCCTGGCTCCCCTGCTGTGGGGCACGGCCCTCGGTACTCAGCTCACGTTCGTCTTCGGCTTCGACGGAGGCGACGGCGTCGCCGTGGCGCTGACAATGATCTTCGGCGTCCTGACGGCGACCGTTGCGGCGATCGCCGGCACCGTGAAGTCGTAGGGACCGCCCACCCCCACACCACCCCGACCGTGAACGGCGAAAGCCTGGATCGTGCCGGGAGGTGTGTTCAGGGGGTGGCTGGTTTGCGGGCGGTGAGCAGGCGGGTCGGGACCCACGGGCTGCCCCACCAGGCGCGCCAGCCGAGGCCGCGCACGCGGATGTCCTGGGCGTCCAGCCGGGCCAGCACCGCGGCGTACTCGCGGGGGGTCCGCGCCAGGTCGGCGATCAGCAGGCGGCCGCCCGGCCGCAGCACCCGGTACGCCTCGGCGATCGCTTGGGCGCGGGCGTCCGCGCCGAAGATGGTGTGCACCGTCAGGCTGGACATGACCAGGTCGAAGCTTGCGTCCGCGTACGGGAGCCTGCGCAGATCGCCCCCTTGCACGTGGACGCGGTCGGCGACGCCTTCGGCGCGGGCGTTGCGCAGGGTCGCCGCCGGGGTGTTGCCGGACTGGTCCCGTCCGCGCCACAGGTCCACGCCGACCGCCCGGCCCTGCGGGAGGTGCCGGGCGGCGGCCAACAGGACGGCGCCGCGTCCGCAGCCGAGGTCGAGCAGCCGTTCGTCGCCACGCAGGTCCAGCTCGTCCAGAACGTCCCGCCAGACCAGGAACTTGCCGCGCAGGGTGGTGTGCAGGCTCAGGGCCAGGCATCCCGCCAGCAGGGTGCCGGAGACCAGCGCGGGCAGCGCGGCGGCCAGATCGGCGGTGACCGTCATCACCAGCCCGGTCACCCAGAACCCCAGCACGACCAGGCCCACGAACCCGAACCCGTAGGGCGCATCCATCCCGTACCGCGCGCCAGGCATCCCGCCACTCTGCCACGAACCGGCCGCTCGGGGGCTGGCTACGACGCACTGGTCCACCGCCGACCAGCTCGCCGCCGAGTACCCGGCACCGTGGTGACGCCGACCCGTTCGAAGGAGACGTGTGAATGGCGCAGCAGCGCGGTTCGGTGGCAATTATCACGAATAATCACGGAGAGGTGCTTCTGTACTTGTGTGACAACGTTCCAGGTATTGTCTGGCCGGGCTACTGGGTGTTGCCGGGAGGAGCTGCGTAACCGGGCGAGTCCGACCAAGATCAACAATCAAGATCTTTTTAGAATGGTGTTCTCTGGCGCGTTGAGATCATGAGGGTCTTGCGGGTCGGTCAGGTCAGGTCGATGCTGCTCGCGTGGTTGTGTGCGGCTTGGGTGGCTGATGAGGCATCAGCGACGAACGAGCGGTAATGTGATTCTTGTTGCGGCTCGGGTTTCCGAGTTCTACTGTACGAAGCGATCCTTTGGCCTCTTGCGGGAATCCCTCAGTGGCCGTCCGCGCCGCTCGTCAGTTCGCCCGGGAATCGACGATGCGGCCTCCCTCCGTTTCGAGGACTTGTGCCTATGTCGGCTCATGTTCGTGCTCCGCTGGAGCGTGCCCTGCTCGTTTGGCTGGCGGCGGTGATCGCCCTCGGAAGCGGCTGGCTCACAGCGGTTGCAGCGGTGTCCTCGGCGGCCCGGATGGTGACGGTCATCGGAGGCGGAGCCCTGGTGCTGCTGCTGAGCGTCGCGGTGGCGGCTGCGGCCTACTTCGCGGGCAAGGCCGACCAGATGCTCCAGCGGACGGTCAGGGCGGAAACCGGCGCGGCCCGGCTCAACGAACTCGCCGAAACCGTCCTGCCTGCGGTTGCCGATCGAGCCAAGGACGGGGTCGCTCCAGAGCAGCTGCTGGCCGAGGTCCCGCACATCAAGGACCCGGCGGTCGGGCGGATGCTCACCGTGTTCGCCACTGGCCTGGCCGAGGCAGAGCGGCGTGCCGCCGATGCCCGTCAGGCGCGGCTGGCGGTGGAGTATCAGGCGGCTCAGCTGGCCGATAGCAGCGTTCCGGCACTGATAGGACGCATCCGGCATGATCGCACGGCAGCCGAGAGCGCCTTGGCCGCGGCCGAGATGCCAAGTAATGGCGCCTTGGTCCGGCTGTTGCGGGTGGTGGCTCGGGAGGTCGCGGCGAGCGAGCGCGCGAGCGCGGCGGCGCTGGCGGCGTGCGCCAGCGCCGCCGCGCGAGTCCAGGCGCAGACCGGCAGCATGCTGGCCGAGCTGCGTGAGCTGGAGAACCGTCACAGCGAGAACGAAGTCTTCGGCGACCTGCTGGCGTTGGATCATCAGGTGTCGCAGTTGGGGCGGCTCGCCGACAGTATCGCTCTGCTCAGCGGCGGCCGGTCAGGACGGCGATGGACCAAGCCGATCCCGATGGAAAGCATCCTGCGTGGCGCGATGGGCCGGATCGGCGACTACCGTCGCGTGCAACTGCACGCGACCAGCACGGCCGCAGTCGCCGGATTCGCCGCCGAAGGCGTGATGCACGCCCTGGCCGAGCTGATGGAGAACGCGACGGCGTTCTCGGCGCACGGCACCATGGCCCACGTTTATGTCGAGGAGGAAGACGCCGGGGTCGTCGTGACGATCGAGGACGGCGGTCTCGGCATGCGCAAGCGCGAGCGTGACAGGGCCGAGCGGCTGGTCACCCAGCAGCTGGATCTGACCTCCCTGCCCGGAACCCGGTTGGGCCTGGCCGTGGTGGGGCGGCTGTCGGGCAGGTACGGACTGACGGTCAGCTTCAGGCCATCCTCACGCGGTGGCACCGGTGTGGTGGTGATGATTCCGCGCACACTGATCACCCGCCCGCAGGCCGAGCCGCCCGGCCATCACGACGAGGCCGGTACCGCTCGGTCTGCCACGTCGAGCGCGGCGACCAGCCCGGTGACCAGCCCGGTGACGAGCGCGGTGGCCGCCGGTGCCGGCGCGGTCTCCCCTGACGCGGTTCCCGGCCCCGCCGCGGAGGCCGAACCCCCTGCGGCACGACCCGCGGGCCCGGCACAGTCTGCGAGCGACCCGGCGGCAGAGTCCGGTCAGGACGATGCGGAGACAGGCACCGTCCTGCCCCGCCGTCGGCGAGGTGAGACATTGGCGGCGGCCTCACGGTCACTGCCGGCAGTGGTCGAGCAGACAGGTCCGCAACGGTCCGAGGCCGGCGCGCGGCTGGCTGCCTTCCGGCAGGCCGCTGGTGGTCACCACCGCCAAGACACCTCGCAGGACGAGGATTCCACGCCGGACAACTGAGCACTCCCGCACGGTCTTGCGTCATCGCAGTACAACAGGAGAGAGGGGAGGCAGGGGCACGGCCGAACAGCCGTACCCCAGCGATCCTGATGAGCACCGATAACCGCGACCTCGACTGGTTGCTGGAGAACCTGCGGGAACAGACCCCAGGCCTGCGGCACGTTCTGGTGTCCTCCAGGGACGGCCTGAAGATCTGCCGCACCGCCGGGCTGGACGAAGACCGGGCGGATCAGCTGGCAGCCATCGCCTCCGGAATCCAGAGCCTGTCGTTGAGCGCATCAGCCGAGTTCGGCACCGGGATCAGCGCGGGACTGTCGATGGTGGAGTTCGCGGGCGGCCTGCTGCTGATCGTTCCGGCAGGCGCCGGAGCACACATGGCGGCGGTCGCCGCCGACGACGCCGACGTCGGGCTGGTCGGCCACAACATGAACGAGCTGGTGGAACGGATCGGGCCGTTCCTGTCGGCCGCGCCACGTCCGCCGGAGACCTCGTCGGCATGACCCGCCGGGCCATCGACCGTGAGGACCCGGACCGGCTTTACACGGTGACCGGGGGGCGCAGCCGCGCCCCCGAAGGCGCGCTGGATCTGGTGGCATTGGTCGTCGCCGAGGACGAGCCGGCCCCGGGCATGCAGTCCGAGCACGCCCGGATCCTCCAGCTCTGCCGCCGCAGCCCAGTGGCCGTTGTGGAGCTGTCGGCCGCGCTCACGCTCCCGGTCACCGTCGTCAAGATCCTCCTGGCAGATCTCCTCGACGCCGGCCGCATCACCCTTCGCCATCCCTCCTCGACGCCAGGCCCGGCACAACTGCCCGACCTGGACACCCTGAAGCAGGTGCTCCTTGGACTCCAGAAGCTCTGATCAAGCCGCCACCGTACTCGGCGCGCCGCTGCGCCAGACCACCCGCGACGCGTTGAAGATCGTGATCACGGGCGGTTTCGCGGTCGGCAAGACGACCCTGGTCGGCGCGGTGAGCGAGATCCGCCCGCTGAGCACTGAAGAGATCATGACCGAGGCCGGTGTCGGCATCGACGATCCAGGACGGGTACCCGACAAGAGGACCACCACGGTGGCGTTCGACTTCGGCCGGATCTCCCTGAACGAGCAGCAGGTGCTGTACCTGTTCGGCGCGCCAGGCCAGGAGCGGTTCTGGTTCCTGTGGGACCAGCTGTTCTCCGGCAGCCTGGGGGCGGTCGTGCTCGTCGACACCCGCCGCATCCAGGAGTCCTGGTATGCGATCGACCGGCTGGAACACCACCGGATGCCGTTCGTGGTGGCGGTGAACCGGTTCGGCGACGGTGGCCCGGCCCTGGCGGAGATCCGCGACGCGCTGGACCTGGACGATTCGGTACCACTGATCGAATGCGACGCCCGCCGCCGGGACTCGGCCAAGGACGTGCTGATCACGCTAGTACGCCATCTGACCCGGCTGCGGGAGATCGTGGAGACGACGTCATGACCGACGACCACACTGATGAGCCCGTGCGGCTGACCGGGGCGCCGCCGACCGGCGACCCAGGCGATCTCTATCGATCGCTGCGCCGACGCTTCGGTACGGTGGCGCCGGTTCTGCTGGACGGTGACGTGCCGGCCTGGTACGTGTTCGGCTATCGGGACGTGCACCATGTGACCAGCAACCCAGGGCTGTTCGCCCGGGACTGCCGGCGGTGGAACGCCTGGGACAACGTTCCAGAAGATTGGCCGCTCATGCCCTACGTCGGCTGGACACCGTCAGTGATGTTCGCCGAAGGCACCGAACACCAGCGCAGGGCCGGCGCCATCGGCGACGCCCTGGACGCCGTCGATCGCACCGAGCTGGTCTCCATGTGCGAGCGGACCGCGGACGAGCTGATCGACCGATTCGCCGGCGACGGCGCGGCCGACCTGATCGCCCAATACTCACACCAGCTGCCGCTGCACATCATCGCCCGCCTCTACGGGCTGCCCGAGCACGACATCCCGGTCCTGGTCCAGGACGTCGCCGAATCCCTGGACGTGAACGACGACGCCGCCGCCGCGCACGGCCGCATCCATGCCCGCATGCAGCAGCTTGTCGTCGACCGGCGGCAGAACCCGGGGCCGGACGTGCCGGCACGGCTGCTGGAGCACCATGCCGGGCTGACCGACGAGGAGACCGTGATCGACCTGCTGGTGGTGATGGCGGCCGCACAGCAACCGACCGGCAACTGGATCGGCAACGCCCTGCGGCTCATGCTGGTCGACGACGAGTTCTCCATGTCGCTGCAGGGCGGCCGCCGGAGCGCGTCCGAGGCGCTGAACGAGGTGCTCTGGGAGGACACTCCCACCCAGAACTTCATCGGCCGCTGGGCCGTGCATGATTGCCAGCTCGGCGACCGCCGCATCCGCCGCGGCGACCTGCTCATCCTCGGGCTCGCGGCCGCCAACACCGACCCGCAGGTGCGACCAGCGACCTACGGCGCCACCGCGGCCAACCGCGCGCACATGTCCTTCGGCCACGGTGAACATGGATGCCCGTTCCCCGCGCCCGAGCTCGCAGAGATCATCGCCAAGACGGCCATCGAGGTGTTGCTGGACCGGCTTCCGGACGTGGCGCTGGCCGTCCCGCCTGAGGAACTGCAGTGGCGGCCCTCGTTCTGGATGCGTGGCCTTTACACGCTGCCGGTGACCTTCACACCGGCCGCCCCTGCGCTGGGCTGAACTCCAGCCGCAGCTCGGCAGGCCCGCGGGTGAAGACGCCCTGCTCGATCGGCCTGAACCCGTGGGCCAGGCGCATGTCGGGCATGGCGTCCAGCAACTGGTTCACGCCGACCTCGACTTCGGTCTCGGCGAGCAGCGCCCCCACGCAGAAATGCCGGCCCAGCGCGAAGGCCAGATGGTCAGCGGCTGCTGAGAACGCCGTAGCCGTCTCCAGGTCGTCCCTGAAAATGTCGAAGGAGTCGGGAGCCCGGTAGCGTTCGCCGTCTCGGTTGGCCGCGCCGATCAGGCAGGTGACGGTTGAGCCGGCCGGGATCGTCCCGCCGGGGAACGCGACGTCCTCGGCAGGCTGCCGCATGATCATGTGGACCGGCGGCGTGTAGCGGAGCGTCTCGGCGAACGCCCGCGTGATCAGGCTCCGGTCCTGGCGCACCGCCGCGTACTGCTCGGGATGGGCCAGCAGATTGGCGATGATCGCCGAGATGGCCTTGTCGGTGGTCTCGCCACCCGCGGTCAGCAGCAGGCTGCAGAACGCCTTGATGTCCTCATCACTCATCCGAGTGCCGTCGACCTCCGCCCGGCACAGCGTGGACAGCAGGTCCTCGCCAAGCTCGGACCGCCGCCTGCCGATGATGGGCAGCATGTACTCGGCGAACTCAACCCGGGTCCGCTCGCCGGCGGCGGCCACCTCGGGATCGCGGCTCAGATTGCCCAGAAACGCGATGATCGCGGTGTACCAGCGATGAAAGCGGGCGTGGTCGGCCTGGTTCAGACCAAGCATGTCCACGATCACGTTGACCGGGTAGTGCGTGCTGAACTCGCCCACCAGCTCGACCTGGCCGGTTCGGCGAAACCCGTCGATGAGCGTCCGCGCGTTCCGCTCGATCACCGGCAAGAACCGTTCGCGAAGCTCGCTGCCGCGGAACGCGGGCGCGACCAGGGCCCGCCGCACCGCGTGTTCGCGGCCGCTGAGCTGCAGAATCGTCCGGCCATGTACCGGCTCCAACTGCCAATCGTAGTTGGCCGTGGTGAACACCGGATCGCGGAACGCACGCGCCACGTCCGCGTATCGGGACAGGACGAAACTCTGAGTGCCCTCATGCCAGTAGACCGGAGCCCTCTCGCGGAGCACGCGGTAGGCCCCATAGGGGTCGATCGCGAATTCGGGGGAGAGGATATCGGGCAACTCCGGAACCGTGGTCATCGCGTTCCTCACGCAGCGGGGCAAGGGCCATCCTGAGCGTAAATAACCGGCGACCCACAGTCCAGACACGAAATCATTCGCCGACCAGGATGGACCGACCTCTCTGGCCAAAAGCCCCCGGTCGGCAGGCAATGGGCGTCCCTGTCGCTTTCTGCCGCCCGGTAATCGGGGCGGACGAGCACCTATGGAGCACCCAGGCCCTGAAGGCAGGACGGTGGGTGATCGACGAGCCAGCCAGCACTCCACCTGGACGACGGCGCCTCGCCGTCATGGTCTCCGGCCAAGCTTCGCCGGACGACCGCACCATCCCGCCGAGGCTGGTACTCGCCATCATGCTGAACGAGGTGGGCCCGGTCGATCTCCTGCAGGCGGGCATGCTCTTGACCACAGGCAGCCTTGGTCCAGCCAAGACGGAGGCGACGCTCGTCGTTACCCGTAGCAGATCGATCGGCAACCGCCTCCTTGAGGCGGCGGCCCTACCGCTGCTGGCGACCGCCGACCTTCGGATGGGCGACGTGGACGGGGCGGCGTTGGAGCTCAGGCCCGGCCTCCCGCTGACCCGCGCCAAGACCATGCTCGCCATGGCCCGTGCCACCGAAGCCAAGGACGGGCCCGTGCAGGCGCTGACAGAACACGTCGACGTATGGGACCGGCTTGAGGAGCACGAGGGCCTGCTCGTCGGTGACGTGACCGCCGCGCCGTGGCTCGCGCGCGTGGCGCTCGCCGCAGACGACGCTCAACGGGCCGGCCACGCCGTCGCCGTCGCGCCTGTCCCCCCGCCCGAGTTCATGAACGCGTTGCCCGCGCTCACCAAGGTCGAGGAGCAACTGGCCGGCGTGCTCGGCCCGGCCCGGTACCGGATCACCGAGACCGGCCGCCAAGACGCCTACATCCAGGCGGCGTGGGCGCTGACGCAGGCGCTGAGTTCCCTGCTCGAGGCCGCCACCGTCGACGCCGCCACCGACCGGGACCTGGCCCTGAACGAGACCGACGACGCAGCCGTCCAAGCCGCCGGGCACGCACCTGATCTGCGTGCCGCGATCCAGCCGGTCCGCGAACTGGCAGCCGCCGAAGCCCACGACCGCGACCGGACCGTCGACCTGTACGCCCTGGTCACCGCCCTGTCGGCGTCCCTCGCGCTCCCCGACGACGACCTGACCACCGCCATCGTCACAGCCGAGATCACCGTCCGCGGGAGCCGGAGGGGACGAACGAGGCGGAATCACGTGCTCACGGCAACAATGCAGGGCCCCGGAGGCCGGCTCCCGGCGTCAGACTGTCTCACGGGCTCAGCACGCGCCAAGATTCTTCGACGTCCGCGGACAGCAGCCACCCCCGATTTTCACGCCTGCAAGGCGTCCCCGCAGGGACATTTTGCGACTGGCTCGGAATGGCGATCTTGCCTCGGACGCGATGGGGCCACAGGCCCCCTGCGGCGGCGGGCGAGGTCAGGTGGCCGGGGCGAACCGGACGGCGAGTCCTCTCAGCACGGCGGATCGGTGCTGCTCACGCACCGCGGCGGTCGTCTCGCCCTGGGCGGTCAGACGGCTGGCGGCGTGCTCGGCCTGGGCGGCCAACATCCGTAGCCGTGGTTCAAGCCGGGCGAGCGCGTCGTCGGGCTGGACGCCCCGGGCCAGCAGGTGCAAGACGTCCACGTCCGGATTGTCCACCGCCCGGGTGACCGCGCAAGCATTGACCCGCGCGCCTCGATCGAGGAGTTCGGCGGCCAGGTCCAGGTCGACGGCATGCGCGCCGACCTGCAGAGCATTCCCGACCGGGACGCCTCGCTCCAGGAGCCACCGGACGACGCCGGCGGCCCCGTTCAGCAGAGCCACGTCGATAGGGGCCAGTCCGTTGCGAACCTCCTCGGCCGGATCACATCCCAGCTCCACCAGCCGCGCGAGAAGTTCCCTGTCGTCGGCGGCCGAGGCACGGTCCAGGGCGAGCCGTCGCAACCGGCGCTGCGCGACGAGCGTGCCCTGATCCAGAGCGCCGCGCCAGTCGAGCACGGTCGCCCGCACGAGGCGGCGCAATCTCGCCGCGGCGGACCGGGCGTGCGGGTCGCCGCTGTCGGCGAGCTCGTCCACGGCGTCGCGCATCTCACCGCCCGCTTCGACCGCGTCGTCCTGCACGTCCCAGGGGTCCTGCTCCAGTATCAGCAGCCCGAACAGCGCATGCAGGTCGTCGGCGAGCCGAGCGGCGCGGTCGCCCGTCCGCAGTTCCCACCCGGGTGGCAGTCCCTGGCGCCAGCACATGACGGAGCCGTGGTCCGGGCCGGTGGCGGTGTGCACGTAGACGCGGTCGAGGTACTCGAAGCCGCCGATCGGCAGGTGGACGAGGCGGCCCGGCCAGTCCGGCAGGTGTTCCTCCGCCAGCTCGCACTCGTGGTCGATCCAGCCCCACAGATCGTGGTAGTCCCCGCTGCCGGGATAGAAGAGCTCGGTGAACGACACCGGCACGTCCTGGCCGTCAAGGTCGGCGCGAAGGTCGTAGTCGAGCCGCCCCCCGAAGGCCGTGCGCCACAACGCGATGAGCTGATCGGGGAGCGGTCCGGCGCAGCGGGCGGCCACCGCGTCGAGCGCCGTGGCGTCGATGGGCGGCTGCGAGTCCAGCACCAACCGGCCGGCGAACACCGCGATGCCGGCCTCGCCGAGAACCGCGCGTTCCCGCTCGGGGAACAAGCCGGGCCGGGCGCCATCAGGAACGGTCGTCACCGGCGCATTCTAGGACGTGCACCGCCAGTCCACCCCAAACGACACCAAGCTCCCGATCCGGGTTCGAGGGGACGTGCGATCGTGCCGCGCCGGATCCGCCGGTGGCTGGTCTCACTGGTGTGAAGTGGCTCCACCTTCGGGCGGGTTTGGGCCCATTTAGCGATCTTGGTGGCCTTGATCGTGGGTGAGTTTGGCCCCACCTCCCTGTGGTGTCAGAGCGGGATTTGAGGGGTGTTCCCCGTGACGCCGAGGTCGTGGCGAACGGCTTCTCTCAGTGTGTGTAGGTGCTCGTCATAGGTCAGCAACACGGGTTCGTATTGGGCCAGGTTTTCGCCTTGGCCGATGTGGTCGCGCATTGTGCGGAGGCTGTGGAAGGCCTCGGTTGCTGCAGCGATCACGGTCTCCGGGGCGATCAGGATGATGTGTTCTCGTGCTTTGGTGACCCCGGCGCTGTGGAATGCCGATCTTGCTGCGGCCTTGCGGGTGAGATCGGGTGAATGCTCGCCCAGCGAGACTGTGCGCAGTGCCTCGTTGGCGTCGTGCAGGGCAGCCAGATAGTCGGCGTAGGCCTCCCTGCGCACGGTCGTCCATTTGTCGTTGCGTTCTCGTCCAGAGCGCAGATGTTCGGTCAGCAGGGGGGAGGCGACCACGATGGGCTCACTCTTTGAGGAGCTGGTGCGGCGGGAGGCCGTGGTCCGGCAGCGGATCGATGAGATCGGGGAACAGATCGCCGAGTTGACCGGGCTGCTGGAGGCCGAGGAAGACAAGTTGTCGCGGCTGGTCATCACCCGGGAGACCGTGCAAGAGGTTGTGAGTGAGGCTTCCGGGGCGGTCGAGGATCTGGTGGCTGTGCCCGGCCCCGTTAATGCTGGTGAGGCGGTGGCCTCGCCGATCGGGGTGCTGACGGTGCCGCCGTGGCGGCCGGGCATGGCGGCGTCGGAGTTGCCGGCCGCCTACCGGGACGCGGTGGAGATCTTGTCTGATGCGGCCGCGCCGATGCGGGCCGGCCAGGTCGCGGCCGCGATGGTGCTGGAGGACTCGGCGGCCAAGCGAGAAGGGCTGCGGAGCAAGCTGAAGCGACTGGTCGAGCGCGGCTGGGCGACCGAGAACGAGCCGGGACTGTCCACGCTGACCGCCTCAGCGGCCGACGAACTGGCTGACGGGCCGGGTGGCGGGCCGGGCGAAGGACGGGACGGCATCGCCTCGTCACCGGCGGGGTGATTGCGGGCGGGCTCTTCCCCGGTGCAGGTTCGAAGGCAACCACACCTTGTGAACCAACCGCGCCGGGAAGAAGAGCCCGCGATGGAAAGCTACGTCGCCGGGGCCGATGTTGACGCCTTTGCAGCCGCGAGGAACAGGTTCAACTATCTCCTCGGACAGCTCGCCCACCCGCAGACCCTGTCCTGGTCGCACGACCGTCTCGAAGACACCCTCGCTGAGCAGGGGCGTGAGCTGCTGCGGTTGATGCTGCAGGCGCATCTGGACCTGCGCGCCGAGCGTGAACAAGCCGCCGCCGGGCGCGCTCGCGCGGGCGGGGGCGGGCTGACCGGAGCCGACGGGGCCGAACGCCGCCGACTGGAGCCTGGGCATCACCGGTTGCTGGCCACGGTGTTCGGCACGGTGTTCGGCACGGTGTTCGGCACCCGCTGCGCCTGGCGCACCCCGGGAGCGGCCAACCTCTACCCAGCCGACGCGGCGTTGTCGCTGCCGGGCGGACGGCATTCGGCCGGCCTGGCCAGGCTGGCGGCCGCCGAAGCGGTGCGCGGCTCGTTCGACACCGCCCAAGAGGCGATCACCGCCCGGTGCGGGAACGTGGTCGGCAAGCGCCAACTCCTGGAGCTGGTGCGGCGGGCGGCGGGCGACATCGACGCCTCCCGCATGCCGGTCCCGCGCACCGCCGAGGAGCTGCTGATCGTCAGTGTTGACCAGAAGGGTGTGGTGATGCGGCCCGAGGCGTTGCGCCCGGTCACGGCCAAGGCCGCCGCCCGGGCCGCGCGCACCTTCCGCACCCGGCTGGCCGCCGGAGAGAAACCCGCCAGAAACGCATGGCCACCCTCGCAGCGGTTTACGACGCGGTCCCCTCGCCACGCCGCCCGCACGATGTGATCGCCGTCCCCGGCGGACGACACGGAACCAGACGGCCACGGGCCGGGCCACACGTGCGCCCTGGCCCTGCTGGCCGGACACACCGACCAGGTCACCACCACCACCCTGCACGCCCAAGCCGCCGCGCTCCCGACACACCGCCGCCACCAGATCGACGCGGCCATCCGCTACCTCAGCGGCCATACCGCGTTCCTGCGCTACGACCAGGCCCTGGAGAAGGGATGGACGACCAGCGCTGGACCCTGGCCCGGATCGCCGAGGTCATCAACGAGCGGTTTGGAGTGCGGTACACGCTGCGTGGTACGTCCTATCTGCTGCACTGGATCGGCTGGTCGCCACAGGTTCCCAAGCGCCGGGCCGTCGAGCGCGATGAGGAAGCGATCGCGGCCTGACCTTGGGAAGCAACGCCACCCTGCCGGACGAGCCGGAACGCGCGCTGGCACGCCGTCTGTCCGCGTTCCCCGGCGGCGCGACCCTCCGGTCGCTGGAGGCGGTCTGCCACGACGGCTCGTTGCACGCTGACGACGTCCTGTACGTGATCGGCTCCCTGATCGAGAAACGATCGTCCCGCTCGACGCGACCGGATGATAGAAGACCATCCGCGCGTACGCGGTCGCCAGACTCGCCGAGTCCGCCGACGACGTCACCGCACGCTTACCACCGTTCCCCTCGCCCTGACCGAGCAGAACGAGCCGCTGTCGCGCGCTGCGGAGCAGTTGCGCGCGATCGCGCTTCTCGGGGATGCCGGGGTCGGGTACGCGTTCGTTTCGCCGGACGGACGTGAGGGGCGCTTCCTCTGGCAATGCCACTGAGCCGATTCGCCTGTTCAGATGGGGTGCCGGACGCATGAAGCAGGCATGAAGCAGGCGTGAAGCCGCCCGAGGTCATGATCGACCCGCAGCGGAGGCTTGCCTCCCGGGGACGTGGGGTGGGAGATGCGGTTGCGAGCGGCGGACGGCGTGGTCGTCCGCAGCACGGTGGTCATGGTCACGGTCGCGGCCCTGCTCTCCGGGGCGTCCGGGGATGATCTGGCCGGCGGCGGCGCGGGCGCGGACAGCGGCGACACGGACGCGGTGGCGGCGAGCGCGACGTGGGCGAGCTCGGCTCCGACTTCGGCGGAGCGCCTCGCCCTGACACGGGCCCGCGAGACCGGCAAGCGGGTCGAGGTGAGGGCCAAGCGGACCGAGACGATGGAGGTGTACGCCGACCCCCGTGGCCACTTCACCGCTCAGCTGCATCCAGGCCCGGTACGGGTGCGGCAGGGCGGCGCGTGGACGCCGGTCGACGTCACCCTGACGCGGACGCCCGACGGCTCGGTCGCACCACGTGCGGTCTCGGAGCCACTGGTCTTCTCGGGCGGCGGGAAGGGACCGCTGGTACGGCTCGGCCGGGGCGAGCGCCATGTGGCGCTGCGCTGGCAGGGCCGGTTGCCGACGCCGGTGCTCAAGGGCTCCACGGCCACATATCCGGAAGTGATGCCGGGCGTGGATCTCAAGCTCACCGCGAACGCGACGGGCTTCAGCGAGGTGCTGGTCGTCAAGACCCGCAAGGCAGCGCGGAACCCGCGGCTGCGCAAGGTGCGCTTCGGCGTGGAGACGAACAAGCTGACCCTGCGGAAGAACGACGGCGGCGGGGCCGCCTTTGTCAGTGCCAAGGGCGAGACGGTCTTCTCGTCACAGGCCCCAGCGATGTGGGACGCCGGGTCGCGCGACGCGGTCGGTCGTTTCGACCTGGCCCGGGACGCGGTCAACGTCATCCCGGACCAGAAACTCCTCACCGACCCCGCCACGAAGTTCCCGGTGTCGATCGATCCGGATCTCAACATGCCCATGGCGGGCTGGGCCAAGGTGTTCCAGGGGAAGCCGGGCAACTCGTACTGGTACGGCGGCGGAGACGTCGAGAGCGGGGGTCCTTTCGATGGGCTGAACCTCGGCAAGGTCGGCCAGTGCTGGAACAACGGTTACTGCAACGGCATCGCGGCCGCCCGGACCTATGTCCAGTTCGACATCCGGAGCCTGCACGGCGCGAACATCATCAGCGTCCCGAACGTCACCTCCGGTGCGGAGTTCAACGCGCACGAGGTGTACGCACCGGCCTGTTCGGCTCCCGCCGGCCGGGAGTTCGGGATCAACCTCCACCACGCCAACCCCTTCGACTCCAGCCTCGACTGGGGCAACCAGAAGACGACGTTGTCCGGCGCCATCGGCGGACCGCGCAGGGTGATGCATGGATACGCCACGAGCGGGGACTGCGGTCCGGCGTGGATCGGCTGGGGCGTCGGTGACCAGGTGCGGTACTCCAACGCCCGCACGGATCGGGTCGCCTTCATGCTGCGCGGCACCAGTGAGTCCGACCAGTACGGCTGGAAGAAGTTCAACTCCTACCGCCTGCTGGTGCACTACAACTGGCCGCCCTCCGCGCCCACGAACCACGCCTGGACGGCGGGGACCATCAAGCGTTCGTGCAGCACCAACGAGAACAGCCCCCACTACATCAACAACGCCGCCGGTCCGATCACGCTGCGCGCCGTCGCGAGGGACAGGGACGGCGACCCGATGTGGACGCGGTTCGAGTGGTGGACGCGGCACGGGCAGATGATCAATGCTTCCGCGCACGGATATCAGGGCAACGGCACCGAGTTCTCGGCCACCATTCCGCAGGGGGCGCTCGCCCACGGACGCCAGATCTCCTGGCGGGCCCGCAGCGCCGACCAATACGGTGACGGGCCGTGGGGCCCGTCACCGTGGTGCCAGTTCGACATCGACAACCAGGCCCCCGGCACCCCGTCGGTCAGCCTTCCGTCAGGCACGCCGACGGTGGGCGCGCCGGTGACGTTCACCGCCTCCGCCGCGGCCGGGGACTCCGACGTCGTCGAGTACAGATACGGCCTCTCCCAGGGAGGCACCCAGTGCCGCACGACCCGCACCATGCGCGCGAACACCCTGGGCGGCAGCGCGACATTCCAGGTCACGCCGATGAAGCAGGGGCCCTGGGACGTGTGGGTGAGCGCCGTCGATCGGGCCAACAACGTGAGCCCGCAGTGCGTGCACTACCGGTTCGATGTGCGGCCGGGCCGGCTGGCCGTGGCGCACTGGCCGCTGGACGGGCGCTGGACCCAGACCGCCGTCCCCGACAGCGTCGGTTACCACGATGGCACCGTCATCGGGTCTTCACGGTGGACCCGGGGTCGGGTCGGTGACGCCCTGCGCTTCAACGGAAACGTCGACTCCCACGTCGCGCCGGGGGGCGGAGCCGCGGTGCGCACGGACCAGAGCTTCTCGGTTTCGGCTTGGGTGAGGCTCGCCCAGACCGGCGGCACGACCCGCATCGCGGTCTCGCAGACCGGCGATCGGATGCTCGCCTTCTCGCTCAGCTACATCGGCGAGCTCAACCGCTACGGCTTCCAGATGGTCACCAAGGACGCCGATGACGGACAGGCGGTGAACGTTGTGGCCGCCAGTCCGCCTCAGGTCGGTGTATGGACCCATCTCACCGGCGTCTACGACGTCACCACGAAGGAGATGGCGCTGTACGTGGACGGCGTTCCACAGGGCACCACCACGATGTCCACGCCGTGGGCGTCCGACTCGATCCAGTTGGGCCGGGGCAAGGCGCGCGGGGCCTTCGGGAACGCCTGGCCGGGCGACGTCGACGACGTACGGATGTACGATCGGGCGCTCAGCGACCTCCCGTACCTCGAAGCGGGAGACACCGCGGCCCGCAGTGAGATCGACCGCCTGGCGGCCTCCCCCGTCGCGGAGGCGCACTACCCGCTGGACGAGCCTTCGGGCGACCGCGCCGGCGACGTCTCGGGACACTACCGCACCGCCGCCCTGACGGGCGCGACGTGGGTCCCGGGCAAGGTCGGCGGGGCGGTCCGTTTCACCGACGGCCAAGGGCTGACCAGTGGCCCGGCGGTGCGCACCGACTCCAGCTTCACCGTCACAGCGATGGTCAGGACCGACGTGCTGGACGACGAGCGGACCGCCGTGAGCCAGGAGGGCGCCCTGCACAGCGGCTTCTACCTCCATCAGGCCAAGGTCGGAAACGTCCACCGATGGGTCTTCCACATGGTCGCCACGCCGGACAAGACCGAGCCGGACACGACCTACGTGGCGGCGACCGGGGCCGGGACCGCGCCCGTCACGGGGGAGTGGACCGCCCTCGCCGGGGTCTACGACGCGCAGAAGAGAGAGATCCGTATCTACGTCAACGGCGCGCTCGCGGGCTCGGCGCCGTTCACCTCGACCTGGAACGCCACGGGCCCGCTCGTCATCGGCCGGGCGAAGCTCAAGGGGCAGCCGGTCGCCCCCTGGCGGGGGTCGATCGACGAGGTCCACCTCTACAACGGTGTGCTGCCCGACCCGGCGATCGCTGAGCTCAGCGGTCAGACGGAGCCGGAGCCACCTTCGCTCTTCGCGGGTTCCTTCACGCAGTTCAGCGGGAACGGCGTCGGCCGCTACACCGGACCGGGCCCGGTGCCGCCGGGATACCACCTTGAGGGTTCGCGCGGTTTCACAGCGCCGGAGGGCGCGCCGAACACCCGGCCGGTCTACTCCTGCCGCTACTCCGGCGGGTTCTTCCTCGCCCTCTCGGTCGGCTGCGAGGGCCGGGAGCTCCTCGGCCAGGCCGGGTGGCTGTACGCGAGTCCGCCGTCCGGGGGCGTCCCGACCGCGCCGGTCTACCGGTGCGCGGTCGTGGGGAGCGGGGACCACTATCTCTCCCACCGGGACGACTGCGAGAGCACCCCGGACCGGGTGCGCACCGAAGGGCTGCTCGGCTACGTCCGTATGCTCGCGCCCCTCATCCGCCATCGGGGCCCGGACGGAGAGCACTGGGCCAGCACGCACGGCCAACAGCTGCCGACCGGCTACCAGGCCGAGAGAGCGTTGGGCTACCTGGCGCTGACCGATCCGGGGGACGAGGCGTTGCGGCTGCGGATGTGCGAGGTCAGCGACCCCGAGACGTTCGACGAGTTCCTGTCCACCGACCCTGACTGCGACGGCGAGCGAGACCTGGGCGCCTGGCCCGTGGGCTGGCTCTGGCCCGCACCGCCCACCGGCTTGGCGAGCCGGCAGCTGTTCGCCTGCCGTGGGGACGACGGCGAGCGGTTCGAGTCGCTCGACCGCTTCTGCGAGGGGAACGCCGAACCCGGTCTCCCGCTCGGCTACGTGATCTCCTCACCCTGAAGGAACGTCCGCCATGTTCATGCGTCGCTTTTCAGCTCTGAGCGCTGGTGTGGCCCTCGTCATGGGGGCGGTCACGGGTGTGCACGCGGCGCCCGCCGGGGCGGCGGCGACGTGGCCGCCGATCAAGCCCGCGGCGCCGCACCTGGCCAAGACCACCAAGGTGCCGGTCAAGCCGCGGCCGGTCGACAGAACCGCCGAGGCCGCGGAGGCCTGGCGGCCGACGGTGTCCTGGCCATCCGCGGGCAAGGCGGAGGCGAAACCGCCCTCGGCTCGATCCGCCGCGCCTGAACGGGCAGGCGGGCTCCCGGTATGGGTGGGTGCCGCCGCTGTACCGGCCGGGACGGACGGCGCGGCGAAGGCCGGGCCGCCCGCCGAGGTGGGGGTGGAACTGGTCGACCATGCGGGCGCGGTCAAGCAGGGCGTTGACGGGCTCATCCTCAAGCTGAGGCGTACGGACGGGAACGCCGAGGCCGGTCGCGTGTCCCTCACCGTTGATTACTCGTCGTTCCGCTACGCCTATGGCGGGGACTGGGCGGCCAGGCTCCGGCTGGTCGAGCTACGCGAGGGCTCGGCGGCGAAGGTCCTGAAGACGAAGAACGACGTCAAGGCGGGGAAGGCCACCGCTGACGCGGCGGTGACAGGGGAGGGCGCGACCTTCGCTCTCGCCGCCGAGCCCAACGGAGAGACGGGCGACTATCGGGCGACGTCGCTGTCACCGGCCGGCACGTGGGCGGTGTCGACTCAGTCCGGCGACTTCACCTACTCCTACCCGCTGCGGTTCCCGGCCGCGCCCGGCGAGTTGAAGCCCGACCTGTCGTTGTCGTACTCGTCCGGGGCGGTGGACGGGCGGACCGCGGCGACCAACAACCAGACCTCGGTGCTCGGAGAGGGCTGGACCATGTGGCCGGGGTCGATCGAGCGCTCCTACAAGGGCTGCGCCGACGACGTCGCCGCGACGGAGAGGAAGACGGGCGACCTGTGCTGGGAGCTCGACAACGCGACGATGAGCTTCGGCGGGCGCTCGACGCCGCTGGTGTACGCGGGCAAGAGCAGCGACGGCGTGCTCCGGTGGCGGCCGGAGAGCGACGACGGCTCGCGGGTCGAGCGGTTCACCGGTGCGTCCAACGGCGACAAGGGCGGCACGGAAGGGGCCGGTGAGTACTGGAAGGTCACGACGACCGACGGCACCCAGTACTTCTTCGGCCAGAACTCCTCGTCGGCGTGGACGGTGCCGGTCTACGGCAACGAGTCGGGCGAGCCGTGCCACGCGTCCACGTTCGACGCGTCGTGGTGCAACCAGGCCTACCGGTGGAACCTCGACAAGGTCGTCGACACCCACGGCAACGTCATGACGTACTCCTACACGACCGAGACCAACAACTACGGCCGCAACCTCGACGGCGCGAAGACCACCAAGTACGTGCGCGGCGGCGTGCTGGACCGCATCGACTACGGCGGACGGGCCGGGGAGCACGCGACCGCCGCCGTGGTCTTCGACCACGCCGAGCGCGGCGGCTCCGACGTCCCGACCGACCAGGCGTGCGCCGACGGGCAGAACTGCGGGACAAAGTACTTCCCGACGTTCTGGACGACCAAGCGGCTGGCCAAGGTCACCACCCAGGTGTGGAAGGGCGGGGCGTTCACCGACGTCGACCGGTGGACGTTCGAGCACAGCCACCCGGCCAACACCGACGGCACCACGCCGTCGCTGTGGCTGGCCGCCATCACCCACACCGGGCTCGCCGCAGGGCCGAACGTCGTCGGCCAGGCCGTCTCGCTGCCGAAGGTGACCTTCGGCGGCGTCCAGAAGCCCAACCGCCTCAACTCCGACACCGACGGCCTGCTGCCGATGAACAAATGGCGGATCGCCACGGTCAACAACGAGTCCGGCGGCACGGTGGAGGTCCACTACCTCGACACCGACTGCGTCCCGGCCTCGAAGCCGGACCCGAAGGCCAACACCAGCCGCTGCTACCCGGTGATCTGGACGCCGGACGAACACGTCCAGGTGAACGACTGGATGAACAAGTACGTCGTGCAGTCGATCTCGCAGCTCGACCGGGTGGGCGGGCAGCAGACCGAGAAGACCGCCTACGAGTACGTCGGCGGCACCGCCTGGCGTCAGGACGACAATCCGCTGATCCCGGAGAAGCTGCGGACCTGGTCCCAGTACCGGGGCTACGAGAAGGTGCACGTCAAGCACGGCGACCCGTCGAAGGGCACCCAGTCCTCGACGCTGTACCAATACTTCCGGGGAATGGACGGCGCGACGGTGGACGGCATCGCCGACACCGACCCGCTCGCCGGATTCCTCCGCAAGGAGATCACTTACGAGGGCGCCGGTGGGCCGGTGCTGACGACGGTCGTCCATAGGCCGTGGAAGCTGGGCCCGACCGCGACCCACGGCACGTTGAAGGCCTACGTCGTCAAGCCCGATAACACGACGACCCGGGAAACGCTGAAGGCCGGTGGCACACGTACCAGCGAGGTGAACACCAGGTACAACGACCAGGGCCTGCCCGTACAGGTGAACGATCGTGGTGATCTCGCCGTCGCCACCGACGACCGGTGTACGACGACCGCGTACGCCCGCAACGAAGGAAGCTGGCTGCTCGACCTGCCGTCCGAGGTGCGGACCGACGGCGTCGCCTGCGGCACCACGCCTTCCTATCCGCGTGATGCGATCTCCCATACCCGCACGTCCTATGACGGGCGTGCCCTGGGCGCCGCACCCACCGCAGGCAACGCGACCCGGATCGAGGAGCTCAAGGACTACGTGGACGGCAAGGCCACGCACATCCCGAGCACCCGCACCACCTATGACGCCTACGGCCGTCCGCTGACCGTCGCCGATGTCCTCGACCGCACGACCACGACGAGCTACGAGCCGAGGACCGGCTTGCCCACGGCCGTGACGGTCACCAATCCGAAGAGGCACGTCACCACGACCACGCACGATCTCGTGCTCGGGCAGCCCGTCCAGGCCACCGATCCCAACGGGCGGCGCACCGACATGACCTACGACGCGCTGGGCAGGTTGATCGGGGTTTGGCTGCCCGGACGCGACAAGGGCAGGGGCGACACTCCGAACAACAGGTACGCCTACGAAGTGCGCTCCAACGGGCCGAGCTGGGTGTCGACCGCGGCCCTCAAGGCGAACGGCAACACGACGACGAGCTACGCGCTGTTCGATGGGTTCCTACGTCCCCGCCAGAAACAGGCATGGGGACCTGGGCCTGCGGGTGAAGGGCCGTTGCGGGTGCTCACCGACACGCTGTACGACTCCCGAGGGCTGACGTTCCAGGCCAACGGACCGTACGCCGACACCGGCACCCCCGGCACCGCGCTCGCCGGAGTCGATGACACCGAGGTGACGGCGATGACCCGCACCACCTACGACGGAGCGGAACGGCCCACGGTGACGTCCGTCCGGTCCCTCGGCAACGAGTTGTTCAGCACCACGACGAAGTACTTCGGAGACCATGTCGAGGTCACCCCACCCAGGGGGGCCGTCCCCGTCGCCTCCTATACCGACGTCCATGGCCGGGTGACCGAAAAGCAGCAGTTCTATGCCGCCGCCACCCCGACCGGCGACTCCACCACCACCAGGTACACCTACGAGAAGGCGGGACGTCTCGCCACGGTCACCGACACCGCGGGCAACACCTGGCGGTACGACTACGACCTGCTCGGCCGCCAGAAGAGCGTCTCCGACCCCGACCGGGGTGTCAGCACCCTGACCTATGACGACGCCGGTCAGCTCGCCAAGGCCAAGGACGCGCGGGGCGAGACCCTCGCCTACCGGTACGACGAGCTCGGCCGCAAGATCGGGGAGTTCCGGGACGACGTCGCCGGGACGCAGCTCGCGTCGTGGACCTACGACTCGCTTCTCAAAGGGCAGCTCACCTCGTCCACCCGCCATGTCGGCGGCGACAACCACACCACCGAGATCACTGGCTACGACGCCGCCGACCGGCCCACAGGAAGGAAGCTCACGCTGCCCGCGGGCATGAGCCCGCTGGACGGCGAGTACGTCACGACGACAACGTACAAGGCCGACGGAAGCCCTGCGACGGTCACGTTGCCCGCCCTGCCGGGCAACAGCCAGGAGACGCTCACCTACAGCTACGACAGCCTCGGCCTTCCCTACGCGATGAAGGGCAAGGACCCGTACGTGGTGGACGCCGCGTACTCGGAGTTCGGCGAGCTGTCCCAGTTCCTCTCCGGTGCCGCCGACCGCCAGGTCGCGCAGACCTTCTACTTCGAGCGGGGCACCCGGCGGCTCTCCGAAAGCGTCGTCCACAGCCGGGGAGGCCCGGCCGGGAGCGTGCAGGATCTGAAGTACGGCTACGACCAGGCGGGCAACGTCACCTCGATCGCCGACCGGCCGGAGGTCGGCAGCGCCGACATGGAGTGCTTCGCCTATGACGGGCTCCGGCGGCTTACCCACGCCTGGACCACCACGGCCACCGCGTGCGGCTCGCCTGGAGGCGGCGTCGGCGGCCCGGCCCCGTACTGGACGACCTACAGCTACGACGCCATCGGGAACCGGCTCACCGAGACCGATCACGCCGCGGGCTCGGCGGCGACCGCTCGCACCGTGGGCCGCCGATATGCCTACCCGGCCGCCGGCAAGGCGCGGCCCCACGGCGTCACCTCGATCAGCGGCGGAACCCGGACGGCCGCGGCCACCTCGGCCGCCTACGCGTACGACGCCGCGGGCAACACGATCAGCCGCCCCGGTCCCTCGGGTCCGCAGACCCTCACCTGGACCCCGCACGGCAAGCTGGAGACCGTCACCTCCGGGTCGGCCAAGACCACCAACCGCTACGATGCCGAGCTCAACCAGGTCGCCACCACGGACGACACCGGCGTCACAGTCCACTTCGGCGCCGACGACATCCGCTACGACAAGTCCACCGGCCGGTTCAGCAGCACCCGCTACTACCAATTCGGGGGCGGGCCGATCGGCGTTCGCGGGCCTGGCGGGCTGAAGTGGCTCGCGCACGATCACCATGGCACCGACCGGCTCACGGTCAACGCCGCCGACTCCGTGACGGCCCTCCGCCGCACCGACCCGTTCGGCAACCCCCGCGCGGCCCAGCCCGCCTGGACGGGCTCGCGCGGCTTCGTCGGCGGAATTCAGCAGCCGACCGGCCTCACGCGGCTCGGCGCCCGCGACTACGACCCCGACCTGGGCAGGTTCCTGTCCGTCGACCCGATCGTCGACTCCCAGGACCCGCAGCAGCTCAACGCCTACGCGTACGCGGCCAACAACCCCACCACCATGACCGACCCCGACGGCCTGAAGTACTTCCTCGACAACGACGGCCCGACGACGGCCCCTGGCGCGGCCGCCGCCAAGAACCGAAGCAAGTACGACTACAATCGTCAGCTTCACCGCGCCGCCGAGCGGGCCAGGACCTGGAGATACACCCCCAAGTTCTGCACGTCGGGATATGGCGCGTTCTACAGCGGCTGTAAGGCAAAGCCGTTCAAGATGCCGTACGACCCCAGGGCTAACCCCTTCCATCCACCCGAGGTCATCGACCCCACGGTCGGCCGGGCCGCGCAGCACGACTGGAACGGCGGTGGCGGGTCCCGCGGCCACATCGGGGGCCACAACTCCGACCGCGTCATCCCCGACTGGACACGGCGTCGCTTCGAGGTGGTCAACGACCTGTTCAACAAGGCGACCGGACGGGTGTCCCCCCTCATCGGGATCTCGGGCGGGCCCGCGTTCCAGTCGGGCTCCCTCTGCGGGCAAACGAGCGTCGGTGCGCTCCTCACAGTCGGAGCCCAGGCATGTGTCAACTGGGACTCGGTCGGCGTCTCGATGAGCATGCAGGGGAAGGGCGGCCTCGAATTCGGCGCCGGAGCCGATCTCACCGTCGTCCTTCGCCTCAACACGCAGAACGCCGAGGAGACCGGAGGAGGGATCGGTGTCTCCGCCGCGGTGGCGCCGAAGCTCATTGTCGGCGTCGGGGGCGGAGCCAAAGCAGAAGTGGCATTGGACTTTCTGAGCGGAAAGTGGAGTGGGTCGGTCAGCTACGAGATCGGAGTCGGAGGCAAGGTGAGCCTGGGTGAACTGTCCCTCACCTCGGGAGTGAACTCCGGCTATCTCTTCGAGTGGTGAGACACCGCGCTGTGCTGAACCTGCTCTCCGGCGCCCGATGGGACCGGGGAGCAGGCTCAGACTGTTTGCGGACGCCTCGCACCTCCAGGTCCGCCGACTAGGTCATCCTGAGTTTCGCCCGGTGGGCCGGGAGGAGGGCAGGTCCGGGCGAAGCTTGCTGGAGACCGACCAAAGTTGCTCGAAGTGTCCGACTGAACAACGGACGAACTCGGGGTCATCGATCCGGAACCCCTTGAGGTGCTGGACGGCTCCGGAGGCGAAAGCGAGCAGGACGACTGCGTCGTCGAAGATTGCCATGGTGACAGCGTCGATTCCGAGCAGCCAGTGAGCCTTTTCCAGCAGCCTCGAAGAGGGTTTTCTGTTAGCTTTCGGGTTCTTTGATGATGAAGAGTCCTTTTTGGGGTTCGGTGGCGAGGTCTCGGCCGACGAGGCGTTTAAGTTTGGCGCGGATGCCTTCGACGGTGTTTTTGCTGGTGGGGTCGTGTCCGAGGGCTGCGGCTATGTCTTTGGGGTGCAGGCCGTGGGGGTGGCCGGCCAGGAGGGCGAGGATCTCGGAGTAGCCGGGTGGGAGCTGGAGCTCGGCGGCTGGTTCGGGGCCGTGGGGCTGGGGCCGGGTGATGGCCAGCAGCGTCTGGCGGGTGACCTCGAGGTGGTCCAGGAGCTGCCGGGAGTGCGCGTCAGCGAAATAAGCTTCCGCCTCCGCTACTTGTCCGATGCCACCATGAAGGGTGCCCAGGCTCGCTGATGCTTGGGCCGCCGTCTGGTGCTCACCGATGTCGGCGGCAAGGCGGGCACAATCAGCGAAATGCTCGACGGCTTGATGCAGCTCTGCTCGTTCGGTGGCCTGCTGACCGAGCTGGAGCAACGCGCGAATCTCTCCGTGGACATCCCCCATCTCCCGGTAGACGACCAGAGCAGCCTCGACGGGCTGAGCGGGAACACCGGCTGGACGCTCCTGCTCAGGGATACTCGCGAGCTCCATCAGCGCCATGGCTTCCCCGCCCCCGTCGCCGATCGCCCGCGCCCGGACGAGGTCCGCGAGGATCTCCTGCGCGGCGTCTGCCAGGCGGCCACCGCGGCGTAGCACTGCGGCGAGCGCCTGGCGGTCGTGAAGGCTGGGATGATCTGCGGCTTCGCGAAGCCTTCTGCTGTCGCGCATGTACCGCTCGGCCCGCTCAAGTCTGCCAACAATGAGATTGGCCTGCCCGAGGCTGTGCAAGGCGTGTGAGAGCATCTCTCGATCATCGACCGAACGCCAGAATCGCAGGGCCGCAGCGGAGGTGAGGGATCGCCGCTCATTACCAACAGGACCAGCGCGGGCCGGGCGGGCGCCACGCACCGTGCGGACACCACCACAAGCGAACGACGTTCGTAGATCAACAACCGAAAGATCAATTACTGGAGGTCTCCACGGTTCGGGGGTATGGCCACAAGGGCCTTCGGCACGTCCTGACCGCTCCGGCCGGAGGCTCATCGAGTCCATGGTCCACATGGGTCGTTGGGGGGACTCCCAACGGCACGTGTTCATGGGCGAGACGGGTCTGGTTCCCGTTGCGGGAGGCGGGTGAGGCGGTCTTTTCTGCGGTTCTCGCGGATGATCCAGGCGACGTCGCGGTCGGTGGCGGGCAGGGCCAGGAAGGTGGGGAGGCCGGTGTCGGGGTCTGCAGCCACGGCGACGCTCCAGCGGTAGCGGAGGACGCGGGCGATGGGACGGGCGTCGGGGGTGAGACGGCCAGGTCGCAGGTCAGTCGGGCGCAGAGGTTAGCCGGGCGTCCCGGGGCGCTTTAGGCATCGGCTCCTGGCATGGTGGAGTTGACCGGTGTGGGCGGCATCGCGAGGAGTCGCCAGCGGTCAGGATGCGGTTCAGGGCAATCGACCTGGCCGCTCCAGCCGAGTGGCCGGGTCGGGTCATCAGGGTGCGGCCACCCGCGTTTCGGCGTTGTATCGATCTCGGAGCCCCTGCCCGGCTCTCCAGATCCTGCAGGCAGGGGATCAGAGAGTAGTCCACCAACGAAGGAGGACACGTGACCCGCGAACCAGGTAGCAGACTCGCGGCGGCGGCCCTTTCGGTGGTGGCCCTGGCCACCACCGTCTTGGCGACCGCGTCTCCGGCGTCCGCGGCGGGCATTTCCTGTGACATCCCGCGGTACGCGGGTCAATGGTCCTGCAGGACAGGCAATCTCGGTGTGACCAACCTGCATCAGATCACGGTCACCGCCAGGTTCGGCCCGGTGGATTCGCCCCCGGCCGAGGTAGTGATCTGCTGGGTGTACGACACCGACAGCCGAGTCAACGTTGGCATGGTCACCGCCACCCGTTGGGCGCCCACACGGCAACAAACCATCCCCGGCCTCTACAACCGGTACTTCGCCTCCTGCACCAAGGTGAACACCAACGGGACCGTCGACAGCCGTGGAGGCGGAGGCGGCGACCTGTGGAACGACTGACCCACACCGGAGACGGCAAGATCACCGAGTTCGAGCTCCACCCGTTCCTCCGCGCTTGACCCTGACCTCATCACGGCGGACCAGGCGTACCAGCCCCGTCCCCTGCGGAGTGACCCTGAGCGGGATCCAGCTGCGGGACGCCGAGGGGACCGTACGGTTTACGGGACAGAGCCGTTAACTGGACAGCCCCGATCGCGCACGGCTCCGCCGATGTGAGACGCCTCAAGGAATCCGAACAGCACCGCTCGTGGCCGCCTCCGGCGGGGGTATCTCTCCAAGTGTGGAAAGTGATCTTGCTGGGAAGTGAGTGATCTGGGCCGATGGTCCACTTCTTCGGGGGGAAGCATCATCATG
>NZ_JBEYUA010000034.1:0-50223 GCF_040643285.1 Spirillospora sp. NPDC047279
CTGAACGAACTCGCCGCTGCCTACCCAGGTCGCATCAGGTAAGACAACCAGACCCACACCAAGATCAACTTTACACACTACGAGTTACAAGCTCCCTCCGGCCGAGAGAAGGAAGGTGCGCGCAAGACGCCCTCATCTGCCACGATCGTGCATTCGTGTCGATGAGTGTGCGGCGTGCCGCCAATTGTTCAGGATGGCATGGGTGTCGGGGCGGTCGACGTGGGGCGTTGTCGTCCTGACCCGTCCATTGTGAGCTTGTGGTGTCAGCAGGCGGTTGTGTCGGACGGCTGAACTAGGGTTTCGTCCGTCTTGTATGTGTTGGTGGTCGGGGGTGCTGTGGTCGAGGTTCCGGATGCGGTGCTGGAGGAGTTGGCCGGGCCGGTCGCCGCGGCGATGCCGCTGGTCGTCGCCCGCGTTCCGCCGGCACCGGCGGCCGAGCTCGGGCGGCTGCGGGCGATCTCCGACGACATGTGGCGTGTCCGTGGGTCGGCCGTCGGGGATCGGGCTGGGGCTCAGTTGCGCTCCGGTGGCCGGCCGGGGGCGGGCGATTCCCCGGTGCGGGACGCGCTCGGCTCGCTGCCGCCGTTGCTGATCGAACGCCTGCTCGGCGCGCTGGAACTGACCGTGCCGGAGTTGGACCTGGTCGGCGTTCCGGACCTGGCCGGCCTCCTGGAGGAGCCGTTCAGCGGCAGCTTCGGTGTGGTGAGGATGTCCGGGACGAGTGAGGCGGTTAACGCGGCGGCCATGCTGGACCGGGTCCGGCCGGGCGCGGTGCTGCTGGTCGCTGCGCTGGCCCGCCGGCTGGCCACCCACCCTCGCGTGGCCGCCCTCCTGGCGGTGGGGCTTGAGATCACCGACGAGCCGGGGGTGGCCGCGGCGCATGGCGCGGCACAGCTTGCACTGGCGGTGTCGACTGCCGCCGCTGTGCTGCACGGGGTGGGCGTCCAGCCCTGGGCTACCCAACCACCCGCGGTGCTCGGCGTCGCGATCGGCACCGCGGTCCTGCTGCTGCGCGAGACTCCGATGCCGCCCGGTTATGCCGCAGCGGTGCTCGCCAAAGTCAGGGAGGAGTACCTGCTGCCCCGCCGGTCCAGCGGACGGGCAGCGGTGTCGGGGCACCGGTTCGCGCTGCTGGAAGAAGGTGGGTCCCCGATGTCGACTTCGGAGGCAACGGGCTGGTCGCGGTCGTTCCGGGCGGTGCGGTGATCCGCACCGGCGTTCAGACTGGGCAGGTCGGGGTCCTGTTGAGCGTTCTGGACGGGCCACCGCCGGACGTCGCGACCGGCTGGGAGGAGATCGTCGAGGTCAGCTGGCGAGCGGCCCTTGGCGGCGCCTCGGTGGTCGGACCTCACGCGGTCGAGCCGCATCTGCGCAGGGTCACCCCACCCTGGCCGGGCGACTACCGGCTGCGGGTACACGCCCGTGGTCGAGATGACACCGACGAAGCCGAGTACTACGAGTTGGTGGTGTGGCAGGCGCCCGCCGCGCCCGAGACCGTCTACGCCCGCGCCGACCGGCTCGGTCACCGGCTGCGCGGTGAGCCGGAGCCGGCACGGCCCGAACGGCCCGAAACCGCCTACCGGTGGCTGCGCAACAGCGCACTGTCCGAGGCCGCGACGGTCACGGTGGTGACCGGGACCGACGTCGCGGACGTGCTGCGCGCCTTCAACGCGGACCCGGCCCGACCGGAGTCGCTGCGTACCATCGGCGAGGACTTGATGCGCCGGCAGTCGATCGATCCGTACGTCGCGGTGCTCGACATCGGCGGCGCCGTCCTCGCCGTCGAGTACAACGGCTGGCAGGGCTCGACCGCACCCGTGCTGACTCGGGCATCCGCCGGCGGGCGGGCCGCCAGCATGTACTGGAACGTCAACGCGGTGACCCGGCTGTCGTTCGCCGACAACGGCGAGATGTTGCTGTCGGAGGAACCATTCGGCGACATCGACGCGCCACCACAGATCACCGCGATGCTCGCCGACCTCGATTTCGCCGACCACCACCGCCGCAAGCACATGATGGGCCTGGTCGCAGTGCAGCGATTCACCGGCCACGGCATCACCGCCGAAGACCTGGCCCGCATCGAGGCCGCCGACATCGGTTTCCGAATCGTGCCAGACCTGCCCACGCTGTACCCGGGACGGCCGCAGCCCGGCAACCCGCTCGGCCCCGCCGCCGAAACACTGGCCGGGCTATCTGAACCAATGCTGCGGGACCTGGCCTGGTGGGCCGCCATGCAGGCGGCCCACTACGCGGGGCTCGGCGAAGACCCCGAGATCGCCGCCAGCGTCGCCGCCCGCACGCTGACCCCCGACGCGCACCTGCGCGCCCGCCGGTCCCAACTCCACGACGGCGAACACCGGTGGGTCTGGCTCGCCCTGCACCGGGCGACCAACCCCGACCCGCTCGCCGCGGCCACCGACACCATCGACGCCGCCCGCTACGCCGCCGGCCCACACGCGGCGAACCTGATCGCCGACGCCCAGACCAAGATCACTAGACCCGACACACCGTAACGACCCCATCACCCTCCAGTCCAACGCAGCACACAAGCGAAACCCGGCAGTCACCGCCGCCGGACTGCCGGAACTCGCTATTGACCACGTCACCTAAACGACCCCGATCGCACGCTCATGCCGCGTGTGGTCGGTCTGGCCTCGAACCGGATGCGGGCGCAGCGTCACAGGAATGACTTCGTTCGATGACCTCTTGGGAGCAGCGCCTGCGGCGGCAGTCGCGGGTGGGGACGTCCTGCGGTTGGCGACGGTCGCCTACCTGGCCCGGTACAAGGGTGACTCGCGTATGCACACCGAGTCGGATCTGCGGATCTACCTGGCCTGGTGCGCTGAGCGGCGCCTGGATCCGCTGGTGGTGCAGCGTGCGCATGTGGAGATGTATGTGCGATGGCTTCAGGAGATCCGCCGGTTCCGGCCCTCAACCGTGTCCCGGCGTCTCTCGGTAGTGGTGGGCATTTACCGGACCTGCGTGATCGACGGGATCTCGAACACTCGCCCGCCGACCATGTCCGCCGCCCCAACGTCCCACCCGAATCGCCCACGCTCGGGTTGTCCCATCTGCAGTTCGAGGCCCTGCTGTCGGCCGCACGCGCATCGGCCAACCCCAACGACTTCGCGCTGGTCGCGATGCTCGGCTTGCTCGGGCTGCGGATCTTCGAGGCAACCCAGGCCGACATTGACGACCTGGGCGAAGAGCACGGGCACCGGGTTTTGCGGGTGGTCGGCAAGGGCACCCGGATCGTGCTGGTGCCGCTTCCACCGGCGGTGGGCAGAGCGATCGACCGCGCCATCGGCGACCGGACCGGCGGGCCGATCCTGCTCAACACTCGCGGGGCTCGGATGGATCGCCATGCCGCCACCCGCCGCTTGCGCCGGCTCGCGGCCGAATCCGTTGTCCGGTTGCCGCGGATGCACCCGCACATGCTCCGCCACACGTTCGTGACCACCATGCTCGACGCCGGCGTCGACCTGCGTGACGTCCAGATCGCCGCACGCCACGCAGACCCGCGCACCACCATGCGCTACGACCGAGCCCGCAACAACCTCGACCGACACCCCAACTACATCCTCGCCGCCTACATGGCCTCCGGCACCTAACCAAGAGCCAAGAGTCAGAACCCACTGGTCTGCCGATGTCCGGATGTTCGGGGGCTGCGGAGATCGGGTCGTCTGGAAGCCACGCGGCATGCTCACCACGGTGGAGCGTCCCGGGCCGGACGCCGAACCCGTCCAGGCGTCATGGGTGAGTCCTGCCCCGGGCCTAACGATGATCACATCGAAAGCCTCCGCGCCGCCGAACGGCGCCTTCAAGCCGCCCAGCTGGCCTCCGATGTCGACGCGCTGACCGAGCTGATCGACGACCAGGCGTGGTTCACCGGCCCCGACGGGAATCTGTCCCCAAGCAGGACGACCTGAGCGCGCACAAGACCGGCCATCAGGTACTGAGCCGTGTCGAGGAGGAAGAACTGCGGGTGCTCGCCACCGAGCACGCCGGTGTCACCTGGTTCCTCGGGACCTTGGAAGGCACGGTCGGCGGCCAGCCGATAACCGCCCGGATGCGCTACACCCGCACCTGGACCCGTGCCGACCGGACGGGCTGGAAGATCATCGCAGCGCACGCCATGTTCCTCATCAACGAGCCCGGCGACGACACGAACGGCCACTGAGCAGGCGGTCCCGGCACCGTCCGGACAACGCAGCGACACCACGGCCGGACCCCGCAGTACGCCACACCACCCGTGCAGGCCGCCGAGAAACTCATTTGCCGCTGAGGGAGCGCGAGCCTCAGAGCGGCCTGACGAAGACGCTGATCCACAGGACAGCCACGGTCGCAACCTGATGGCAACGACCGTGATCGCTAGATGCCCGCAGTGGTCGTGCAGGGCGGAGGGGGATAGCTGGCAGCTCAGGAACCTCCGCGGCAGAGATTGACACATCCGCGCCCGAACGCGATTTGCGGGTCCTCTTCGGCCAACCCCTACCCCTCCTGCTCGAGCGCGCTTGCGGTCAGGCTGTGGTCGATGTGAGAAATCATCAAGGCTGCGGCCGCGTCGGCTTCGCCTGCGATCACGAGGTCGACGAGCTGGTGGTGCTCGTTGAAGTCACGGGTGCGCGGCTCTCCGCCCGGGGGAAGCTGCAGTCCGATCCGGCGGTATCGGTCGGACTTGTCCCACAGGTCGTCGAGCATCTGGACCATGACGTCGCTGTGCGAGGAGTGGTAGAGCGCTTGGTGGACCTCGCGGTGCGCGGCCACGGCGGTTTCACCCCACTCTCGGGTGACCGGCAGCAGATTCTCTAGCGCGGCCGTCATTCTGGCGATGTCGGCGTCGGTGCGGCGTACGGCCGCCAGCGCAATCGCGGCGGGCTCCAGCGCGCGGCGTGCCTCGAAGATCTGCCGAGCCTGTTCGAGGTCCAGAGCGGCGACGCGGGCGTTGCGGTGGTTGTCCAGCACGATCCACCCTTCGCCGCTGAGTCGCCGGATGGCTTCGCGCAGGGGCGTGATGCTGATGCCCATGGAGGCGGCGAGGTCGTACTGGGCGAGTTTCGAGCCGGCCTCAAGGGTGCCGTCCAGGATCTGCTGACGGATCTGGGCGTAGGCGACGTCGGCCTTGCTGGTGAACGTGTACGTCGTCATGACCCCCATCCTCGCATATTTCTTATAAGACCTGTTGCGTTATGACGGCGGTCACACTTATGGTCGACGTCACATCTCACAACTTATAAGTTACGAGAGGACAGGTCGTGAAGATCGTTTCCGCCCATGAGGGCGTCATCCCGATCAGCTCGTCGATGAGCAACGCGTTCATCGACTTCTCCACGATGGACTGCTCGATCCTGGCCCTGGTCAGCGACGTGGTGGTCGACGGTGAGCCGGTGGTCGGCTACGGCTTCAACTCCAACGGTCGCTACTCGGCCGGCGACATTCTCCGGCGCCGGATCCTGCCCCGCCTCATGGAGGCCCCTGCCGAAAGCCTGTTGGACGAGACCGGCGAGCTGAGCCCGTCGATCGCCTGGGACGCCATGATGCGCAACGAGAAGCCCGGCGGTCACGGCGAGCGGTCCGTCGCGGTCGGCGTGGTCGACATGGCTCTGCACGATCTCGCCGCCAAGATCGCCGGCGTCCCGCTCTACAAGTGGATCTCAGACAAGTACGGCGACGGCGACCCCGACGACTCGGTCTTCGTCTACGCCGCCGGCGGCTACTACGCCCCCGGCAAGTCCTACGCCGATCTCCAGGACGAGATGAGGCGCTTCCTCGACGCCGGCTACAACGTCGTCAAGATGAAGATCGGCGGCGCCGACCTCGCCGAGGACCTGCGCCGCATCGAGGCGGTCATCGAGGTTCTGGACGGCGACGGCTCCCGGCTCGCGGTCGACGTCAACGGACGCTTCGACCTCGACACGGCTCTGCACTATGGCCGGGCACTCGACCCCTACGGGCTGTTCTGGTACGAGGAGGTCGGCGACCCGCTCGACTACCGCCTCAACGCGACCCTGTCGGAGCACTACCGCGGCCCGATCGCGACGGGCGAGAACCTCTTCTCACTGCAGGACGCCCGCAACCTCATCCGGTACGGCGGCATGCGGCCCGACCGCGACTACATCCAGGTCGACCCGGCCCTGAGCTACGGCTTGGTCGAGTACCGCCGGATCCAGGAGATGCTGGCCCGGCACGGCTGGTCCTCGCGCCGCTGCATCCCGCACGGCGGCCACCAGTTCTCCCTGCACATCGCCGCGGCGCTCAAGCTCGGCGGCAACGAGTCCTACCCCGGAGAGTTCCAGCCCACCGGCGGGTTCGCCGACGACGCGGTCGTCGAGAACAGCCGAGTCACCCTCGACGACCGACCCGGCATCGGGTTCGAGGGCAAGGCCAACTTCCACAAGGTCCTGCGCGACCTCCACGCGTAGGCGTGCGGACAGAGCAGCGATAGGAGCCGTTATGTCGAACCCCACCAGCACGCCGCACAACCGCACCATCAACGGCCGAGCTCCGCGCTCGCGATTCGGGCACCTGGCCGGCCAGTTGTGGATCCAGGTCATCGTTGCCGCCGTCCTCGGCATCACCCTCGGGATGGTCGCGCCCGACGTGGCCGCCAAGATGGCGCCCCTCAACGAGTGGTTCATCGGCCTGATCAAGATGATCGTCGTCCCGGTGATCTTCTGTGTCATGGTCACCGGCATCGCGTCCATGGACAACCTGCGCAAGGCCGGGAGGATCGGCGGCAAGGCCCTGGGCTACTTCGTGGTCCTCTCCCTGCTGTCGATGCTGATCGGGCTGGCGGTCGCCAACATCTTCCGCCCCGGAGACGGCATGAACGTCGACCCTTCCTCACTGGACACCGGAGCCATTCCGGAGGGCTCGACAGAGGTGCACGCCAGCTTCACCGCATTCGTCTCGAACCTGATCCCGACCAACCTGCTCGGCGCGATCACCTCTGACAACCTGCTCGCCGCGCTCGTCGTCTCGGTGCTCTTCGGAGTCGCCCTGAACATGAGCGGCGAGCAGGGCAAGCCCTTGGTCAACGGCATCAACGCCCTCCAGGCAGTCGTGTTCCGCATCGTCGGGTGGGTCATGCGGCTCGCCCCCCTGGGTACCTTCGGCGCCTTGGCCGCGGTCGTCGCGACCAACGGCGCAGAGAGTCTGCGGCAACTCGGATACCTGATCCTGCTCTTCACGCTGACCTGCGTCTTCTACGTGCTGCTTGTCCTCGGCGCCGTCATGAGGGCCTGCGGACTCAGCCTCTTCGGGCTGATTCGCTACCTGAAGACCGAGCTGCTCATCGCACTCAGCACCTGCTCCAGCGAGGCCGTCCTCCCGCAACTGATCAAGCGGCTCGAGGACCTCGGTGTGGGACGACCCGTGGTCGGCATCGTCATCCCCTCCGGCTTCTCCTTCAACCTCGACGGATCTGCGGTCTACCTGACCATGGCGTTCCTGTTCCTCGCCCAGGCGACGAACACCGATCTGTCCTGGCAGCAACAACTGGTGATGGTGGGCATCATGATGCTCACCAGCAAGGGCACCGCAGGCATCGCCGGCGGCGCCTTCATCATCCTGGCCAGCACGGTCAGCTCCATCGGCACCGTCCCGGTCGCCGCGCTGGCGCTCATCGTGGGCATCGACCGCATCCTCAACGAGGGCCGGGTGTTCATCAACGTCCTCGGCAACGCCGTCGCAACCATCGTCATCGGCAAGTGGGAGAAGGACTTCGACCACGAGCAGGCAAAGGAGCTGTTGAGCCGCAAGCACCACCACCCTGATCACGACGAAGACAGCCAGCCCCAAGCCGAAGTCGAAACCGCGACGGCATCCCAACCAGACTCCGCCCGCGTCCACTGACGACCGCGGCCGCCCGATGTCCCCGCGGCGGTCGTGCCGCCGCCACCCAACAGGACGCAGCACCAGCACAGAAAGAGCGCCAACTCCTCGCACCAGAGTGCGCTGGACCCAGCGCCCCCGAGCGGAACGCAGGCATTCGACCGGCTCCGCACGCGTCAAAACGTCCGGATCTGCCGCGGATCACGCGCTGCTCTGCCGACGACCGGGCGTTGGGTGCGCCGGTGGCTGTTCGAGCAGGACACCGGCGTCAACAACGGCTGCGGGACGCTGCCCCTTGCGCGGCCCCGATGGCCCGGAATCACGCTGTGAGCAGTTCTGGTCACGATCGGGGCGATGCATTGCTCACCACCCGGAGCCGGGCGGGTCGGGTCGGGATTCCGGGTCCGATGTTCGCCCATGATGTTATTTGGCGTCATATGGTGGCGGGCGTGATCGATGATCGTTCCAGTGTGGTGGCGTGGACGTGAGGTCGACGGCGGCGGCGCGGCGGGTCGTTCTGGTCGTGGTCGTGGCTGCCGTGGTCGGTGTCGCCGCCTTCTTCGTGGTGCAGGGGATCGATCGTTCGGACAAGCTCGCCGGGCCGATCAGCGTCGTGCTCGCCCTCGTCTCGTTCGGCTGGATGCTCTACCGCGAGGTGTCGGCGGCGCCGGTGGCGGATCTGGAGGAGGCGGCCGAACGGCTGGCTTCGGGGGTCGCTGCCCAATGGGAGCGCGAGGTGGCGTTTCGTGAGCTGCGGCGTTCGGCGCCGTTGCGGCTGCGCTGGTCGACCACGAGGCGTCCGGTGCAGGCGTCGGCGTCGGCGGTGCTGGGTGACTCCCTCTTGGCGGGGCGGCCTGTCAGGCTGCGGCTGCGTGGGGAGGGCGATGGACTCGCTGCCGCGTTCCGGCGGTTGCCGGCCCGCCAGCTGGTGGTGCTGGGGGAGCCCGGGGCGGGGAAGACCGCGATGGCGATCCTGTTCGTGCTGGAGCTGCTCGACACGGCGGAGGACGGCGAGCCGGTCCCGGTGATTTTCTCGCTGTCGTCGTGGCATCCGGGCACCGACCTGCACACCTGGATGGCGCGCCGGCTCATCGAGGACCATCCCTTCCTGGCCGGCGGCCAGGGGCACCGGCGCGGGCACGGCGCGGACCTGGCGGCGCGGCTGATCGAGCACGGCAGGGTCCTGCCCGTCCTGGACGGTCTCGACGAGATGTCGGCGGCCCTGCACGCGACCGCGATCGAGGCGATCGACCGTTCCGTCGCCGGCGGGCGCCCGCTCGTGGTGACCTGCCGGAGCGATGAGTACCAGGCCGCCGTCACCGTCTCCGGCAGCTTCTTCAGCCGGGCCGCCGTCGTCGAGATCGAGCCGGTCGAGATCGAGAACGCCATCGGCTACCTGAGCCAGGCCTACCTGGACGGCGACGAGCGGTGGACCGAGGTGTTCGCGCGTCTGCGGGACGAGCCGGAGGGGGCACTGGCGGAGGCGTTGTCGACCCCGCTGATGGTGGGCCTGCTGCGCGATGTGTACAAGGATCCCTCCAGCGACCCGGGAGAGCTGCTCGATACCACCGCTTTCGCCGATCGTCGGGCGGTGGAGCGGCGCCTGCTCGACCGGTTCATCCCGGCCGTGTACTCGCCCTTTCATCCTGGCGGCCCTTCCGAGGACCGGGCCCTGCGGTGGCTGCGGTTCCTCGCCCGCGAAATGGACTGGCAGCGCACACGCGACCTGGCGTGGTGGCGGATCAGATCACTGATCGTCGGGCCCGTTGTCGGTGTGCTGGCCGCTTCGGGGTCGTGGTGGGTGTTCCATGCCTCGTTCGGCAGCCTGTCCGCGATCGTCGGCGGGCTCGCGGTCGGAGCGGCGGGCGTCGCGGCGGCGGTGTTCCACTGGTCGGAGGTGGTGGTCGACGAGAGCCGGATCACCGATCCGCGTTCGATCCTGCGCCGCCATCGCGGTCTGACGGCGATGTGGACTCTCCTGGCCGGGTCCGCCGTCGGCCTGCTCATCTTCGGCATGCTCGGCTACGGCCTGAGCGCCTCCCGGCCGTCGGCCGTCCTCACCTACGGGCTGCTGTCGGCCGCCACCTTCGGCCTGGCCACCTGTTTCATGAGCGCGTGGGGCTCCTATCAGCTGAGCCGCCTGTGGTTCGCGTCGACGGGCCGCCTGCCGTTCCGGCTCTTGGCGTTCATCGACGACGCGCACGAGCGCGGCGTCCTGCGGCGCGCGGGCGCCGTGCACCAGTTCCGCCACGTCAAGCTCCAGGATCACCTGGCCGACGCGGCTCACCAGGCCGAGGAACGCCGCGCTCCCGCACCGCCGTCCAGGATCCGCGTCACGCCGATGCACCGGCTGGCGGTCCTGGCACTGGCGACCTCGCTGGTCCTGGGCGTGCTGGCGATCTTCAACTCGGTCGACTTCGTGAAGTACGACTCCGGCGAGACTCCCGAACGCTCGCAGGTACCGGCCGACGGGTGCGCCGCCCCGGACTGCCAGGGAACCCAGGCCGAGGTGCTGACCTGGGTCATTCCCGCGAACTCGGCGACATGGACCGGGTTCGCCGTGAAGGGGGCCGCATCCCGCCTCCCCGTCCAGAACCTCGGCGGCAGCATCAGCCTGACAGCCTGCGAAGGCGCGAGAGTCCAGGTGACGGCACGGCTGGGCGACCGCACCACCACGGTGTCGTCAGGACAGGGATTCGTCAGGCTGCCCGACTTCCCAGCCACCGACGTCACCGAAAAGGACCCGGACAGGTTCACCCTCTCGTTCCGGCGCGTGGACAGCGCGAGCTGCGAGGCCCGCGTGGAATGGACCGCCCCCGGCATCCAACGAGACGCCTTCTTCACTCTCAAGCGAGCCTTCCGCTGACGACCGCCGACCACCCACATGGACGAACGGGAACCGTGCGGGAACTCGCGTTCAGCCACGCGGCAACCCCAGGCCCTGCCCGCCCGCGGCCATCCCACCAGCGCCCAGGCCGCCTCGCTTGGCGGCGTCCGGCTGGCCGGCCTTCCCAGCAGCCACCGCGGCCACCCCGACCCTGGGGCGTTAATCAGCCCGGCCGGATACGAGAAGCGACCAACCACGCTGACCGCTGCCGCACAGCAACTGGCGTCCACGATCAGGGGCGATTGAGCTGCTCCGGCTTCGATCACGACGCTGATGTCTAGGGGAGGCCTGGAGACTGACAAAGAAACACTCATGCCGCTGACGGCGCCTGGCTGACCCTCGATCGGGATCGGCACCTTACGTGCAATCTTTGCAAGAGCAAAGATCGCTGATGGGGTGCGTAGTGAGAGGGACGATCACGCCCGACTGCGGAGTGAACTTCCTCCCAGCGTTCGGACACCTTGAGGACCCTTCGATGCCGACTGGACCCACTCCCTGGCAGACTGAACGTCGCTACTGATTGGTGAGGTCGGTGCTCAACTCTGAGACGGTTCAAGGCCGATCGAGGTCATTCTCGCTCGTCAGTCGCGGGTTTGGGCTCTGTCTCGATGATCCGGTTGAACAGGCCGATTGCGCCGCCGGTCGCGCCGAGTCCCGCAAGCAGAGCTGAGGGGACTGAACCGGTGGCCCAGAACATGAGACCACCGCTGCCGCATCCCACGACGAGCGCGGCGAGGAAGATCAAGGCCGTCCTGACGGTGAGCAGCGATGGGGATCGCGGGCAAGGCATGATGCCTCCGTTGGACTCCATTGGAAACGTGCGCGCCCCCGAGTGCAGCGGGGCGCGGGGCTGGTGGTCCCAGCAAGCCAGAGCGGACGGTTGTTGAACCACACCGCAACGGGGGTTGCACGTAAATGGCAACGGCCAGTGCGCGATGACGGCGTGACGCCCTGACGGCGCGCCGTTGATGATGGTGGCGTGGCTGACATCGTTCCCGCGCCGGAGGAGCGTTGGAGCGCTCTGGACTCCGGCCTGAGCGCACCGACTCTGGCGTGGGTTACCGAACTGCGGACGTTGTTCGCGGCGACTGGCCTGTCCATCAGCCGGTTCGCGCGTCTTCACCCAATGATCGACAAGGGGACCGTCTCGCGGTATCTGAACGGCCGGCGGGTGCCCCGCGAAGGCTGGTTCCTCGATAAGGTGCTGGCTTATCTCGCGATGGTCGACAAGCCGGTGACTCGTGAGGTGCGCGAGCATCTGGTCAGGCTTCAGCTGGACGCCTTGGAGGCGGCCCATCCTCAGGAATATCGGCTGCGTGTCGTCAATGACGAACTGGCGCTGACCGAAGCCCGGTTGCGAGAGGCCACACGCTACGCCAACGATCTCGAGCAACAGGTGGTCAAGCGAACGCGTCAGGTTGAGCAGTTGGAATCCGAGCGGGAACGGTTGCGCGCAGCCTGGGACGAAGATCGCACTCGGATGCAGCGAGAGTACTTGTGGCTCGGTGATGAGACGGCATATCTCCGCGAGGAGATCGCAGATTTCCGAGATCAGTTGGACTTGGCCCGTGAGCGTGAGGCTCACGCTGTCGTCCGCTGCCAGGAACTTGAAGAGCAGCTGGACGACCTGGAGGCAGGGGATCTCGACGGCACGAATGTCCCTGCTGGCACCGAAGAGATGGACATTCTGCCGCGTCTGAACTCGAACGGCGACATCGCCGCCAGAGGCGGCGCGTCGGCAGCCTCCGGTGGCGACGCTCGCACCAGTGCCCTGGAAATCATGCACCTGCTTGCCGGCCGGTACGCGTTCGGAGACCTAGAAGCGCTCGTGGGCCCCGGCGGATTGCTTTCATGGAGGGCGTCCCAGGCGCTGGCTGCACTGTGCGCCTTCGGGCAACGCGTCTTGGACATGGACGCGGAAGACTTCGGCATGCCCGAAGCCGTCGGCGAGTTGCCCAAGGAGCTGCTCGACCGGGCGCGCGCCAGCAAAATGCCGCAGGCACCAGAGGAACAGCCGCGTGGGGCACTCACCAGCCTGCGCCCCGCATATGCGCTCATGCTGGAGGTCATCGAGGTCAGCTGGAAGCGCCGAGACATGAATGCGCTGGTGGCCGCCGTCCACATCGCCAGCGAATACCTGCCGATGCTGGCCTGGGAGTCGGTGCTGGGGCATGCCGGGGACCCGGCGCTGATTGGCGCCTCGGTGAGCGGCGAGGGTAGCCGGTTCGGCGTTCCGGTCGAACCCGGCGCGGTCCGGGAATGCGACCACACCAGGCCGGAACGCTCGGCGTGCGAACGCACGCTGCGGGTCTCGACCGAGCCGGAGCAGGGCTGGCGGGCTTACCTGGACCGCCAGCACAGCCAGGTCGCCCAGGCGCTCGGTGACTGCGCAGCCCGCTGCCGCACCCCCTGCTCGGTCATGACGCGGATCGACGAACTTGTGCGCGACGACCTCACCCAAAGGTGCAAGCTCGCCGCCGAATTCACTGACAGCGCTTTGGTCAGGCTTCGGCACGCGGCGCCAGTCGGTCACGGTTTCGGGGTGCCCTCGCCGGAAGAGGTGAAGACCGCCTGGGTTCGCTCACGCACCTCGCTGCTACGCCATCCGCTCGGCAAGCTAGCCATGGACGGTGGCGAGGGCGACTCGTATCCATTGCACGGCCTACCTGCGCTCTTTTCAGCGATCGCCGCCGCCCCAATAGCGCCCGAAACGCTGCTACACGATGTCTCAACGCGCATCACCGACCTGATCGGGCACGACGACGGTGGCAAGGACACTCCCTTGCTGGCATCGTCCGAGTCGCGATCAGATACACGGCGGCTCCGGGCCGAGACGCGAAGGGTATGACGGGACTCTACGCCGCTGAGATTACGGATCGGCTGTGCTCGTAGCACAGTCCGCGACCGTCCGCTCTGCTCGGCCGCATGGTCCCGAGCGGCCAGCAACGCCACCGCGTCCAGCTGGCGTGCTGAGCCCCTTGCTCTGCGTCCGCGCAGCTACTACAGCGGCGAACGTCGACAGTAGGAACGTGGCGGTTCAGATGCCCCGTGACGCTTGTTCGAGCCTTTTCGTCGGCTCAGCACCTGGGTCTCATCTCGTGCTCAGTGATGCGATTCGCTGGAATTGAACACAGGCACGGCTGGGTGCACTGGCGCATGGGCCGCTGCGAGGCGGGCTTGTCCTGCGTTGAGTGGGAGGGGTGGTTGCCGGGTGCGGCGTGGTCGACGGTCGTGTCACGGTCGAGGTCCGGGATGGTTGATCTAGGGGTGGTGAGGGCGATGGGGTATGTGCGGGTGCGGTGTCGTAGGGATGGTCAGCGGTGGTTCACGGCGTATTTCTGGGATGTGCGGGGGCGGGCGTTCGGCGGGGACGTTCGCGACTCGGCGGGAGGCGGTGCGGGCGTGGCGTCGTGCGGAGGCTGAGGTGGGTCGGGGGCGGCAGGTGGATCTGCAGCGTGGTCGGCGGTCGTTCGCGCGTTATGTGATGGGTGAGTGGCTGCCGAACCATCGGATGGAGACCAATACGCGGCAGTCGTACACCGGGATGATCGAGCGATATCTGCTGCCGGAGTTCGGGCCGATGCGCATGGCCGAGATCCTGCCCTCCCACGTGCGGAACTTTCTTAGCCATCTCAGCGGGGAGGGGCGGTCGGCGGGCACGGTGCAGCGGTGCCGGACGGTGCTGAGTTCGATCTTCACCACGGCGTTGAACGACCGGGTGGTGTTTGTGCATCCATGTGCGGCGGGCGGAAGGTAAGGATCGGCCGCGGCGCGGGCGAGGCTTGGATACTGATGGGCACATGCCGCGGGACTGGTTCCGGCAGCGGATCTGGGATCCGGCGGTGCGGGCGTCTGGGATCGGCCGCAAGGTGCGGGTGCGGGATCTGCGGCATGCGCATGCGTCCTGGGTGCTGGCCGGGGGAGCAGACGTGCAGATCGTTCGGGAAAGGCTCGGGCACGCCAGCCTGCGCGCCACTGAGCGGTACCTGCACACGCTGGCGGACGCCGACGACACCGCGCTCGCCGCCCTGGCCGTCACCCGCGCCGGTGTCCGATTCCCGGTCGGCTGACGGCGCGTCTCACGGTCGGGGCACGGTCAAACGATCAAACCCCGGTCACCGTGGGTGGTGACCGGGGTTGTGAGCTGGGTGTTGGTGGTGGGCGATACTGGGATTGAACCAGTGGCCTCTACCGTGTCAAGGTAATCCACGATCACCCCTGACCTGCCCTGTGAGCTATCTGTGCAGCTCACGCGCGTTCGTTGAGCTCCGTTCAGCACCGTTGAGCCCCCTTCAACGCAAAGATGATCTCCCATCCCTCTCCAGATCATGGAGAAGGTTCGCTCCTGTGCCCGTCACTCTCGGTGATCTGTAACGCTGCCGTTGGGTCCGGGACGCCGTTTCGAGCTCACGGCCTCTGCAGGTGTTCGGGGGAGTCTCTGGGCCAGGGAGAGTCCACACGCGAGCGCTCTCGTCGGCCCGCTGCGCCGCAGGCGCCGGGCGGGGTTGTTGGCCTGCCGTCGAGTCCGCTCATGCCGATGACCGGACACGCCGAGGCCAGTACGCTCGGCTGGTGGAGACTGGCGAGAATAAACCGCAGGCGTTTCCCAACCGCTTCGCGGATGCCGTCGGGCCTGTATCTCCGGGTCCCGATCGGGATCGATGCCGGTGCGTCGGCTATTCGGTCTCGACCCGACCGACGAGAGTCTCCTTCCACGGGGACCGGCAGGACACTGAGGCGGAGGGCTGGCGGCACCTGCTGGCACTGATCGAAGAAGCAGCGGCGGATGGGCGGACGGTGTTCAAGCCGTTCGTGGAGTTGAGCGGTTCAGAGCGGCGACAGGTCGTGACGCTGCCTTCCACGATCGCGAAGCTGACGGCCGTCGAACATCTGGTGCTCTACGGTACGAACCTGGTGCGTATCCCGCCTGAGATCGCAGGTATGACGAGCCTTCAGTTCTTCGAGCCCTACACCTCGCACCGCCTGCACTGGTACCCCTACGAGCTGACCCGCTGCGCTCGGCTGACCAACAGCACGGTGAGCACGCGCGTCCTATACGGCAATTTCAAATTCCGGCCACCGTTTCCGGCGCTCCGGCCGGTGAGCGACTTCCGGGATACCGACCTGGGAACGCTCGACCCAGGCGTGTGGGGCGCCGATGCGATACGAAGTTGCAGTGTCTGCGACGGACCGATCGATCATGAGCTGCGTCAGGTGTGGATCTCTCGGCTAGTCGGCACCGATGTGCTGCCGCTCTTGGTCAACGCCTGCTCCGCGGCGTGCGTGGCGGCCCTACCCGAACCAGACCGCGGTTACATACCAACACCGCACACCGGTGGCCCGGACATCACGCAACCCGAGATCAGACGGCCAGGCTAACGACCGTAACCGGCCACACCTGCTGCGCGTTCGGCCGATAGTCCAGCCGGGAGCCTCGACCCCCCAAACGACCATCGGTCCATCCCGGAGACGTCCGCTCATGCCGCGGGCCGAGTGAGCGAACACTGGTGCGGCGGCATCGAGGGCCCGAGCAGCGCAGTCGGCTCGCGCGTTCGGAGCCCGCGGCAGGCGACGGTGGTTGGTTGCAGCGGGCTTGGCCCTCAAACCCGAGGCGTTGTGGTGATCGTTTCAGCGGGTGGCCAGGAGCTTCTCCATACCGAGTAGACCGGCGTCTAGGGCCGTCTGGACGAGCCAGGTATTGACCTGCTCGCGCCGGCTGCCGATCGCAGCCAGATCGAGGCCGGGATCGGCAAGCAGGTGCGCGCCGTAGGAATTCCCGGAGGAATCCCTGATTTCGGGGATCGCCTCGAGCCCCTCGGTGTCGAGAGTCTCTGGCATCGGACGCCGAGACGTCAGGTGCAGCACCTGCGGCTGGGGGACAACCAGCGGCTGGACCTGGGCTAGCTGTGCGAGCGCACGGACCACGTGCTCGTCGACCAGCGCAGCCATCAACGCCTCTATGAGCCTTCTGAGATCGGGCACGCTCATCCGCCAGTCGACCTCCGACTCGCCAGGGTCAGGGAGCCTGGGGCTGGGGTCGTGAGCCACTGGTGCGAGAGGACTTCGACTTATTTCCCTGCGCAGAGCCTTTCTGAGGGCGGGTGTGCGCCAATGCCCCACGCGAAGGATGACATCGAGATGAGCGCGCATATGCCTGGCGTGCTGCCCATAGCCGCCGGGCACTTCCATCGAGAACGTAGCCTCGACCGGAGCCAGATCGTGGGGAGTCCAGCCCTGCGGGAGGGCCTGCCACAGCAGTGTGATGACACGTGATCTATTGAGACCCCGCCGGTGAAAGGGCCGGGCCGTGAGGCCCTCGGCTGGCAAAGCCAAGGCGGTGAGTGCATTGATGAGCGGGGACCGGTTGAGTGCGGTCGCGAGTTGGTCGACGTACTGCTCTCGCAACGGACGCCAGGAGGCCCGGGGATCGATGTCGATGTTGAGGCCGGAGCGGGCGATCAGGTCCACATGATCGTCATGCCCTGGCTGTTTCGGAGCTCGGATGACCCACGGATCGGCTTGCGCAAGCGTGTCTTGTTCTGCGAACAGAGCGGCGAGCTGTTGCCGGGTGGCCGGGTGCGTGGTGTTGTTGTGCCGGATAGGGGCGGCACCGTCGAGGAGCAGCGGCCGCGGAGCGATGCCCGGCACCACACGCAGCACCAACACGTACTTGCCGGAACCGTCGTCCATCGGGACCGGGAGGACCTCGGGGACCCACGGGGGCTCCAGGACGCTGTGGCAGTGCTGGGAGACCGCCTCGATCGTCTTCTCCTTGACCCCGGTGATCTCGCGGTCGTCGGTGACCCCCACCAGGACCAGGCCGCCGTAGGTGTTGGCCAGCGCTGCGACAGCCTTGGCGATCGTGCTGGTCATGTTGGCCTTGTACTCCAACATGGGGGCCTCTGGACCGACCAGCGAGACCAGTCGACGAATCTGCTCGATCGTGACCTGGGACGGAGCAGCGTGCAGCAGGGCCTGGAGGAGGGACACGCGGTCCATCATCGCGGAGCCTGGCCGTCGCGCAACTCCTGCGATCAGCCGGCCTCGACTGGTACGAGCAAGGAGACGTCTGGCACCGCATCGCCGCCCACCGCGTCGCCGCCCTTACCGCTCCTAACGGCACTGCCCCTAGCGACACCGCTCCAGGCAGTGCCGCCGCCCACCCGGTTCACGCCAGCGACCCGCACACCATGGCAGAGCTGATCACCGGCAATCCCGCCACCGACGGCCCCTTCACCCAACCCTGGCAGCAAACCGTACGGCACGCCGGGCAGAGCCTGGCCGACCTGTCCGCCCACGGCCGCCTCACCCGCGACCTGCGCGCCGTCCTCACCCACCACGCCTTGTTCGCCCTGAACCGGCGGGGCATCCCCGCCCGCGCCCAAGCCTCCCTCGCCCTCACCGCCGCGACCATCGTGTTCGACCAAGATCCTCACCAGACCTGGTCGAGCCACGCTCCCGCGGCCCCCTCGCCGACTACCGTGACGTCGGTGACCGGCACCCGCACCGAGCCCACCAGCCCGCACCACCCGCACCGCCTGCGCGACGCGCTCACCGCCACACTCCTCGACGCCGGACTCATCACCACCCCCGCCGTCCAGGCCGCCTTCCGCGCCGTCCCGCGCGAGGTGTTCCTGCCCGGCGTCGACCTGGCCGCCGCCTACGCGCCGACCGCTGTGGTCACCAAACGCGACACCGACGGCGGAGCGGTGTCCTCGGCGTCCAGCCCGCGCATCGTCGCCGCCATGCTGGAACAGCTCGAGGTCAACCCCGGCGACCGCATCCTGGAAATCGGCGCCGGCACCGGCATCAACGCCGCGCTGCTGACCGAGCTGACCGGCCCCACCGGCACGGTCACCACCATCGACATCGACCCCGACGTCACCGCCGCAGGACAAGCCGGACTCGACGCCGCCAGCTAGGGCCACGTGCAGGTGATCTGCGCCGACGGCGCCGACAGCCACCCCGCCGCCGCCCCCTACGACAAGATCATCGTCACCGCGGGGGCCTGGGACATCGCCCCGGCCTGGTGGGACCAGCTCGCCCCCAGCGGGCGGCTGCTGATCCCGCTGCGCCTGCACGGCAGCGACCTCACCCGCACCATCGCCTTCGACCACGTCGGTCCCGGCGAGATGCAGTCCCGATCGGTCCGCGTCTCCGGCTTCGTCCCGATGATCGGCGCCATCGCCCACGCCCCCACACCGTGCCCCTCGCCGACGGCGTCTCGCTCCGCCTGCCCGCCGACACCCCTGGCCAAGACACCCTCCAACACGTCCTGGACCACCCCGCGACCCACCAGTAGACCGGCATCGTCGTCGGCGACCAGGAGCCCATCGAGCACCTCGACCTCTGGCTGGCCACCCACCACCCCCGGTTCGCCCGCCTCGCCGTAACCGGCGCAGCGCGCGACGCGGGAACCGCCGACCCCGCCCGCCGCTGGGCCGGCGCCGCCATCACCAGCACCGACACTCTGGCCTACCTCACCCGCACCGTTACCCGCGGCACCGGCGAACTCGGCATCACCGCCCACGGCCCCCACGCCCGCCACCTCACCGGCGACCTCGCCCACCTACTGCACCGCTGGCACCAGCAACACCCCGCCCAGCCGCAGATCACCGCCCGCCGCACCACCACCCCACCCGCGTCGCACAGCGGCCACACGATCGCCAAGCCGACCACCAATCTGGCCCTCACCTGGACGAACTGACCTACATCACCCCCCGGTCGACCAGGACCTGCCACCAGCAGGCTCGCGGGGCCGCGCAGGCCGCCAGAGCAGACGTCGGCGACACGTCCGGCGGCGCCTGGCTGGTTTCACCGGTGGGAACTGATCGGTGACGGGCTATCAGGGCCGAAGAAGTCGCGGCATGCCTCCAAGCCGTGCACGGTGAGGTTGCGGTCGCCGCTGGCTCCAGGTGGTGTGGTCCAGCATCAGGGAGTGCTCGCGGACCGGCCGGCCGTCGCGGACGACGATCCGTGACCCGTTGGGCTGGTATCCCAGCCGCAGCGAGACCGCCCGGGAGGCGAGGTTGCCGTCCAGGTGGTCGCTGCGGGCTTCGCGGGCGTCCAGTGTGGTGAAGGCGAATTCCAGCACGCTGGCGCGTGCTTGGGTGCCGTAGCCGTGGCGTTGCTGGTCCAGCCGGATCCACGACCCGGTCTCCACCACCCGCCGCAGCGGGAAGTCGGTGGCCCAGATCTCCTGCAGGCCGATCAGTGCCTGGTCGTGGTAGATGCCCAACTGCAGGTGCCAGCTGTCGGTGCGCCAGTGCGCGCGGGCCCGCCAGTGCCGCTGCAGCAGGTCCCGCTCCAGCTGAGGTGACGGCCCGTACAGCCACGGCAGCTGATACCGGTCGGCCGAGCCGCGCAGGGTCCGGGCCGCCGCCGCCAGCCGCGGCAAGTCCTGCTCAGGCACCGGCCGCAAGGTCAGACGCTCGGTGGTGATCCGCAGTCCCAGCAGCGGCCACAACTCCTCCAGTTCCATCGTGCTGACGCTAGTGCCGCCCCGCACCCGGCCAGACGATCTAGATTCAGGTGGTCAGGCGGAACCTTGAGCCTGGGTGCTGTTCACCGGTGAGGGCGGGTAGCCGAGCGCGAGTTCGAGGCGGTGGCGGCGTGAACCGGCCGCCAGCAGCCAGGAGCGTGGCGGCTCGGCGGGGTCGGTGAAGCGCAGATGGCGCAGGTGCAGGCTGCCGACGACGGAAGCGGGTTAAACGGCAAAGCTGAGCACGCGTCAGGAAGAGTGAGTCCGAACGGTTGCACCGGATCTTGTTCGGACTCACTCTTCCGCTTCCGTGCCCGCCGCCAGCGGATGCGACCGGAGGTCAGGACGGGGCGGGCTTGGCTGTGTCAGCCGGCGCCGATGGCGAAGCTTTCGATCGTGCCGGAGTAGGTGTTCAGGCCGCTGGTGATGCACTGGGCGCCCATGTCCGTGGCCGATGTGGTGGACCGGCCGCTGAGGTGGCTGGTCTGCCCGGTGAAGGAGCCCTGGGAGACCGCACCGTCCAGGCTCCAGGTGAACGCCTCGGCGCGCACGCTCGTGCCCGGCAGGACCGAGGTCGTTCCATCGCTCCAGGAGATCTGCATCTTGCCGGTGCCGACCGCGAACGGCCCCGGGCAGGCGCCCGTGCCCGACCCCACAAACCGCCAGACACCTCCGGTGATCTTCGGCTGGGACGCAGAGGTGCACGTACCTAGATCGCCGTTCGCCTGGACCTGGGTGGTCCCCTTCTTGAAGGTGACGCCGGGGTTGAACTGCACCTGCCCGTTACCGCCCTGGCAGGTGATGTCACCGCCATCAGCAGCGGACGCCGACACCGCCGACACCGCGAACATCCCTGCGGTCATCGCCACGACCCCCCAGACGGCCACGAACTTACGCATCGCACTACCCCTTCCACAGGAACACCAGGACCCCAGGCGCTCCGTCGTCCGGAGCCGCCCCGAGAACACATCCTTGCGACGGCATCTTCAAACGAGCTGCCCTGAACGGTCAGGAAAGAACCCAGACCGTCGACCGGCATCACGCCCAGCCAGGAAGCACCTCAAGATCAGCCACGAGAGGCGGTCTTGAAGCCACTGGCGATCACTCCACAAGATGATCACTACGACCTCATTGGAACGTTGCAGACCCCCCCACTGCGAGGCAAGTTCGAGCACGATTAGGCGCCCAGTTCGACCTCATTGACGTTGCCTGGTACCCCGTCGGCGTCATCCCCTTGGTCGCCGCGCATTGGTTCCTCCGGGCGCGCACACGTTCCCGAACAGACCCGACACCCGCCCTCACATCATGATCTTGAAACAGCCGTGGACGATCGAATGCCTCATGATCAACGGGACTGCCTCAAGTTAAACGGGACGCAACAAGCGAACTCACCCGAGGTAAGCGGCGAATCCCCGAGCCAACTCTTGTCTGTCGTCGTTCTGGTCGTGGGTGCCGAGATCGCGGAGCCAGGCCAGCACCTCGGCGTCGCTCGCCCACCCCGACCCCACCGCCTCCACCGCAGTCCGCCGCACGCCGCCGTGGCAATCCCCTGGAACCGTGGAGGCATCGGGGAGCAGGGCTTCTGGCCGTCGCCGGTGTCGATCGGGTGGGGACCATCCCCACGTGCGCGGGGAGCAGGTCATCGCGGTCGACGCCAACGAGTCGTACGAGGGACCATCCCCGCGTGCGCGGGGAGCAGCGCTCGGCCATCAGTTCCTTGACGTCGTCGGGGGGACCATCCCCGCGTGCGCGGGGAGCAGCCCACGTCCATGCCGCTCGGTGTCTCGATGTCGGGACCATCCCCGCGTGCGCGGGGAGCAGGTCGAGCCGCTGCCCGGGGGCGATGTCGGACCGGGACCATCCCCGCGTGCGCGGGGAGCAGCACCCGGGACCGCGGGGTCTAGTCGGCCTGCTGGGACCATCCCCGCGTGCGCGGGGAGCAGTTGCCCTGCCCCATCTGGCCACCGGCGACGAAGGGACCATCCCCGCGTGCGCGGGGAGCAGACGGGCGGATCCGGGCGCGGGAGAACCCGAACGGGACCATCCCCGCGTGCGCGGGGAGCAGTCGGGCGAGCCGGCGTTGCCGATCGCCAGGTCGGGACCATCCCCGCGTGCGCGGGGAGCAGAGCCCGTACGCCACGAGCAGCGCCACGGCGGCGGGACCATCCCCGCGTGCGCGGGGAGCAGCCGCGCGGCTGGGCGGCGACATGGCCGCCCCGGGGACCATCCCCGCGTGCGCGGGGAGCAGTGCGCGGGATCGGGGTAGGGGGCCAGGCTCGGGGGACCATCCCCGCGTGCGCGGGGAGCAGTCGCGCTTCCGGCGGCCCCGCATGGCCCCGCCGGGACCATCCCCGCGTGCGCGGGGAGCAGGGGTCCGCTGGCTGTGCCGGACAGCGCGATCAGGGACCATCCCCGCGTGCGCGGGGAGCAGTCAGGATGAACCCGCAAGATGCAAATCTGCAAGGGACCATCCCCGCGTGCGCGGGGAGCAGGGGCAACGGCTTGACGGGCCCGAAGCCAGTTAGGGACCATCCCCGCGTGCGCGGGGAGCAGACCCTGTCGCAGCAACGGGCGGTGCTCCAAGAGGACCATCCCCGCGTGCGCGGGGAGCAGTGCCTGCTTGGCCGATACCACCCCCGAAACCGGGGACCATCCCCGCGTGCGCGGGGAGCAGGCGATCGCCTACATCGACGACCGAGGTATCCGGGGACCATCCCCGCGTGCGCGGGGAGCAGTCGAACCGGGTCGGGCCGAGCGCCTCAGCCCAGGGACCATCCCCGCGTGCGCGGGGAGCAGTGAGAGCGGACCTCTTCGAAGTCCAGATCGGTGGGACCATCCCCGCGTGCGCGGGGAGCAGGACTGGCTGGTCGAGGAGGCGACCGACGCCGAGGGACCATCCCCGCGTGCGCGGGGAGCAGCTCATGTGCTTCTCGGCGATGCGGACGCACCGGGGACCATCCCCGCGTGCGCGGGGAGCAGCTCGGCGGCCAAGGCGCGGGCAAGCAACACCAGGGACCATCCCCGCGTGCGCGGGGAGCAGGCGTGGCGAGGTAGTCGCCGATGGTGCGGCAGCGGACCATCCCCGCGTGCGCGGGGAGCAGTCTTCGACGAGGAAGACCTCCTCGAATGGGTCGGGACCATCCCCGCGTGCGCGGGGAGCAGATGCTGCGGTCGGCGGCTGGCCAGTCCTCGGCGGGACCATCCCCGCGTGCGCGGGGAGCAGGCTGAGGCGGACCTCCAGGTCGTGCTGCTGGCGGGACCATCCCCGCGTGCGCGGGGAGCAGACTCGCTGACCTGGTGTTCTACCGGCTGGTAACGCGATTCTTGAGTACTTCTTGAGATCTGGACATTTCGCCCAACGGGTGTGGTGTTCGGTTGATCTTGCTCATTGGTATCTCCAGGCGTGGCCGGTGCCTTTGTAGGTTTCGACGGGGATGGGGTGGACGTTGGGGCGCATGAGGTCTAGGTAGAGGTGTCCGTTGAGGTGGTCGATTTCGTGGCCGACGAGGCGGGCGAGTGCGTCGGTGAAGATGGTGATGGTGGTGGAGCCGTCGAGTGCGGTGTGTTCGACTTCGATGCGGCGGGGGCGGGGGACCAGGCCGCGGACATCGAAGAACGACAAGCATCCTTCGTATTGCTCGTCGGTGTCCGGTGAGCTGACCACGATGGTGGGGTTGAGCAGGACGAGTGGATTGGCGTCGTCGCCGGGTGGTTGGACGAGGGCTGCTGCGCGTCCGATGCCAATCTGGGGTGCGGCCAGGCCCATGCCTTTGCCGAAGACGTGGTGTTCGCGGACGCGTTGCATGGCGGCCAGCAGCATGTCGATGAGGTCTCGGGCGCGGTCGGCTTCGGCGGGCAGGTCGAAGAGCTCGGCGGGCTGGGTGAGGATGGGGTCGCCTTGCTGGACGATGCCGGCTGCTTTCATGCGGTCACTGGCCAGGCGCAGGTCAGGTGCTTGGTCCGAGTCGGCGCCGGTGTCGTCGGTGCGGCCGCGGAAGCGCCATTCGAGCCGGTAGCGGGAGTTGAGTGGTGGGTCGCCGGTGGCCCATTCGAAGACGTCTTCGCCCTTGTCGGCATCTACGTGATGGGTGATGGGGGCGTGCAGGGTGACTGCTTCGGCGGTGGTGGAGGTCTCGGAACCCCAGACGGCGGCGGACAGGTCGGTGGGGAACGCGAGCTTCACCGATAGCGCCAGAGTGGGAAGGCGGACGGCGCGCTGGAACCAGTGCCCCCATTTGTCGTCGCCGACGGTGTAGGCGTAGTCGAGGGTGGCGCGTTGACCGGGGTAGAGCGGGAACCGTCCGTGCTCGTTGCCGAATCGCAGCCAGATTTCTTTGAAGCTGTCGCGGTCCAGCTTGGGCTGCCAGTCCATGGGTTCGCCGTCGCAGGTGGCGGTCAGGTTCAGTTCGTCGAAGGTGAGTGGGTTGCTTCGATAGAGCTGGTTGGAGGCCTCGACGTTGCCGGGGTGGCGGTCGACGGAGATGCGGATCAGGTAGCGGGTGACTGGGGCGGGGCCGGTGTTGACGATCGTGCGGCGCATGGCCGCGTGGTAGCGGGTGCCGTCGTAGCGCAGGTCGGCGTGATCGAGTTCGACGATCAGGCCGGTGGTGCCTCGGGAGGCCACCGTTTGGGGCGGGGCGGCGGGATTCTCGGCCTGCCAGGCGTTCCATAGCTGCCCCTCGGCGGCGAGGACCTGCTCGGCCTTGCGGACGAAGTCGGCCGACGCCGGATACCGGGACGCCTCGACATGAGAGACGTAGGAGGGGTCGAAGCCCATCGCTTTGGCCAGAGCCCGCATGCTCATCTGGCGGCGGGAGCGGGCACGCGTCAGCGCGGCCGGAAAACGCAGCTCAGGCGAGCTGTCACCAGGGTGGCCGGCGGGATTGTGGGGTGCCACCGTATGTCCGCCCTTTCGTGAATGGTCGTGAAGGCCGTGAATGAAACGTGAATGAGTCAGCCTCACGATGGTCTCACCGCCAGACCTCGCGGTCCTCTCGTGTCGCAGGGTTTGTAGCTCCGCGAAACAAACCGCACCGCGACCGGTAAAGGGAGTGGCAGGTGAATCGATCAGTTGCCGGAGCCGATGGCGACGTGAGCGCTGGTGTCTCACGTTCCGCGGGCTCGGGATCGTGTGTGCTGTGTGCTGGCGCTGACCCGGCACGGGTCACACCGCTGTCGGAACTTCTGCCGCCGGGACAGTCCAGGTTCGTGGCTTGCACGCCGAGGTTCGCTGCGGTTCCGACCTATGGCTGTTTCGTTCGCGGCTACCTGCTGGTCGTGCCGCGCCGGCACGTTCTGGCGTTCGGGCAACTCGACCCGGGCGAGCTCGCAGAAGCGCAGATCCTGATCGACGATCTCGTCGCACGGCTCAAGAGGGTGTACGGGCTGCCGGTGCTGGGGTTCGAGTACGGTCTGGCCGCGGCCGGGGTGCGGCGGATCGAGCACGCCCACTGGCATCTGGTGCCCTCCCCGGCCGACCTGGCCGGTTGGCTGGATGAACGGCTCGCCGGGCGGCGGATCGGGTCGCTGGTGGACTTGCCTGCCGCAGCCTCCTACATAGCCGTGCGAACCTCGGGAGCCGGGCTGCGTCTCTACGACGTCGGTCACACCGCAGATGCGACGCACGAGGTGCACAGCCGAATTCGACTGCGCCGAGCGTTGGCGGCCTTGGATCCCCGCGTCGACGACGGAGCTTGGGACTGGGCCGAGCAGCGCCATGTCGAACTGATCCGGGCCACGGTGGCCGAGCTTGGTGCGCATGCTGAACCGGCTGCGCACCCGCCGGCTCCAACACACACCCGGCAACCGCGGAGTAGCCGGAGACGCTCGTGAACGGCGGGCGAGCCGCCCAGAGCGTCCCTTGCCCGAGCGCTACGGCGGGGCCGACGGTCCAGGGCACCTTCAACGATCTCTACACGGCGTTCTACGCGGTGCTCGATGATGCCAAGACCGACCGTGAGCTGGTCAAGCTCTACAAAGGAAGCCACGCCGCCGCAGACCCGCACCCGATCGTCACCGACCTCGGGACCTTCTTCTTCGAGCACCAGCGCGGCTTGTTCGCGTACGCCTGCCACCAAAGCGGCTCCCGGCAGCGTCCGCACCTGGCCGATCTGGACGCCTTCGACGCACAACAGCGTCCTCGCGTCGCAGTCCGCACCGTGTTCGACCGGCTCTACCCCGAGCTGGCCCGGCCAGGGCAGAACGCCGTGGACGTGCTCAACTACCTGGCCACCCGTCGGCACCGGCTCGGTGTCTATCGCGGCGGATCCAGCGGCTGGGACGAGGAAGCGCGGGCGTTCGCAGCTGCTCACTTCACCAGCGTCGGAGTGCCCACGGAGGCGGCCGAGGTGCTGGTGTTCGCAGGTGGCGCTAAGGGAGCGTTCCTGGCCTTCTGCGCTGCAGTGATGTGTCACCGCCGCCACGACACCCTGCGGCATCTGGGCGGGCGGATGCTCGCCCCGGCCGGCTACTACCAGAGCCTGCGGCTCATCCCGCCGATGGCCGGCGGAGCCATCGACGTCATCCCCTCATTCACTGGCACCGCCGTTGCTGACTGGCTGGCCGCGACCGCCGCGCTGCCGCGGCGCTGCGTGTACGTCCCGCTGGTCAACAACGCCGACGGCGCAGTCCTCACCAAGCCGCGCGCGCTCCAAATCGCCGAGGCGATCCTGGAACACAACACCCGCCACCCGCACCGCCCGGTCCACGTCCTCGCCGATGACGTCTACGTCGGCTCCTACCTGCACAACGACCGGTCCGGACACCCCATCGGCGCGATCACCGGCACCGATCTGGGGCAGCCATCGCTGGGACGGATGAGCGACTGGACATTATCGGTCGTCACCTCCTCCAAGACCTTCGCGGCGCCCACCACCAGGATCGCTTTCGCCGCCACCACCAACCCCTCCCTGCGAGCCGCGGCAGCGCACTACCGAACGGTCCTCTCACACGGACGAGTACCGCAGGTCAACGAACTGACCGCAGCCGCGGCGATCTGCCTCACCCCCCAAGCATGGATCGACACCTGGAATACGACCTACCAGGCGTCGCTGCGACGGCTGAACCAACGCCTCGACGACATCAACCGGCGCCTCGGATACCGCGCCGTCTGGGCAGACCCCATCGACGGCGGCTGGTACCTGCCCCTGCGCCTGTCCCGCAGACTGCTACCGCCCGCAGCCAGCAGCGTCGACGCGGCCGCCGCGCTGCTGCACTACGGCGGCAACGACCCCAACACCGGCATCGCCATGCTCCCCGGCGAGCTGTTCGGGCACCGGCCCGCACCCACGACAGCCATCGCTATGAACCCACCGAACGACGCCGACGCGTTCCTGCTACGCGGCACCCTCGCCCCCGACGAGCGAGAGCTCGAGCGATTCACCGACCGGCTCGGCCACGCGATCACCGCCTGGTCCGCCCCTGACGGAACCGACCTGATCCGACGCGCCCTACGACGCGCCCGCACCGTCGCCGACCTCGACACGATCCTGGCCAACACCCACTACTGACCGCCCAACCCAGCAACGCGATGAGAGCTGCAACCCGCTCGTCGGCGCGGCACACCCACAAACGTCCCCGCGCCTCACTAAGCTCCATCAACACCACATGTTGTAGCCCAGGCCCACCGAACGTCCACAGGTTGTGGCCTGCCACGGAGGTTGAAATGGTGCACCCGCCAAGCCCGACGACACAACGCCACATGCCGCAGCGGCGTTCGGGCACCACCACAGCGGTGACCATCGGCGGCGAACGCTTCTACCTGACCGCCAACGCCCGCCAGGACGGAACCCTGGGAGAGGTCTTCATCCGCTGGGGCAAGCAAGGCCAGACCTCCGCCGGCCTCATGGACATGTACTCGGTCGCGCTCTCGGTCGCCGTCCAGCACGGCGTTCCTCTCCTGGACCTCGTCCACCAGGGCCTGGACCTCTACTTCACTCCCAACGGCCACACAGACGACCTCGACATTCCGCGCGTACGCTCGGTCGCCGACTGGGTCGCGCGACGCCTGGCGATCGACTGGCTGCCCTACCACGTCCGCGCAGCCGAAGGGATCTTCACCATGGCCGAACGCGAGACCGCCGCCTTCAACTGGCTCGCCACCGAAACCGCCAAGATCCCCACCGTGCAGACCAGAGTCTCCTCCCTCGACCCCGCCGCCGACCCCGACGAGATCCAGAACGCCCTCCAACTGGACCTGGCCACCGGAATCGGCGCCCCGATCAGACGCCCCTGAGTAGGGTCTAAGCCCTGGAAGCTCGCACCTCCTGACATCTCGATCCGTCTAATGTCCTGGACTTTCAAGAAGGGCTCAGGGGGCAGCCAAGCGCTAGCTGCCTAGCTCCGGAGGCAGGCTGGTGCGTTTCTCGGAGACGCCAGTTGAGGGCTTCCCCGCGTGCGCGGGGAGCAGGACGCCGCACTGTGCTGCGACCCGATCAGCTGGGGACCATCCCCGCGTGCGCGGGGAGCAGGTCAACAACGGTTCCGCCGGCCACACCGTGACGGGACCATCCCCGCGTGCGCGGGGAGCAGTTCGCCCAGCCCAGGAATTCGCGCATCACCTGGGGACCATCCCCGCGTGCGCGGGGAGCAGTCCGTGACGTCGTGATCGTGCCGGCCACCACCGGGACCATCCCCGCGTGCGCGGGGAGCAGGGACCAGGGGCCGACCGCCAACACGGACCGGGGGGACCATCCCCGCGTGCGCGGGGAGCAGCGTCTCCCGCAACACCGTCCGCGCCGCGATGCGGGACCATCCCCGCGTGCGCGGGGAGCAGCGCGCGGGCCTGGACCGCGCCGTCGCCGATCTGGGACCATCCCCGCGTGCGCGGGGAGCAGCTCACCGGCGGCGGCCAGACCGACTCGCCCGAGGGACCATCCCCGCGTGCGCGGGGAGCAGGGCGGCGATGGCGAGCGTGAAGCTGGTGCGGTAGGACCATCCCCGCGTGCGCGGGGAGCAGTCCGTGGCACGTCGAGTCCACGACCCGGCCCTGGGACCATCCCCGCGTGCGCGGGGAGCAGCATCTGGCTCGTCACCCGGGCGCTGGTCCGCCGGGACCATCCCCGCGTGCGCGGGGAGCAGGACCCCCCGAGGTGCGGAGGTGCACAGGTGGAGGGACCATCCCCGCGTGCGCGGGGAGCAGCTCACAGAGCCTCACAGGGCTATACAGAGGGTGGGACCATCCCCGCGTGCGCGGGGAGCAGTCTCATGCACAATACGAAAGAGGGTGTCATCAGGGACCATCCCCGCGTGCGCGGGGAGCAGATGAACGACGACATCCTCTGTGACGGCGCGAAGGGACCATCCCCGCGTGCGCGGGGAGCAGGCCGAGAGGCCGACCGACGCACAGGTGGCCGCGGGACCATCCCCGCGTGCGCGGGGAGCAGGCGACCCGGGCGGCCGACGAGGAGTCCGACCAGGGACCATCCCCGCGTGCGCGGGGAGCAGTTGGACGCCTGGGTCCAATGGTGGGCGTCGTCGGGACCATCCCCGCGTGCGCGGGGAGCAGACGCCGAGGAGGAAGCCGACGGCGGCGGCGAGGGGACCATCCCCGCGTGCGCGGGGAGCAGACTCGCTGACCTGGTGTCCTACCGGTCGGTAATGCGATTCTTGAGCACTTCTTGAGATTTAGACATTTCGGTCACTGGTGTGGGTGGCTGGCTCGCGTGGGGCCGTCGGTTGCGGCTTCTTCGTGCTGGGTCCGTGTCTGGCCCATGATGGACGGTTCTCTTCGCTGGTGTTGGGTTAGGTGTTGGTTGCTCTCGTAGCACGGTCGGCTGCGTCTAGTCACGAGTTTTCCGGTTGTGGTCCGCTTGGTTGGTTGGCAGGGCGTCGTGTGGCTGGGTTGATTTGTATGGGGCTGTGCTGGATGGGATAGCGGACGTTGTGCGGCTCGGGGAAGGGTTGTCCGGGGCGGCGCGGTCGGTGTGGGCCAAGCATGATCGTGACACCGAGGATTGGCTTCCGCTGTGGGTTCATCTTGCGGACAGCGGTGCGGTGGCGGCCTTGTTGTGGGAGGAATGGCTGCCTTCGCAGGTACGGGACGTTATCAGCGCGGCCTTGCCCGGTGGTGCGGAGGACGCGCGGCTGTTGGTGGTGTGGTCTGCGGCGACCCATGACATCGGGAAGGCGACGCCGTCGTTTGCAGCTCAGGTGGAACCTCTCGCCGAACGGATGTGCAGGCAGGGCCTGCGGATGCCATTGCCGCGGGAGAAGGAAGCCGGGCGTATCGCTCCTCACGGTTTGGCGGGGATGGTGTTGCTGTGCGACTGGTTGGTGGAGCGGTATGGCTGGTCGCAGCGAAAAGCATGGCAGTGGGCGATCGTGGCCGGTGGGCATCACGGAGTCCCTCCGACCGCAGCGGACATTAAGGAACTGAGGGATCGGCCTCGATTTCTGCGGGCGCGGCGACACGAGCAGGCATGGCGGGATGTGCAGTGGGAACTGCTGGGCGCGTGTGCCGAGGCCTGCGGCGTGGCTGACCGGTTGCCTGCTTGGAAGGGCGTCAGGCTGTCTCAGCCCGCGCAGGCGGTGCTGACGGGCATCGTGATCGTTGCCGACTGGATCGCCAGTAACGCCGACCTGTTTCCCTACAGTCTCGATTTCCACGGCGGGGAGACTGTTGATCGGGTTGACTCGGCGTGGCGCGGCCTAGGGCTTCCGGTGCCGTGGCGGGCTGTGGATTCCGGTGAGGATCCGGAGGCTGTGTTCGGTGCTCGGTTCGAGTTGCCGGCGGGGGCGTCGATCCGGCCGTTGCAGGAGCAGGCTGTGCTCTCGGCGAGGGCGATGTCACCCGGCCTGATGATCATCGAGGGTCCGATGGGGGAGGGCAAGACTGAGGCCGGTCTTGCCGCAGCCGAGGTTTTCGCTGCTGGTTCTGGGGCTGGCGGCGTGTTCGTGGCGTTGCCGACGATGGCGACGAGCAACGCGATGTTCTCCCGGGTGTTGCGGTGGTTGCGGCGTCTTCCGGACGCAGGGCCGACGCGAGGAGACCGGGCTGTGTGGCTCGCACACTCCAAAGCGGCGCTGAACGAGGAGTTCCGGGAGCTGGTATGGGCTGGTTCGCGGTCCGTTCAGGGGGTGCAACTCGACGAGGAGGATCAGTTCCGGGCGGCCGCGGAGCTGGTCGCGCACCAGTGGTTGCGTGGTCGCAAGAAGGGCATGCTGGCCGACTTCGGAGTTGGGACCGTCGACCAACTGTTGTTCATGGGGCTCAAGAGCCGGCATCTGGCGTTGCGGCATCTGGCTCTCGCGGGGAAGGTTGTCCTGATTGACGAGGTGCATGCCTACGACGCCTACATGAACTCTTATCTGGATCGGGTGGTGTCGTGGCTGGGCGCTTACGGCGTTCCGGTCGTGGTGCTGTCGGCGACGCTCCCGGCTCGGCGCCGCCGGGAGCTCGTGGAGGCGTATCGCGGGAGCGGTGACGACGCCGGTGCCGGCGTCGGTGGCGGGGACGCCGTCGAGACCGCGACGGACTATCCGCTGATCACCGTTGTTGAACGGGGCGAGCCGCCTGAGGTGGAGGCGGTCGACGCGTCTGGGCGGCGCACCGACGTCCAGGTTGAACGGCTGGCAGATGACCTGGAAGTGCTAGCCGATCGTTTGGAGCAGGAGCTGGCGGGCGGCGGCTGTGCGCTGGTCGTCCGCAACACGGTGACCAGGGTCCTGGAAACGTCTGTGTTCCTGCGGGATCGGTTCGGCGCCGAGGCCGTCACCGTCGTTCACGCCCGCTTCGTCGATCTGGATCGGATGCGCAAGGACGCCGACCTGGTGTCCAGGTTCGGTCCGCCCGGTGAGGGCGGTTCACGACCGCGAGGGCCTCATGTCGTGGTCGCGAGCCAGGTCGCCGAGCAGTCCCTGGACATCGACTTCGACCTGCTGGTCTCAGACCTGTGTCCGGTTGACCTGCTGCTTCAGCGGATGGGACGGCTGCACCGGCATCAGCGCGGGAACGATCAGGGAGACCGGCCAAAGCGCCTGCGGGAAGCCAAGTGCTTTGTGGCGGGCGCTGATTGGACCGCGTCTCCGGTGGAACCTGTTTCGGGCTCGCAACGGGTCTACTCGCGGTACGCGTTGCTGCGCTCTGCGGCCGTGCTCTGGCCCCACCTTGAGGGAACGGCCGAGACCGGCCGAACCGTCAGGCTCCCCGAGCACATCAGCCCGTTGGTGCAGGTCGCCTACGGCGACGGACCTGTTGGCCCGCAGGCATGGCAGCCAGAGCTGCGGAAGGCCTTCGACAAGCACCAGGCGCGCCGAGCTACGCAGCACGCTAAGGCTGAGACGTTCCAGCTGGCAGACGTCGGTACACCTGGCACCGCGCTGTTCGGATGGATCGACGCGGGGGTAGGTGACGCCGACGATACGCGCGCCGGCCGCGCGCAAGTCCGAGACGGAGTGGAGTCGCTCGAGGTCCTGGTGGTGCAGCGCCTGGCGGATGGGACCGTCCGGACGCTGCCGTGGCTGATAGACGGGCAAGGCGGGCTGCCCTTGCCGACCGAGAGCGTGCCGGAGCCCCGGCTGGGACGCATTGTGGCCGCCAGCGGTTTGCGGTTGCCGTTCCAATTCTCGATCCCAAAGATCGCCGATCAAGCGATCGAGGAACTCGAGAAAGAGGTCATTGCGGCATGGCAGGAACGCGACAGTTCCTGGCTCGCGGGAGAACTGATCATGTTCTTGGACGAGAACTGTCGTACCCGGCTGGCAGGTTACGAAATGCGTTACAGCGCCGACGACGGACTGGAGATCATCAGTGGCGAATGAGCGCCTCCGCTTCGATCTGACCGGTGAACGTTGGCTCCCGGTGCTGCGTATGGACGGCAGCCACGACGTGCTTTCGCTTCGTGATGTGTTCGCCCAGGCCGGCGACTTGCGGCGCATTGTCGGCGATCTGCCGACCCAGGAGTTCGCGCTGATGCGGCTGCTGCTGGCGATCCTGCATGATGCCGTCGACGGACCGCGCGATCTCGACGCTTGGGAGGATCTCTGGGAGAACGGACTCCCGGTCGGTCGGTTGCAGAAGTATCTGGATGATCACGTCGAACGATTTGATCTTCTTCATCCCGACATGCCATTCCTGCAGACACCATCGCTGCATACGGTGAAAGACGAAGTGTCCTCCCTGGACAAGATCGTGGCGGATGTGCCGAATGGCGCGCGACTGTTCACCATGCGCGGCCGCGGGGTGGACCGGCTGACCTACGCCGAAGCCGCCCGGTGGCTGGTGCACACGCATGCCTTCGATACCTCGGGCATCAAATCCGGTGCGGTGGGAGATCCGCGGGTCAAAGGCGGCAAGGGGTATCCGCAGGGTGTTGCCTGGGCGGGGAGCCTGGGCGGTGTCCTCGCCGTGGGCGACGACCTTCGTACCACCCTGCTGCTCAACCTCATCGCTTTCGACACCGGCACCTTGCAGATCGATCCTCGCCATGACCGGCCGGCATGGAGGCGTGAGGTGCCGACCGCCGCGCCACTCAGCGACACCGAAGCGGCGCGTCGTCCCCACGGCGTCCGGGACCTCTATACCTGGCCGTCTCGCCGCGTCCGGCTGCACTTCGACGACACCGGTGTACTCGGGGTCGTCTTGGCCTACGGGGACCCGCTCGCGGCACACAACAAGCACCGGCTTGAACCGATGACTGCATGGCGGCGCAGCCCGGCACAGGAGAAGAAGCTCCGGGAGGAGCAGATCTACCTGCCTCGCGAGCACGACCCCGCCCGCACCGCGTGGCGAGGCTTGGGGGCGGTCATCGCGGGGCGGGCCGAAGGGGCTCAGCAGCGCAACGAAGCGGCCGCGATCGTCCGTCCCCGGATCCTGGATTGGGTGGCCCGGCTCACCGTGGAGGGCCTGCTGCCGCAGGAGTTCCTGCTGCGGGCCCGGCTGATCGGCGCACGATACGGCACGCAACAGTCGGTCATCGACGAAATGATCGACGATGAGGTCCAGATGCCGGTGGTCCTGCTGCACGACCAAGACCATGAGCTGGGCATTGAGGCGATCGATGCGGTCGCTGACGCCGACCAAGCCGTGCGCCTCCTAGGCGACCTGGCCGCCGGTCTGGCGACCGCAGCAGGCGACTCGCCCGAACCACGCAAAGACACGGCCCGCAACCAGGGATACGCCCTGTTGGACGGCCCGTTCCGCAGCTGGCTCGCCGCGCTGTCACCCGGCGACGATCCCGACACCGTCCGCACCGCATGGCGGCGCACCGCGTACTCGATCATCCGCCGGGTCGGCGCCGACCTGGTCGCCGGGGCCGGCGACGCCGCATGGCAGGGCCGTGTCGTGACCGCCAAGGAAGGCCGCACGATCTGGCTCAGCGCCACCCGCGCCGAGCAGATCTTCCTCGCCCGACTCGCCCAAGCGCTGCCCGCCGGCCCACCGCCGTCGACGATCCCGGCGTCCAGCGCTGCCGCCGCCGTGAACGCGCCTGAATCAACTTCGACCATGAAGGCATCGTCATGACTTCGGTACTTCCGAGCACGCGCAACATGGCGGCAGCCGCCACGGCTCTCGACACCGCGACATCTCAGCAGCTGTCAGTGCGCTCGCTGGTCACCGACACCGCTGGAAGGTTCATCGCCGAACTCCAACGCGGTTTCCTCTCCGACCGGTCGATCGCTGTTGGCGCGCTGGCGCAGCTGCGCCGCGGCGCCGGCAAACTCCCCAGCCAGACTCCCGAGCTCTGGGGGATCACCGGCACCGACCAACTGCTCCAGCACGAGTTGCTGGCCGATAGTGAGACTCGCGCTGAGCGTGCCGAGGCGGGCCACTTCATCGCGGTCACTCTGTACGCCCTGCATCAGCAGTCCCAGCGAAGTCCGATGCACCGGCCTAAAGCCGACCTAGGCGAGGCCGTCCGTCGGCTGATGCCCCGCGGGGACATTGAGGAGACCATCCGCCGCCGTTTCGTCCGGCTCGGCACCGCAGCCACCGCCGACATCCTCGCGTACCGGCTCCGCGAGATCGTCTCCCTGATGCGCGGCGCCGGCGTCCCCCTCGACTACGGACGACTCGCCGGTCAGCTCTATCTGGCACAAACACCCGACGGCATGCACCAAGTGCGCCGCGAGTGGGGTCGCAGCTTCCACACCTACAAGCCAGACGACACCGACCAGTCCAGCACGCAGTCTCCTGGCGCCGAGCCCCCGGACAAGGACGGCACGAGCACAGAGCAGCCCTGACGACCAGGCCCTTGCGACGAGCAGAGCAGGACCTGCTGTACGCGGCACCGGGGCGCCGACACCACCGACAAGGACATTCCATGACTTCACGAACCATCGTTGAACTGCACCTGCTGCAGACCGTCCCACCGAGCAACCTCAACCGGGACGACACCGGCACTCCCAAGTCCGCCGTCTACGGCGGCGTCCGTCGGGCACGGGTATCCAGCCAGGCCTGGAAGCGCGCCACTCGCCAGGCGTTCCAGGAGATCTTGGATCCGGCGGACCTGGGCGTCCGCACCCGCCGTCTCGCCGAACTGCTCGGAGCCCGCATCCGCCGTCTCGACGAGTCGATCCCGGAAACCGAAGCATGGGGGTTGGCCGCCACGACGATCACCGCCGCCACGGGTGCCAAGGTCGAGCCGCCCAAACGCAACGCCAAGGAAGGCGAGCCCGCCCCCGCGCCCGAGGCCAAATATCTGGTCTTCCTCAGCGCCCGCCAGCTCGACGCGCTGGCCGGGCTGGCCGTCCAAGGCCGGGACGACATCACCACCTTCTTCAAGAGCAAAGACAACAAAGCGCAGGCCAAGCAACTGGCCAACAGCCGCCACTCGGTCGACATCGCGCTGTTCGGGCGCATGGTGGCCGACGGCTCCGACATCAACGTCGACGCCGCAGCCCAGGTCGCGCACGCCATCAGCGTTCACCGTGTCGACGTCGAGTCCGACTACTACACCGCCGTTGACGACCACAAGGAACGCGAGGAGGACGACAAGGGCGCCGGGATGATCGGCACCGTCGAGTTCAACTCCGCGACCCTCTACCGCTACGCCGCGCTCGACGTGGATCTGCTTCGCAAGAACCTCGGCCGAGGACTGCGCGACGGCGCCCCCGACGACGAGCCCGTTCGCCGCGCCGTGGAGGCGTTCATCCGCGGTTTCGTCGAGTCCCTGCCCACCGGGAAGATCAACACGTTCGCCCACCACACCCTGCCCGACGCGGTCATCGCCAAAGTCCGCTCCACCCGCCCGGTGAACTTCGTCGGAGCGTTCGAACGCCCCTGTCAGACCGGCACGGAATCCGGCGGCTACGTGCTGCAAGCCAGTGAACGTCTCGCCAAGCAGATCCCCGCCATCGAAACCGCCTTCGGAGTGGGCGAGGGCACCACGACCTGGATCACACGTGTCGGAGACGACACCGAGAGCCTGGCTTTGCTGGGCGCCGAGCTGCCACTCGGTGAACTGGTCACCGCCGTCGGTGCCGAGGTCGAGCGGCGGCAGAACGGCCAGGCATGACCGTCCTTGTGATGCAACTGGCCGGTCCGCTGCAGGCATGGGGCTCCGCGGCGAGATTCGCGCGCCGCACCACCGAGTCCGCACCGACCAAGAGCGGCGTCGTCGGACTCCTGGCCTCCGCCCTCGGGCGACCGCGCACCGCCGACCTCACCGACCTGGCCACGCTCCGGTTCGGCGTCCGCATTGATCAGCGCGGCACCCCCGTACGCGACTTCCAGACCGCCCACCGCCTCGGCACCGGCGATGCCCTGCCCGTCTCCGAACGCTTCTACCTCGCCGACGCCGTCTTCGTCGCCGCCGTCCAAGGCCCGCGCGACCTGGTCGCCGAGCTGGACCACGCCCTTCAGCACCCCGGCTTCCTGCCTTATCTAGGACGCCGCTCCTGCCCGCCCTCACGCCCCATCGGCCTCGGGCTCCGCGACCTCGACCTGGTCACCACTCTCAACACCGAACCATGGCAGGCCTCCGGCTGGTACCGGCGCCAGCACAACGGCGCCCTCGAGGGCCTCATCGAAGTCACCGGCCAAGACCAACCCGGCGACCGAGACCTTGCAGCACAGGGGAGAGGCCGGACAACCAACACGCTGCGCGATCAACCGCTCAGCTTCGATCCCGATCACCGCCGGTATGCGCTGCGTAGCGTCCGCACTTTCCCCATCCAACTGCCCGCCACGGCCACGGCCCAGCCCGGCGAGCACGATCCAACCATCGCCCTGAGGAGCCAGTGAAATGTACCTGACGCGCTTCCGCATCAACACAGGACGCGTCGGCGCTCGCAAACTCCTGGCATCGCCACAAGCCATGCACGCCGCCGTCATGATGTCCTTCGCCGAGACACTCACCCCCACCGACGGCCCACGCGTCCTCTGGCGGCTGGACCGCAACGGCAACGCCGCCACCCACCTGTGCATCGTCTCCCCGTACCGCCCCGACCTCACCCACCTGGTCGAACAAGCCGGCTGGCCCACCACCGCCCGCTGGGAGACCTACGACTACACACCCTTCCTCAAACGCCTCAACGCCGGGGACACCTGGGCCTTCCGGCTCACCGCCAATCCGGTCCACCACATCCGCCGTAACGACACCGAACCCACCAAACGCACCGCTCACCTCACCCCCATCCACCAACTCCGATGGCTTCTGGACCGCCAGGAAGCCTCCGGCTTCAAAATCACCGAAAAGGCCCAGGACAAGCAGCTCGCCCAAGGCCTCGACACCCACGATGTCCTCGTCCACGGACGCCGCCAGCTCCGCTTCTCCAAAGGCGGAAAAGGCCACGTCACCCTCGTGGCCGTCACCTTCGACGGGCACCTGCAGATCACCAACGCCGACGCCTTTCGCGCCGCCCTCACCCACGGCCTGGGGCGCGGCAAGGCCTACGGCTGCGGCCTGATGACACTCGCCCCGGCCTGAACGATGTCCACCGTCGGAAAACGCCCCGCAGCCTCACCCCGCGAACTCACCCGGATGAGCGACCGCATCTCGTTCATCTACCTCGAACGCTGCACCATCCACCGCGCCGACAACGCCCTGACCGCAGAAGACGCCGACGGCATCATCCACATCCCCTCCGCCACCATCGGCACCCTGCTCCTCGGCCCAGGCACCCGCGTCACCCACCAAGCCATGAGCGTCCTCGGCGACAGCGGCGCCGGAGTCGTCTGGGTAGGCGAGCAAGGCGTGCGCTTCTATTCCGGTGGCCGATCCCTTACACGCTCCTCTGCCCTCGTCGAAGCCCAAGCCCGACTCTGGGCCAACCGCCGCACCCGCCTCGACGTTGCCCGAACGATGTACCGAATGCGCTTCCCCGGCGAAGACCCCTCGAGCCTGTCACGCCACGAACTCCTGGGCCGCGAAGGCCGCCGGGTCAAAGACAGCTACCGCGAACAAGCATCCCTGGCCGGCCTCACCTGGAACGGACGCCACTACGTCCCAGGCGACTTCGACTCCGGAGACACCGTCAACCAGGCCGTCACCGCCGCCGCCCAATGCATGTACGGGATCGCCCAGACCACCGTCTCCGCGCTCGGTTGCGCACCCGGACTCGGCTTCATCCACTCCGGCCACGAACTCGCCTTTGTTCTGGACATCGCCGACCTCTACAAGGTCGAGGTAGCCATCCCCGTGGCCTTCGAAGTCGCCGCTCAAAGCCCCGACGACGTCGGCTCCCGCACACGGCGTGCCATCCGCGATCGCGTCAACGACATCGGCCTGCTCAAACGCTGCGTCAACGACGTCAAGCAACTCCTCCTCCCAGACTCCCAACGTGACCCGGCCGATCCCGACACCGACCATGTCACCCTGCAAAGCGATCACGGCATGAACATCGAATCCGGCCGCAACTACGCCCAGGACTTCGACTGGTGACGATCATCATCCTCACCAACTGCCCCGCCGGCCTCCGCGGCTACCTCACCCGATGGCTCATGGAAATCTCCCCAGGAGTCTTCATCGGCGGCCCCTCAACCCGCATCCGCCAAGCCCTCTGGGACGAAGTCTGCAAATACGCCAACACCGGCCGCGCACTGCTCGCCTACACCACCAACAACGAACAAGGCTTCACCTTCGAAACCCACGACCACAAATGGGAACCCATCGACCACGAAGGCATCACCCTGATCCGCCGCCCCAAAGACCAGCCCACCGTGACCGCCGCCCCACCCACCACAGGTTGGAGCAAAGCCTCCAAACGCCGCCGCTACGGCAACCGCTGACCACAACCGAGTGTCCCGGCTGGGCCCACAAGGCCCGACTGTCTCAAATGTCCGAACCTCAAGAAGTGCTTCGATTCGTGGTTACTGGCTGGTAGAAGGCCAGGTCAGCCAGCCTGCTCCCCGCGCACGCGGGGATGGTCCCATGCGCAGGCTCTCCGTGCAGCAGCTCGCCGAGCTGCTCCCCGCGCACGCGGGGATGGTCCCAGCAGCTCCGCGACTTCGCACGCCAGGTCGTCCTGCTCCCCGCGCACGCGGGGATGGTCCCTCCACGCCGAAGGCCAGTCCCTCCACTCGATCCTGCTCCCCGCGCACGCGGGGATGGTCCCTTCGCCTTCGAGGATCTCCTCCTCTTCGGGCGCTGCTCCCCGCGCACGCGGGGATGGTCCCTCGGCGATGGCGTCATCGCTCACGCGGGTCTTCTGCTCCCCGCGCACGCGGGGATGGTCCCTGCCCGGCCGGGCTCAAGGCCCGCCACGCCTGCTACCACCGCTGCTCCCCGCGCACGCGGGGATGGTCCCAGCAGCTCCGCGACTTCGCACGCCAGGTCGTCCTGCTCCCCGCGCACGCGGGGATGGTCCCTCCACGCCGAAGGCCAGTCCCTCCACTCGATCCTGCTCCCCGCGCACGCGGGGATGGTCCCACGGCGGCGTACAGCGCCCGGTAGCGGGGCCCCTGCTCCCCGCGCACGCGGGGATGGTCCCACGGCGGCGTACAGCGCCCGGTAGCGGGGCCCCTGCTCCCCGCGCACGCGGGGATGGTCCCGCCTCGGGCGGCATCATCACCTACGACCAGGCCTGCCCCCCGCGCACGCGGGGATGGTCCCGCTGCGTCGTCGTGATCGACTCGTGGCCCAGCCTGCTCCCCGCGCACGCGGGGATGGTCCCCATGTGGTGAGGTCGAGGCGTGCACGCAGTTCCTGCTCCCCGCGCACGCGGGGATGGTCCCGACGCCATCAGGTCGTACTCCGGTTCGACCGCCTGCTCCCCGCGCACGCGGGGATGGTCCCTACACGGTCGCCGGGGACTGGGACCCGCCGGTCTGCTCCCCGCGCACGCGGGGATGGTCCCGCCATCGTCAACCACCCGCGCTCGCTCCAGAACTGCTCCCCGCGCACGCGGGGATGGTCCCGCTTGGGGTGTCTCTGCCGACCAAGTTCTCAACTGCTCCCCGCGCACGCGGGGATGGTCCCCGTACGCGGCGTCAGCGTGCGGCGCTCGACGCCTGCTCCCCGCGCACGCGGGGATGGTCCCGGCTCCGCCATCAGGTCAGAGACGGAGCCGAGCTGCTCCCCGCGCACGCGGGGATGGTCCTCCCGCTCCGGCGGGCCAGCCGACCACGCCGACCTGCTCCCCGCGCACGCGGGGATGGTCCCGCGCGGGCGAGCCAGAGATCGGGGGCCGCGGTCTGCTCCCCGCGCACGCGGGGATGGTCCCACGTCATTGATCGTCGTGTGGTCGGGGCTCGACTGCTCCCCGCGCACGCGGGGATGGTCCCAGCGCGCCCTTGAACGCGCTATGTCCCTCACGCTGCTCCCCGCGCACGCGGGGATGGTCCCGGCGTCCGGCCGCGCCGGCCTGGAAATCGACACTGCTCCCCGCGCACGCGGGGATGGTCCCGCGCTCGGCCAGCCCAACCAGCAGGTCCTCTATTGCTCCCCGTGCATGCGGGGATGGTCCCGCCTGGAGCACGACGTCACCTTCCGCCTGGATCTGCTTCTTGCGCGCGGGGACGGTCCCGGAATGCTGTTGACTTGCTGCTGCGCCATCGACTGCCCCGTGCATCCAGGAAAGGACCTGAATTAGGTGCCCCAGCTTCAGTAGACGGCTGATCTCTATCAGGACATGCGTGAGGTCTTTGCTTGAGCAGGGCCGAACGCAACGTTCGCTTTGTAGGAATTGTGCTGATTGACGTAGAAAGTCACCTTCTGGGGGTTTGGGGATTGTGCAGCCGTGGCGGCCGTCATTGGGTATGTAGATCTAGATGATCTAGGCCGATTTGGTTTTGTTGGGTGGATCGAAACTGCGAAGTGTTCCATCCTTAGGGAAGTAACGAGCTTGTGGTTGGTTCTGCTAGAGCTGAAGGGGCGTAGGTGGTGAGTAAATCTCCGCAGTCTCATCTCGACTCGTACACCCTGCAGATTCTCGGGTTTGCGGCAGCTGTTGGTTGTACTGCTGGCGGCTTGACATACTGGGCTCAGGGGCTAGAACCCCTAGCGCTTCTTGCTGGCGGCAGTGCTGCAGGGATGTCGGTTCGCTGGGCGATAAAGCTCTTTCCGCGCTCGTCGAGCTCAACTGATAGCGAAGGATCCACAGGTGAGAAGACATTTGAGTGAATATTGCAGCTATCATTAGATATTTACTCCACGAGGTAGTGGCTGTTCCCCATAAATATGGGGTTGACCTCGAGCTGGTGGGAGGATCTGCGGAGAATTCCGCTTCTGCTCCCCGCGCATGCGGGGATAACTCCGCCTGGCTGGGTTTTCTTGACCGTCGGATCTCTCCTATGCCGGGATGGCTCACGAGTGACGAGGAAAGATCGGAAGACCTGCTCCACTTGCGTCAAGGCGGGCCGGGCCTCAGTCGCTCGTGCTTATCCCGAGTGTTGTGGTTCAGAGTTGTGGTTTGGATGTGAGGTTGTGGAGTAGGTCTTGGGTTTCGTTTTCGGGTTCGGTGTCGAGGTCGGTGAGGCGGTTTTGGAGGAGGTTGTAGGTGCGGCGGATGGCGTCGGGTTCGTTGAGGGTGGCTTGGATGTGCATGGTGCGGCGGTAGAGCTGTTCGGCGTAGGGGTCGTGGTGGATGGCTTGTTGGAGGTGGGTGAGGGCTTGGTCGGGGTGGTCTTTGGCGAGGTGGGTGGCTAGGCGGCTGAGGGTGTCGGTGAGGTCGCGGCGGAGGGTTTCCTGCCAGGGTTCGAACCATTCGATGGAGGGCCAGGCTTCGAGGTCGTTGGGCCAGGTCATGGCGGCTCCCTTGAGGGCTTGGATGCGTTGGGTGTCGGTGGTGGCGTGGGCGTGGCGGGCGAGGGCTTGTTGGAATCGCCAGAGGTCGACGTCGATGAGGGTGGGGTCGAGTTGGTAGCGGTCGGTGCGGCGTTGGATGAATTCGGCTTCGCGGTGGTCGGTGGCGGTGCGGAGGGTGGTGCGGATGTTGGCGGTGACGGTGTAGAGGCTTTTGATGGCCTTGCCGTCGGGGAGGCCGGGCCAGAGGGTTTCGGCGAGGGTGGCGGTGGCGGCGCCGTCGGGGTGGAGGGCGAGGTAGGCGAGGAGTTCTAGGCCTTTGCGGCGGAGGCCTTTGGTGATGGGTGTGCCGCAGGCGGTGAGCTGGAAGGGGCCGAGGATGGTCAAGGAGACCGGTTTGGTCGGCGTGGGGTTGGTGGTGGGGGCGACGCGGACGTCCTCGGGTTCGGAGGCCTGGTTGTGTTCGGGCTGGGGGAGTTGGCGGGGTTGTGGTGGGGGAGTGGGGTCGGGCGGGGTGTGGCCGTGGGCGGCGGTCAGGGTGGTGAGGATGTCGACGGCGTCGTCGCGGGTGGTGTGGAACATGCGGGTGCCTTGGAGGTGGTGGGTGGTGCGGCCGTCGGTGGCGATGACGTGGCCGTCGGCGTCGATGGTGGCGGTGCCGGCTCGCCAGGGTGTGAGGAGCAGGCCGATGATGCCGATGGAGCGTCCGAGGGTGAGGACGGCGGCGGTTCGGTCAGTGAGGTGGGTGTCGGGTTGGGCGATGAGCAGGATGGTGGGGAGCGGGTCGTCGGGGTGCTGGGTGCGGTAGGTGGTGAGGTCGCTGGTGGCGGCGTTCTCGAGCAGGCGGCGGCGGTGGATGATCTCGGTTTCGAGGTTGGTGAGGGCGTCGCCGAGTGTGGGGGTGAGGGTGAGGCCGGGGACGTGTTCGAGTTGGGGGAGGGGGCCGAAGAGTTCGTGGGCGTCGTCGGTGGTGAGGATGACTTGGGGGCGTTCGGGTGGAGATGAGGGGTGGGTTAGGAGGGTGAGTGCGAGGGCGCGGACGGCACTTGGGGCTCCGTCGCCGGTGAGGCCGATGCCGAATGTGCGGTCGAGGTGGAGGGGGATCTCGTGGGTGCCGTCGGTGGCGGCGTTGATGGCTTCGGGTGGTTCGTGTTCTGTTTCGGGGCCTGGCTGTGGCGGTGGTTGTTCTGTCGGGGCGGGAGTGGGGTGTTCTTGAGCTTGGAGGTGGTGGTGGCGAATGGCCGAGAGGGCGGGTGGCAGCGGCGGTTCGGCGGGCGTGGTGCCGGGGTCGGGCGATGGGTGGCGTCGGCGGCGCTGGTGTAGTCGGGACAGGGTGATGGCCAGTGCGATGGCGGCGGCGAGCGTTGTGCCGATGATCGCTTCGGAGGGGAGTGTCAGGGTGGTCGGATGGTGGTGCTGGCCGGGTTCATCGTGATCGACGGTGGGAGGAGGTGTGGATCGGTCTTTTGGCGTGGGCTTGCTGGTCGGTGCGTTGCTGGTGGAGGGGGCGGGTTGGGGTTTGGGGTGCGGTGGCTGGGCGGGAGCGGGTGAGGTTTCGGGCTGGGGGGTGCGTGGCTTTGGTGGCGTTGTCTGGGGAGGCTGGTTGGGCAGCAGCAGGACCCAGCCGGGGTGGATCACGTCTGGATCGGCGAGCCGGGAGCCGTTGGGCTGGGGACGGCCGCGGTTGAGTTTGTAGATCTCAGGCCACCGCTCTGGTGCGCCCAGGTGGTGTTCGGCGATGTCCCAGAGGGTGTCGCCTGACACGACTCGATGGGTTCTGGGTGGTCGCCGTTCCGGTGTGGTGCGGGGTGTTTGAGCGGTCGTGGTCTCTGCGGAGGTTGGCTGCTGGGATGTCGTGGTGGTGGGGCGCAGTGGTGCGGTGCTGATGACGTCGGCGCTTGCGGTCGCGGGGAGTGGGGCGAGGGTTCGCGCTGCGGTGGGGATCAGGGTGAGGGTGGCGGAACCGATGAGGGTGGCGGCCAGAGTTTGCAGCGGCTTCAACCCAGGAAGCTGGGGTGCCGCGCGGCCCCGTAGTACGGCGACCAGTTCGATGAGCAGCGCCAGCGCCAGGAGGAGCCAGGTGATCCATGCTGTGCAGGCGAGGACGTTGATCAGGGTCTGTTCGCTGATCGGCTGAGTGAGCCAGTGGCGAACGCTGCCGAGGCGAGGTGACGTGTGGGGGAGCGGCCATCCGGTGAACCGGGTGAGCGCTGCTGGTGGCGCGGCGAGCAGGAGGATCAGGGCGCAGGCGTGGGCAGCGTTGCGGAGGCTGCGCGACCACCAGGGAGCCGGTTGGGGATTCATGGGATCTCCGTGGTGATGCCGCGGGCGGCCCGAGCGCTGGCAGTGGCCCGGACCTGGACGGCGCCGAGCCCGATGACGTTGAGGATCTGGGTGGGTTGGGTGCGGTGCACGGTGACCATGACCCGGGCGGGGGAGACCTGAACGTCGCCGGATGCGCCTGTGGCGGACAGGTAGGCGCGTGCCGCTGCGGAGGCTTGAGGCAGGTTGAGGACGACGTCGCCGCGGGTCCGGTAGACCTGAAGGTCGATGGCCTGGGCGCCGGCGCGGGCGGCTTCCTGCGCTTCGCCGATGGCGCGCACGCGAGCCGAAAGGATGAGGCCGCCGTCCAGGACGAGACCGGTCACCAGGATCAGCGCGCTGACCATCACGATGGCGAACGCTGTGACCTGGCCGCTGTCTTGGTGCCGCGTGTCGTCGTTCATACCCTGAGCCCTTATGGAGCGGAAGAGCGCCACTGATCGATGGGCGCGGTGAATCGAGCGTTGATCGACCTGTTGCCCGGGAGGCTCAGCATGGACAGGTCGGAGAGCGCGACCGAACAGCTGACATGGACGTCGATCTGCCCACCCGGCCGGAAACCGGAGGTCTCTGCGGTGACGTCAAGGTTCTGGCAGGAAACACCGCCCTGAGCGATCGCCGTCCGGGCGGTGACCTCGGCTGCCGCCGTGGCGGACGCGGAGTCGGGAGCGATGGAGGCCGCGCGGGCCGCCTGGTGGGCCGCGTCGTTCACCTTCTGTCGTGCCGAGACCAGCCGCGCGCTGGCGACCAGAAGCAGGAGCAGTAGGACGAGCAATGGTGTGATCAAGGTCAGTTCGGCGGCTGCCGCACCACGGTCGCCGGCCCCTGGAGGCTGCTGGCGGTGGGTCCTCATGGTCACCTCCCGCCGAGTCCAAGCCCGTCTGCGCCGGGCCGGAAGCGTTCGACCGGTCCGGACGCTCGAGCGTGGACGGTGAGCTTGAGGAAGGGAACGGGGATGACGCGAGGCGCGGTGCCTGTGACCTGGACCGTCGCGGTGTCGGTCGTGCGGGCGACGGTCACGGAGGTGTCGGCGAGTGCGCGCGGGCCGATCTGGTGGCGGACGGCGGCGGCGCGGGCGTAGCCGTCGGCTGCGCTGGCGCCTTCCAGCCGTACGGCGGCCAGAGCTTCGGAAGCGGTGGCTTGGGCGACGTGATTGGCGTGCGCCCACACACCGAACTGGACGACGACGAAGATGAGCAGCAACAGCAGCGGCATGGCGGCGACCGTCTCGGCTGTCGCCGATCCGTCATCGGTGCGTTGCCGCGCGTTCCACCGCGCTCTGTGGTGTCTCATCCCAGGTTCAGGCCGCTGGCCTTGGCGCGGACCTTTGCGGCGATCAGGGCGACCGCCGCGATGGCCAAGGCGACGAGCAGGGCGGTCACCACCACGCTTTCGGTGGTGTAGCCGGCGTCGCGCGGGCCTTGGCGCCACCGGTTCCACACCGTGGCGGCGAACGCTTTGAGGACGGTGAGTTCGGGCAGGTGCACGGCACTCTCCTCGTCGGGTGTCAGAAATCGATCAGGATGTTGGCGACGGCGGGGAATCCGAGAAGAACCAGGAAGCCGGCGAAGAGCAGCACGACGGGCAGGCTGAGCCGTTCGGTCGCTGCCTGCGCCTGGGCTTCGGCGTCGGTGAGTTGGCGGGCTCGCAGTCCCGCGGCCTTGGCCGTCAAGGACGCGCGGATCTTGGCACCTTCGGTTCCCGCCAGGGAAACGCTGCCGGCGAGTTCGACCAGTTCGGGGATGTCCAGCGTGTGGCCTAGTTCGCTGAGGCTGTGCCAGGGCGGCTGGCGGGTGAGCTGGGCGTTGTCCAGGGCTCGTCGGATCTGGTCGAACGGCCAGCCTTGGCCCGCCGCGGCTCCGTAGCTGAGTGCGGCCTCGACCCCGGCGCCGCCGGCGAGGCTGATCACGACGAGATCCAGGAACGCGCTGAGGGAATGCCGGAACTCAGCCCGGCGGGCCGCGGCCTGAGCCCGGACTGCAAGATCAGGAACGAAGAATCCGACGGCACCCATCGCCAGCGCGGTCCAGGCCGGCGCCTGCCAGGGGAACACGAATCCGGCAAGACCGAACAGGAAGATCGTGATCGGGCCGAGGAGCAGACCGGTCAGCGCGCAGCTCGCCTTTTCCGCCAGCAGGCGCTCCGGCGGGCGGTCAAGCACTGCCAGATCCCGCCGTATCGATGCGGTGGGCAAACCCAGGCCTGCGAGCACCGGTGCGAAGGGACGGCCGCCCCAGGCTGCCCACCCCGACGTCTCCGATGTTCTGGGAGTGGCCATGAGGGCGGCGGGTCGAGTCAGTCGATCAAGGATGGCCGCCAAGCTCGGCCGCGGCGGAAAGAGCCCGCGGAGCAGAACAACCAATCCGAGGCCGCACCCGGCGCCCAGCAGCATCGCAGCCGTCATGATCACAGCCCTCTCGCGCTTGAGAGGCTCGCTGTCGGCCAGGCGCCCAGCACCCGCCGAGGCTCCTCGATCCGGCTGATTCGCCGCAGCCAGCCGAAGGCACCGGCAAAGGACACCCCGATCACGATGAGCACCGACTGGCCGACCGCTGAGTCGTAGGGCGCCAGGTACTCGCGGCTCCACAGCAGCAACCCGCCGGCGAGAGTCAATGTGGCCGCCACGATGATCCGTACCGACGACCGGACCCGCGCACGCCCTGCGGCCACCCGCATCCGCATGCCCGCCTGCTCACGCGCTGCCGCTGCCAGCCGCCCCAGCAGCCTGCCCAGGTCACTCGCCTCGGTCTCGGCGGCCAAGATCAAAGAGACGGCGACCAGATCCGCGGTCGGATCGGCGAGCCGGTCGGCGAAGGCATGCAGCGCATCGCCGAGGCGGTCCCCAGCCTCCAGCCGCGCGGCCAGCTCGGCTACCTCTTCGGCGATGGGCGGGGGCGCGACCGCGGCCGTTGCCAGGATCGTCTGCTCGAGGCCGGCGGCCCCGGCCAGCGTGTCGCGCAACGACTCGGTCCACGAGGCCACCGCCTCAATCCGCGCGACCAGCCGTGCGCGCTGGCGATCGGGCCCAAGCAGGTCGGGCAGCCACCAGAAGGCCACCGCGGCAAGTACCGCTCCCACCGGCCATCGGGTCCAACCGCCGACCACGACCGCGCAGCCGACCGCCGCAGCGACTCGAGCCGGCGAATGCCGCCACCGACGCCACGACCACCCATGGCCGGTCGAACCCTGAGACCGGGCCCGCAACCCCGTCCAGCACAGCACCAGCCCGAGCCCGGCCACGGCACCCAGAACGGCTGCGAGCCCGATATCGGCATTCATCCCCGCCTCCCGAAGACGGGCTGATAGCCGACGGTGACGAGATCGTCCATGGTCTCGGCACGCACAGGCACCCCCGACATCGCTCGCTTGTCAGCGCCAGGCCGAAAGACCTCGTTGGCCGTTACCAGCGGGCCTTCAGAGCCGGTGACCTCCAGCACGCTGGAGACGACGCGCGTCCCCTCGGCGCTCAGGGCCAGATGGATCACGAAATGCACGGCGCCGCCGATCAGCATGGCGCTGGCCTCGATCGGCAGTCTTTCGGCGGCCTGCGCGGCATAGGTGGCCAGCTTGGTGAACGCGCCGCGCGAACTGGAGGCATGCACGGTCGCCATCGACCCATCGTTGCCTTGCGACATCGCGTTCAGCATCGGCACGACCTCGGAGCCTCGCGCCTCGCCGACGATGACCCGGTCCGGGCTCATCCGCAGCGCCCACCGCACCAGCTCGGCCAGGCTCACCGCGCCCTCACCTTCGACGTTGGCCTCACGCTCCTGGAGTGCCACGACATCAGGGTGGGCGTCATCGTCCTGGTCGAGCGCGAGCTCATGGGCGTCCTCGATGGTGACCAGCCGCTCCCACTCGGGGATCTCCGCTGCCATCGCGCGGAGCAGAGTGGTCTTGCCGATCGCGGTGCCTCCGCTGACCAATACGTTCCGGCGAGCACGGACGAGCCCGCGCAGGAACGCCGCCAGTTCCCGGTCGAGCGTTCCGGCGCGTACGAGATCCGACAGCGTGACCGTCAGATATCGATGCCGGCGAATCGACACGCTCGGCCTTCGGGTCACCGCCATCACGGCGAACAGCCGGCTGCCGTCCGGCAGCTGTAGCGACAGGCCCGGTGAGCCACGGTCGAAGCGCCGCTCCTCGATTCCGGCGCGGGCAGCGATCGTCCGGACCAGCTCGACGAGCTCCTCATCCGAGCGGGCCACCGGCGGAGCTTGCTCGCGGCGCCCGTCGGCGTAGCGGACCCGGACGTTGTCACATCCGTTGGCATTGATGTTCTCGATGTCAGGGTCGTCCAGCAGCGGTTGAAAACCGCCCAGCGCGAACAGCTTGTTGAACACCACCGCGCTGATCCGCTCCTCGGCCTGTGCGTCGAGCGGTGCGTGACCTTGATGCAACGCATGCGCCGCGTAGCCGTCCAGGACCTCGGTGATGAGCTGGCGGCCCACACCGGCTCGTTCATCCGGTGCGATCGGGACGGAGTCCTTAGCCCTGGTGGTCAGGCGCCGTGCCACCTCGGCACGAAGCCATTCCACGATCGCTGCTTCAGAGCCGTTGAGTGGTCCAGGTTGCGGGCTCATGGGAGGGACGGTCATGGTTGCGTCGTCTCCCGCTGCGCCGGATCATCCGGCGCCATCGGGCGGCCGACGAGCCACGCCTTTGGCGGAGTCGTTGCGTCCACCGGTTCAGCGGCAGGTCTGTTCGCGTCGTCTCCTGTGGGTGGGGGAGCGTTGACGAGGCGTTCGGCCAGTGTCCGGCAGGCACGCACCAGGGGCAGCCGGGTGCTGCGCCGCTGCGACAGCCCTTGCCGGAGAATGAGCTCCGCGCCGCGACGGTCGTAGGGGAGATGCGCGGCCACCGGCGTCCGCAGCGTCGTAATGATCTCCTTGATGGAGTACTCGGCTGCGCCCACGAGCAGGAGTTCGGTGGTCGGCAACTGCGCACGCAGCGCCTGAAGCCGCAACGCCAGATGCGCCAACTCGGCCGTCCGTGGTCGAACGACCAACAGCACCCGATTCGCCTGGGCCAGCACAGGACGAGCAACCGAGTCCGGATCCAGCCGACCGCAGTCGGCGACCAGCATCGCCGTCCCAGAGCGGGCCAGTTCGGCCACCAGGCCAGAGTCGGCGACCGAACGCACGGCTGCTCGTGCCTGGTCCGGTCCCACGGGGCCAGGCACCACGTGTCCTCGCCGGCCCGGCAGCCGATGAGCATGCTGCCAGAGGTCCGCCGCGTTGGCGCCATGGCGCACGGATGCCGCCAGACTGACAAGTCCGGGTTCGGGAGGCAGATCGAGCCTTGCCGCAGCGTCCCCACCCGCCGGATCACACTCCAGGAGCGTGACGGTCATTGGGGTTATCAGGGACCAGACGCCGGTCAGGGTGATCGCGGTGGCGGTCACTCCGGGAGATGCCTTGATCGAGGCGAGCGCGAGCACAGCCATCAGCGATCAACCTCCCACCGACACCAGGACCAAGGTCACCGCCCCCCTCTGTGCCAAGCTCAAGTGAGACAGAAGGGGATGAAGTTCCCTAACTGACATGAGTAGGGCGAGAACGGGTACCGAGCAGAGTGAC
>NZ_JBEYUA010000035.1:0-38199 GCF_040643285.1 Spirillospora sp. NPDC047279
AAAGTCACAGCCACGGGGAGACCAGGCACAGCCTGATCTATAAAGGCACTGGCTTTTAACACGCTGTTGAGTTCTCAAGAAACGGACACCCACCGTTAGGTTTCGCTTTCGCGATTCCCGCTCGGAGGCGACTCATTTACTTTATCAGATCCGCTCGGCTTGTCAATTTGCCTGGCTTTTCCGACAACACTCTTTCAGATCCGCTTTCGCGGCCCTTACGGAGTGGTGTTGCCATTTCATCAGATCCAGCCGAGTTATCCAAATCAGCCAATTCCGACGCACCGCGGACTTCGGGCATGGAGATCCAGACCCGGTGATCGTTGGTGGTTTCCCCTCAGGTCGGCCGCCTGTGCAGGCGTCCCGCTTCCCTGTGGGGCGAAGAGAACAGTATGCCCACGCGGACCGAACGTCAAACCGACTGGCCGAACTCGATGTGGCGTGTCGCGCTCCGTCGGCCATTCCACCATCCGCCAGGACAGAAGAACGGCAGGTCAGACCAGTGGATGGCGAGTCCAAGCCGCGTTCTGTCCCTGTTCGGTAACGGCGGTCCATCGTCCGCCTATTCCCGACTCGCCGCGAGCCATGCAGGTTTCTTCAGCTTTGGGCAATGAGTCCGCCGATGAAGAGCACGCCCTCGGCGGCCACCCAGATGCAGGCGGCGATCACCAGCAGGGTGTCGAGGCGGTCGGAGTTACGGCGGATCGACGGGACGGACCAGGCCATCAGTACGATCGCCGCCGCCAGGACCGCCGGCGGAACGGAGAACCGCACGGCAACGTCGAAGGCCGCTCCGCATGACGGGTCGTGCTCCCCCGCCTCCCCGCAGAAGGCCGCGTCGCCCCAGCCTCCCAGGGCCGAGAACCCCCAGAGCGTGGCCAGGACGAAGTTGGCGATCGTGGGGATGGCCGGTGAGATCCACCAACCGTTCGAGCGCCCGCGAATGGCCTGCACGATCGGAACGTACCTCGCCACGGGCGCCACCGAAAGCCCGGCCTCCCCCATCGCCAGGCCACCCATGCGCCCCGCCTCCAACCACACCTGCCCACCCCCACCCGCCATGGCTCCGCCGCATTTGTCTTCACCACACGGGTTCCCAAGGCATCTAGCCCCGCCGCGCGTGCCCCCGCTGAACATGCCTTCGCCATGCGTGCCCCCGCTGGGCGTAACCCCGCTGGGCCTACCCCCGTTGAGCGTGTCGCTGCCGAGCGAGTCCTCGCCGTGCCCGCCCCGCTGAACGTGTCCCCTGCGTACGTGCTCCCGCCGCACGTGTCCTCGCCGCACAGGTTTCCAAGGCACCTGGCCTCCGCCACACAGGCCCTCTGAACGTGTCCCTGCGGCACGTACTCACCCGCGCCATGCGGTCTCGCTGGGCGTATCCCGCCACACGGGCCCCGCTGAACATGTCGCCGCGGAACGTGTCCCGCCGAGCGAGTCCCCGCCGCACCTGCCTTCGCTGAACGTGTTGCTGCGGTACGTGCTCCCGCCGCACGTGTACTCGGCCCACGGGTCTCCGTCGCACGTGCTCCCTGCGGCACGTCCTCGCTGGACATGGCTTCGCCGCACGTGTCCCCGTGACGTGTGCCCACGCGACGTCCTCGCACCACGTATCCCCGCTGAACGTGCCCCATCGCAACGTTCCTGCAGCACGTGCCCCCGCTGAACGCATCCCTGCGGCACGTGCTCCCCGCCGCAGGTGCTCCCCTTGGCGCGGTCGCCGTCGCACCGGTCGCCGTCGCACGTGTCGCCGCTGGACCTGCTCCCTATCCCCGCGGGACGTGCTCGCCCCATGTCCCCGCTGGACGTGTCGACGATGGGGCTGTCGGCGGTGGGTGTGGTCCGGGGTGGTGTGGTCTGGGGGTGGTCGGGGGCGGCGGGTCCCTGGTGGGTGTGTGTCGGTCCGGGGTGGGCGGGGTCAGGGGTTTCCGGGGGTTACCAGGCGGGTCTCGTAGGCGACGACTATGGCCTGGGCTCGGTCGCGGAGGTCGAGTTTGGACAGGATGCGGGTGACGTGGGTCTTCACGGTCGTCTCGCTGAGGTGCAGGCTCGCGGCGAGTTCGGCGTTGCTGAGGCCGCGCGCGAGGAGCTGCATGACCTCCACCTCGCGGGGGGTCAGCACGGAGAGGTCGCGGTGAAGGGCTCCGTCCTCGCGCGGCGAGAAACGTTCGACGAGGCGGCGTGTGATGGCGGGGGCCAGGAGCGCGTCGCCGGTGCGGACCAGGCGGACCGCCGCCACCAGGTGTTCGGGCGAGACGTCCTTGAGGAGGAAACCGCTGGCTCCGGCGGCCAGCGCCGCGTACACGTACCGGTCCAGGTCGTAGGTGGTCAGGATGATGATCCGGGGCGGCGCCTCGGCGGGGGCGGTCAGGATGCGGCGGGTGGCCTCGAGCCCGTCGACCTCGGGCATGCGGATGTCCATGAGGACGACGTCGGGGCGGTCTCGCCGGACGGCCGCGACGGCCTGCGCGCCGTCGGCGGCCTCGGCGACGACGTCGATGCCGTCCGCGGCGAGGATCATCGCGAAGCCGGTGCGGACCAGGGCCTGGTCGTCGGCGATCACCACGCGGGGCCGGTCGGTCACCGGACGTCCTCCAGCGGAACGACGGCGTGCACGCGGTATCCGCCGTTCGGTGACGGGCCCGCGTCGAGGGTGCCGCCGTAGACGGCGAGCCGTTCGCGCATGCCGATGAGGCCCCGTCCGGTGCCGGTGCGGGCGGCGGGGGCCGGACGGCCGCCGGTGTCGGTCACGTCCAGGCACAACGCGCGCGGGCCGTGGTCGATCGTGATCGTCACGCTCGCGCCCGCGGCGTGCTTGGCGGTGTTGGTCAGCGCCTCCTGGACGACCCGGTAGACGGCGAGGTCGATGCCGGGCGGCAGTGGCACGGGCGTGCCGGTCATGTTCAGCTCGACGGGGATTCCGGTGCCGCGGACGCGGGCGACGAGCGTCTCGATCTGCCCCAGTCCGGGCGGCGGCGCCAGGTCGTCGCTGTCGAGCTGGTCGGGGTCGTCCCCGTTCATCGTGAGCAGCCCCATGACGTGGCGCAGCTCGGTCAGCGCGGCGCGGCCTCCGGACTCGACGGCGAGGAGCGCCTGCTCGGCCCGTTCCGGCGACGCCGACATGACCTTCCTGGCCGCTCCGGTCTGGACCACCATCATGCTCACATTGTGGGTGACGACGTCGTGGAGCTCCCCCGCGATGCGGGAACGTTCGCGCTCGACGGCCATCCGTGTCGCCGCCTCCTGCCTCGCCTCCAGCGAGCGCATGCGCTGGCGCCAGCTGTGCAGGGCGTTCGCGGCGAGGAACAGCAGGAGCAGGGACAGTGACGTGCTGAAACCCGTGTCGAACGTGCTCAGGCCGGCCTTGTGGTCGGCGACGAACAGGACCGCGCCGACCACGACGCTGCCCGTGGCGAGCGGCTGGTACGGGCTGTAGACGACGGCGCTGTAGCCCGCGATGACGCAGGCGGTGAAGACGAACGCGGTGTCGAAGCCGGCGGCGGCGTCGTAGAGCATCGACGCGGTGACGATCGTCCAGAACGCCCCCAGCGGATACCGGCGCCGGACGATGAGCGGCAGCGCGATCACCAGGGTCAGGAGGATCTGCCACAGGCCGGCGGAGCCGCCGTGCTGGGCGACGGTCTCCAGCGGCATGCCGGGCCCGAAGGCGGGTGGCTTCGGTGGCGCGACGGGCGCTTCGGGGATCGGCGGCGCGCCCTCCTCCATCCTGTACGAGGGAGGCGCGAGGTCCGGGCCGTCGTTCTCGCTCAGGGCGGCCTGGACCGCGCTCACGGCGATCGCCAGGCCCAGCCCCGCGTCCGCCGTCCACGACCAGCGCGACATGCGCTGCGGGGGCTCGGCGGTCCGGCCGAACACGCGTCCGGTCAGCTCACGTAGGAAGGCGGCCGGTCCGCGCGGGAGGCCGGCCGGTCCGCCAACGGCCGGGGGTGTCGGCCGGTGTGCGGCTCTGGTGCTGCTCACCGGGACAGTGTCGCAAAACGGGCACTACCCCGGCATCCGTCTCGATGACCAGGAGACGTCCTCCGCCCTCGTACATCTCAGGGATGACCCGCGCCGGCGTCGTCCCCGCGGGGTGGGCGATGTCGTCATCGTGTGCGACGCGGTGCCCGGGCCGCCGCTCCTAGCGTCGGGGGCCAACCGACCGCCCCCTTCGTGGAGGACACCCATGGCCGCGCCGATCATCGAGCTGCGCGATGTGAGCAAGAAGTACGACGCGGGCAGACCCGCGCTCGACCATCTCGACCTGGAGGTGGAGCAGGGCGAGGCGCTGGCCGTGCTCGGCCCGTCGGGCAGCGGCAAGTCGACGCTGCTCAACCTGGTCGCCGGGCTGGACAGGCCCAGCGACGGCAGCGTCACCGTGGCGGGCCTGCGGCTCGACGGGATGTCCGAGGCGGCCTCGGCCCGGTACCGCCGGGACCGGATCGGCATGGTCTTCCAGTTCTTCAACCTGCTGGACGATCTGACCGTCGACGACAACGTGCTGCTGCCGGCGCGGCTGGCCGGGATGCCGCGGGACGAGGCGCGTGACCGGGCCGCCCGGCTCCTGGAACGGCTCGGCCTCCAGCCGCACCACGCCCGGGCCTACCCCGGGCAGCTGTCCGGCGGGCAGCGGCAGCGGGTCGCGGTCGCACGGGCGCTGGTCAACCGCCCGGCGCTGCTGCTGGCGGACGAGCCGACGGGAGCGCTGGACACCGCGTCCGCGGCGGAGGTGATCGCGCTGCTGGCCGAGCTGAACGGCGACGGGCAGACGCTCGTGCTGGTCACGCATGACGTCGCGCTCGCGAACGCGTGCGCCACCCGGACCATCGAGCTGGTCGACGGCGGGATCCACCGTGACGTCCGCGGCGCGGCGGTGGTCCGGTGAGCGCGCTGGGCGGGGTGGTGCGCGCCGGCGTGGGCCGGCGGCGCGTCCAGACCCTGGTGATGACCTTGACGGTGACGATGGCGGTGACGGCGTCGGTGCTGGCCGCCGGGCTCGTCGTGGCGTCCCGGGCACCGTTCGCGAACGCGTTCGCGCGGCAGAACGGCGCTCATCTCACGGTGCTGGTCGACGGGGCCGCGGCCACCGCCCCGCAGGTGGCCGCCACCGCGCGGGCACCGGGGGTGGCGACCGCGGCCGGGCCCGACCCGATGGTCTCGCTGCGTCCCGCGGTCACGCCGGGCGCGCAGAGCGGCGGCCCGTTCGAGGGGCGGGGCGTACCGCCGGGGATGCAGCTGCCGCCGATGACCATCGCCGGACGGGACCGTACGGGAGGGGGCATCGACCGGCTCGACCTCGCCGAGGGCAGGTGGGCGAACGCGCGGGGCCAGATCGTGGTGAGCGCCGACGGCCCGCCGGTCGGGATCGGCGACCGGCTCACCTTCACCGCCCTGCCGGGCCGTCCCGCGCTGACCGTGGTCGGCCGCGCCAGGTCGGTGAGCCGCACGGCGGACGCGTGGGTCTCACCCCAGGAGTCCGCGGTCCTCGGCGTTCCCGGCGTGCCCCGCTCGTACCAGATGCGGTACCGGCTCCACGCCGCCGCCACGGACGCCGACCTGGCGCGGGCCCGCGCCGCGATCACCGCCGCCCTGCCGCGCGGCGCGCTGGACGGGGCGACCTCGTACCTGAGGATCAAGCTGGTCGCCGAGCGCACCTCCGCGACGTTCGTGCCGTTCGTGGTGGCCTTCGGCGTGCTCGGCCTGGCCATGTCGATCCTGATCATCGTGGTGGTCGTGAGCGGCGCGGTCAGCGCGGCGACACGGCGCATCGGGATCCTGAAGTCGCTCGGCTTCACGCCCGCGCAGGTCGTGCGGGCCTACGTCGTGCAGGCGCTGCTCCCGGCCACGGCCGGTACCGCCCTCGGCGTCGTGCTCGCCAACCTGCTGGCGATTCCCGTGATGCGCCAGGCGGAGGACGCGTACGGCGCCGGTTCCCTGACGATCGCCGTGTGGGTCGACGTCGCGGTCTCCCTCGCCGCGCTCGCCGTCGTCGGCGTGACCGCGCTGGTCCCGGCCCTCCGCGCCGGACGGCTGCGCACGATCGACGCGATCGCCGTCGGCCGGACCAGCCGCACGGCGGGGCGCGGGCGCGGCCTGCGCCGCGTGCTCGGCGGGCTGCCGCTGCCGCGCCCGGTGAGCCTCGGCCTGGCCGACCCGTTCAGCAGGCCCGCCCGTTCGGCGACGATGGTCGCGTCGGTGGTGCTCGGCACGGCCGGGGTCACGTTCTGCGCCGGGCTGCTCATCTCGCTGCACACCATCGAGGACAGCCGTGACCGCCGCTCGCCGGGCGAGGTCATCGTCCATGCCGCCGGCCCTCCGCAGGAGAGCCACGAGGCCCCGCCGCCGAACGCTCCCGAAGCTCCCGGGCGGCCCCCCGGAGCCGCGGGGAAGGGGCCTGGGCCCGCCGAGGGCACGGACCCGGCGGTGATCGCCGCGAAGATCGCCGCGCAGCCGGGCACCCGCGCGTACTTCAGCACGGCCCGGACGCAGGTCGGCGTGGCCGGACGCGCGGGCACGACGAACGTGCAGGCCTACGCGGGCGACGCGTCCTGGGGCTCGTTCGCGATGATCTCGGGCCGCTGGTTCCGGGCGCCCGGCGAGGCGGTCGTCCCCACCGGGTTCCTCAAGGCCACCGGGACGCGCGTCGGCGACACCGTCACCCTGACGGACGAGGGGCGCAGCGCGCCGGTGCGCATCGTCGGCGAGGCGCTGGACCTGAGCGACGAGGGGATGACGGTCCTGACCCCCGCCGCGTCCCTGGCCGCGCTGCGCGTCGAGATCCCGGCCGACTCCGTCCAGTTCAACGTGGACCTCGCGCCCGGCACCGAGGTGCGGGCCTACCTCGCGTCGCTCAACACGACGCTGCGGCCGCTCGGCTCGCAGGGCATGCCCAACACGACCGAGACGAGCGTGACGATCATCGCCATGGACACCCTCGCCGGGATGCTCACGCTGGTGCTCGTCGCGGTCGCCGGGCTGGGCGTCCTCAACACGGTCGTGCTCGACACCCGGGAACGCACGCACGATCTCGGCGTCGTCCGGGCCCTCGGGATGACGCCAGGGCAGACGACCACCATGGTCCTCACCTCGGTCGCCGGGATCGGGCTGGTCGCGGGAGCGGCCGGCGTACCGCTCGGCCTCGCCCTGCACGCCCGGGTGCTGCCCGTGATGGGCGAGAGCGCCGGCACCGGCCTGCCCGCCGAGGTGATGGACGCCTACAGCCCGCTGCTGCTGGCCGTCCTCCTGCTGGGCGGCCTGGCGATCGCGACGGCGGGCGCCCTGCTGCCTGCCACCTGGGCCGCCCGGATCCGTACGGCGTCCGCCCTCCGGACCGAGTGACGGGCCGTGGCCGGCCGGGCGCGGGTCAGGTGAAGTCCTTGGACTCGTGCAGGAACATGTCCATGACGATGGCGGTCAGCACGGCCATCGTGCGGAGAGGCTCGGGAACGGGGTCCTTGATGTCGACGGTGTAGCGGTCGGCGGTGGTGAGGAGGTGGGTCGCGATGCCGGCCCACTTCTTCTGTATCTGGGCGACCTTGACGCCGTCGGCGTTCTTGACGGTGAAGTTGCGGCGGGGCACGTCGCCCTCGATCTCGCCGAACCGTTTGTTGTCGTCGTCGCGCAGCGTGTAGAGGCGGCCCACACGTTCGGTGCGGAAGGCGCCGACGAGCTCCCCGTCCGGCCGGCGGATCGCGGTCAGCATGCGGCCCTGGGCCTTGTCCACGTAGTACAGCGGGTCGCCCTCGGTCGTGCACACCTCGAGCAGGTGCGCGTCCATCTCGGACTTGCCGGGGAACATCGTCTTGAGGGACTCGCGCGGGGTGCGGTCGGTGGTCTCGGTCGCGACGGCGAGGAGCGTGCCCTTGCCGTCGAGCACCTTGTACTGCGTCTTGCCGAGGGGAGCCTTGCGGGGCTGTTCGACCCTGAGCACGGGGGATTCGAAGAGATCGCTCACACCCGGCGATCCTGCCAAGGTCCGTCCTGACGCGAAAGTCCCTTACGCGTAAGGGTCGGGCGAAGGAGCGGAAGTCCGGTATGCCCCCACCCTCCCGCCACAGGCGATCCGGCGCCGCCTGCCTAGCCGGGGATCCAGTCCTTGTCCTCGTACAGCATGAGGTCCAGCGCGATCGGCGCGGCCACGACCAGGACGCGCAGCGGGTCGGGCAACGGGTGGTGGAACTCCACCCGGTAGCGGTCCGCCGAGGTCAGGATCTCGGTCATCGCGCCCTTCCACTTCTTGTCGACCTGCGCGACGTGGTGGCCGGCGGCGTCGAGCACCTTGAACTTGCGGGCGACCCTGTTGCCGTCGAGGCGGCCGACGAACCGCTCGGCGGCGTCCAGCAGCTTGTACCGCCAGTCGTAGTCGTCGATCTGGATCGATCCGTAGAGGGCCCCGCCGGGTGCGCTGATCAGCGTATCCCGCGAGCTCCGCGTCTCGATGGCGAGCACCGGCACGCCGTGCGCGTTCTCGACCAGGACCGAACGCCTGCCGCCGCCGCCGAACACCGTGCGGACCGCCTGGCGGGCGACCCCGACGTCGTGCTCGGACGCCTGGGCGAGCAGGGTCCCCTGGCCGTCCTTCACGGTGTACTTCGACTTCGCGGACGGCACGCCCCTCGGCTGGTCGATCTTCAGTACCGGGGAGTTGAAAAGATCGCTCACCCCACCGATCCTGCCAAGCTTCGGTCACGCCCGGAAGAGGATCACCGGCGGATCACATGGCGGAACCCAGCCAACCCAGGGAACGCGAAAGGGGCGGCCCCGATGGGACCGCCCCTTCGCATGCGTACGAACGTCGTACGGCCTCGGACTTAGAAGTCCATGCCGCCGGCGCCGTCGGGCATGGCCGGAGCAGAGGACTTCTCCGGCTTCTCCGCGATGACGGCCTCGGTGGTGAGGAACAGCGCCGCGATCGACGACGCGTTCTGCAGCGCCGAGCGGGTCACCTTGGCCGGGTCGAGAATGCCCGTGTCGAACATGTTCACGTACTCGCCGGTCGCGGCGTTGAGGCCCTCACCCGGGGTCAGGTTGCGGACCTTCTCCACCACGACGCCGCCCTCGAGACCGGCGTTGACCGCGATCTGCTTGAGCGGCTCCTCCAGAGCGCGCTTGACGATGGCCGCACCGGTGGCCTCGTCGCCCTGGAGCTCCAGCTTGTCGAACGCCGGGGCGCCCGCCTGGATCAGCGCCACGCCACCGCCGGGGACGATGCCCTCCTCGACGGCCGCCTTCGCGTTGCGAACGGCGTCCTCGATGCGGTGCTTGCGCTCCTTGAGCTCGACCTCGGTCGCCGCGCCGGCCTTGATGACGGCGACGCCGCCGGCCAGCTTGGCGAGACGCTCCTGGAGCTTCTCGCGGTCGTAGTCGGAGTCGGTGTTGTCGATCTCGGTACGGATCTGGTTGACCCGGCCCGCGATCTCGTTGGCGTCACCGGCACCGTCGACGATCGTGGTCTCGTCCTTGGACACCACGATCTTGCGGGCGCGGCCCAGCATGTCGAGGGAGGTGTTCTCCAGCTTGAGGCCGACGTCCTCGCTGATGACCTGGCCGCCGGTCAGCGTGGCGATGTCGCCCAGCATGGCCTTGCGGCGGTCACCGAAGCCCGGGGCCTTGACGGCCACGGACTTGAAGATGCCGCGGATCTTGTTGACGACGAGCGTGGCCAGGGCCTCGCCCTCGACGTCCTCAGCGATGATCAGCAGCGGCTTGCCGGACTGCATGACGCCCTCGAGGACGGGCAGCAGGTCCTTGTTGGCCGACGCCTTGCCCTGAACGATCAGGATGTACGGGTCCTCGAGGACCGCTTCCATCCGCTCGGGGTCGGTGACGAAGTACGGCGAGATGTAGCCCTTGTCGAAGCGCATGCCCTCGGTGAGCTCGAGTTCGAGCCCGAAGGTGTTGCTCTCCTCGACGGTGATGACGCCTTCCTTGCCGACCTTGTCCATCGCCTCGGCGATCATCTCGCCGATCTGCGCGTCGCCGGCGGAGATGGAGGCCGTGGAAGCGATCTGCTCCTTGGTCTCCACATCCTTGGCAAGCTTGGACAGCTCCTCGCTCACGCGCTCCACGGCCGCCTCGATGCCCCGCTTGAGGGACATCGGGTTGGCGCCCGCGGCGACGTTGCGCAGGCCCTCGCGGACCAGCGCCTGCGCCAGGACGGTGGCCGTCGTCGTGCCGTCACCGGCGACGTCGTCGGTCTTCTTGGCGACTTCCTTGACCAGCTCGGCCCCGATCTTCTCCCACGGGTCCTCGAGCTCGATCTCCTTGGCGATCGACACACCGTCGTTGGTGATCGTGGGAGCGCCCCACTTCTTCTCCAGCACGACGTTGCGACCCTTGGGACCAAGGGTGACCTTTACTGCATCAGCGAGCTGGTTCATGCCGCGCTCGAGGCCGCGGCGGGCCTCTTCGTCGAACGCGATCATCTTTGCAGCCATAGGCTCCAGTCCTCCCGGAACAAGGTGGCTATGACGGATCGAGCCGACGCCCGCGACGGACGGCCCCATCCCGGACGGCTTCCATTCCGCCGCCGGGAACAGGGCCTCATCGCCCCGACCCAGACTGTGGGATTGTCACTCTCCACAGGTGAGTGCCAACCGTTTGTTTAGCACTCTACCCTGTCGAGTGCAAGCGACGAACATTCCCGCCCAGGTCAGCCTCGACTGCCCTGCGCCGCCGGCGGAAAGCTTCTGGCGGGGCCTCTGATCTGGGAAGCCCGGCCTGGCCGTCGGGCCTGGGGTGGAGGCTCGATCAGGCAGGTGGGTTGTGGGCGGCGGGCTCGGGGGCGAGGATTTCTCGGATGTTCATCAACGTGCGGCGGGCGCCGAGAGGCGAGCCGTACGCGTGCCCGTGCTGTGCTCACCTGACGCTTGAAGAGCGGGGTTACAACGAGATCTGCCCCGTGTGCTTCTGGGAGGACGACGGGCAGGACGACCATGACGCCGATGAGGTGCGCGGCGGGCCCAACCGCAGGCTCAGCCTCACCGAGGCCCGGCGGAACTACGCCGACTACGGAGCGAGTGACCGGCCGAGGCTCCAGAACGTTCGCGCTCCCCATCCGCACGAGCGCCCGGGCCGGATGGACGGTGGTATCCCGGGAGGGTGACGGTCAGCCGGAGCCGCAGACGCTGTTGGTGGTCGAGATGTCGCCGCCCGGGTAGGCGCCGTACTCCACGCCGTCCGTGACCGCGGGAGCGGGCTGCCCGGGCGGCGCGAATGATCGACGTTCATGTCACTGTGACGCCGGGCCCGCGGCACCGGTTGCCGGAGGGCTTCCGCTCAGACGGCGCGGACGACGTCCGCCTGCGGCCCGCGGTCGCTCTGCGTGATCTCGAACTCGACCCGCTGGCCCTGTTCGAGACTGCGGAATCCGTCCATCTGGATGGCCGAGTAGTGCACGAACACGTCGCGGCCGCCGTCGACCGCGATGAAGCCGTACCCCTTGTCGGCGTTGAACCACTTGACTGTGCCCTGAGCCATTCGGAAAACCTGCCGCTCGTCCGTGACCCCCGGCCACGGTATGACGCCCGCGGACCCCGCCCCTTCTACGCGAGGCCCGGCGACCAGAGGCCGTGTCTCCGCGGCCCGGAGAGGGCCGCGACGGGGTCAACCCGGCATGATCGGGGTTGACCATATAGGCGGGCAGATGTCCGTGACAGCCCTTACGACCGAAGTCTCGACGGCCGGTAATGGTCATCATCAGAAGCCCGGACGAGGGGCAGGACCTCCTCTTCGAGGCGCCGTGAGACGCGCATTCCGTACCGGGTCTCCAGCCTGTCGCGGGCACGCTTGTAACGGTCGGCGGCCTCTTCCAGCGACCCCGGCATGGCGGTGATGCCGAGGGGTTCGAGCAGGTGACGGCTCATCTTGAGCAGTTCGCCGCGGACCCGGTCGGCCATTCCGTGACGGCGCTTGCTCACCAGCCAGAGCGACCAGTCCCAGAAATGCGCGTCCACCGCGGCGAGCGTGTCGGGGCCGATCCGCCAGGGCGGGTTCCAGCTGCGCGGCACGTCCGGGAAGATCAGGTCGATCTTGGCCGGGCCGGCGAAGATGAGCAGGTAGCTCTCGTGGTCGCCGAGCCGGTCCCACTGCGCGGCGAGCGGCTCGTACGGGGACATCAGCCGCGGCAGGTCGGCGGCCACCTGGCCGAAGTCCTCCGCGGCCACGTGGAAGTCCCAGTCCGACACCTCGGTCGCGGTGCCCCGCGCCCGGGAGCCGATCAGCTCCACCTCGCTCACGTCGGGGTGGGCCAGCACGGTACCCGCGACGTCCTCCGCTATCCCCATGCTCGCCCTTTACCCGATCTATCAGGACAAAAGCACACGATCGGGAGGTGATGGCGACGGGACGGGACACGATCCGGCCCGCCGTCCTTCGCGGATGGCGAGCCGGGAACGAGCAGGGAACAGGCAGGCGACGAGCGCGGAACGGGCCGGTGACCGCCGGACGGCGCGCCGGGGGCCGCCCGCGCGCGCCGGCCGTCCGGGTCAGCCGCCGGCGACCGCCGGGATGATGGAGATCTGGGAGCCCTCGGGGGTCGGGGTGTCCAGGCCCTCGGCGAAGCGCACGTCCTCGTCGCCCACGTACACGTTGACGAAGCGGCGGATCTTGCCGTTGTCGTCGAGGATGCGGGCGGCGATGCCGGCGTGGCCGGCGTCCAGGTCGGCGACCACCGCGCGCAGGGTGTCGCCCTCGGCCTTCACCTCGGACTCGCCGCCGGTGTAGGTGCGCAGGATCGTCGGGATGCGCACAGAGACCGTGCTCATGTCACTTACTCCTCTGGAACGGGTCGGACGAGGACGTCGTCAGGCGATGCCGGCGGCGCGGAAGGCGTCGAGGGACGGGGCGATGTTGGCGGTCGGGGCGACCACCGGCGCGATCGCGTCCAGGGTCTTGAGGCCGTCGCCGGAGTTGATGATCACGGTCTCGGCGGACGGGTCGAGCACGCCGGACTCGGTGAGCTTCTTCAGCACGCCGACGGTCACGCCGCCCGCGGTCTCGCCGAAGATGCCCTCGGTGCCGGCCAGCAGCCGGATGCCCTCGATGACCTGCTCGTCGGTGACGTCCTCGATCGAGCCGTTGGTGCGGCGGACGACGTCGAGCACGTACGGCCCGTCGGCGGGGTTGCCGATGGCCAGCGACTTGGCGATGGTGTCCGGCTTGACCGGGCGGACCACGTCGTGCCCGGCCTTGAACGCGGCGGACACCGGGTCGCAGCCCGCGGCCTGCGCGCCGAACACGCGGTAGGGCTTGTCCTCGACGAGCCCGAGCTTGATGAGCTCCTGGAACGCCTTGTCGATCTTGGTGAGCTGGGAGCCGGACGCGATCGGGATCACGATCTGGTCGGGCAGCCGCCAGCCGAGCTGCTCGGCGATCTCGTAGCCCAGGGTCTTGGAGCCCTCGGCGTAGTAGGGCCGCACGTTGACGTTGACGAACGCCCAGTCGTCCTGCTCGCCGGCGATCTCCGAGGCGAGCCGGTTGACGTCGTCGTAGTTGCCGTCGACCGTCACGAACGTGCCGCCGTACACCGCGGTCGTGATGATCTTCTGGGACTCCAGGTTGGACGGCACGAAGACGGCGCTGCGGATGCCGGCGCGGGCGGCGGCCGCGGCCACCGCGTTCGCCAGGTTGCCGGTGGACGGGCAGGCCAGCACCTTGAAGCCGAGCTCGCGGGCGGCGGCCAAGGCCACCGCGACGACGCGGTCCTTGAAGGAGTGGGTCGGGTTGCCGCTGTCGTCCTTCACCCACAGCCGCTGGAGGCCGAGCGACTCGGCCAGCTGGTCGGCGCGCACGAGGCGGGTCAGGCCCGGCTCGATGTTGGGCGTGTCGGCGACGTTCCCGGGAACGGGCAGCAGACCGCGGTAACGCCAGATGTTGCGGGGGCCCGCCTCGATCGAGGCACGAGTGACGTCGCCGAACTCGTACTTGATCTCGAGCGGGCCGAAACACTCTTCGCAGGCGTAGTAGGGACCCAGATCGCGGGTGTCGCCGCATTCGCGGCAGACGAGTCCGGTAGCGGGTCCGAGGTCGGTGGTGGCAGGCGTGAGTGCCATGAGAGCGAGGCCTTTCTCCCCATCTTCCCTGTGCCGCCTTGGTCACAGGCCGGAGTTGGCACCATCTCCTGGCCGGCCTCGCAGGATCGCGAGCGCGCACTGACCAGGTGGTTGCCGGGGCTTCGCAGGGCCGGTCCCTCCACCCCTCTGGATGAGCGTTATTCAGTTGTGTCGGGGGTTGAGCTGGAAGACCGGCCCGATGGCCGCTGTGCTCCCTGCACCCCTCTGGATGAGCGTTATTCAGTTGTGTCGGGGGTTGAGCTGGAAGACCGGCCCGATGGCCGCTGTGCTCCCTGCACCCCTCTAGATGAGCGTTATTCAGTTATGTATGTGCAAGTGAGCCCGGTTGTAGTTTCGGGCTACATGCGTGACTTTACATGATCTGACCGGATGCCAGACAGCCGGATCTCACCGGATGAGACATTACCCACCCGCCCCCGAGATCACCCTGACCTGCCGGCCACACCCGACCATCCTTCCTGGTCGGCCTGGTGGCGGCGCCGTCGGCCTCGGCCCCGCGGGGGCGGCCCGGTCTGGCGTTCCTGGGTCGGGTCCAGGAAGACATGGCGGACGATCTCCAGGCGTTCGCGCAGCAGGCGATCGATCTCTTCGGCGGTGTCCTCGGCCTGGTCCGCGCTGATGTCGTCGGAGAAGTGCACCTTGGCCGCGACCAGCAGGTCGTCCGGGCCGAAGTGCATGGTGAGCAGCTCGTCGATCCCGGTCACCCCGGGCGCCGACGTGATCACCTCGCTGATCACGCGCTGGTCGGCGGGGTCGGCGGCCTGGCCGATGAGCAGCGAACGGCTGTCGCGGCCGAGCGCGAACGCGACCACGACCAGCAGCAGGCCGATCAGGATCGACGCCAGGCCGTCCCAGAACGACGATCCGGTGACCTCCCGCAGCGTCAGGCCGGTGGCGGCGATGATCAGACCGATCACGGCGGCGCTGTCCTCGAAGAGCGCCGCCTTGAACGTCACGTCCGGCGTCTTGCGGACGTGCTCCATCAGGTCCCGGCCGTTCTCGCGCACCTCCGCGCGGGCCTGCGAGTACGCCCGGATCCAGGAGGCTCCCTCGAGCACGAACGCCAGCCCGAGCACGGCGAACGCGAGCCAGACCTGCTCGCCGCCCTTCTCGTGGCCACTGATCGTCAGGATGCCCTCGAAGATCGAGTATCCGGCGCCGGCGACGAAGATGCCGAACGCGGCGAGCAGCGACCAGAAGTAGCGCTCGTTGCCGTAGCCGAACGGGTGCCGCCGGTCCGGCGGGCGTTTGCTGCGCTGCAACGACGCGAGCAGGAACCCCTGGTTGAGGGTGTCTCCCACCGAGTGGGCCCCCTCCGCCAGCATCGCGGACGATCCCGCGAACGCACCGGCGATCAGCTTGGTGATCGCCAGGATCAGGTTCGCCGCACCCGCGACGAGCACCGTTTTCTTGGTCTCCTCCGGCCGCCCCATCCGCTCCGTCTACCCGTGCGGAGGTGACGAACACCTCCGACCGTTTCACCTGGGTCACTTTGATCTCGCCGTACACCAACTGAGACCCTTTCGGTATGAGCCAAGTGCTGGTGGCGTCCAACCGTGGCCCGGTCTCGTTCTCCATGTCCGACGAAGGCACGCTCTCCATGCGGCGGGGCGGGGGCGGCCTGGTGTCAGGACTCGCCGCGGTGACCGGCGGCCCCGGCCGCCCGGCCCGCGAGCCGGCGCCGGATGTGCTGTGGGTGTGCGCGGCGCTCGGCGAAGCCGACCGCGCGGCGGCGCGGCAGGCCCCGGACGGGCGGCTGGACGAGGCGGGCCACGACACCGGCGGCGCGGCCGTGCGGATGCTCGACATCCCGGCCGCGACGTTCCATCGCGCGTACAACGCCATCGCCAACTCGACCCTGTGGTTCGTCCACCACCTGCTGTACGACACCCCGAGGGCCCCGCACTTCGACGCCAGGGCGCGCCGTGACTGGCAGTCGTACGAGGCCTACAACGCCGCGTTCGCCGACGCCCTGGCTCGCGACGCCGCGCCGGGCGCCAAGGCCGCCATCCAGGACTACCACCTGTCGCTGGCACCGCAGATGTTGCGCGAACGGCGGCCCGACCTGAAGATCGTTCACTTCTCGCACACGCCCTGGGCGCCGCCGGAGTACTTCCGGCTGCTGCCCGACGACATCGGCACGCAGGTCCTGGAGGGCATCCTCGGCGCCGACCACGCCGGTTTCCTCACCTCGCGGTGGGCGGCGGCGTTCCTCGACTGCTGCGAGCAGCTCCTGCCGGGGGCGCGCGTCGACCGTGCCGCCTGCACGGTCACCAGGGCCGGGCACACGACCCGGGTGGGCGTGCACGGCCTGGGCGTCGACGGCGAGTCGCTGCGGCACCGCGCCGCCGAACCGGACGTGGTGGCGCGCGCGGAGGCGCTGCGCGAGCAGGTCGGCGACCGGAAGCTGATCGTGCGGGTCGACCGCACGGAGCTCTCCAAGAACATCGTCCGCGGCCTCGCCGCGTACCGCGAGATGCTCACCAACCATCCCGAATGGCGCGGCCGCGTCGTCCACCTGGCGTTCGCCTACCCTTCCCGGCACGACCTGCCGGAGTACCGCGAGTACACGGCGGCGGTGCAGCGGATGGCGGAGCAGATCACCGACGAGTTCGGGACCGCCGAGTGGGAGCCGCTGATCCTCCAGGTGAACGACGACTTCCCGCGTTCGCTGGCCGCCTACGGGCTGGCCGACGTCCTGGTGGTCAACCCGATCAGGGACGGCATGAACCTCGTGGCCAAGGAGGGCCCCGTGCTCTCCGAGGGCGGCTCGGCGCTGGTGTTGTCCCGCGAGGCCGGCGCCGCCGCCGAGCTCGGCGACCACGCGCTGATCGTCAACCCGTACGACGTCTCGCAGACCGCCGAGACGATGCACCAGGCGCTGCTGATGCCGGCCGAGGAACGTGCCGCGCGCTGCGCCCGCCTGACCGCCGCGGCGACCGCGCTTCCGCCGCAGCGGTGGTTCGCCGACCAGCTGGCCGCCCTCGACTGACCGGCACCTGGCGGGGCCGGCGGGGCCGTTGGTACGTGGCGGGTCCGGCGCCTTGCCATCAGGCGTTCACCGAACCCGCCACGAGCGGGCGGCCCGCTCAGGTGAGCGCGGCGGACTCGGCCGTGTCGGCCGTCAGCAGGCACTCGACCGGACCGGGCTCGTACCGGCGCTGCCAGCGGTCGCGCAGGTCCTTCTTGCGCTGCGACATGCGCCGGTGGGCGGCCGTCTTGGCGAACTTGCCGAGCATCGCCGGGCTGGGCTTGGGCGCGCCGCTGAGCTCGTAGCCGTAGTCGGCCAGCCGCTCACCGAACGCCGACTCCGCCAGGCCGATCTCCCACGGCTCCAGGCGCTTGGACCACGCGCCGACCCGGCCGGACGTGACGGCGGTGTGGGTGCGGTCGTGCCACCGCTTCTGCGGCGGAACGGTCAGCTTGGCGATGTCCTGCGGCGCCGTCATCGCCGGGTCGAACTCCTCGCCCAGGAACGCGCACAACCCCGAGAGTTCCCCGGCCGGGTCCGCCACGAGCCGCTCGTACTGAAGCTCGTAGTACGACTCGGGGCCGAGATCGGTCGCGTACCGCCGCCCGTAGTCGATCGCCTCGCGCCACGCGGAGATCGCGTGGTTGACGTCGAGCTTGTACCAGGGCATCTCCTTGAGAGACCCGACACAGTCGCGGCCGTCCCGGATGAGGTGGACGAACTGCGCGTCCGGCCACATCCGCAGCAGCGTGGGCACGTGCTTGAAGTAGCTCGGCCGCTTGTCGCCCCAGCGGGGCTTGCCGAACTTGCGGGCGTACGCGCGGAACACGATGCCCAGCGCCGAGCCCATCGTGGGCGGGCCGTCGACGATCTCGTCCACCACCTGCGCGGCGTCGAGACCGAGGTCCTTGAACTTGGTCTCCTTGCGGCCGGTGATCCACTCCCCCAGCGCGCGTCTGTTGGCGCTGTCGCGGAGGTCCCCGAATTCGCACCGGGCCGTGTAGGCGGGGAGCAGGAACCGGGTCTCGGCCGGGATCGCGATCCGCTGGTGCGAGTGCAGCATGAGCTGCAGCAGTGTCGTCCCCGACCGCGGGCATCCGATGACGAAGATGGGCCGGTCGGCTTGGGAAGCCATGCCTGATGACATGCAGGGAATGCTGGCCGAGCCGCCCCTGCGGCACATTGCGTCTAGCTGCACGCTTGCCGAGGCATTACCGATGCTTGACGGCCACCGACCACCCCCATACCAACCCTGTACACAGTGGCTGGCATGCCGCCCTCGTGGCGGCCGGAGATCAGGTGTAGGACTCGCCCAGCGTCTGGCGGACCTGCTTGCGGGCCTCGTGGATGCGCGACTTGACCGTGCCGAGGGGCAGCTTGAGCTGCTCGGCGATCTCCGCGTACTCCAGCTGGGAGACGTCGCGCAGGACCAGAGCCTGGATCAGGTCGGGCTTGCGGGCCTCGAGGTCCTCCATCGCGTCGAGGATGTCGACCCGCGACCCGGCGATGACGCTGGTGCGGCGGGGGTCGGGACGCTGCTGGGGCAGCTCGCCCGCCTGCTCCACCGACCGGCGCTTGAGCGAGCGGTAGGTCGAACGTGCCGAATTGGCGACCACCACGTGCAGCCACGTGCTGAACCGCGACCGCCCCTCGAACCGGTGGATGTTGCGCGCCACCTGGAGGAGCGCGTCCTGGCAGGCCTCCTCCGCGTCCTGCCGGCAGGGCAGAAAACGTGAGCTGTGTCTCAGGACGTCAGGCTCGATCACCCGCAGCAGCTCGTTGAGGGCCGCTTGATCCCCCTGTGCCGCCTTGACGGCCAGTTCCTCGGTCCGCTCGTCGAATGCCATCGCCGCGCCTTAGCTCGTTCGCACACACACCCCGTTTGTTGGGCATGATACGGGAGTGTCCTTCCCCCCAACGGTCGGCCGTTACCGAATCGATCGCGTCCTGGGATCCGGGGCGTTCGCCTCAGTCTGGCTGGGGCACGACGATGCACTGGATGCCCACGTCGCGATAAAGGTGCTGTCCGGAAGCCTCATCGACGACCTCGACGTGCGGAATCGTTTCCTGGAGGAGGCCCGGATCCTGCGCCGGGCCGACTCGGAACGGCTCGTTCGCGTGCACGACATCGGTGAGCTACCGGACGGACGTCCCTATTTCGTCATGTCGTACGCCGACCGCGGGACCCTCGCGGACCGGATGCGTGAACGGCCACTTCCGGTCTTCGAGGCCCTTGCTCTCGCGGAGGAAATCGCGTACGGCGTCGAGGTGATCAACACCCTGGGCGTCATCCACCGCGATCTCAAGCCGTCCAACGTGCTCTTCCAGAGCACCCGCGACGGCGGCGAGAAGCTGCTGATCGCCGACCTCGGCCTGGCCAAGGCCCTCGCCCACGCCTCCGGCGCGTTCACGCTGCCGGTCGGCACGCCCGGCTACATGTCGCCGGAGCAGGCCCGCTTCGGCGGCGGCCTCGACGTACGGGCGGACGTCTACGGCCTCGGCGCCCTCACCTACCACATGCTCACCGGCCGGCCCCCCGGCCCGGCCCCGGTCAAGCAGCCTCCGAGCGCCCTCCGCGAAGGCATGCCGCCCGCGTTCGACCAGGTGATCCTGCGCGCCCTCGAGGTCGAACGGGAGAAGCGCTGGCCCACCGCCGAGGCGTTCGCCGAGGCCCTCGCCACCCTGCGGCCGACCATGCCCCCGGGCTCCCTGCGCTCCGGGAGCGTCGGCATGCCCCCGCCGGTCCCGCGCACCGAGCCGGACGTGGACGCCGACGCGACCATCCAGGACCAGTACGTGGGGCCCCAGCAACCGGCGTCCAACCGCGACCCGGCGCCCGTGGCCGGTCCCGGCCGCCCCGACCCCGCTCAGCCCGGTGCCCCTGGCACCTCACACCCCGGCGGCCCCAGTGGTCCCGGCGGGCCCGGCAGCACTGGAGGCCCTGGCGGGCCGGGCTCGGCCGCCCCGCCGCCGCCCCACCCTGGCGCCCAGCAGCCCGGTGGCCCCGGCCGGCAACCCGGCGACCAGCAGCAAGCCGCCCACCAGCAGGGCGCCCCAGGCCAGCAACCCGGCGCCCACCAGCAGGGCGCCCCGGGTCAACAACCTGGCGGCTACCAACAGGGTGGCCAGCAGCAGCCTGGCGGCCCCGGCCAGCGTCCAGGCGGACCTGGTCAGCAGGGTGCCCCAGGCCAGCAAGCAGGCGGCCAGCAAGCAGGTGGCCAGCAAGCAGGCGGCCAGCAGCCCGGCGGACCTGGTCAGCAGCAACCCGGCAGTCCCGGGCAGCAGCCGGGTGGCGCGTCGCGGCCAGGCGGACAGGCTCCGCAGCCGGGGGGCCGGCAGCACGGCCAGTACGGTCCGCCCGGCGGGCAGGGCCGTCCCCCGTACCAAGGTGAGCCGGAGCCGCCCACGCGGGACGACCGGGCCGGTTCGGCGGACGACATCCGTACCTCCGAGATGCATGTCGGCTCAGGCCGGCCCGGTGGCGGCGGGTTCGATGAGGATCGGACGATCGTGGACCGGCCGGGCCCGCCGCCCGGCGGCCCGCAGCACTACGGCCCGGGAGGGCCCTCGGGGTCTCCCGACGACGACCGGACGATGGCGGTTCCACTGCCCGGGCCCGGCGGCCACCAACCACCGGGCGGCCCGCAGGGCGGATCCGACCAGGCCGCAGAGGAGGACCGGACGACCGTCCTCCCGATCAACCCGCAAGGACCAGGAGGTCCCGGCGGACCAGGCGGACCAGGTGGCCCCGGCGGCCCGGGCGGTCCCGGTGGTCCGGGCGGGCATCCCCATGCCCAGGGTCCCCTGCCCACGGGATTCCAGCCGTCCCCACCCGGCGGCGAGCAGCCCAAGGAAGGCGCGTTCGGACGGCTCAAGAGCACCCTGCGCGGAGGATCCAAGGCCCAGGCGACCCCTGGCGGCTCCGGCAGGCCGAGCGGCCCTGGTGGTCCCTCGGCCGGGCAGGCACCCGGTGGGCAGCGCAAGCAGGGCAACAAGCTCATGACGCCGATGATCATCACCGCGGTGGTGCTCTCCATAGCGCTCGTCGGCGGCCTGCTGCTCGGCACCCTGTTCAACAGCGGCGGTGGCGGCAAGGTCGAACCGACCAAGTCGCCCGCACTGCCCACGGACTTCGTCCAGGTCGCCGACTCCTCCGGGAAGATCAAGGTCGCGGTGCCGAACGCCTGGCCGCTCCAGTCGGCGGAGAAGACCTGGGCCACCTCGATCGCGGCGCTCACCGACCCGGCGGCGCGGCCCGTCCTGCGTGCGACGCCCGACGCGAACGACTTCAAGGGCGACGGCAGGAGCCCGGGGGTGTTCGTCGGGCTGACGACCGACATGGCCGCCGGCAAGCTGCCGCCGCCCGGCCTCATCCGCCATGCGCAGTGCACGAAGGGCGCTCAGGAGAACTACACGTCCCCCGACAAGGCCCTCTCCGGAACGATCACTCGCTTCACCGCCTGCAAGGTGGGCACGGCGTCGGTGACGGAGATCGGCCTGCGCGACAAGAGCGGCAAGTTCGGTGCCTGGATCCGCATCAAGGAGACCGACAACCGCAACCTGACCAAGAACATCCTGGACAGCCTCAAGCTGGCCGCGCCCGCGTAGATCCCGGGCACTCCCGCAGAAGGGGGGCCGGGCCGCCATCCAGGCGGCCCGGCCCCCCTTTTGTGATGTCGAGCACTCGAAGTTGCATCGCGATCGGTTATCGATATATCGTTAATGCATCGCAACCGATCACTAGAGAAGGAGAACTGCGATGAACACCCGACATGGACGATTCATGAACCCCGAAGCACGACCCCGGCGCGGCGACCCGTTCGGCCCTGGATTCGGCGGTCCCGGTTTCGGTGGCCCCGGCTTCCCCGGCGCGGGCTTCGGCCCGGGACGCCAGGGTGGACGCGGGCGCGGGCGCCGCACCCGGCGCGGCAACGTTCGCACCGCCCTGCTCGCCCTGCTGACCGAGAGGCCGATGCACGGCTACGAGATGATCCAGGAGCTGGACGGCCGCACCGGCGGCGTCTGGCGCCCCAGCCCGGGCTCGGTCTACCCGACGCTCCAGATGCTGGAGGACGAGGGCCTGGTCACCAGCGAGGAGCAGGGCGGCAAGCGCCTGTTCTCGCTGACCGACACCGGCCGCGAGGAGGCGTCCGGCCAGGACACCGCCCCGTGGGACGAGGTCACCGAGGCCGCCGGCGAGAACGCCGTCCGCGGCCGTGAGGCGATCGGACAGCTCATGGGTGCCCTGCATCAGGTCATGAGCGTCGGCAGCGAAACCCAGAAGGACCGTGCGGTCGACGTCATCAACGACGCCCGCCGCCGCCTCTACGGGATCCTCGCCGATGACGCCGCCGCCGAGTAGCCCCGCCATGGAGGCCGCACCGTGACCCACGGTGCGGCCTCCGTGCGTTACCGCCCCCCGCCCCCTCACGTGATGCCGCGCGCGACGCCGTCAGGCTGATGCCGGTATCAGGCTGCTGGCTGGATCGGCACGAATCAACTGGATCGGCACGAATGCCACCAGGCTGGACCCAGCGCGATGATTTCCGCGGCCGGCTCTGGTCTACATCTCAGAGCAGATCCATCCGAGCCCAGGAGGAACCGTGACCGAGCAGACCACCAGCGCCCTGCCCCCGGTCGTCGACCGGCAGACCTGGCAGGCCGCGCTCGACGATCTACGGGTGCGGGAGAAGGCCGCCACCCGTGAACTCGACGCCATCGCCGCGCAGCGCCGCAGGCTGCCGATGGTCGAGCTCCCGGACTACACGTTGAACGGTCCGGACGGCCCGATCCGGCTGGTCGACGTGTTCGACGGGCGCTCCCAGCTCATCGTCTACAACCACATGTGGTCCGATGGCGCGGAGTGGCAGTGCGGCGGGTGCACGAGCCTGACGTCGCAGTACGTCCGGCTGGGCGCCCTCGACAACTACGATGCCCGCTTCGTCATCGTCACCAACGGGCCCATCGAGGAAGCGCTGGCCTACAAGGCCAAGGTCGGCAACACCATGGACTGGTACTCGTCGTCGGAGAGCCCGTTCGGCGCCGACGTCGGCGCGCCCCCCGGTGCGGGCTTCGCGGTGAACGTGTTCCTGCGCGACGGCGACAAGGTCTACCGCACCTGGCACACCAACGGCCGCGGTACCGAACAGCTCAGCTACACCTTCGCGCTGGTCGACATCCTGCCGTGGGGCCGCCAGGAGGAATGGCAGGACTCACCCGACGGCTGGCCGAAATCGCCCACCTACTCCAAGTGGCTCGACTCTCCCGACGTCGCCCGGCTCTACGGCCCCAACGGAGACGCCGATGCGAGGCCCGCTGGTTCCTAGCGATGTGAACCGTGGCGTCGAGGTGAGAGCGCGGCACCGGCCCGCCTCACGGGAAGCTTCGTGCACTCGTTCGTGGAAGGCGCGTACGTTCAGGGGGGGTCAGCCTGGGAAGGGGGCGGGCTGGGCGTACTGGCCGGAGACGAAGCGCTTCTGCCAGATGTAGAGGCGCAGGTCGGTGCGCCTGAGGCGCCTGTCGACCGGTACCTCCACCACCGCGCGGATGAGGTACGAGGAGTTGGGCGGCATGTACCGGTCGCCGCCGTCGCCCGCCTCGAGCCGTCCGCCGGAGACGCGCCGCAGGACCTCGCTCTGCGTGGGCGGCGTGCACATGTCCTCGGGGACTCCGGCCTGCCACATGCAACGGCTCCGTGCCGCTGGGGCCACCAGGCTGCGCTTCACGAAGACGTCCCCGGGTGGGTCGAGCAGCACCTTCTGGTCGCCCGGATTGCTCAGCACGTAGTCGATGTACGCCACAGCCGAGCCGGACGGCAGCGGGGACGACTGCACGGTGGTGTCTCCCCCGGCACTGACTCCGCCGGTCACGGCCGCGACCCGGTACTGGGCGCCCTCCGCCGTGCTGATGGCGACCGCCTGCCCGCTCCTGGGCGCGGGACCTTCCGCTTCCGCCGGCGGCTGCGCGGCGCCTCCGCCCTGGCCCTTGTCCCCGTATCCCGAGATGACCAGTACGCCGCCGACCAGCATCGCCGCGACGCCGACGGCCGTGGCCGTCACGATCAGGGCGCCGCGCACGCGTGAGCGGTTGCGCCGCTCCATCCGCATGCGCCGCTCGGCCCGAGCCCGGGCGCGCGAGCCGCCCGCGGCGCCGAGCCGCACCTGAACGCCGCTGGTCTCGCGGGCCCCGATCGGCCCGGTCGTCACCGACAGGTCGTCGGCGTCCGGACCCTGAGGGCGCCTGACGTCCCCGGGTCTCCGCGGCGTTCCTGGCTGCATGTTCAACTCAACGCTCCCCGCCGTCCCCCACGTTCACCGAGATGCCGCCCATAGTTTGACGCAATTGGACGCGCCATCAACACGCGGCCCCCGAATCACACAAAAGACGCTAATCAGTCACGCCTGTGTTGTCACTTATGGACACAGTCGAAACCCGTGATCATCTCCGTCGGCGTACCGGCGACCCCGCGCCCAGGCCATGGACGCCGCACGTCCGCGCAGCTCGAAGACGTGCCATCGACATTCGGGCAAACGAGTCGTCAGCTAGCGCCTGACCGTATTAGGCCAGCCATGCCGCGCGCCCAAGGAGCCTGCCCGACCACCGCCCACACCCCGTCCCGTACGCCCGAAACCAGCCAGGCCTACTCAGGGGGACCCCGCGCGGAGGCTGAGGGTTGCCCTGAGAAACGAGGCACGCGGGGCGTTCCGAGAGGGGGTTGGCCGGGGAAGCGGGGCCGCCCCGGGAACGGGGGGGTTCCGGGGCGGCGGGGGTTGGGAAGTGGGGTCAGCTGGGGAGGAGGGTCTCCAGGAAGGTGATGACGCCGGCGGGGCCGTCGACTATGAGGTCGGCGCGTTCGGCCAGGGCGGTGACCTCGGTCGAGCCGCTGCAGAGCTTCAGGCCGGGGACGCCCTGCTCGCGGAGGGCGTCGATGGTGTCGAAGGCGGCCAGGTCGCCGAGGTCGTCGCCGGCGAAGAGCAGGGCGGACGGGTAGCCGTCGCCCAGCGAGTCGAGGTGGGTGCGCAGCGCCAGGCCCTTGTCCATGCCGGGCGGGCGGAGCTCCAGGACGAAGCGGCCGGGCTCGACGACGAGGCCCGTGCGCTCGGCGAGGGCGTTCATGATGCTGCGCAGGCGTTCGAGGGCGACCTGGGGCTCGGCGGCGCGGCGCGTGTGCACGGCGAGCGCCGCGCCCTTGTCCTCGACGAACGTGCCGTCCGGGGCACCGGCGGCAGCGAGCACGTCGGGCAGCTTGGCACGCGCCTCGGCCACGCCGGGAGGAGACTCGGGGGTGGTGAGCCTGCCGGACTCCCAGCGTTCGAGGCCGTACTGTCCGAGCACCACGAGGCCGTCGATGCCCTCGAAACCGCCGTACTCCACGGCGGTGGCCGCGGGACGACCGGTGACGATCACCAGCGAGCCCACACGCGGGGCCAGGCGGGCCAGGGTCTCGGCCGCCCGGGGGTGGGCGCGGGCCGCGTCGGGGTCGTCGACGATCGGCGCCAGGGTGCCGTCGAAGTCGAAGCCGAGCACGGCTCGACCAGGTCGGTCGCGGATCGCGTCGAGGCCGTCCACGCCGACGGCCGTGAGAGAAGAGTTCACGTGACCAGTTTTGGTCACGTCACTGCCGGATGCCGAGTCGGCGCGCGGCACGCTGCCGCTGTCGCTGAGAGCGCATCCGGCGGAGGCGCTTGACCAGCATCGGGTCGTGCGCCAGCGCCTCGGGGCGGTCGATGAGAATGTTGAGGAGCTGGTAGTACCGCGTCGCGGACATGTCGAACTGCTCGCGGATCGCCTGCTCCTTGGCGCCGGCGTACTTCCACCACTGCCGTTCGAAGGCGAGGATCTGGCGGTCACGCTCGGGCAGGAGTTCGGCCGGGAAGGCGTCGTCGTCTTCCTGGCCCTCGGTCACGGGTGGTCGCAGGGCTGAGCCATCGTTCATGCTTCCGTCCTGATGAGGGCCGTCACCGGGGGCGTTAGCCTCTCGCATGAGGTCCCCTCTGTGGTCACTAATCCCGGGTCGTCCGGGTTCGGCCGGTGCCATGCTACGCGTCCCCGCAGACATCTTCTGGGTGTTCTGACGGAACGGCCCAACGTTACGCTCAGGCACCGGAGGTGGGTTCCGTTGGGCGACGGTGCGGGCGGCACGACGGCGTATCAGTGCATCACATTTCTTACCGACTACGGGCTCGAGGACGGCTTCGTCGCCTCATGTCACGGCGTGGCGGCGCACATCGCCCCGGCGGCCCGGATCATCGACATCACCCACCTCGTTCCGGCGGGCGACGTCCGGCGTGGCGCGGCGGTTCTCGCCCAGACCGTCCCTTATCTCCCACCCGGGGTGCACGTCGCCGTGGTCGATCCCGGCGTCGGCACCAACCGGCGCGGGGTAGCGGTCGCCGCGGGCGACCGGATCTTCGTCGGCCCTGACAACGGGCTGCTGTCCTGGGCGGCCCACGGCCTCGCCCCTGGCGGAACGCAGCCCTACCTGCCCTGGCGCACACCGGGCGCGTCGGGCGCCGAGGATGTGGCCGGCCCCGAGGGCGGGCTGCGGGCGTACGAGCTGACCAACTCCGAGCTGTGGCTGGAGCCGGTCTCGGCGACGTTCCACGGCCGCGACATCTTCACGCCCGTGGCGGCGCAACTCGCCCACGGGCTCGACATCGGGGCCGTCGGGACGCCGATCGACCCGGCCACCCTGATCACGCTCCCCACGCCGACGCGCCGCGTCCAGAACGGAGGGGCGGAGGGCGAGGTGCTCACCGTCGACCGGTTCGGCAACATCCAGCTCTCGCTGACCAAGAGCGACCTCGACCGGCTGGGCGCCCGTACCGGCGAGTCCCTGACCGTGACGCTCGGTGTCAGCGCGCGCCTGGCGGGGGCCGAGCCGCACCGCCGCCGCACGTTCACCGTCCCCTATCGCGAGACGTTCGGCTCCGTGCCGCCCGGGGAGCTCGTCGCGTACGCCGACTCGGTCGGCTGCGTCGCGCTCGCCGTCAACTCGGGCGACGCCGCCCAGCGGCTGGGCCTGCCGCCGGGCGCCCGCCTGCGCATCGCCCCGACCGCCGTCTGACGGGCATTCACATGCAGATTACATACGATAAAGTATGTATTGTGCATTTGTACCCGTGAACGGAGGCTTTGCCGTGGAGACTGAGAGCGCCCCGCGATCCGGCGAGCTCCCCGACCAGGTACTCGCCGACATCTCGCTCGCGCTCTTCCAGCTCCGCCGGGTCTGGGCCAAGCCCGACCTCATGAAGCGCATCCGCGCCCAGACGTCCGGCGGCCCCGGCGGCCGGCCGCTCCAGCTGTCCAACCTCATGGTCGTGCACGCGGTCGCCGGGCTGAGCGTCGCCGCGGACGGCGAGGTCACCGTCGGCGCCGTCGCCGAACGCCTCGAGATCGACCCGTCGACGGCCAGCAGGCTCGTCGGGCACGCCATCGACGCCGGTCTGGTGTCACGCCGCCCCTCGCCGCTCGACGCGCGCCGCGCCAACCTCGGCCTCACCGACGCAGGCGCGCGCGTCAAGCAGGTCGCCGACCGTTTCCGCCGCGCCTACGTGGACGAGCTCATGTCCGACTGGACCGGAACGGAACGCGAGGACTTCGCCCGCCTCCTCACCCGCTTCGCCGACGCCGCCGCCAGCTGCCCCATGGACATCGACGGCGTCGACCGCATCTTCGAAGAAGCCCGAGCCGACTGACCCGCGGAGGCTCTGAGTCGGCTGGGTTTGCGGAGGGCTGGGCGGCTGGGATTTGTTGGACATGCGGACGCCGCGCCTTCCGCGAAGGGCGGGGGCGCGGCGTGCGCGGGGCGGGCGCCGTACGGGTCAGGCACCGTTCTGCAGCGTCGACAGGCGTGCGTAGTACTCGTCCTCGTCGATGTCGCCGCGGGCGAAACGTTCGGCGAGGACGGACTGGGCGTGCGCCTTCGGGTCGGCCTGCGTCGCGTTCGCCGCGATCCGGCGGCGGATCAGGTAGAACGCGCCGACCGCCACGGCCACCCAGAACAGCCCGAACGTGATCGGGAACACCGGCCACCAGGCCGGTGCGTCCGAGGCGGGGCCATGGCCGGGGCCGTCCTGCCAGGGACCGGGGTGCAGCTGCGTCGCCAACATCGTCAGCATGGTCATCGACCTCCTTGTTGCGGATGAGTCGATGCTCGGCGACGGGTCAGGGCGGTGGCATCGTACGGCCGGAGGCTTCCGTGCTACGCCCGGCGGAGTAGGTCACCACCAGGGCGGACGGTAGTCGTCCTCGTCCGGCGGGCGCGGCCGGCGGCGCGGCCGGTCGCTCGGGAAGGGATCGTCGCCCGCCAGCTCGGCGGGCGGCACGGGCGGCACGGCCGGGAAGGACCCGGGCGAGGGCTCGTCCGCCGGAGGTACGGGAGATGTGGGGCCCTTCGGGGTCTCTCCGCCCTCGTCCGCCTGCGGGAGTACGAACGGCTGGTCTTCCAGCGCATGCCGCCGGAACCGCTGCCAGTCGTTGTCGTCCAGCGGGTCGTCGTCGAAGGCGTTGCCCCCGCCGTGACCGTTGCCGGTGGCGGCATGGCCGTTCCCGGTGGCGGTGTGGCCGTTCCCGTTCGCGTTTCCGTTTCCGTTGTGGCCGTTGCCATTGCCGTTGTGGCCGTTCGATCCGTTCTGGCCACCGGTGTCTGCGGGAACGTAGGGGCGTAGGTCGCCGGGCTTGAACGCGGCGGGGCCGGCCGCGCCGCCGCTGGATGCCAGCGGGTCCGAGCCGTAGGGGCCCGCGTCCGAGGATCCGTACGGCGGCCTGTCCGAGCCATGGCCCTGTTCGTCCGAGCCGAAGGACGGCGCGGCCGAGCCGTACGGCCGCTCGTCCGCCCCATAGGGCTGTGCGTCACCGCTGTACGGCCGCTCATCGGAGCTGTAGGGCTGCGCCTCGGAGCCGTACGTGCGTTCCCCTGAGCCGTAGGGTTGCGCGCCCGAACCGTACGGCTGCGCCTCGGAGCCGTACGGCTGCGACGCCGATCCGTAGGGCCGCTCGCCCGACTCGTGAGATTGTGCGTCACCGCTGAACGGCTGCTCGTCGGAGCCGTAAGCCTGCGCGTCCGTGCCATGGGCCTGCGCGTCCGCGCCGGAGGCCTGAACGTCCGCACCGTAAGGCTGCACGTCCGCACCGTAGGGCTGAGCGTCCGCACCGTAGGGCTGGGCGCCCGTGCCGTAAGGCTGCGGGTCCGCGCCGGAGGGCTGGGCGCCCGTGCCGTAAGCCTGCGCGTCCGCGCCAAAGGGCTGGGCTCCCGCACCAGAGGCCTGCGCGCCTGTGCCGTAGGGCTGCGCGTCGGCGTTGTAAGACTGCGCGTCCGTGCCATAGGGCTGGGCGTCGGCGGCGTAGGGCTGTGCGCTCGAACCGTAGGGCTTGCTCTCGGACCCGTAGGGCCGTGCCTCCGCGCCGTACGGGCGTTCGTCAGAGCTGTAGGGCTCCGGGTCACCGGCGTAGGGCTGCGCGTCCGCACTGTAAGGCTGCGGGTCGGAGCTGTAGGACTGCGGGTCGCCGGCGTAGGGGCGGCGGTCGTGGCTGGGCTCGGGGCCGGGCGTCGGTGAGCCGCCGGGGAAGACCTCGCCGCTCTGCCACAGCGGAACGTGGACGGGCGCGGACACCACGTCGGGCGCGGGGCCACCGCCGCCGACACCGCCGGTCATGGCGCCGACGGGTTCGCGTGGGCGGTCCGCGCCGGCAGAGGGGGACGGGCTCAGGTAGTCGTGCTCGACCTCGTCGTAGTCGTCCTCGTCGTCGCCGGGCCGCCGCCGCTGCCGCCAGCCCAGCACCAGGCCGACGAGCACGAGGACGCCGCCGCCGCCGAGGACCGCGGCGACCAGCTTGCTGGTGCCTTCTTCGGCCGGGGCGGCTTCGGCGGCCGGCGAGGACTTCGTGGCCGGCTTGGGGGCGGCGCCCGGGCCGTGCGAGGTCTTGTTGATCTTGTGTGCGGCGACGAGCGCGCGGGCGGCGTCGAGGGTGCCGGGGCAGTTGGACTGCACGGTGCCCTGACGCTGCACCGACCCCTGGACGAGGGAGTCCCGCACCTCGGTGGGGGTCAGCTGGGGATAGCGGGCGCGGACGAGCGCCGCGACTCCGGCGGCGATCGCCGAGGACGGGCTGGTGCCCGTGCCGACGACGTAGCCGTTGTTGGCGTCCGCGCTGACGATCTCAACGCCGGGCGCGCACACCGCCACGTACGAGCGCCGGTTGCTGTCCTTCCAGACCCGGCCGCGGTTGTCGAGCGCCCCGACCGCGATGACCCCGCTGTAGGCGGCGGGATAGTTGCGGCGGTTGGGCCCGGCGCCGTCGTTGCCCGCGGAGGCGATGAGAACGACGTTCTTGCTCAGTGCGTAGCGGACGGCCTCTTCCTCGGTCTTGTCGCCGTCGTAGAAGAGGCGGCCGCCGCCGAGCGACATGTTGATCACGTCGGCGCCCTGGTCGACCGCGTAGCGGATGCCCTGCGCGACCGCGTCGCGGTTGCGTGCGCTCGTCCCGCCGTTGTTGCGCAGCGGGTCGTCGTTCTCCCACGTCACCCGGATCGACAGGATGCGGCTCTGCGGCGCGACGCCCATGACGCCGCGCTGGAAGCCGGGGCCGTTGCCGTGACCTGCGATGATGCTCGCCATCGACGTTCCGTGCAGGCCCCAGAACTTGCCGCCGGGACGGCGCGCGCCGCCGGTGAGGTCGGGGCCGGTGGTCACGCGGCCGGTGAGGTCGGGGTGGCGCTTGTCCACTCCGGTGTCGAGCACCGCGACGGTGACGCCCTGGCCCTTGGACCATTTCCACGCCTTGGGAACGTGCATCGCGTCCAGGTGCCACTCGCGCTGCCTGATCTGGTCGGGCGCGGACTGGATGGAACCGGTCGCGGTGCCGGTCGCCGCTCCGGCGCCGGGAGCCTTGCCGGCCGTCGCGGCGGCGCGGCCGGCGGCGGCACGTTCGGCGTGCCCGGCGGAGTCGTCAGGGGCGAGGGCCACCGGTACGACGACGGCGGCGGCCAGGGTCAGCGCGGCGAGCGAGGCGGTCGCCCGGGCTCCGAAGCGGCCGGCGGGACCAGAACTTCCAGAGCGGCGTCGGGCGGCATGGGACACGCCACCGCACCTCCTCCCGGCAGTCGGCCGCAGTCTGCTGGAGCCGCCCCCCACCGGCAGGCGGAAAGCATCGTACGCGCGGGGCTCGACGGCATCCGCCGCCCCCACGGGCACAGGCCCTCATCCCACCCCATCGAACCCTCGGGGCGCGAGGCCTCATTGTGCCACGTGCCTCCACCCCGGCTCGGGCACTCGTCACATTCAGGCACGGTCCAGGACAGCTCACAGCTCTTGTGGATCTTCTACTCTCCGCACCCGACCTGCCCTAACCCGGACGCGCTGTGCTGTACGCCTCATTACCGCCGAGTAGCCCCCGTCCGGGCGGGCGGGTCAGGAGCAGGTACCGAAGGGGCGGTCGCAGTGGAGGGCTCGGCCGCCGAGGGTCTGCTGGATCTTGTCGACCAGGCTGACGGGGCCGGTGGCGAGCCAGTTCGGGCCCTGGAGGATGGCGAACGCGCCCTGCTCGCCGAGGGCGCTCTGGCCGACGCCCGTCTTCCAGCTCTCCAGGGCCGTGTCGACGGTCAGCCCGGCGCCCGAACCCGCGTTCAGCACCATCGCCGCGACGTACCGTTCGCCGAACGTGCACTCGACCCGCGACCGGTCGCCCCGGCAGCCGGTGGCGCCCTGCTCCCGCAGGGCCGCCTGGATCTCGGTGGTGTCCTGGTACGAACGAGCGGGCGCGCTCGCGGCCGGCGGGCGGGCCGACGCTCCGCCGTCGTCCCCGGTCATCAGCACTCCGGCGACCCCGGCGGTGGCGAGCACCGTTCCGGCGACGGCCCCGGAGACGGCGAGCATGGAGGTGCGCTTCATGCGCACCAGGATGCCTTACTCGTGAGTAACTTGATCCTGACAGCCCGCCGTCGCGCCGGGGCCGATCAATGGGAGCCGGTGCCCGTGAGCGACCTGACCGACAGTTCGTCATACCGTTCTGGATCGGCCTTCTCCCTGCTCAGCAAGGTCGCGACGATCGCGCACAGGAAACCGAACGGGATCGAGACCAGCCCCGGGTTCTCCAGCGGGAAGATGTGGAAATCCACACCCGCGGGCAGCAGCGACAGGCTCTCGCCGGTCACCGGATCGGTCTTGCCCGACACCACCGGCGAGCAGATGACCAGCATCAGCGAACTGCCCAGCCCGCCGTAGATGCCCGCCACCACCCCGGCCGTGTTGAAACGTTTCCAGAACAGGGTCAGCACGATCGCCGGCAGGTTCGCCGCCGCGGCCATCGCGAACGCCAGCGCCACCAGGAACGCCACGTTCAGGTTCTGCGCGACCACCGCGAGCACGATGCCCAGCGAGCCGATCAGGAACGCGGCGAACCGCGCGACCGCGACCTCCTGCGACTCCCGCGGCCGGCCGAACATCAGGACGTGCCCGAAGAAGTCGTGCGCCAGCGATGTCGACGAGGCCAGCACCAGCCCGGACACCACGGCGAGGATCGTGGCGAACGCCACGGCCGCGATGAACGCCAGCAGGATCTCGCCGCCGACCTTGCCGCCGACCTCCTGGCCGAGCGCCTGCGCGAGCTGCGGCGCCGCGGTGTTGCCCGCCGGGTCCTGCGCGACGATCGCGTCCCGCCCCACCAGCGCGGCGGCGCCGAAGCCCAGCGCCAGCGTCATCAGGTAGAACGCGCCGACCAGGCCGATCGCCCAGTTGACCGACGTCCGCGCCGCCCGCGCGTCCGGCACGGTGAAGAAGCGCGTGACGATGTGCGGCAGCCCGGCCGTGCCGAGCACCAACGCCAGCGCCAGGCTCACGAAGTCCAGCTTGTTGAGGATCGTGTGATAGACGTCTCCCGGCACTTCCTTGCCGAAGCGCTGCCCCGGCTGCAGGAACTCCTGCGACCGTCCGCTCGCGTCGGCGGCCGACCCGAGCATCCGGCTCACGTTGAACCCGAACCGGCTCAGCACCAGGACCGTCAGCACGGTCGCGCCCACCATCAGCAGCACGGCCTTGACGATCTGGACCCAGGTCGTGCCCTTCATGCCGCCGAACGTGACATAGAAGATCATCAACGCTCCGACGACCACGATCGTCACGGTCTTGGCCGTCCCCGCGTCCATCCCGAAGAACCGTTCGCCCTCCTGGATGCCGAGCAGCAGCGACACCAGGGCGCCCGCGCCGACCATCTGCGCGAGCAGGTAGAACACCGAGACCGTCACGGTCGAGATGGCGGCGGCCGTCCGCACCGGCGTCTGGCGCATGCGGTACGACAGGACGTCCGCCATCGTGAAGCGGCCCGCGTTTCGCATCATCTCGACCAGCAGCAGCGTGAGCAGCCACGCGACCAGGAACCCGATCGAGTAGAGGAACCCGTCGTAGCCCGACAGCGCGATGATCCCGGCGATCCCCAGGAACGACGCCGCCGACATGTAGTCGCCCGCGAGCGCCACCCCGTTCTGCGGGCCCGAGAACACGCGGCCGCCCGCGTAGAAGTCGTCCGCGCCCTTCGTCGTCACCCGCGCCCAGACCGTGATCGCCAGCGTCGCGACGATGAACGCCAGGAAGAGCCCGAACGTCAGCACGCGCCCGTCCACGTCCTCCCACGCCATCACAGGCCCCCCAACCCGGGTCGTGCCCATCCGCCGCCGTCACGCCCGGACTCGCGCCGACCTGGCCGGCGGCCGTCCCCAGGGCGCCCCTCGGCCCGTTCCCGCGCCGCGGCCTCCCGCGCCGCCCTCCCCTGAACGACCTCCCTGCGAAGCCGCCCGGTCTCCGCCGACGCCCCCCATTCAGCCTCCGCCGAAACCGCCCCCGCGCCCTGCTCCCCCTGCGACCCGAACGCCCCCTGCATGCCCTGCACACCCTGCACGCCCTGCATGCCCTGCTCCCCCTGCATGCCCTGCTGCCCCCAGGCACCCGGCGGCACCCACGCGCCCGGCTGCCCCCACGCACCTTGGGTGCTTTGCAGCCCCGGCGGTCCGAGGTCCCCCCACTCGGCCTGTGCTCCGAACGCCCCCCGTTCGGCCTGCTCCGACCTTGCCGCCGCCGGCCCGTGGCCCGCCCCCCGCGTGCCGTTCCCGTTCCCGTTCGCGTTGCCCGGCGGCCCGTGCCATCGGCCCGGCTCCGGCAGGCCCTGCCATCGGCCAGGCGGCCCCTGCCCCGCGCCGCCGCCTCCGTGCACACCCGGGCCCGGCGGCGGCGGTATGGGCGGTGGCCTGTATGAGCCGTACCCCGCCCACGGCGACCGGCCCCCCGCACCAGGCGGCGCACCGGGCGGCCCGCCAGGGGGCGCACCGGGCGGCGAACCAGGCGGTGCGCCAGGGGGCGCACCATGCGATGCGTCGTTATGCCAGGCCGGAGGTTCGTGGCCGTTCTCGCGCCGATGCCGCGCCGCGTCGTTCTGATCGGGGTCGTTCTGGTCGCGCCGGTGGCGGCCGGCGTTCCCCTCGGCCTTGCGGCCGCCCCGCCGTCCGCGTCCGCCCGACCCGGCCTCGCCCCGCAGCTCGGCGGTGAGCGGGTCGAGCGCCCGCCGCGCGTACCGCGAGTAGCACCACGCCAGCAGGAACGTCGAGACGAACTGCAGTACCCCCAGCAGCAGCGCCACGTTCACGTTCCCGAACACCTGCCGCGCCATGAACCCCCGCGCGAACGCCGACAGCGCGACGTACGCGAGATACCACCCCAGAAACGCCGCGACCATCCCCACCACGACCCGCCGGAACCGCACCTTCACCAGCAGATACCGCTCATCCTGCGCCATCACCGCATACCGCCAGTGGGGCGGCTTGTCAGCGCGCCTCCCCCGGCGTCCCGATGGCGTTGAGTCCCAGACCATCCGGCCCTCCCCGACTCGCCATGACCCTATGTAGTGGTGCCACTTCACTATGAGATCAGACGGTCCAGGCCCGTACCTGCCACTTCGCGAGAATGGAGGCTTAAAACCCCAGGCAGGGCGGACGTAACGCAGCAAATCCACACACAAAGAAACCGCTCGGGATGTTCATCTGGCGGTCACTTAACAAACAAGATTGTCTCTTTGTAGGCTCGTCCCTGAGGCGTCCGCGATCGGGAGGCGGTGAAGGTGCGCGACCGCGTCCTGACCAGGCTGCTGATCACGTTGCTCGCCGTCACGGTCTTCAGGATCGGGCAGAACGTCCCGGCCCCAGGAGTGAACGCCAGCGCGCTCACCGGCACGGATCTCGGCGTCATCGATCTTCTGACCGGTGGCGCGCTGCTCGATCTGTCAGTCTTCGCGCTCGGCGTCCTCCCGGTCATGGTCGCCGGCTCACGCCGCCTCGCGCTCCTCGCGGGTGTCCTGATGGCGGCCGGGGTGGTGGCGGTCGCGGCGGTGCGCGGCGGCCACCTCCTGCACGACCGCGACCCGCTCACGCTGGTGACCATGGCGGCCTGCATCGCGGCGGGCGCCGCGCTGACCCTGCGGCTCGCCGATCTGATCACCTCCGCCGGAGTCGGCGACGGGATCTCCATCCTGCTCTTCGCGCAGATCGCCGCCGTCCTCCCGTCCCAGCTCAACGGTGTACGGGAGTCCGCGGGCGTGCTCGCCCTCGGCGCCGTGCTCCTGATCGCACTCGCGTTCATGGTCGTCCTGCCCGCCGTCGACCAGGCCCAGCGGCGCGTCCCCGTCCAGTACCGCCGGGACTCCGCGTCCTACCGCCGTGCCCCTGGCGCCGCCGTCTACATCCCCATCAGGCTGAACCAGGCCGGGCTCTCGCCGATCATGTACGCCCTGGTGGTGCTGTACGCGCCGCTCGTCGCCGCCGACGCCACCGGGCTCGCCGACCCGGACGAGACCGCCCTCTGGTTCGTGGCGGCGCTGCCCGTCCTCGTCGTCCTCTTCGCGTACGCGCGGATCGCGGTCGCCTTCGACCCGAACGAGGTCTCCACCGGCCTGTGGAAGTCGGGCGGCTTCGTCCCCGGCATCCGGCCCGGCCGCAACACCGCCGAGTACCTCGCCTACGTACGGGCCAGGGTGAACGCGCCCGCTCCTCTCTTCCTCGGCCTCGTCACCCTGGCTCCCCTCGCGACCTTCGCCCTCCTGGGCATCGACGACCTGGCCCTGACCGGCACGAGCCTCCTGATCGCGCTGTGCGTGGCCGTCACGACCGTCAAGCACACGGTCGGCGAACTCCTCTACCGCCGCCGCCTGAACGAGATCCCCACGAAGTGACCGAGCCGGGGCCGCCGGGTGACCACCACGATGGCCAGGGCGACCGCGACCAGTGCGGCGCTGACCCACAGCGGCGAGCGATAACCGAGGCCGGCCTCGATCGTGACCCCGCCCAGCCACGGCCCGATCGCCGCACCCACGTTCAGCGCCGCCGTGGCGAACCCGCCGCCCAGGGTCGGCGCGTCGGCCGCCGCGTACAACACCTGCGCGATCAGGGTGGATCCGACCGCGAACGACAACGTTCCCTGAACGAGGAGAAACACAAGCGTCACCACCGCGTTCCCCGCGGTCAGCGCGAACACCACCCAGCCGGCGAGCAGCAGCGCGCTGCCGATCAGCAGGAGCGGACCGGGCCTGGTATCGGCCAGCCGCCCGCTGAGCGTGACGCCCAGGAACGAGCCCACCCCGAACAGCGCGAGCACGACGGGCACCCAGCCCGCCGGAAGCCCCGTCACCTCGGTCACCAGCGGCGCCAGATAAGTGAACGTGCAGAACGTGGCGCCATTGAGCAACGCCGCCGACAACAAAGCGACCAGCACCCGCGAACGCCCCAAAACCCGCACCTCCCGCAGCCCCCTCCCACCAACCCCACCCACCACAGACTCAGCCGCCGAGGTCGTAGCACCGGAGACTCCAGGACCGGAGGCCGCAGGGCCGGAGGTCATGCGGCCTCCGGTCGCAGCATCAGAGGTCGTGACACCGAAGGACCCGGCACCAGAGGACGCCGGACCTGAGGTCGTAGCGCAGGGAGTGGCGGCATCGGCGGTCGTGGGGCCGGAAGACGCGGGACCTGGGCTCATGTCGCCGGTGGTAGCGGAGCTGGTGGTCGTGGGATCGGGGTTGGGGGATGCGGGGATTGCTCGGGCGATGGCGAGGATCGCTGGGATGCAGATCAGGGCCACCGCCCAGAAGGCCGAACGCCATCCCCACAGGCTGCCGAGGACCGCTCCGGCAGGTACGCCCGCCACGCAGGCGAGGGTGACACCGCCGATGAGGATGGACGTGGCCCGTCCCTTGGCGTTGGGGCCGACCATGGACGTCGCAGCCGCCAAGGCGACGGCGAGGAACCCGGCGTTGGCCAGCGCCCCGACGATCCGGGTGCCCACGAGCACCGGGAAGCTTGTGGTGACGGCGGCCAGCACGTGGACGGCCATGAAGGTGATCAGGAAGGTCAGCAGGGCGCGGCGCCTGGGCCAGCGCAGGCTCAGCACCGCCATCGACGGCGCTCCGACGATCATCCCGACGGCGAAGGCCGACGTGAGGGCTCCGGCGGCCGGAACGGACACACCGAGGTCGGTGGCGATGTCCGGGATGAGCCCGGCCAGCATGAACTCCGACGTCCCCTGGGCGAAGACCGCCAGCGCGAGAAGGTACAGAACGAAAGGCACGACAAACTCCGCGACGCGTGAAGTCCGACAAGGTCAGGTCTGCGTCGGTCGCAAAGCCGCACGGGCTGCCCGGCAGGCTCGCCTCCCAGGCACGCGAAGTCTCCGGCTGGAGCACGCGAGAACGCCCCTCGAAGCCTCCCGCGGACCCGCGAGGTCTCTCGCTGAGCGCGCAAGGTCTCCCGCGGAACCCGCGAAGGCTTCTGCTGAAGCGCGCAAGGTCTTCCGCGGAGCCTCCCGCGGAACCCGCGCGGTCTGCCGCGGAGTAGGCGGAGTCCTTGCGGGACGCGCGTGGTCTGCTGCTGGAGCGCGCAATGCGTCCCATCTCTCGGACACCTTGCCTGTGGAGCAGGCAGAGCTTTCCGCAGGACTCGCGTGGTCTCCTGTGGAGTGCGCGGAACCTTTGCGGGCACGCGCCTGGTCTCGCGCTGGAGTGTGCGGAAGGGGTGCTCGGGAGGGTGGCCCGTTACGGTTGCGTCCACGGGTGTGGTGTATGGGGCCTGTGTGACCTTCTGCCTGGTTTGTGTCCTGGTGGGTGTGTCGCCGTGACATGAGGACGGCCACC
>NZ_JBEYUA010000036.1:0-33083 GCF_040643285.1 Spirillospora sp. NPDC047279
GGTGGCCGTCCTCATGTCACGGCGACACACCCACCAGGACACAAACCAGGCAGAAGGTCACACAGGCCCCATACACCACACCCGTGGACGCAACCTGATGGCGAGGTGCCTCATTCCGAGCTGATGCCAATCGGGGTCTTTGCCCAGCGCAGTGGCCTGACCTCCAGTGCGTTGCGGTTCTACGCCGACTCGGGGCTGCTGCCCCCTGCCGAAGTGGACCCGGTCTCGGGCTACCGCTACTACGGTGCTGACCAGGTGGCGCGGGCGACCGCGCTGCGTCAGCTCCGCGAGATCGCCATGCCCCTCACTGTGGTCGAGGCGGTCCTCGACGCCGGGGCCGACGAGGCGGCACAGCTGCTCGACGAGCATGTTGCCAAGATCGTCGATGATGCGGCGGCGGCACGGCAGAAGGCTGCTGTCATCAAGTGCGCGCTCGGCGGCAACGTGCCCGGTGTGCTGATCGCCGTGCTGAAGGGGCCCGTGCTGGCGGATGCGGTAGAGCAGGTCCTGACTGCGACCGCGCACGAGCCTGGGATGGTGGTGCTCGCCGGCTTGCACATTGAGGCGAGTCATGAGGCGATCGCCCTGACGGCGACCGACCGGTACCGGCTCTCCGCCCGGACCCTGGTGCCGACGCGGCCAGCGGAGCAGACGTGGGTCGGCACGGTCGACGGCGACGACCTGCGGGCCGCGCTCACCACGGTCCGGCGCAGTGCGCTGGTCCGCATCGAGGCGGTGCCGCACGGGATCTGGCTGCGCATGCCCGAGCGGGAGGACCGGCACTGCCGGTTGCTGTCCGAGGACTTTCCCGATCACCGGCTGATGCTCGCGTCCCTGGGCGAGGTCAGCACCCGTGCGACGGTCTCGAAGGATCTTCTGCTGCGCGCCCTGGAAGAACACCCCGGCGAACGCGTCGCGCTGCGCGTCTCCGATCACGGAGTGAACGTCCGGCCCGGGAGAGACGGGGACCCCGGTGTTCAGCTCCCCGCCACCGTGACGGGCGGGGCTCTCCAGATCCGGTTCGAGATGACCACGCTCTATCCCGCCGTGAGCACCGCGATCGGCCCCGACGTGATGCTCGACCTGAGGGGACACGACGGGCCCGTCACGATCCGCTCCGCCGACCGTGGCGATCTCACCACCCTGGCCATGCCCATCAAATCCGACCACTCAGCCTGAGAACGACGACGAGGAACATCCATGACCACCGCACCCGCCGGCCCCGACCCGACCATGGAAGCCATCGGCCAAGCCGTCACGGAAGCCCGGACCAGTGACATCGTTTCCGCCCGCCAGAAGCTCCTGAGCCTGTGGTCGACGATCGGCGTCACCGGCGACCCGCTCCACCGTTGCACCCTCGCTCACCACCTGGCGGATCTCTACCAAGATCCCGCCCAAGCTCTCGTCTGGGACGTCCGGGCCCTGGACGCCGCCGACGCCGTGACCGAGCAGCGCGTCCAGGAGCACCACGGCAGCCTCCACATCGCAGGCTTCTACCCGTCCCTCCACCTCAACCTTGCTGACAACTACCGCCGGCTGGGTTCCTTCGAAGCCGCCACCAAGCACATCAACGCGGCCAGAGCACACGCCCCCAGCCTTCCTCAGGATCCCTACGGTGACCTGATTCGGGGCGCTATCCAAGAGGTCGCCGAGGCCATCGCCGGGCAGGACCGCACACAGCGAGCCTCGGCACCCGGTTCCGCTGCGTGACGCACAAGAACGCGCCCCCCACCGTGGAAGGGCGACGCCGCCTGATCGATCGCTGTCGCACGAGGCCCATCGCCCACGTCGCAGCCGGGACGGGGATTTCCCGGGCGTGCGCATCGAAGTGGGTCAATCGATACCGGCGCCACGGCGAACTCGGGCTGGAGGACCTGCTCTTCCACACCGCGCCACCAGCCGACCGCGACACCGTCCGAGGTCCTTGTACTCACAGAAGAGCTGCGTCGGACCCACAAATGGTCTGCCGCCAGGATCGCCTTCGAGCCGGCCCAGGCCGGAAGGCCGATCAGCTGAAGAACCGTGAGCAGGCACTTGGCCGAGATCGGCATCAACCGGCGCCGATTCATCGACCCCAATGGCGAGGCCGGCCGCCAGCCGCGGAAGATCCACGCCCGACGGCCCGGCCACATGATCCACGTCGACGTGAAGAAGGTGGGCCGCATCCCTGACGGCGGAGGTTGGCGCGTACACGGACGCGGCAGTGACCAGGCCAAAGCCGTCAACCGGGAGAAAGAAGACTGAGCGCGGTGGCTACGTCTATCTGCACTCGGCCATAGACGGGTACAGCCGTCTCGCCTACACCGAAGCCTTGCCTGACGAGAAGGCCGTCACCGCCATCGCCTTCCTCCATCGGGCCCGCGTCTGGCCGGCCGCTCACGGGATCACACGCATCCTGGGCCGCTGGATCGTCCACTACAACTACCGCCGCCCGCAGAACGACTACCCGGCGGCGTCACCAACGTCCTGGCCTCCTACAACCAGATGTGCGACGTCCGGGACGTGGTGGATCACTGGGGGTCGGAGACACAACTACGAGCCGCACGGGGCTTGCCGACGATGAACCTGCCCCCGCCCGGTGCAAGGGTCATCGGCGCTCCCGCCAGCGGGACGTGACCCGCGTCGCGCAGGTACTTCGGCTCGTTCGGGGTGCGGTCGCGGTCGGGACCGTCGAGGTATTCCAGCCAGGTGTTGTAGACGACGGTCGTCGAAGGGTGACGTGTCCACGCCTGACCGTTGACGTCATTGAACATCAGGCCGTAGTCGAGCCGGTGACGCGGCCGATTGTCCTTGAGTGCCCGTGCCGTCGCCGGGAACGAGCGGATGATCTCGAACAGGTCGACCGTCAGTTCCGTGCAGGGCGGTAGGGCGATCCACCGTTGGATCGCGTAATCAACGCTCACCGTCTTGTCGAACGCGGTGAACACCCGGAAGTTGGCGAGCGGGTTCTCCGCGCGGTTGCTGACCACGACCCGGGCGCGTTCGCCGGTGAACGGCGCCTCGGGCCAGATGTTGACCAGCCGCGCCTGCCGTTTGGCCAGCTCGTCGCGGCTTCTGGCTTCCTGGATGTTGGCGAGCCTGGCCTGATCGTTGGCCGTCCTGGCCTGGTCGTTGGCGGACTTCGCCTGGTCATTGGCGGACCTGGTCTGCCATCCCTGGAATCCGAGCGCGGCGGCGTTGAGGAGGAGGCCGATCGCTGCGACCCACACCGCGGCGACCGCCGCTTTGCTTGAACGGATGTCAGCGGGGCTGGCCGGTGGTGCCCCTGGCCCGGCCGGGGGTTGTGGAGGCATCGGTTCCCTCAGGGTGAGGATCGGCGTTGCCTGGCATCCCGTCTGTGCCCCGCCGGGAGAGGGCCAACCTGCCCAAATGGCCTCCTCAGAGGACGGACCGGCCGGTCGCCGCGAGGAGCAGGTCGGTCACCGGAGCCTTGATCTCGGCGCCCTCGCCCGCCGACCAGTCGGCGTCGCTGGCGACCACGCGCTGACCCTTGAAGCGCTTGCGGGCGCCGTAGAAGCGGCTGTTCCAGATGTGGTCGAGCGACGCGACCGCGGGCTCGATGGGCATCTCCCGCGTGCGTCCGAGCGGCCGTGCGATGTCCTGGCCGTGCACCAGGAAGTCGGCGAGGGGGTCGAGCGGCCCTGCGCCGGGCGCCCGCCGTGCCGACCCGGCGGTCTCCCGGATCTGAGCGATCAGCTCCGCGGGCGTGTACCGGCGGGCCCGTTCCTTGGCCGCGTTGGAGTTCGCCCGGTCCCAGCTGCCGCGCGCCTTGAGGACGCCGACGAGCGTTCCCACCAGCGTGTCGCGGGTCGAGAGCGTCAGGTGCGCCGCGACCTCGCGGACGGTCCACTCGCCGCAGAGCGACTGCACGTCCTACTCGTTCTCGTCCAGCCCTTCGAGGAAGTCGGCCACGCTCAGCCGCTCCGCCTCGAGCCATGCCATGATCTTGTCCTCGTTCATCGTTCGCTCCTCATCTGGTGGGCCTTCATGAGGAGGTCGAACGGGCACGCCGCTTTTCGACAGCCCTACGAGACTTTTTCTCCCTTGAACTGGCAAAGCGGCTCTGACCGGCCACGACGACCGATTTGAAGTAGCGGCCCATCAGGTTCACGCGAGTCACGTACAGCGATCCCGCACCCCGACCGCGCGACCCCAACGCAACTGATCGGGTCCCTACCCTCGCTGTGGCTTGCTCTTGCGCCAGACCATGATCACTCCTGGTGCTGCCTTGTCTTGAAATGGCTGAGCAGGTCTCGCCATGCGCGATCGCCGACGTGGAGCCGAGGGCCTTCAGGGTCTTGGGAGTCGCGGACCGCGATGGTCGGGCCAAGGTCCGTGACCTCGATGCATCCGCCTTGTCGCGTGCCGTCGCTGTAGCTGCTCTTGCGCCACTCGGCCATGTTCAGCCCTGGCGTCGGCTCGCCTTGATGTTGCTGAGGAGGCCTCGCCAGGCACGCCCGTCAAGGTGGAGTTGGGGGCCGTGGGGGTCTTGGGAATCGCGTACGGCGATGGTTGAACCGAAGTTCGCGACTTCGACGCAGCTGATCGGATCGTCGGTGTCACTCCGCGTGCTCTTCCGCCATTGAGTCATGTATTTGACCGTAGCCGGTCGATGAAGGACCGGGTTTCGGACTCATCCATGGCGATCAAGCGGAGTTCGGCGAAGATTTGGGCATGTCTGAGGACATCCTCTGGCCGTTCCACGTAGGACATGCCCTGTGAGGTTTCGAGAGTGACGACGGACAGCCTGCCGCGCTCGCCTACCTCCAACTTTGTGAACGGGCCGCGGAGCCCCCTGTGGCCACCAGCCTTGAAGGGGATCACCCTCAAGCTGAGGTTGGGAAGCTCGGAGACCTCGATGAGGCGCTCCATCTGCCCCCGCATCACCTCGGCATCGCCGATCTGCTGCCACAGGGCGGACTCGTTGAGAATCATCGTGACCTCAGGCGGCTCGCACGAGGTCAGCACGTTCTGACGCGCCATGCGGATCCGAACGGCACGCTCGATCTCCCGTGGGGTGTCGGCCTTGATGAGCGAGCGGGCGTAGGCGGGCGTCTGAAGCAGCCCAGGAATGACGAGGGTTTGGAAGCTGTCGAGCTTCCTGCAGTCGGTCTCCAGCGAGATGAAGTCCATGAATATGGGCGTGAGGACTCCGCTGTACTGGCGCCACCAGCCGGACTTGCGGCCGTCCTGGGCGAGTTCGAGCATCGCCTCCCTGAACGGGTCGCCCGGCTCGAAGCCGAACTTGATCAGGATGTACTCCAGATCGCGTGGCCGGATCGGCTGGATGCCGTTCTCGATCAGGGAGAGTGAGCTGGCTGAGCGGCCCAGGAACGACCCTGCCCGGTGAATGCTCATGCCCGCTTCCAGGCGGAGCCTGCGCAGCTCCAGGCCGATGCGGCGGAAGCGGACGGAGGGGACGTCTGAGTCGGACATGACGCAAGTCTGAACACATCACGTTCGAGTGTGCAGGTGATTACGCTCAGTTCTGAACGTTGAGAGTTCGCCCGTTCAGCGTCGGATTTCGAGCTCGGCCACGATGGCCAGGAGCCGGCTGCGTTCCTCGTCGTCCTGGCGGGCCTGCCGGCCGTAGATCCCGGTGCCTCCGATCGCGGCGTCGCCATGCACCAGCTCGCGCAGCTTCGGCAGCAGCGGGGCGGCTTCCGGCCCCAGCTCCCGCAGGGCATCGAAGATCCACCGACCGGCGCCCAGGTGGTCGAGCCGCCGGCGCACGGCCTCGACCAGTGGCGCCGCCTCGCCCGTCACGCGCCAGAGCGCCAGCGCCGCGTCCGAGTAGGCGTGCCGATCGTCGAGCAGATCGCTCAGCCGGGGAACGAGATCCGCCGCCGCGGGCCCCAGCGAGCCCGCGACCTCCAGCGCCTTCGTCGTCTGCCTGCGGTTGTCCAGCGCATTGGCGACGGCCCGCATCGGAGCCTCGATCTCGCCCGCGTCCGCCAGCAGCCGGGCGGCATCGAGGCTGTCCCTGATGACGGACGGGTCGTCCTCCTCATCGGTGCTCGCGATGTCGCGCAGCGCGGGGAGGAGACCGTCCAGCGGCAGGTCATGGCGCGTTGCCGTCTCCGCCGCGGGCACCGCCGCGCCGTTGGCGGCGGCCTCGATGACGCACGCGCTCAGCTGCGCCACGTCCCCGGTGATGGCGGCGAGGGCCTCCGCCGCTTCGAGGCGCCGGCCCCAGGACGCTTCCGGGTCGTCCCGCCGCAGGGTCAGCGCGGGCACCGCCGCCGAGGCCACAGGGCCGATCGCATCGAGGGCCCGGACCGCCCACCAGTCGTCCTGGGGAACGAGCGCCGTCAGTTCGGGGATCGCCTCGGTCGCGTCCTGACCCCAGTGGCGCAGCAGCCGGGTCAGCGCGCTCAGTTCGTTGTGCCGCAGATTCCGCGCGAGGAGGCCGTCGTACCCGCTGATCGTCGGCGGCCCCTCGCCGGACATCGCCGCGAGCCGCCGCCGCACCGCGCCGAGCAGATCCGGATCGCAGGCGACCTTGGTGTCGATCAGCAGTCCGACCGCTTCGTAACTGTTGGTGCCCGCCACGAGCGCCGCCATGAACGGCTCTCGCCAGCGCGGGTCGCCCAGGACGATCAGAATCTCGAGTGCCGCGTCGAAGAACCGGGCCTCGTTCGAGTTGACGTCCTCGACGACCGCGGCGGGCGGGTCTGCGAGATACGCCGCCAGGGAGTCCGCCGCGGCGGGAGCGGCCGCGGGCACGTCCCGGACCGCCGTGACGGCGGCGACCCGGACGGCCATGTCGGCGTGGTCGATCCCGGCGGCCAGGAGCGGCGCGACGTCCTCGCGCGCGGAACGCGACCGCACGCACCGCTGGTAGGCCGCATCGATCGCGGCCCGCGCCGAATCGGCCGTTCCCCGCTCGAACAGCGTGCGGCAGAGCCCGGCGAACGCCTCCCCGCCGAGCCCGGAGACGATGTCGTCGAACGGATCGTCCGCCCAGATCCAGGCCTCCAGCGGTTCGCCGTTCAGCCACGACGAGACGACCGCCTCGGTGGCCTCGTCCGACCAGGGCAGCCCGGCGTCGGCGATCGCCCACAACGCACCGGCCCGAACGGACGGCCGCGCGGACGCGAGCTCTTCCCTGAACCAGTCGCCGGACTCCGGGGCGAGCCGACCGGCCGCGGCCAGCAGTCCCGCGAGCACCCGCGGCGACCGTTCCCGCCCGCGCCGCGCGCGCAGCGCGGGAACGACCTCGTCCGCACACTCGCGCGGAAGGTTGCCGAGCAGGTAGGTGGCGACGTGGCGGGTCTCGGCGTCCGGGTCGTCCAGCAGCGGCAGCAGCACCGCGACCTCGGCGGCCAGCGCCGCGTCCACGTCCGCGAGCACCTGCGGCTCCGCGTCACCGCTCGCCGCGATCGCCGCCAGCAACGACACCATCCCCAGCCGCCTGGGCGAGCGGGGCTGAGTGGCGAGCCGGACGATGAACGGCACCGCCTTTGGCGTCGCCGTATACAGCGTCCCCTGGTGGTAGATGCTGCTGAACAGGTGCTCCGAAGCCTCGTTGGCCACCCCCAGGTCGTCGCTGGCGACGTCCCGCAGAGCTTGCGGTACGTCCTCCGCCGACCCGTACGCGTGCTTCAGCGAACCCCAGTCGACCTCATCGAGCCCATCCAGTGCGGCGCCCGTTTCACGTCCTTCATCCATGATCGCCGCTCACCCTAGCCCGCGGATGGGGGCGTGTCCTCAGCCCCAGCCGACGAGGATGAATACGCCCCCGCCTACGAGGAAGGCCGCCAGCAGGTTGAGCGCCATGCGCATCAAGACCCGGTTGGGGTTCGCAGGCCGGCCGGGCGGCGGGGGGAGGCCCTGTTTGGCGGCCCTCGCCGCCCGCACACGTTCTGGATTCCTGCCGCTCACAAATATGACGACCACCCCTAAGACCAGCAGGAGAACGCCAATGCCCGTCGTCATCTGAAGCCCCTCGTCGCAGCATTCTGGATCACGTCATCAGCGCGCGACCCTCTCATACAGAGGTCGGTCCTGGGAGGACTCGGCGGACGTGTGACCCGTGCTGAGGGAGGCATGGCCGACTGGGAGGGTCTCTGCCCGATCGAGGGGCTTTTGTGGCCATTCCCCAAGGAGCCCCGCGCGGCGCCACCATCACCGGCAAGCTCGACGACGTCCTGGCCAGGCTCGACGCCCAGCAGGAGATCCTCATCCGCCAGCAGGCCAGCCTCGACAACCACCAGGTCGGTCTCGACAACCAGCAGCGGCTCATCGCGGCGCTCCATCAGGACCAGAGTGACATGATTCGCCGCATGTCCGGCGTGGAGGGCGCCTGACCAAGGTGGAGGACTCCCTCGGGAAGGTGCTCTGGGGGATGACAGCGATAGGGCACCTTCTCCCGCCACCGGCCGATCCTGGTGATGAGGCCCCATCGGCGGAGACGTCACCGGACCGCTAGCGCAGACAAACGTCGTAGGCGTCCCCTCGGCATGGGCGCGCATTTGCCTAGCGCTGAGGGGGTGCCTCCCGTGACACCGGGTCGTAGCGTTCGGCGGTCATCGCTACGGCTCGGTGGCAGACTTGCGGCCCATGCCCGCACAAGATCAGCACCTTCACCTGCTGCGGGTCGGCGTGGTGGGGGTGGACCTTCCGTAGGCGTATTTCTGGATCAGTGCACCTGGAATTCGACGTCCGGAATGAGGCCCTCCTGGTTATGGGCTAGTCGCCGTGACACGGCCCGGCCGGCGAAGACGGGGCGGGTGCGCAAGGTGTCCCATCCCGCACGTTGCGCGCGTATCCCCACCCCGAAATCGTGACCTGTACCCCGTCCAGCGCGTCGACCGCGATGAGACCCAGCCGTTCCGGTCGGCCGTAGAAGTACGTCGTCACGCCAAGGGGGAGGAATCGGCTCCACCCGGGGACGAAAGCCCCGTGCTCCGAGGTGTGGGAACGCCGGGCGCTGTTCACCTTGGCCCCGTCGAGCGCCGTCACCACCTCGTCGGGGGTCATGCCGAACGCGAGTGGGCCGACGCTCTCGAACGGCGCGAACGTCCAGTCCGCCCTCTCGTCGTCACCCTTGACCTTCCACGTCATCCCTGATCACTTTCCTGCGAGGGGAGCGGGCGGGCCGGCCGACGTCGCCCTGTGCCTGATCGTTTCAAGCCCGGTGCGGTCGGAGACGGACTCGCCTGAGACTGGCGAGTTCGCGCCACCTTCCGGGAGAGGTTGAAGGTCCCACAGCGGCGTCGCCGAGCGGGGGCGCCGAGCGTGCTGAGCGGGCGCCGAGCGTGGTGGGTGGGGTATCGCGGTGATCATGAAGGGGGACTGATCCCTTATAGGCTCCCGAGGGTTACGGCCACCGCACTCACGCCAGCCGGGGGACCTCGCCATGGACGACGCCGATCACGGTCGCGTGCAGGACGCTGATCGTGCAGCCGCGCTCATGCATGCGTCTCTGGCGGGGTTGTCGACCGGGGACGCGTTCGGGGACCAGTTCTTCCTGCATGCCAACCGCCATCTCACGGCGGCGGACTTCCCTTCACCGCCGTGGGAGTGGAGCGACGACACCGAGATGGCCTGCTCCGTCGTCTCCTGCCTGCATCAGCACGGACGCATCGACCAGGACGTTCTCGCCTCCTCCTTCGCCACCCGCATGGACGTCGGCCGCCGCTACGGCGCCGGGGCTCTGGAACTCCTCGAACGTGTCCGCGACGGACACCCGTGGCGGGTCGCCGCGGTCGAGTCCTTCGGCGGCAACGGCTCCTTCGGCAACGGCGCCGCCATGCGCGTCGCCCCTCTGGGGGCCTACTACGGGGGCGACCCGGCACGTGCCGCCGCTGAGGCCACGCTCCAGGCCGAGATCACCCACAGCCACACCGAAGGAATCGCCGGTGCGGTCGCCGTGGCCGTCGCGGCGTCCCTCGCCGCCACCGACGACCCCGGCCTCCTGATCGAGGCGGCACTCGACCACGTCCCCGGCACCTACGTCCGACGGGGGCTCCAGCGCGCTCGCGGCCTCGACAAGGCGACGCCCGCACAAGCGGCCCAGGCCCTGGGCAACGGATCGCGCATCACCGCCCAGGACACCGTGCCGTTCGCGCTCTGGGCGGCGACCCGCCACCTGGACGACTACCCGGCGGGGGTCCGGGCCTGCGTCGCGGTCGGCGGCGACATGGACACCACCGCCGCGATCGTCGGCGGCGTCATCACCGCCAACACCGGAATCGACGGCATCCCGTCAGACTGGCGCGACTCCCGCGAACCTCTCCCCAGCTGGCTGGAGCACGGCCCGACAACGTGACGCCGCCCCTTCTGATCCGCGATACCTCTCCAACGCCAGACCGGTCGGGCCGACGGGCCCCTGCTCTCAGGGATCCTCGATCTTTTGAGGAGGGCGCGGCGACCCGCAAGGGGCTCGCGTGCGGTCAGGTTTCGATCTCGGTGGTCACCGCGGTGTACAGGGACGTCAGGACCTGCTGGACGGTGGCGGCCAGTTCGGCGCGCGAGTAGGTGAACGCGCCGCGCCGCCCGCCGGCCGGTGACGTCAAACTGATCTCCACCAGGAGCGCGTCCCGCCGGATCAGCCCGACCACCACGTCGGTCCGTCCCGTGCTGCCGGTGAACAATCTGCCGTGGGACCAGGGACCACTGAGAGTCTGGAACGCTCGGTCGTCCTCCGTGCCCCGCGCGGCCGTCGCCATCGCCTGGTCGGACGCCGTGGTGGCGGCCTGGGCACTCTTGAAGGGCACGACAGCGACGCGGGCGTCCGCGTCGGTCGCGTCCGGAAAGTCGTGGGATCCCTGCTCCGGTTCCGAGAGGGCGAAGTACGCGCGGCAGTATCGTCCAGGGGGCTCCCCGAGCACGTCGAGGGGCGGCCTGACATAGGACCCGTTGTAGAGCTTCAGCAGCGGCCGGAAGTCGGCGAGCCGGCACACCATCAGTTTCTGGACGGCAGCCGATGCCGCGGCCACCGGATCCTTCTCGCCCTTCGCGCCGCCGCCTGAGCAGGCCACCACCGACCACAACAGACCGGTGCCGAGCACCGCACCGATCATGAGCCTTGATCCCCGATTCATGTCTCCCTGTTCCTGCGCCACCAGGTCCGGATCTTGGTGGCCCAGATGTTAGGGCGGGTCGTCGCGGCAGATGGGCGATGCGCGGCGAGATTCGGTTCTGAACGGGGACGCGGCATTTCGAACCGTGGGTGGGGCATGATGGTGATCATGGTGGACGGGGTGGCTCGGGTCGGGGTGGAGCCGGTGTACGTGTGCTCGGTCGAGGGGGCGGCGATCGAGCGGGAGGCGGACGCGCTCGACCTGATCGGGAACGCGGGGGAGGCGCGCTGGGTCGCGGTTCCGGTCGAGCGGCTGGGCGAGGACTTCTTCCGGCTGCGCACGCGGGTCGCGGGGGACATCGTCCAGAAGTTCGCGCAGTACGGGCGGGCCCTCGCCGTCGTCGGTGACATCTCCGCGTACGTGGAGCGGAGCGACGCCCTCCGCGACTTCGTCCGGGAGTGCAACAGGGGCCGGCAGACGTGGTTCGTCGGTGATCTCGACGAGCTCGCGGCGCGCCTCTCCTAGAGCTCGTCCTTGAGGAGCGACCAGACCTCCAGGTCGTATCGCCGGCCCTCCAGGACGGCGGCACTGCGCAACGTGCCCTCGTAGGTGAACCCGATCCGCTTGGCGGCCGCCCGGCTCGGCTCGTTCTCGGGCACGCACCACCACTCGACACGTTCGATGCCGCGCACGTTCACCGCCCAGTCGATCATGTGCCGCGCGGCGGTGGTGACCAGGCCGCGGCCGCGCGCGTCCGCGGCCAGCCAGACGCCGATCTCGCACACCCCCAGCTCGGCGTCGAACGTCCGGAAGACCGTGCCGCCGACGAGCACGCCGTCCAGCCAGATCCCGTACATCCGCCGGGCGTCGACGGCCTGCTTGTCCGCGTACAGCTGCAGCAGCTCGCGGGCGCCGTCGACGTCAACGATCTTCTTGGCCCACGGGATGTAGGGCGAGATCTGGTCGGCGACCTTCAGCACGTGCGCGGCGAACTCCTCCGCCTGCCACGGCTCCAGCGGCCTGAGCTCGGCACCTTCCCCCAGTGCGTGAGTGAACATGCGACCCTCCAAGGTGCGTACCAAACGTTCGTTACGTACTATAACCCCATGCCAGCCCGTGGAGATCACGACGCCCGCCGCCGGGACGTGTCCGAGGCCGTGTGGCGGGTCCTCGCCGATCGCGGTTTCGGCGGCCTGACCCTGCGCGCCGTCGCCGCCGAGATGAACGCGTCGACGGGCCTGCTCACGCACTACTTCCCGAGCAAGAAGGCCTTGATCGCCTATGCCCTGGACGTCGCGGACGAGCGCACCGCGACCAGGCCCCGCGAGACGCCCGCCACCGAGGGCCTCGACGGTCTCCGCGCGGCGCTGGCGAGCGTCCTCCCGCTCACGCCCGACGCCGCCGCCATGAACCGCGTCTGGGTCGGCTCATGGGACGGCTCCCTCGCCGATCCGGCCCTCGGCGAACGCGAGAGGAACCGCTACGAGGGCTGGCGCGAACGACTCCGCCCCCACGTCCAGGCGGCCCGCGACAACGGCGATATCCCGCCCACGTCCGACGTCGACGACCTGACCGCCACGGTCGCCGCGTTCACCCACGGCCTGGTCGTCCAGGCGCTCTTCGACCCGGAGCGCTTCCCGCCCGCCCGCCAGATCGCCATGCTCGACACTCTGCTCGACTCGCTCACCACCTGAGCCACCCCCGGACGCCCGCCGCGAACGTGCGCGGAACCTCCAGGCCGAGGCGCGGGGGCCGGTTCGGCCGGACGGGCGCGGTCAGGAGGCGGCGGCTCTCAGGGCGGGGGTGGGCGTCATGGAGACGTGCAGGTGGTCGGCCATGGCGCGGCCGAACGCGGGGTCGTTCAGGTGGGTGTCCATCTCGACGATCTCCACGGGGGAGCCGGCCAGTCCCTCGCGCACGGAGTCGAACAGGACGGCGTCCACCTCGGGGTCGTGGTACGGGCCGCCGGGGGCGCTGAGGGTCGAGAGGCCCTGGAGCGGGATGAAGAGGGCGGTCGGGCCGGTGGCGAGGCGGAGCTTGGCGGCGACCGTGCCGCCGAGCTCCGCGCACTCGTCGGCGTTGGTTCGGATGACCGAAACCGACGGGTTATGGACATGGACCTGGCGGTGCCGGAAGTGCCGCGGGACCTCGGGGCCGAACTTGGCCATGTCGAGGCAGCCCAGGCTGACCACCTGCGGGATGCCGAGGCGGCCCGCGGTCTCCAGCCGGTCCGGGCTCGCGCCGCCGACGCCGCCGACCAGGGCGGTCGAGAGTTCGAGGAGGGTCGGGTCGAGGACGCCGGTGAGGGTTCCGCCCGCCGTCATGGCCTCGAGCGAACGGCCGCCCGACCCGGTGGTGTGGAAGACCAGGACCTCGTAGCCGAGGACGCTGAGCAGCTCGCGCGCCGCGTTCACGCCCGGGGTGGTGACGCCCGCCATAGAGGCGCCGATGACGGGGCGGTCGCCGGGCGGAGCGGGGCAGCCGGCGGCGAAGCCGGTGGCCATGCCCGCGATGGCGTCGGCGGCGTTGGCCAGGACGCGGATCGAGATGCGGTTGATGCCGGCGATGTCGACGACGCTGTACATCATCGTCAGGTCGGTGTTGCCGATGTACGGGGAGACGTCGCCCGAGGCCATGCTGGAGACCATCAGCTTCGGCACGCCGACGGGCAGGGCGCGCATCGCGCAGGTGGAGATCGTCGAGTTGCCGCTGCCACCGACCGAGAGCACGCCGTGCACCCGGCCCTCGCGGTACAGCTCGGCCACCACCTGGGCGGCGCCGCGCGCCATGGCGGTCACCGCGACGCCGCGGTCGCCCTGCGCGCGCAGTTCGGCCAGGTCGGTCCCGGCGGCGCGGGCGACCTCCTCCCGTGAGATGTCGGGGGGCGGCCAGGGAGGGTCCAGAACGCCGGTGTCGACGAGCAGCACCTGCATTCCGAGCCCGTCGAGTCGATCACGCAACCATTCGTATTCAGGTCCTTTGGTATCCAGCGTCCCGATGAGCACCACTACAGGCATATTTTGACTGTTTGTGTGCTTTCGACGGTGAACAATCTCCGGCGCGGCCCCAGTCCTATGGCGCGGTGGGATTTAGGACTAACCCGGACGGAACCCGGCAGCGATCGCACCGGACCGGCTCCAGTAGGTTTCATGTCTGACCATGACTTGACTCCTTACCCCCTCGGAGCCCCCCTTGCAGGTCGAGCACGTGATCTTGCTCCTGCTCGCCGCCACCGCGGCCGGCTGGGTCGACGCGGTCGTCGGCGGGGGCGGGCTGATCCAGCTGCCGGCCCTGATGATCGTCAATCCGGCCCAGCCGGTGGCGGCGCTGGCCACCAACAAGCTGGCCTCGATCGCGGGCACCTCGTCCGCCGCGGTCGCCTACCTGCGCAAGGCCAAGCCCGACCTGCAGGTCGCGGTCCCGGCGGGCGTCATCGCCGTGTGCGCGGCGGCCGGGGGAGCGGTCTGCGCCGCGGCGATCTCCTCAGACGTCCTGAAACCGATCATCATGGTCGTGCTGCTGTCGGTGGCCGCTCTGGTCGTCCTGAAGCCCGATTTGGGACGGGTGCCCAAGCTGGTGCTGCGGACCCGCCGCCGCCTGGCGGCCGCGATCCTCGTCCCCGGCATCGTGATCGCGTTCTACGACGGGCTGGTCGGGCCCGGCACTGGAACGTTCCTGGTGCTGGCGTTCACCACGCTCCTCGGCAGCGACTTCGTGAACGCCTCCGCCAACGCCAAGATCATCAACACCGGCACCAACCTGGGCGCGCTGGTCGTCTTCTCGCTCCAGGGCGAGGTGTTGTGGGCCATCGGCCTCGCCATGGCCGCGTGCAACATCGTCGGCGCCCAGCTCGGCGCCCGGATGGCCATCAACAGGGGCGCCGGGTTCGTCCGTGTCGTCCTGCTCTGCGTGGTCACGGCCCTGGTGATCAAGCTGGGGTACGAGCAGCTCACCTAGCCGCCGAGGCGCGTCAGGTGGGATTGGGGACGGGCAGCGGGCGTTCGAGGGCGATCAGGCTGAGGACCACGGTGGCGCCGGTCCAGCCCAGCGGCGCGACGCCCGCCGGGTCGCCGTGCTCGTCCACCTTCTCGGGCAGGGCGCCCAGCGAGGTGCGGTGCGCCGAGAGCCAGTCGAGCAGGCTCACGGCCTCGCTCCGCCGGCCCGAGGCCGCCGCCGCGAGGGCGAACATCCCCATCTCCGGCGTCCACGCGACCTTCTTGTCGCCCGCCCAGCGCTCGCCCGGCAGGACGCCGCCGTTCGGCAGCAGCTGGCGGTTGAACGCGTTCTGCACCGCCCCGTTCACCCCCGGGTCGTACGGGGCGAACGGCGGGGACAGGAAGGTCACCGAGGTGTCCATGCGGCCCCCGGCGATCGGCGAACGCGGATAGCCGTGCGGCGTGAACTGCCGGGCCACCGCGTCCGACAGCCGGTGCGAGGCGTGCCGCCACCGTGCCGCCTCCTGGGGCTTGCCGAGGTCACGCGCGAGCGCCGCGGCCGAACGCAGGCCGGCCAGCACCGGAGCCACCACGCCCAGGGTGGGCCGCCGGGGGTCCTGCTCGGTGGAGTGGTCGCGTTCGAAGTAGTCCGACGAGGGCGGCGGCAGGCCCTCGACGTCCAGCGAACGGGTGAGCCGGTCGGCCGCGCGCACCACCATCGGCCACATCTCGGGCAGTTCGGCGGCCGCGTTGGGGTCCTGCGTGCGGAAGAACCAGCTGGCCCACAACACCCAGCCGAGCGAGTCGAGCTGCGGGGCACGGCCGTCCGCGACCGCGCTGCCGTCGGGGTGGTAACGCGCCGCCCACAGCCCGTTCTCGTTCTGGACGCGCGACAGGAACCGCAGGACGCGCCGCGCCTCCGCCGGATGCCCGGTCGCGGCGAACGCGGCGACCGCGAAGGCCGAGTCGCGCGGCCAGGAGTAGCGCCACTTGTCGTACCAGGACGCCAGGGACGCGCCGTTGGGCCGGGTCAGCAGGCGGAGGTCGAGCAGGGCGCGGGCCGCCATCTCGTGGTGCCCGGACGGGACGGTGCCGCCGGCGAGCCAGGCCTGGTCGGAACGGACCGCGGCGGCCACCCGGGGATCGTCGGCGTCCACCGTGATCGGGGTCTCGGAGCCGAACGGGACCAGCCGGACCCGCCCGTCGGCCAGCCGGACCACCGAGCTGTCGGGGATGTACGCGGCGCCGGGGGCGTCCAGGGGCGAGAGCGGCTCACCGGCGAACGGCCAGCCGCCGCCGCCGACCAGCCCGGGGCTCGCCCAGCCGGGACCGACCGGGCTCCGCAGCGTGGCGCCGCAGGTCGCGACCAGTGCGGCGACCAGCAGGAACGCGACGACGCGGCGTACGCCGCGCCAGTCCCCGTTCAGCCGCCCGCCGACGGGCGTTCCGCCGCCGCCAGACCCTTCGCCGTTCGTCCTGCCGTCGCCCCCGGACCCAGCGGCCCAGGCGGGAACGGCCCTGTCGCTGTGATCGTGGGCTCCGACGAGCCGCCCCCGGTCGATCGTCACCGGCCCATCTCCCCCTTGACGCCTCGCATTACGACGAAGCGGAGGATAAGTACACCAAACCCCTCCAAGTGGGTCATCCTCCTCAGGGTCCAATCGCGGCATCCTTCTCAGGAGCGATACCCCGTCACACCCCCACGAACGCGCCGTCGCGGCCGCGGGACCGCGACGCGCGAGACCCGCCGCCGTGACCGCGCACGCCTGCGCCCCATCCGGTTCGCAACTTCGTTCCAAGCGTGAAGATCATTGATGCGGTGCTGCGGTTCCCCGAGGTGCGCCCCCTGCCAGGACTCGATCAGGCATGGACCTTCCCGGGAGCGCGCAACCGCTTCCAAAGAGCGATCGCCCTGACCTCCGACGGCCGCAACGCCTTACAGGTCCTCTGTAACGGCGGGTATTCAGACGAGGCGGCCGCCGCGATACTGCGTATCGCCCGCCTCCACGAGGCCTGCGGGCCGGTGGGGCCGGTCAGCGCATGCTCGCCGACGCGGCCCGCCTGGAGCGCGAGATCGGGATCACCAACAAGATCGGCGGCGGCCGGGTCGAGGCGGAGAACCATCGCCACCAGGTCCGGCGCATCGAGTGGACGGACGGCGACGCGGAGCTCGTCGACCCGGTGACGCGGGATCGCGAACGTTTCGACGTCGCCGACGCGGCCGGATTCGTCGCACGTTTCCTGGAGGAGGGAATCGACTGACCGACGCCACTGAGCGGACCGGGGCCTTTCGACCACCTCCGCCTCGTGAACGCCCGGTGAGCCAGGCCTGAAGGGCTACGACCACGACCGCCTTCGGATAGCCGGCCGAATCCGTCCGGAGTGGGGGTGGGGGTTTTGTGTTGATCAGTCCGGTGTGAAACTGCGAAATGGCCTCGCTATGGCCCCGGCGGCATGACCATGCATGGTGGTTGACTAGGCTGCATCGACGGAGCGGACCGCAGAGTGGCGAGCCGCGCGGTCACTTCCCGTGCAACACCCCACTCGCGTGGTCTTTGGCTGTCGATCCGTATAAAGGACGCCCTCGTGGACCTGTTCGAACATCAGGCGAAGGAACTCTTCGCCGAGTACGGGGTACCGGTGCCCACCGGCAAGGTCGCCCATACTCCCCAGGAAGCCCGGACGTACGCGGAGGAGCTCTTCGCCGCGGGCAGCAAGAAGGTCGTCGTCAAGGCCCAGGTGAAGACCGGTGGCCGTGGCAAGGCGGGCGGCGTGAAGCTCGCCGACACCGCCGACGAGGCCGAGGCCCTCGCGGGGCAGATCCTCGGCATGGACATCAAGGGCCACACGGTCCACAAGGTGCTGATCGAGGAGGGCTCCGCGATCGCGCAGGAGTTCTACTTCTCGTTCCTGCTCGACCGCGCCAACCGCACCTTCCTGACGATCTGCACCGTCGAAGGCGGCGTGGAGATCGAGGACGTGCCGCACGACAAGCTGGCGCTGGTGCCGATCTCGCCGCTGGACGGCGTCGACAAGGCCAAGGCCCGCGAGATCGCCGAGGCCGGCCGGCTGCCCGAGGCGGCCCTGGACGGCGCGACCGAGATCATCGAGCGGCTGTGGGCCGTCTTCACCGACGAGGACGCCACCCTCGTCGAGGTCAACCCGCTGATCCTCACCGCCGACGGCCAGGTCAAGGCCCTCGACGGCAAGGTGTCGCTGGACGACAACGCCTCGTTCCGCCAGGAGCACGACAAGCTCGAGGACAAGGCCTCCGCCGACCCGCTGGAGGCGGCGGCCAAGGCCAAGGACCTCAACTACGTCAAGCTCGACGGCAGCGTCGGCATCATCGGCAACGGCGCGGGCCTGGTCATGTCCACGCTCGACGTCGTCTCGTACGCCGGTGAGGAGTTCGACGGCCAGAAGCCGGCCAACTTCCTCGACATCGGCGGCGGCGCCTCGGCCGAGGTCATGGCCAACAGCCTGGAGATCGTTCTCTCCGACGGCGACGTCAAGTCGGTGTTCGTGAACGTCTTCGGCGGCATCACCGCCTGCGACGCGGTCGCCAACGGCATCGTGTCCGCCTACAAGCTGCTGGGCGAGCGCGGCGAGACCGTCAACCGCCCGCTGGTCGTCCGCCTGGACGGCAACAACGCCGAACTCGGGCGACAGATCCTGAGCGACGCGGGCCTGCCCGGTGTCGAGCAGGTCGAGACGATGGACGACGCGGCCAAGCGCGCCGCCGAACTCGCTGCGGCAGGTGCATGAGCAATGGCGATCTGGCTCACCGACAACAGCAAGATCATCGTTCAGGGCATCACCGGCTCGGAGGGCATGAAGCACTCCCGCCGCATGCTCGCGTCCGGCGCCTCCGTCGTCGGCGGCGTGAACGCCCGCAAGGCCGGGCAGAGCGTCGACTTCGACGGCAAGGCGCTGACCGTGTACGGCACCGTGGCCGAGGCCATGGCCGAGACCGGCGCCGACGTCTCCGTGGTCTTCGTTCCGCCGAAGTTCACCAAGGACGCCGTGGTCGAGGCGATCGACGCGGGCATCCCGCTGTGCGTGGTCATCACCGAGGGCATCCCGGTGCACGACACCGCCTACTTCTGGGCGTACGCGGAGTCCAAGGGCAACAAGACCCGCATCATCGGCCCCAACTGCCCTGGCATCGCGTCCCCGGGCGTGTCCAACGCGGGCATCATCCCGGCCGACATCACCACGCCCGGCCGCATCGGCCTGGTGTCCAAGTCGGGCACGCTGACGTACCAGATGATGTACGAGCTGCGCGACTTCGGCTTCTCCACCTGCGTCGGCATCGGCGGTGACCCGATCATCGGCACCACCCACATCGACGCGCTGAAGGCGTTCCAGGACGACCCCGACACCGACGCGATCGTGATGATCGGTGAGATCGGCGGCGACGCCGAGGAGCGCGCCGCCGCGTTCATCGAGCAGAACGTGACCAAGCCGGTCGTCGGCTACGTCGCCGGGTTCACCGCGCCCGAGGGCAAGACCATGGGCCACGCCGGCGCGATCGTGTCGGGCTCCGCCGGCACCGCGCAGGCCAAGAAGGAGGCCCTGGAGAAGGTCGGCGTCCGCGTCGGCAAGACTCCGAGCGAGACCGCGCGCCTCATGCGCGAGATCATGAAGAACCTCTGATCCTTCCGGATCGACGGAAAGACGCCCGAGCCGCCTCCAGGTGGCCCGGGCGTCTTTCGTCCGTCCGGCCTGGGGTGGCCTCATGTGGCCGGTGGGAGGGTCTGGGCGAGAAGGCGAAGCACGTTCATATTTCCCGGCATGGGATCACCCCGCGGCCGCCGTGCCGGACTCGTCGCCGTCCTCGCGTCCCTGGCCCTCGTCCTGACCGCCCTCCCGGCGTTCGGGCACGCCGAACGCCCGGTGCGCTTCCCGGCGGGCGACGGCGAGGTGCCCACCTACCGGGCGCCGCTGGCCTCGCCGCGGCTGGTGGTCTGCAAACCCGGGTCGGCCGCGCTCATCAAGGGCTACACCGGCGCGCTGCGCAGGATGAACGAGCGGCTGCTCAAGGAGTGCGCGTACGAGCACGTCCAGGCCGCCGTGAACGCCGTCGCCGAGCGCGGAACGACGATCTACGTCCTGCCCGGCACGTACAAGGAGGAGCCCAGCAGGGCCGAGCCGACCGGGCCGTGCGCCGAGCTCGCCGGGCGGCACCTGCTGTCGTACGCGCAGCAGTACGCCTGCCCCAACCTGCAGAACCTCATCGCGATCTTCGGTGACGTCACGCCGGAGAACGACGACTACACCTGCGACGGCCCGCGCTGCGACCTCCAGCTCGAGGGCACCGGCCGCGCGATGACCGACGTCGTGATCGAGGGCGGCTTCAAGGCCGACGGGACGTGGTCCAGGCTCAACGGCATCCGCGCCGACCGGGCCGACGGCTTCTACCTGCGCAACATCACCACCCAGCTCTTCGAGTTCAACGGCGTGTACGTGATCGAGCAGGACGGCTTCGTGATCGACCGTTCGCTGGCGCGCTGGAACGAGGAGTACGGCTTCCTCACGTTCGCCACCGACCACGGGCTCTACACCGACTGCGAGGCCTACGGCAGCGGCGACGCGGGCCTCTACCCGGGATCGGCCTCGCCCCTCAACGGCAAGCGGCACTCGGTGGAGATCCGGCGCTGCGACTCGCACCACAACGCCCTCGGCTACTCGGGAACGGCCGGCGACTCGGTCCTCGCCCACGACAACCGCTTCCACCACAACTCGGCCGGGGTGTCGATGGACAGCGCGTTCCCCGGCCACCCGGGCCTGCCGCAGAACCACGCCACGTTCCGCGGCAACCTCATCTACAGCAACAACGTGAACTACTACGGCAACGTCTGGGACGGCACCTGCAAGAAGGCCCCGCGCGACCGCGGCCACGAACGCGGCGTGGTCTGCCCGGCCCCGCCCATCCCGGTCGGCACCGGGCTGCTCCTCGGCGGCGGCAACGACAACCTCTACGAGCGCAACCGGCTCTACGACAACTGGCGGCACGGCTTCAAGCAGATCTGGGTGCCCGCGCCGCTGCGCGGCGAGAACGACCCCGCGAAGTTCCGCGACACCTCGCACCGCAACCGCTACGTCGGCAACGTCTTCGGCGTCGCGCCCGGCGGGCGGAAGGCCCCCAACGGCCAGGACGTGTGGTGGGACGAGCAGGGCGACGGCAACTGCTGGCAGGGCAACCTGTCGTCGCACGGGTGGGTGAGATCGGACCCGCTGTTCCTGCCCACGTGCGACAAGCCGTCGGGCGGTTCGGTGTTCTCCTGGCTCGGCCAGCCGTTCAAGGTGCTGTCCGGCCTGCCCTGCGCGGAGTACGGGCGGGACGAACCGCGACCGGCCGGCTGTGACTGGTTCGACACCCCGCGTCCGCCCAAGTAGCCGAAACCTCGCCGACAAAGGCGACACGCCGGACGGGCGGGGCCACGGGGCGGTGCCTGAGTGCCAGCATTGACGCCGTGAGCGACGAGAGCCCTGGGCAGCGCGTGAGACCGGACCGACCGGAGCCGTCGCGGGCCGCCGCCCGTGGTGGCGGATCGCCCGCGGACGGCGCCCCGGCGCGCCGCGACAAGCCCGCACGCGGCGCCGCGCCCCGGGGAGGCACGCCCTCCCGCGGCGGCGGCGCGTCCCGCGACGGGACGCCCTCGGCCGGAGCCACCGCCTCCGGAGCCACCGCCTCCGGAGCCGCAGGCGCCTCCGGGAGCACGTCCTCGCGCGGTCGAGCCGCCTCGTCCGGTGGCGCGTCCTCGCGCGGTGGTGCGGCTTCGTCCGGGAGCGCCAAGGGCGGGGGGTCGTCCGGGGGGAGTTCGACGCCGCAGATCGCGGGCGGGCTCGCGGGCGGGATGGTGCGGCCGCTGTACGTGACGGGGCTGGTGGGGGCTCTCTGGTGCGTCGGCATCGGGCTGGCCGTGCTCACCACGATCACTCTCATCGGCTGGATCGCCGCCCCGCGCAACGCGCTGGGGGCCGGGCTGCCCGGGGTCTTCCGCACGGCGGTCAACTTCTGGCTGGTCTCCCACCACGCGGGCTTCTCGGCGGGGCACGGCCGGGTCGGCCTGCTGCCGCTCGGCCTGCTCGTGCTCCCCGGCGCCCTGCTCTACCGCAGCGGCGGCTGGATGGTGCGCGCCGTCGGCATCGCCGGTACCGCGCGCCGCTACCGCGTCGGCGTCGTGCACGTCGCCGTCGCCCTGGCCGTGCCGTACGCGCTGCTGGCGGGCATGCTGGCGCTCGCCGCCGCGTCCTCGGCCGTCCAGGCGTCGGTCTGGCAGGCCCTGGTCGCCTGCTTCATGATGGCGGTCCTGGCCGGCGGGCTGGGCGCGGCGCGCGCCGTGGTGGCGCAGGGCGAGCCCGGGGCCCGGGTGCGGTCCGGGCTCGGCGCGCTGCTGAACCTGCTGCCGGACCGGCCGCGCTCGCTGGTGATCGGCGTCACCGGCTCGATCGCCGTGCTGCTCGCCTCGGGCGCGCTGGTCGTCGGGGGTTCGCTGGCCATGCACATGGCGGAGGCCGACCGGCTCTACGACATGCTGGCGCCCGGCATCATCGGCGGCGTCCTGCTGTTCCTGATCCAGCTGGCCTACCTGCCGAACGCGGTGATCTGGGGGATGGCCTACACGATCGGGCCGGGCTTCTCCGTCGGCGCCAGCACGACCGTCTCGCCGACCGGCGTCTTCCTCGACATCGTTCCGACGTTCCCGGTGCTGGCCGCCCTGCCCGAACCCGGCCCGGCGCCCGCGATCTCGCTGTTCGCGCTGGCCGCGCCGTTCGTCGCCGGCGCCGTCGGCGGCGTGCTGACCGTCCGCAACATGCCGAGCCCGGTGTACGAGGCGGCGCCGCTGTGGGGGTTCGTCTCGGGGGCGCTGACCGGCGCCGTCGCCGCGCTGCTCGCCGCCCTCTCCGGCGGCCCGCTGGGCAGCGGCCGGATGGCCACCATGGGGCCCTCCGCCTGGCAGGTGGGCCTGCTGGCCGCGCTGGAGGTCGGCATCTCCGCCGCGATCGCCGCCTGGATCGCCAACTGGCTGATCCTGCGCCGCCCGGCGGGGAACGCGGCCAAGGCCACCCGCACCAAGCGGCGCTGGCGCCGTCCGGCCCCGTCCACGGCCACCGCGCCCGCCACCGCGTCCACCGCCGCCAGGGCCGCGACGCCGCCGGCCGCCCCGGAGCCGCCCGCTCCGCCGGTGCCGCGCAAGCCCGCGCCGTACGCGCCGGACCCGCTGGAGTTCGAGGAGGCCGAGCCGATCCTGGCGCCGCGCAAGCCGAGCCGCCCGAGGGCGCGGTACGGCGAGCCGCTCCCGGACCTCATGGAGGACGCCGACGACCTCGCCGCGCCGGAACCGGAGCCTCGGCCCGAGCCCGCCCCGCGTGCAAGGCCCACGCCCGCCCGCGACGGCGGGGGAGCCGCGAGCGCGGACGCCCGCGACGGCAGGGAAGGCGCCTCCGCGCCCGCACCGGAGCCTCGCCGGGTCGCGTCGGAGGAACTGCACGTCGAGCCGGAGCCGGCGGAGGAGCGGCGGCCGGTGCCGCCGCCCCGCCACCGCGACGACCCCGAACGCACCGAGAACCGCGGCGGCGCCATCTACGTGCTCAGGGACGAGCCCGGCCAGGACTGAACGCCCGTTGCGGCCGGGCGGGTCAGCCCTTCAGGTACTTGCCCAGGCCGTCGTAGGTGCCGCGGGGCTGGCCGAACTTGTCCTCGACGGCGTGGATGAAGGTGTCCACGCAGGCGTTGGTGTCGGTGTGGGTGTTGGCCGCCGACCGGCACTCCTGGTAGTTCTGCCACTGCGGCCAGACCAGGGCGAAGCCGGCCACGAAGATGGCCGAGACCGCCAGGCCCGCCGAGCCGAGCGCGATGCCCGCCACCGCGCCGGGCGCCTGCGTCTGCTGGCGCCGCGCGGCCTTCCTCGCCTTGAACCCCACCACCAGGGCAGGAATGCCGAGCAGGATGCCCGCCGGGAAGAACCCCAGCAGGCTGATCATCAGAGCGCCGCCGCCCAGCCACAACGAGCGGATGCCCGTGCGGTCGGCCGATTCGCCCTTGCCGGGGTCCTTGCCGGGCTGCTCGGAGGGCTGGGACGCGAAACCGGGGCGGTCCTGGGAGTCACCGCGCTCCGGAAGGTCGGGGCGGCCGGGGGTTCCGGTTCCGCCGGCGCCCTGTCCGGGCTGCTCGCTCACGTTCGTCCTCCTGGCGGTTCTGACCTGTGGTGTCGGATGAAACGCGCCATCAGACGGCCGGTAGGCTTCGTCTGTTCCTACCAACCCACCCACCAGGGAGTCATGGTGTCCGCCCGGCTCGTCGTCCTCGTCTCCGGCGCGGGGACCAACCTACAGGCGCTGCTCGACGCGTGTTCGGATCCAGCCTACGGTGCGCGGGTGGTGGCCGTGGGAGCGGACCGTCCCGGAACGGGCGGGATCGACCGCGCGGCGGCCGCCGGACTGCCCACGTTCACCCGGCGGATCCCCGATTTCGAGAGCCGCGAGGGCTGGGACGAGGCGCTGGCCGCCGCGGTGGCCGAGCACGAGCCCGACCTGGTGATCTCGGCCGGGTTCATGAAGATCCTCGGCAAGACCTTCCTGGAACGGTTCGGCGGCCGGATCGTCAACACCCATCCGGCGCTGCTGCCCTCGTTCCCGGGCGCGCACGCCGTTCGGGACGCCCTGGCGTACGGCGTGAAGGTGACGGGCTGTACGGTGCACTTCGTCGACGAAGGCGTGGACACCGGACCCGTCATCGCCCAGGAGACCGTTTCCGTGGGCTGGCACGACGACGAAGACTCCCTGCACGAGCGCATCAAGCAGGTGGAGCGCCGGCTTCTGGTCGACGTCGTCGGACGGCTGGCCCGCGACGGCTGGACCACGCGGGGCAGGCGGGTCTCCATGAAGTGCAGGACCTGTAACACGTCAACCGACGATGAGGGGAGCTCGACCGGTGAGTCGGGTCACGATTAGGCGCGCGCTGATCAGCGTTTATGACAAGACGGGGCTGGAGGAGCTGGCCAAGGGCCTGCACGCGGCCGGTGTCGAGATCGTGTCCACCGGCTCCACGGCGGCCAGGATCGCCGCGGTCGGTGTGCCGGTCATGAAGGTCGAGAAGCTCACCGGGTTCCCCGAGTGCCTCGACGGCCGGGTCAAGACCCTGCACCCCAAGGTGCACGCGGGCCTGCTGGCCGACCGCCGCAAGGACGACCACGTGCAGCAGCTCGACGACCTCGGCGTCGAGCCGTTCGACCTCGCCGTGGTCAACCTCTACCCGTTCGCCGACACCGTCGCCTCGGGCGCCAAGCCGGACGAGTGCGTCGAGCAGATCGACATCGGCGGCCCGACCATGGTCCGCGCCGCAGCCAAGAACCACGCCAGCGTCGCGGTCGTGGTCGACCCGTCCGCCTACGCGGCGGTGCTGGCCGCGGTCGGCGCCGGCGGCTTCACGCTGGAGGAACGCCGCCGCCTGGCCGCCGCCGCGTTCTCGCACACCGCCTCCTACGACGTCGCGGTCGCCTCCTGGTACGCCAACGCCTACGCGCCGGACGAGGTCGCGGCCGAGTCCACGTGGGCCGACTTCCTCGGCGCCACCTGGGAGCGCAAGGCCGTCCTGCGGTACGGGGAGAACCCGCACCAGCGCGCCGCCCTCTACACCGCGGGCGACGGCCCCGCCGGGCTCGCGGGCGCCGAGCAGCTGCACGGCAAGGAGATGTCGTACAACAACTACGTCGACGCGGACGCCGCCCGCCGCGCCGCGTACGACTTCGACGAGCCCGCCGTCGCGATCATCAAGCACGCCAACCCGTGCGGCATCGCGGTCGGCGCGGACGTCGCCGAGGCGCACCGCAAGGCGCACGAGTGCGACCCGGTGTCGGCGTACGGCGGCGTGATCGCCGTCAACCGCCCGGTGACGGCCGAGATGGCCCACCAGGTCGCCGAGATCTTCACCGAGGTCGTCGTGGCCCCCGGCTTCGAGCCGGCGGCCCTGGAGCGCCTCACCAAGAAGAAGAACATCCGGCTGCTGGTCTGCCCCGACGCCCCGGCCAACCCGGCCGAGTTCCGCCGCGTCGACGGCGGCGTGCTCGTCCAGACCGTCGACCGGGTGGACGAGCCCGGCGACGACCCGTCCGGCTGGGAGCTCAAGACCGGCACCGCCGCCGACGAGGGGACGCTGCGCGACCTCGCGTTCGCCTGGAAGGCCTGCCGGGCGGTCAAGTCCAACGCCATCCTGCTCGCCTCCGGCGGCGCCACCACCGGCGTCGGCATGGGCCAGGTCAACCGGGTCGACTCGGCCCGGCTGGCGGTCACCCGCGCCGGCACCGAGCGCGCCGCCGCGTCGGTGGGCGCCTCCGACGCCTTCTTCCCGTTCCCCGACGGGCTGGAGGTGCTGACCGAGGCCGGCGTGCGGGCGATCGTGGAGCCGGGCGGCTCGGTCAACGACGACAAGGTCATCGAGGCTGCGAAGAAGGCCGGGATCACCCTCTACTTCACCGGGGTCCGCCACTTCTTCCACTGATCATCGGGATCCGTGCAGGTCACACCCCATGAAGCCGGACGGAACGGCCGCGAGACAGATGATCTCGCGGCCGTTTCCGCGAGTGGGGAGTTTTACGTTTAGCAGTTGGTAGCCTCGGGAACCGTCGCGCCCGTTGACCCCTTCTTGACTCCGGCGCGCCCGAGCGCTGAAGGAGGCGTCATGGAGACCCTGGCCACTTTCGTTATGGGCAACGTCGTCCAGACCGTGTCCCTGGTGATGGACGGACGTCAGGTGATCGGCCTGGTCGCCGCCGCCCTCGCCGCGATGCTCGCCGCCCAGCTCGGCTGGCACGGCACCGACCGCCTCATCGCCTGGCGCGGCCGCCCCGACGAGGACTGACCCCCGGCCCGACGAGGCCGGGCCGCCTGCCGCCCCCGCAAGCCCCGGCCCGCCGCCTCCGCAAGCCCCGGCCCGCCGCCGTCACTGGCAGGGCCAAGCCAGGCCGGTCTTTCCGGCCCCCGAACCGGCCCGGGAAGCTGAAGGTCAGGTGGCTCGAACGGCCAGTTTGGCGGTGAGGGCCTCCCTCGCGCTGGGCCATTCTGAGTCGATCATCGAGTAGACGGCGGTGTCGCGCAGCGTTCCGTCGGGCCGGATCCGGTGGTTGCGGTGGAGGCCCTCGAATCGGGCGCCGAGCCGCTCGATCGCCCGCCGCGACCGTTCGTTCGCGCTGTCGGTGTGCCAGCCGACCCGGAGCGCGCCCAGGTCCCCGAACGCCCGTTCCAGCAGGAGCAGCTTGGCCTCGGTGTTGATCCCGGTGCGCTGCCAGCGGGTGCCGAGCCAGGTGTGCCCGATGTAGAGGCCGCGGTGCGCGGCGTCGATCTCGTAGTACGACGTGGTGCCCGCGACCTCGCCCGTCGCCGCGTCGATCTGCGCGTACGGCACCCGGGCCCGCGCCTCGTACGCCGCCAGCACGGCCGCGACGATCTCGCGCATGCGCCCGGCGTCTGCGGGCGGCCGCAGGCTGAGCCACGTCCAGACGTCCGGGTCCTTGGTGGCCGCGAACAGCCCCTCGGCGTGGTCGAGGGACAGCGGCTCCAGCCGGACGTACCGCCCGGTCAGGACGGGACGTTCGAACCATGGGTCGATCATGGTCACGACGCTAGGCGCTCATCAGTCATGACCGAATAGCCACTTACGGTCGATTTCCGAAAGCCACTGACCGGCGAACGCCGACCGGCGAAGGCCGACCGGCGAACGCCGACCGGCGAAGGCCGAGCCGCGCCGGAGCGGGGCTTTCGGCGCGGCTCACCGGTCGTCGGAGCTCCTCCGCTCGATCAGCCCGGCGATGCCGTCGAAGATGCAGTCGAGCCCGAACCGGCGGCCGTTGTCGTCGAGCCGGTCGCCGACGTCGGCCATGGCGCGGTTGAGCTCGGGAAAACGTGCGCTGTGCTCCACGATGAGGTCGCCGATCGTGCCGGCCACGCTGCCCTCGGTGGTCCAGGGCTGGGTGCCCGCCGCAGCGGTCGACTGGGTGTTGCGGATGTGCGCGAACAGCAGGAACACCGCGGCCATCCGTTCGCCGCCCATCAGGTTGGTGTCGGCGAACGCGCTGATCGCCGAGTCGATCCAGCCGATCTCGTTGGGGCCCATCACCCGGTTGCCCGTCGTCACCGTCGGCAACCACGGGTGGCGGTCCCAGGTGGCGGTGAGCAGCCTGGTGAACTCCTGGATCTTGGGCCGCCAGCCGCCGGGCACGCCGGACAGCACGGGCGGCTCGCCCACCGCCGTGTCGATCATCACGGCCATGAGCTCGGCCTTGCCCGCCACGTGGCGGTAGAGCGACATCTTGGTGAAGCCGAGGTCGCCGGCCACCCGCTGCATCGACAACGCCTCGATGCCGTCGGCGTCGGCGATCTCGATGGCGGTCCGCGCGATCAGTTCGAGGTTGAGCGCTGGACGGGCCCGTCTGGCCGGCTGCTTGTCCTGGTTCCAGAGCAAGCCGAGTGCGGCGCCTTCGTCGGTCGCCATTGGGCCCTCCTTCTTCGCGATCGGGGTTGTCAAGCTCAACCCGATGTGTCTAGCGTACACCTTGTGTCCGCCGGACACATCAGCGTCTAAGGGAAACTTGGGCGTCTCCAGGACACACCTGTGTCCACGAGCCAGGGAGCCTCGTATGAGCACCAGCGTCTTCGTCAACCTGCACGTTCGCGACGTCGCGGCGTCCATCGCCTTCTTCGAGAAGCTCGGCTTCGCGTTCGACCCGGAGTTCACCAACGAGCAGGCCGGCTGCATGGTGATCAACGAGAACGCCTTCGCGCTCCTGGTGACCGAGTCGTTCTTCCGCACGGTCACCGACCGGGAGCCCGTGGACACCGCCACGGTGAACGAGGTCGCGATCGCCTTCGACGCCGACAGCCGCGAGCGCGTCGACGAGCTGGTCGAGACCGCGATCTCCGCTGGCGGCCAGGCGGCCGGCGAGCCGCAGGACGAGGGCTTCATGTACGGCCGCGGCTTCCGCGACCTGGACGGCCACCTGTGGAACGTCATCCACATGGTCCAGCCCGCCTGAACCCTTCCACCCACCCCGCGTGTCCGGCGACCGGGCCGATCGGTCCTCCGACGGCCCGAGCGCCGCCCCCCTCGTACCCCCCGAGACATGAAGGCCGAGACATGCACACCGAAACCTCCGGCGGGCCCCCCGCCCGCGCCACGGCTCGCGAATGGATCGGACTGGCGGTGCTGGCCCTGCCGACGCTGCTGCTGTCCGTCGACGTCAGCGTGCTCTACCTGGCGCTGCCGAACCTGAGCTCCGAACTCGGCGCCGACAGCGCCGAGCAACTCTGGATCATGGACATCTACTCGTTCGTCCTGGCCGGGTTCCTGGTCACGATGGGCACGCTCGGCGACCGGATCGGCCGCCGCCGGCTGCTGCTCATCGGGGCCGCGGCCTTCGGCGCCGCCTCGGTCGCGGCCGCCTACGCCACCAGCGCGGAGATGCTGATCGCGATGCGGGCGCTGCTCGGACTCGCCGGCGCGACCCTGACCCCGTCGACGCTGGCGCTGATCCGCAACATGTTCACCGACCCCAAGCAGATGGGGACCGCGATCGGCGTCTGGTTCAGCTGCTTCATGGGCGGCATGACGCTGGGGCCACTGGTCGGCGGGGTCCTGCTGACCAACTTCTGGTGGGGGTCGGCGTTCCTGCTCGGCGTCCCGTTCATGGTCCTGCTGCTGGTCGCCGGGCCGATCCTGCTGCCCGAGTCCCGCGACCCCGACGCCGGGCGGCTCGACCTGGTCAGCGTGGTGTTGTCGCTGGGGGCGATCCTGCCGGTCATCTACGGCCTCAAGACGCTGGCCAGGAACGGGGTGCAGGCGGACGCGGTCGCGGCGGTCGCGGTCGGTCTCGCCGTGGGCGTGTGGTTCGTCGCGCGGCAGCGCCGCCTCGCCGACCCGCTCCTGGACCTGCGGCTGTTCGGCAACCGCACGATCCGCTCCTCGCTGACCATCATGGTCCTCACCGGCATCGTGATGGCGGGCCTGTCGCTGCTCGCCACGGTCTACATGCAGATGGTGCTGGGCTTCTCCCCGCTGCGCGCCGGTGTGTGGCTCATCCCGCAGAACATCGCCATGGTCGTCGGGTCGATGGCCGGCCCGGCCCTGGCCCGGCGGATCCGGCCCGCGTTCATCATGGCCGGCGGTCTGACCCTGGCCGCGTTCGGGCTGGCCACCATCGCCCAGGCGGGCGACCACGGCCTGGCCGCCGTGGTGGTCGGCATGGTCGTCACCGCCCTGGGCATCGGCCTGCCGATGTCGCTCATCACCAGCCTGGTGATGAGCGACGCGCCCCCGGAGAAGGCCGGCAGCGCCGCGTCGGTGATGGAGACCGGCGGCGAGCTCGGCATCGCCCTCGGCGTGGCGACGCTCGGCACCCTCGGGACCGTCGTCTACCGCGAGCAGCTCGGCGAACCCGCGGGGGTCCCGGCGGACGCCCTCGAGGCGGCGAACGAGAGCATCACCACCGCGGTCGTCGCCGCCGGACAGCTGCCCGGCGAGGCCGGCGCCGCCCTCCTCGACGCCGCCCGTGACGCCTTCACCGGCGGGATGGCCACCGTCGCCGGGCTCGGCACGGTCGTCTTCGTCCTGATGGCGGTCCTGGCCGCGACCACCCTCCGCGGCATCCCCGCCACCGGCGACGCCCCGGCCGAAGCTCCGGGCGTTCCGGCCGAGCCGGAGGGGGACCCCTCGTCCCAGCAGCCGGAACGGGACGCGGCGCTGACCGTCTGAACCCCCGCCCGTCCCTCCGGGCACCGGACCGGCCCACCGCCGGTCCGGTGCCCGCTGGTCGCGGCGGCGGGCCGGAGGTCACACTTGACCCATGGACATGGTCAAGCTCCGTGCCTGGTGGGCCCGCAAGCAGGGGCTCGACGGCTCGCTCGCGCAGGCCGGCCCGGCCGAGGTCCTCGCCCGGACGGGCTGGGCCCGCTCGGTCGGCGGCGTCAACCCCTACCTCCAGCTCTTCAGCCGCGCCGGCGTCGCCCGCGAGACCGCCGATCAGGCCGTCGCCGACCTGGCCGTCCACGAACTGCCCTCCGCCCGCGGCTGTACGTACGTCCTGCCCGCGTCCGACTTCGCCGTCGGGCTCAGGGTGGGGGAGAACGCCCCGCTGGCCGAGGTCGCCGTGTGCGAGAGGCTCGGCGTCCCGCGCAGGGAGATCGACGAGGTCGCCGGCGCCGTCCTGGCCGCTCTGGACGAGGCGGGCGGCCCGCTCGACCCGCGGCGGCTGAAGGCGGAGCTGGGCGACGTCGTCCGCAACCTCGGCGAGGCGGGCAAGAAGAAGGGCGTCACCACCACGCTCCCCGTGGCGCTCGGCCTCCTCCAGAGCACCGGAGAGATCCGCCGCGTCCCGCTGACCGGCCGTCTGGACCAGCAGCGCTTCTCCTACGTCCGCTGGTCCCTGCCCGCCGCGCGTCCCACGGCCGAGGAGGCCCGCGCCGAGCTGGCCCGCCGCTACTGGACGTGGACGGGCGGCGCCACGCTCAAGCAGTTCCGGTGGTTCTCGGCGTTCACCGCCCGGGACGCCAAGGCCGCCGTCGAGCCCCTCGGGCTCGTCCCCCTCGACGGCGACCTGCTCATGCTCCCCGAAGACCGCAAGGCCTACGAGGACTTCACCCCGCCGCCCGGGCCCGCGTACTCGCTCGTCGGCTGGATCGACGGCCTCACCCTCCTGCGCCGCGACCTCCGCTCCGTCCTGGATCCCGCCGACGCCGCCCGCGTCCTGCCGTCCGCCCTGGCCGGGAAGCCCCTCGGCGACCTGGCCGACCTCCCCGCGCAGGGCATCGTCGACCGCGGCCGCGTGATCGGCCTGTGGGAGTACGACCCGTCCGAGGGGACGATCGTCTGGGGAACGTTCGGCGCGGCCGGAGACGCCCTCCGCGACGCCGTCGAGGCGACCGAGGCCTTCGTCCGCGGCCAGCTGGGCGACGCCCGCGGCGGCAGCCTGGACAATCCCGGCAAGCGCCGCCCACGCCTCGAAGCCGTGCGTTCCATCGGCCGATAGCATGGGGGCTACGCGACTGGCGCAGTCAAGGTGGATTCACCACCGGGGAGCGAAGGGCAGTCCGTGCACCGCGCGCCTGGGTGTTCGGGGCGAAGTTCAGCGCGGAGGAACACATGACTGCACAGATCCTTGACGGCAAGGCCACGGCCGCGGAGATCCGCGCCGACCTCAAGGCCCGCGTCCAGACCCTGCGCGAGCGGGGTGTCAACGTCGGCCTCGGCACCGTCCTCGTCGGCGACGACCCCGGCAGCCACGCGTACGTCAACATGAAGCACCGCGACTGCGCCGAGGTCGGCATCGAGAGCATCCGCCGCGACCTGCCCGCCGACGCCTCGCAGGAGGACGTCGAACGCGCCGTCGCCGAGCTCAACGCAGACCCCGCCTGCACCGGCTACATCGTCCAGCTGCCCCTTCCCAAGGGCCTGAACGAGCAGCGGGTCCTCGAGCTCATCGACCCGGCCAAGGACGCCGACGGCCTCCAGCCGGTCAACCTGGGCCGCCTCGTCCTCATGGAAGAGGCCCCCCTCCCGTGCACGCCCAAGGGCATCGTCGCGCTCCTCCGCCGCTTCGAGGTGCCCCTCCGCGGCGCCGAGGTCACCGTGATCGGGCGCGGCATCACCGTCGGCCGCCCGCTGGGTCTCCTGCTGACCCGCCGCAGCGAGAACGCGACCGTGACGCTCTGCCACACCGGCACCCGCGACCTGGAGGCCCACGTCCGCAACGCCGACATCGTCGTCGCCGCGGCCGGCGTCCCCGGCCTCATCACCGGTGAAATGATCAAGCCTGGCGCGGCCGTGCTCGACGTCGGCGTCTCGCGGGTCGACGGCAAGCTGGCGGGCGACGTCGCCGCCTCCGTCCGCGAGACCGCCGGCTGGGTGGCCCCCAACCCCGGCGGCGTGGGCCCCATGACCCGCGCCATGCTCCTCGCCAACGTGGTCGAGGCCGCCGAGGCCGCCACCCGCGCCTGACCCGGACCCGGCGCCTGCCCGCGTCTGACCGGGACCGCGCCTGACCCGGACCCGGCGCCTGCCCGCGTCTGACCGGGACCGCGCCTGACCCGGACCCGGCGCCTGCCCGCGTCTGACCGGGACCGCGCC
>NZ_JBEYUA010000037.1:0-24666 GCF_040643285.1 Spirillospora sp. NPDC047279
GCGATGTCGGGGTCGAAGCCGTTGATCGCTTTCACCAATCCGAGCATTGCGGCCTGTTCCAGGTCTTCGGTGGCGTCGCCGCGGTTCCGGTAACGTCTCGCGACGTTTCGTGCGAACGGGAGGTGCATGCGGACGAGTTCTTCGCGCAGTCGTTCTCGCCGTGCATCGTCGTGCGGCAGGTGCCGGATCTGTGTGAGGAGTTCTTCGGCTCGGCCATCGAACAGCTTCGGCGGTCCTGGGTGAGAAGCCGCGGCTGAAGGGCTCTCAGAAGGTTCGCGGGCCGGTGAGGCGGTGGCGGGTGAAGGCACAGGCCTGGTCATGACGATCCCCGGGAACTCAGAAGTCGCGCGGCGGTCCAGCGACACGCCGCTCTGGCCGGGGGCTGCGTCCTAGCCCTCAAAACCGACCATACCCCCCTTTTGTGATCGCGCAACACGGCGACGACCTGAAGGCCCGGCGCAGCTGCCCGACAGGCAGGTCCTGATAGCGCCGCATGGCCTTAGCGGCGTCGCGCGGGTCCAGCGCTGCTTTGATCGACTGGCGTTGGTTGCTGAGCGAGGGGCGATGGCGAGAGCGGGGGCGGCGAGCAGCGCCTGTGTCAGGTGTCGGTTCTGCGGCGGATGGCGGGTTCGATGAACCAGAGCCAGGCGGCCAAGAGGGCGGCGCCGGCGGCGGTGATGAGGGGTAGTGGGCCGTTGAAGAGGAAGTCGACGACCATCATGGTGGCGGCGGTCATGGAGACCGCGAGTGCCAGTGTGCCGATCATTCCGTAGGCGTTGGAGCGGCGGACCAGTGATTCTTTGAGGCCTTGGCGGAAGAGGACGCGGTGTTGGGCCACGGGGGCGATGAAGAACATCGTGGCGATGGCGGCTGCTACGAGTGAGATGTAGTAGAGCCATTTGTCGAACGAGTCGAGTTTGGTGAAGCCGATCGAGAAGGGGACGGTGAGCAGGAAGGCGAACAACACCTGGACGCCGGTGACGGCCACGCGCAAGCCTTGGAGGAGTTCGACGAAGTTGCGGTCGGCGTGCTCGGCCGGGGTCTCTGACTCATTCCCATGGCGGGCGGACTGCGGCGCTTCGGACACGCTGAACTCCTCAGAGACAACATCGGGCGAGTGCCCTGGCCCTATATGCCATACCTACCCCGGCGGTCCCGCGCGACCCCTCCGCGGCTGTGGTGCCGGTCGGCGGCGCTGACCAGCGAAGATCGCTCAGTTCGGCCAGTGCACAAGCGAACTGCTCCGACGCGCTCGCGCTCACGTCCCCGCGCATCTTCCCGATCACGTTCAAGGCGGGCTCCCGCCCTCTGATGGACGTGGTTACGCGGCGATCAACGGTTTGGCTGGAAGCGGGCGAGGTAGGAGAGGTGCCCCGCCGCCGATTCAGCTTCCAGGAGTGATCATGTCTGGCGCCACCGCGCCATGGGCCGGGTACGCCTGCCGGTCTACGGATCCCGAGGTCTTCTCCCGCTCGGCGCGGACGAGCTACGCGACGCCAAGAACATCTGCCGTCGTTGCCATGCGCGCCAGGCATGCCTCGGATATGGCGACGTCTCCGTGGGTAAGCGAGCCACATAGCTGCCGGTAGAGAGGCGAACAATGGCAGCGACGACGGTTGGTCACCAATTGCCGCAATGCCTGCGCGACTGAGGGGCGCGCCCGGCGTTCGACCGCGGCGAGCACTGAACAGGAGGAGTTGTGGCGCATCGCAGCAGATTGCACAAGGTGGTCATCGACATCCCGGGTGACCGGCACGGCCAGGAGTTGGCGTTCTGGGAGGCGGCGTCCGGGCAGAAGCTGAGATCCGATGACGACACCCCGGAGTATCACGGCACCGCGTCCCTTCCCGGGCCCGCGTTCGAGTTGCTGGTTCAGCGGCTGGAGGAGTCCGAGGGGGAGGCCCGGGTCCATCTGGACATTCATACCGACGATCTGGAGGCCGAGGTCGCCCGGCTTGAGAGGCTCGGCGCCGTGAAGGTCCGCCAGGAGAAGGACTGGTGGGTCATGAGAGACCCGGCAGGGTTGCTGTTCTGCGTCATCCCGGACCGACCCGAGGAACTGACCGACGACAACTCCGAACGCTGGCAATAGATCCGGCTGATCGTTCCGCCGACCGACTAGTGAGACAGGAGCCAAACCATGGGCGGCCCCGCAGGCCAGAGCCAGAAGTACCCCGGCGAGACCGGGAAGATGGATCCGGAGCCGCATGACGAGATGCGTGAGTACGAGGGGCGCGGGCTGCTGGCGGGCAAACGAGCCCTGGTCACCGGTGGTGACTCGGGCATCGGCCGTGCGGTCGCGGTGGCGTTCGCCAAGGAGGGCGCCGATGTGGCGATCACCTACCTGAACGAGGACGCCGACGCCCGGCACACCGCCGGCCTGGTCGAACGCGAGGGCCGTCGCTGCGTCACGTTCGGGGGCGACATGGACGAGGAGCGGCACAGTCGCGAGGTGGTCGCGCATGCAGCCCGTGACCTCGGCGGCCTCGACGTGCTCGTGCTGCATCACGGGACCCAGGACCCGGTCGAGGACGTCCGGGAAATCGATACCGAGCATCTGGACCGTACGTTCCGTGTCAACGTGTACAGCCTCTTCTGGTCGGTGCAGGAGGCGCTGGAGCACCTGCCCGACGACGGCTCGATCGTCATCACGGGCTCGATCAACGGGCTTCGCGGCAATCCCAGCCTGATCGACTACTCCGCGAGCAAGGCGGCCGCGATGGTTTTCGCCCAGTCCATGGCCAAGGCGCTGATGGAGCGCGGCATCCGCGTCAACACCGTCTCGCCGGGGCCGGTGTGGACTCCGCTCATTCCCGCGACGTTCGACGAGGAGCGGGTGGAGGGCTTTGGCGAGCAGGCTCCGATGAACCGGCCGGCCCAGCCCGACGAGATCGCGCCCTCCTACGTGTTCTTCGCCAGCAACCTGCTGTCGTCGTACTACACCGGCCAGAACCTCGTCCCGGCCGGTGGCGAGATCCACCCGGGCTGACCGAGCCACCTCGGCGAGGCGGGGTGGTGAAGGTCTCCGCGGATGAGGGCCCCATCCGCGGGTAGGGCGCTGGACATGAGCAATGGTGAGACCGCTACCGGTGAAAGCACACCCGAGGCCGGGCGGGAGGAGAAGCTCGACCGTATTCGGCGGGTGGCCGGGCAGATCGCCGAGACCGAAGAGGACGTGGCGCGGGTGCGCGGCGAGGTCGCCGAGACATACGACTCCTTGGCTGATCGAAAGGGTGACCCGCGCTATCGCGAGCATGCGGAACGTGCCCGGCAGGCCGCTCGTGAGGCCCGGGCCGTGGCTGAGAAGGAACGACGGGCCGCAGCCGACCTGAGCCGGGATTCGAGCGAAGAGGAGGTCGACCGCTAGGCAGCGGGCCGTCGTCGGAGGTCGATGACGGCGAGGGCCTTCTCGGTGAGGCTGCCGAGGTAGAGGCGGCCGTCGTGTTCGGCCATGCCGGTGACCCGTCCGTACGCGCGGTCCGGTCGCTGGAGGTCTCGTAGTACCCGGCCGTCGAGGCTGAGGGCGGCGACCCAGGTCGTCCTGGCCGGTGGGGGCCGGAGACGGTCCGGGACGGCCCAGAGGGCGCGGCGGAGGATCGGCGGGGTGCGGAGAAGCAGGTCCAGGCGGGGGTCGCGACGGATCACCAGGGCCACCCACAGGCGTCCGTCGCCGGTCATGGCGAGGTTGTCGGGTGCGCCGGGCAGGTTGTCGGCGAACACCTCGGTGGAGCCGGTGGCGAGGTCGTGGCGGACGAGCCGGTAGGCACCCGTCTCCGCGACGATCAAGGCGTTCCGGTCGGGCGTGAGCACGACCCCGTTCGCGAAGCACAGGCCGTTCGCCAGGGTGGTCAGGGTCCCGTCCGGGTCCAGCCGGAGCAGGCGCCCGGTGCAGGAGTGCTCCAGGATGTCGCCCATCCAGTGGTCGAAGCCGAACCTGGTGCTCGACGAGGTGAAGTAGATCGATCCGTCCTCGTGGGCGGTGGCGTTGCTGGCGAACGGGACGGCGGCCAGGGACTTCAGTTCCGAGGTCCGCGGATCCAGCCGGAGCAGGCCGCGGTCGGCGTCGCAGACCAGAACGAGGCCGCCGTCCAGCACGTGCAGGCCCAGCGGCCGGCCACCCGTGTCGGCTACGGTCGCGACCGCTCCGGACACCGGGTCGACCCGCAGGACGCGTCCGTCCTGGACTCCGGTCAGCAGGGTGCCGTCCGCCTCGACCACGACTTCCTCGGGCCCCCGCCCGGGCAGTGGCAGGCGTTGGAGGGGGAAGTCCTCCGGGCCTCGGCGTTTGCGCGCACGTGACGGCCGCGGGGGCGGGCGCCAGATCACGGGCTGGATCGCGGGCTTGGCCATGACCATCCCCTCCTGTCCGGGGTGGCGATGCGGTGAGCACGACTGTCCCGGTGGTTGTCGCGCGATGGGGGGGACGAGCCTGGCCGGCGCGTCGCGTCACGCAGGCGTTCGGCGAGATGGCCGACCCGGTGCTCCGCCTGGAGGCCCTCACACGATCGACCGCCTCCCCGGTTACCCAAGAAGTGCGGAACCGGACATCTTCCCCCGTCCGGGCAGCCGTCTCACCGCTTCTGGCCGACGAGATGGTCAGCGCAGACGAGGGAGCAAGGAGCCATGGGCGGGCGCGTGGGTCAGGTGGTCTCGGGCCTCGACATGAGCCGCCAGGCCGGCTGGCGCGTGGACGTGGCGGGAGGCGGAGCCGGTGCGGTGCTCGACTTCTGGGGAACGGAAGCCAGCGCCTCGTCGACCGTGTCGAAGACGCGGAAGTCCTGCCTCTTCTCCAGAACGCCGAGCAGGTGCTGGACCTGTGAGCGCAGCCGGACGAGCCCGAGGCTGCCGCCGAAGGTCCGCAGGGTCTCCGCGGTCTTGGTCAGTACGTCGAGTCCGCTGCTGTCCACGAACGTGACTTCGGTCAGATCCAGGATGATGTGCGGCGCGTGCCGCGTCCGGACCCGGTGAAGAACTTCGGCGAGCTCGTCGCAGGTGGTCCGATCGATCGCGCCGCTGAGCTTGAGAACTGCGGCTCCCTCGCGAGTGGACAATGAAGTGTGAAGCGCGTTCATGTCCGCTTGATTCCCCATTGTCGTGTTGTAAACAGGGCGCAGGCCGGTCGTCCGCGTTGAAGTCCGGGCGACCGGCCAGACCTCGTTCACCGGCTTGGGCGGGATTCATCCGAGCCGGCAGTCCGGGCCCGCCCGTCGGTGTCAGGCGGTTGGATTCTGTCCGACTTCGCCGCGCCAGCCGCCGGTCTCGCCGCCCTTGGCCTCGATGAACTCCTTGAACCGCTTGAGGTCGCCCTTGATCCGGCGTTCGACGAGGTGCGTCGCGGCGCCGGCCTTCTCGACCGCGCCCTCGGGCACGAACTCCATCTGCAGCATCACCCGGGTCTGCTGCGGCGCCAGATGATGGAACGTCACCACACCGGCCTGCCGCGGCTCGCCGGTCGACGTCCACGCGATGCGCTCGTCGGGAAGCTGCTCGGTGATCTCGGCGTCGAACTCCCGCTTCACTCCGGCGATGCTGGTCTTCCAATGGGTGCGGGTGTCGTTGACCTGCTCGACCTGATCGACGCCCTCCATGAACCTCGGGAACTCGGTGAACTGCGTCCACTGGTTGTAGGCGACCCCGACTGGAACGGCCACGTCGATCGACTGCTCGATGGTGGTGCTCATGGAATCCTCCCTTCCTCCGAAGGGCCCGCCCCTGCCCGCCGCAAACCACCTCAAACGCGACTCGCAACCACAAACCGTTGACCGCTGACCCCGGGCACGACCCTGACCGGTACACGATCGAGGCCAGGTCGACGTTCCTGGCTGCCCGCTCCTGACCGGCCGGAGGCGGGAGAACGACAGGATCGCCTCCCAAGCGGCTCCCACAGGCGGGCACAAAGACCGAGAGCCGCGATCCCTGGTCAAGGATCACGGCTCTGAGCTGGGAGAATCTGGTGGGCGATACTGGGTTCGAACCAGTGACCTCTTCGGTGTGAACGAAGCGCTCTCCCACTGAGCTAATCGCCCGCGCGGACTGCCTTGAGGCCTTCCGACGTCGGAAACTCTAGCGCATCACGGGGGGTGCTCACACATCAGTAATCGTGGTGTGTCAGCTCCAGGGGGTCCAGTCCTGGATGTCCCAGGGGAGCTTGAAGTCGTAGACGGCCAGGTAGGCGATGACGGCGGCGCCGACGAGGATGCCTCCGATGACGGCCAGGATGGTGTTCCGGCGCTTCTTGCGGGGGTCGAGGGCCTTCTCCTTGGCCTTCTCGGCGGCCTGCTTGGCGTGGTGGAGGGCACGCTGGGCCCAGGCGAACTCGGTGGCGAGGATGGCGAGTCCGACGATGATGCCCAGGATGCCGGGGCCCGGGGCGACCATCATGACGAGGCCGCCGATCAGGACCGTCACGCCGACGGTGAAGACGCCGATGCGCCAGGTCGTGTTGAGGAGCCGGTTCCTCCGGACGAACTCCCGGAAGCGGCCGAACGGGTTGGGTTCGGTGTCCGAGGCGTCCTTTTCATGGTTTATTGCCACGCTTTTACTCTATGCCAAGAAGGTGGCCGCATCGGGCCGCAGGGTGGTTTTGGGCAACCAAAGGCGCCCCGTCGATCGTCACACATGGAGAAGCCCCCCGCTCGGAGGGGGTGCCCGATAGATCCGCCTTTGCCCAGGTCAGCACCCACTTTTGAGAACGTGAGATAGATCACAGAGAGTGCCGGGGACGGAATGTTCCCACATCTTCCCTCAGTTACGCGTCATAGATCGCGGGGACATCCGTGAGAGGGAGTGAGGTTCCCACCGGAACACGCCCGCGCGTTAGCGGGACCGACGTCGTGAAGGAATGGCCATGAACAGCAGCACCACCGTCTCAGCAGAGCTGGGCCTCCGTCTCGTCGTCCCAGACCGCACGACCGTCCCCCTGCTCGCCGGGCTGGAGTACGCGGCCGACGACCCGTACGCCATCCGGATGGCGTTCTACGTCGGCAACGACGAGCCGGTGGAGTGGATCTTCGCTCGCGAACTCCTCACCGTCGGCATCGTGCGCAAGGTCGGGGACGGCGACGTGGAGGTGTGGCCCACCGGGGACAACGACACCATCCTGAACATCGCGCTCTCATCGCCGTTCGGCAACGCGCTGTTCGAGGTGCCGCTGTCGCCGCTGGCCGACTTCCTCCACCGGACCTACCAGGTCGTGCCCGCCGGCCAGGAGTCGGAGTTCGTCGACATGGACGCCGAGCTGGAGAACCTGCTCTGGCCGTCCTGATCACTCGCTGAGGCGGGCGATCTGGCGCATCTTGTTCATCGCGTCCAGGGCGGCGACCTTGTACGACTCGGCCAGGGTCGGGTAGTTGAACACGGCGTTGACCAGGTAGTCGACGGTGCCGCCACAGCCCATGACGGTCTGGCCGATGTGGACCAGCTCGGTGGCGCCGGTGCCGAAGACGTGGACGCCCAGCAGGGAACGGTCCTCGGACGAGACCAGGAGCTTGAGCATGCCGTACGAGTCGCCGATGATCTGGCCCCTGGCCAGCTCGCGGTAGCGGGAGACGCCCACCTCGAAGGGCACCTTCGACTCGGTGAGCTCGTCCTCGGTACGGCCGACGAAGCTGATCTCGGGGATCGTGTAGATGCCGATCGGCTGGAGCTCGTGCATCCCGGTGACGGGCTCGTCACAGGCGTGGTGGGCGGCGACCCGGCCCTGCTCCATCGACGTGGCGGCCAGCGACGGGAAGCCGATCACGTCGCCGACGGCGTAGATGTGCGGCACCTCGGTGACGTAGTCGCGGCCGACCTTGATCCGGCCCCGGCGGTCGGCGGTGAGACCCGCGGCCTTGAGGTCGAGCTCGTCGGTCATGCCCTGCCGCCCGGCCGAGTACATCACGGTGTCGGCGGGGATGCGCTTGCCGCTCTCCAGAACGGTGATCGCGCCGCCGTTGCGGCGTTCGACCGAGGCCACCGACTCGCGGAAACGGAACGTGACCGCCAGGTCACGCAGGTGGTACTTGAGGGCCTCGACCACTTCTAGGTCGGCGAACTCCAGCATGCGCTCGCGCCGCTCGACCACCGTGACCTTGGTGCCGAGCGCGGCGAACATGGAGGCGTACTCGATCCCGATCACCCCGGCGCCGACGACCACCATCGTCTCGGGGATGCGCTCCATGTTGATGATGCCGTCGGAGTCGATGATCGTCTTGTCGTCGAACGCGACCGTGTCGGGCCGCGCGGGCTTGGTGCCGGTGGCGATGACGATCTTGTCTGCGGTGACCTTGTGCTCCCGGTCGTCGCCGTTGCCGACGCCGATGGTGTGCGGGTCCAGGAACCGCCCGGTGCCCGGCAGGACCGTCACCCGGTTGCGGGCCAGCTGGCTGCGGATCACGTCGATCTCGCGCCCGATGACGTGCTGGGTGCGCATGCCCAGGTCGGCGGGCGTGATGTCCTCTTTGACCCGGTAGCTCTGCCCGTACAACTCCCGCTGGTTGAGGCCGGTCAGGTAGAGCACGGCTTCACGGAGCGTCTTCGACGGGATCGTCCCGGTGTTGATGCACACCCCGCCGATCATGTTGCGCCGTTCGACGATGGCGACCCGCCGTCCGAGCTTGGCCGACGCGATCGCCGCGCGCTGCCCGCCGGGGCCCGACCCGAGTACGAGGATGTCGAAGTCGCTCACGCCCCCAGTCTGGCCGTGTGCGGCCTCCGGCATAAGGCCCATGGCGTGATCAATCCGGTTCGCGGCGTTCGGTTCAGCTTCCTTCGGTTCGGTGGCGGCCCGAGCGGCGTCCGGGGAGATCGTCGCTGCTGAGCATGTGGCGCTCGAACTTCTCCATGGTGAGCACCAGCGCGAATATGACGGGAATGGCGGCGAGCCAGGCCATCATCGGGTCGGTCCCCTCCTCTTATCGGCTGAGCGCCTTCTGGAGTTCGTTCCTGGTCATCTGGGAGCGGCCCTTGATGTTGCGCCGCTTGGCCTCGGCGTAGAGCTGTTCCTTGGTCCGCCCGCCGGGCCCGAGGCCGCGGCCCGCGCGCTGACCGCCGCGAACTTGGGGAGACTTGGTCCGCGTCGAGATCTTGCTCGCCTGCTTCGCCTCGCCCGACCGGGCGCGGTTCTTGTTGACGGTACGGGCGGCGATCTCCTCGGCGCGCTGCTCGCTCGCGCCGCGGTCGAGCTCTGACGACTTGATGTCCTGATACTGGCGTTCGCGCTTCTTGCTCCACGCCTGTTGCGGCATCATGCACTCCTGTCGTCCCGTTTGGCGTCGTATGTACGGATAGCGCTACCCGGGCAAACCAGGACCATGCGTCCCTCGCGCAACTTTGCGATCACATGGCGAAGGGCTGGTGACCTGCGCGAACGCACGTCACCGCGAGAGCAGGACGGGCAGACGGTGTACGAACCGGAGGCGCGTCAGAACGCCTCGAGGACGGCGCGGGCGGCGTTGTGGCCGGGAATGCCGCTGACGCCGCCGCCGCGCCGGGCTCCGGCCCCGCACAGCAGCACGCGCGGATGGCCGGTCTCCACGCCCCATCGGCCGCGCTCGTCCGCGTCCTCGGCGTACGGCCAGCTCAGGTCGCGGTGGAAGATGTGGCCGCCCGGCAGCCCCGCCTCGTTTTCCAGGTCGACCGGGGATTTCACCTCCAGGCAGGGCGCGCCCTCGGGCGTCCGCATCAGGCAGTCCTCGATGGGCTCGGCCAGCACGGTGTCGAACGAGGCGAGCGTGGCCCGCAGGGCTTCCTCCCGCGCGCGCACAGGATCGGCGCGGAACAACCGGGCCGGCATGTGCAGGCCGAACAGCGTCAAGGTCTGCGCCCCCGAGGTGCGCAGCTCCGGCCCGAGGATCGACGGGTCGGTCAGCGAATGGCAGTACACCTCCGCCGGTGGCAGGGAGGGGACGCGTCCGGCCGCAGCCTCGGCGTACGCGGCCGCCAGCTGCGCCTGGGTCTCGTTGATGTGGAACGTCCCTCCGAACGCCTCCTCGGGCCGTACGGACGGGTCACGCAGCCGGGGGAGCCGCGACAGCACCATGTTCACCTTGAGCTGCGAGCCCTCGGGAGCGCCGGCGCCCCCGGACGTCCCCTCGCCCATCACGCGGGCGAGCACGGCGGGCGGCAGGTTGACCAGGACGTGGCGGGCGTTCACGGCGTGCTCGGCGCCCGAGGCGGTTTCCCTGAACGTCACCTCGCCGGCCGGGTCGATCGCCAGCACCTCCATGCCGGTCCGCAGGTCGGCGCCGGCGGCGCGGGCGGCCTCGGCCAGGCCGCCGCTCACCGCGCCCATTCCGCCGACCGGGACGTTCCAGTCACCCGTGCCGTCCCCGACGACGTGGTAGAGCAGGCAGCGGTTGGCGAGCAGCCCCGGGTCGTCCGGGTCGGCGAACGTGCCGATCAGCGCGTCGGTCAGCACGACCCCGCGGACGCCGTCGTCGGCGAAACGTTCGGCCACCACGTCCCCGATCGGCCGTTCGAAGAGATCGCGCCACGCCTCGTCGTCGTTCACGACGCCGCGCAGGCCGGCCCGGTCGCGCAGCGGCTCCAGCAACGTCGGAGCCACCCGCCGCGCGACGCGCGCGGCGAGCGCGTAGAAGCGCCGCCACGCCGCGAAGTCCCCGGTACCGCCGGTGACCTGGGTGAACGACGCCGCCGTGCGGGCGTCGTCGGCGTTGTCCACCAGCAGGCCGCCGGCGCCGATCGGCGTGTACGAGGCGTACCGGCGCCGGCGCAGCTCGACCGGCAGCCCCAGGTCCCGCATGATCCGCGTGGGCAGCAGGCTCACCAGGTACGAGTAGCGCGACAGCCGCGCGTCGACCCCGGGGAAGACCCGTTCCGACACGGCGAGCCCGCCGAGGTGGCCGAGGCGTTCCAGGACCAGCACCCGGCGGCCCGCCCCGGCCAGGTACGCGGCGGCGACCAGGCCGTTGTGGCCGCCCCCGGCGATCACGACGTCATACATGCGCTCAGCACAGCACACGGGCGCCGTGACCGGCCATCCGGGGGCGGCCGGAGGACGGTCAGAAGGATGGTCAGAAGGATGGTCAGAAGGGTGGCCAGGGGTTCACTGGCCGAGAGCCTCCATCAGCCAGGGATAGGCGAGGTGGAGCTCGCGCTGCCAGTACGGCCAGTCGTGCTGCCCGTCATAGAAACGCGTCGTCACCGGGATCCCCAGCGAACGCAGCCGGCCTGCGAACGCCTGGGCGTGGGTGTAGGTGCCGGACTCCACCGGATCGGTGAGGATCGACCCGCCGAGCGGGCCGCGCTTGCCGTTGCCGCTGGTCACCCGCAGGCGGACGCCCGCCAGCCGGTCGGCCAGGTCGTAGGGGTTGTGCGCGTGCCAGACGGCGGCCTGGTCGTCGGGGTCGCCCCAGACGCGCCGCCAGTCGGTGCCGGGACAGGCCAGCGCGGGACCCCAGCCGGTGGAGTCGTCGCCCGCCTTGTGGCCGTGCATGGTGTGCAGGTAGCCGCTGAACGCCACGGCCGCGCGGAAGGAGCCGCGGAACCGCGCCGCGTACGCCATCGTGCCGAGACCGCCCATCGAGTTGCCCGCGACGGCGCGCACCGTGCCGGCCCGGTAGTCGCGTTCGAGGATCTGCCGGAGCTCGGTCATGTGGAACGTCTCCCAGCGGGGCGGTCCGCCGCGGCCGTAGTTCCACCAGTCCGAGTAGTTGCCGCAGCGGCCTGCGTTCGGCATGACGACCATGACGTCGGAGGTCGCGGTGAGCTGCTCGACGTCGGTATCGCGCGTCCACGCGGTGTAGTCGTCGACGCCGCCGTGCAGCAGCCAGAGTGTCGGGTAGGTGCGCGGTGAGGTCCGCGACCAGCCGGGCGGCACCAGGAGCCGCACTTTCTCGCGGCCGCCCATCGCGGGCGACTCGATGGTCAGATCCAGCGTGCGCGGGGCGACGGTCGTCTCGGCGACGACGGTGGCCCCGGCGGCCTCGGCGGGAGCGGGCGTGGCCGGTCCCAGTCCGGAGATGAGGAAAACGAGCAGGACGAACACCCCTGCCGCGCAGGCAGGGGTCGAGCATCGACCCAATTGCGGGGCCTTTCGGGAAAGGGGGCGGGGGTTACCCGGAATATTCCCGAACGGCGTTCAGGTCAGTGCGTTCCGCGGCTTTTATCAAATACATTTCAAGCCGCGGGCCAGGGCCCGCGGCTTGAGGTGTAACACCAGGTGAAGGACGAGATCAGACGGTCGTCAGGAGTTCTTCGTGGCGCCGAGGGACTTCATCAGCGTCGGCCAGATGAACTTCGACTCGCGCACCCAGGCGGGCCAGTTGTGGCGGCCGTCGCCATAGATGTGCGCGGTGTAGGGGACGCCGACCTGGTCGAGCCTCTTGCGGAACTCGTTGTTGTTCGCGCCGATCGCGATCTCGCTCAGCAGGCCGATGTCCCACGGGGCGACGTCGGGGTCGCCGGGGCCGGGCCGGCCGGTGGTGCCGGCCGAGAAGAACAGGCCGGTGCCCTTCAGCTTCGAGGCGAGCGCGGACGGGTCGTGCGCGGCCCAGTTGGCGTCGTCGGCCCACGGGATGCCCCAGATCGCGAACGGGTCCTGGCCGTTGCCCGCGTTGGTGAACATCAGCATCGCCGGCATGCCCGGCGACCGCATCGACAGGATGCCGCTCAGCGACGCCACGTACCGGAACAGGCCCGGGTGCCGGGCGGCGTAGCTGAACGCGCCGTGCCCGCCCGAGGAGTTGCCGATCGCCGCCCGCGAGCCGCCGCCGTGGTAGTTGCGCTCGATGAGCTGGCGGACCTCTTGCGTGTGGAACGTCTCCCACTTGGGAGAGCCGCCCTTGCCGTAGTTGAACCAGTCCGCGTACGAGCCGTTGGACGCCTCCGGCATCACGACGATGACGCCGTACGCCGCGGCCCAGGCCTCGATGTCGGTGTTCTTGGTCCAGGACGTGTAGTCGTCCTGGCCGCCGTGGAAGGCGTACAGCACCGGCCAGGTCCGGGTCGTGGTCTGCTGCCAGTCGGCCGGCAGCAGGATGCGCGTCTTGACCGACTTGCCGAGCGCGGGGGACTGCACGGTGATGTCGACCTGGCGCGCGGCGAGCCGGGCGGTCTTGGTGATGCGCGCGCCGTCGGACGCGGCGCGGGGGCTCGGTGCCGCCTGGGCGGTGGCGTCGGTGACGACGATCCCGAGGCCCAGCGCGGTCGCGGCGATCGTGCCCGTCGCGAACGAGCGGCGTCGCCATCCAGCGGAACGGATCGACCTGCGGCGGACCAGGGCTGCCATCTGTCTCCTCGCATGGTGCGCAGCCCGGCGACCGCGCGGCTGGACGAAGAGTCTGGTGAAGCAGCGCCACATGCTGCAATAGGCGCGAGTGACAATAAATGATCCGATACCTGTCGAAAGTTGAGTGCCGTGCAGTAGTTCGCCGTGACGCTAAGCTGCCTAGAACATTGTTCTGGTGGGGGCGCGCGGGAGGAGCACGGAGATGGCGTTCTACGAGCCGCTGGGGGACGGCGGGTTCGGCTCGACCCCGGCGACGGCCGGGCCCTGGTCGCCGGAGTTCCAGCACGCGGGTCCGGTGTCGGCCCTGTTCGGCCGTGCCTTCGAACGCCACGACCCCGCGCCCGGCACCCGCGTCGCGCGCGTGACCGTCGAGCTCCTCGGGCCTGTCCCGGTCGCGCCCCTGCACGTCGCGACGCGTGTCGTCCGTCCGGGCAAGCGGGTGGCGCTGCTGGAGGCCGAGCTCGCGCACGAGGGCCGGACCGTGGCCCGCGCGACCGCCTGGCGCGTCGCCGCGGCGCCCGCGGGCCTGGAGACCATCGAGGACGGCCCGGTGCCGGAGCTGCCGGAGACCGGGCCGCCGCCGTTCGCCGGCTGGGAGGCCATGAACCTGGACGGCTACCTGTCGGCGATGGAGTGGCGCTTCGTGCGCGGCACGTTCGGCAAGCCGGGACCGGGCGAGGTGTGGGCGCGGGCACGCGGGCCGCTCGTCGCGGGCGAGGAGGACACGCCGCTGGTGCGGGCGCTCGTCCTCGCCGACAGCGCGTCGGGCGTCGGCAGCGAGATCGACTTCTCGCGGTGGCTGGTGATCAACACCGACCTCACCGTGGCGCTGCACCGCGACCCGGTGGGGGAGTGGCTCTTCATGAGCGCGCGCCTCCAGTCCGCGCCGGGAGGGTGCGCCCTCGCCGAGTCGAGGCTGGCCGACTCGGCGGGCACGGTGGGCCAGGGCCTCCAGACCCTGCTCGTCGCCCCGCACTGAGAAGAACGCCTCAGGGGCGGGTCAGGGGGCGGCGGGTTCCTCGTAGCTGAGCATGCGCGCCAGGTGCCCCATCATCTTGACGTCGAAGAGGCCGGTGACGCTGCGGAGCAGCACGCCGAACGGGCCGTCGGGCGGCTCGACGCTCGCCCACCAGGCGACGCGCTCGGCGATGGCCGGGTCGGACGGGGCGACGCCGATGAGCGTGATGCCCAGCTGCCGCGCGAGCAGGATCTCGAGCTCGCCGCGCGGCAGCGAGCGGGTGCGCAGCCACTCCACGCCCGCCCATTCGACCCCGGCGATCCACGAGCGGATCACCATCTCCAGCGCGGGAGTGGGCTCGCCGACCTCCAGCGTGTCGCACGTGATCCGCAGGATGTGGTCGCGCACCCGCTGCGCGGCGGCGCGGGCGGCCTCGGGCGCCTCGCTCGACCCCACCGCGAGCACGCCGGCCACGATCCCCTCGTACTCCTCGATGAAGTCGAAGTAGACGGTCAGCCGGATCATCAGGTTCCACGACGGGACGCCCTCGTCGACGTCGCTCAGCCGTTCGATGACCTCCGCGCCCACCGCGCCGGCGACCGCCTCGTACAACTCCTGCTTGCTGTCGAAGTAGCGGTAGAGCGACGAACGCGAACTGCCCGCGGCGGCCGCCAGATCGTCGATCGAGACCTCGTCCTGCGGGCGTTCCCGGAACACCTTGATGGCCGTCGAGATGATCTCCTGGCGGCGTTTGTCGGACGGCAGCCGCCGAAATGGCGGCCGCTTGCGGGTGCCCGTTTTACGTCCGCCCCGACCGGGCCGCGCGACCGTCCCCTTCGCTGTCTCGTCGCCGGTCACGACGCCGGGCTCGGCGCCCTGCGGATCCTGGTCGGACATGCCGCCACCTTAGCCGTGTCCACTCATGGTGGACGCATGCTCCCGGCTCGGCGGCCCCGTCCGCAATGCCCCGGGAAAAGCGGCTCGGCAATTGTCAGTCTCCTGATAACGGCCGAGATCGAGAGGCGCGCCGGCGCTGAAGTGCACGCCGGCGCGCACCCGTACGGTCGCGTTCTGGACCATGCCGGGAACGGCCCGCCGAGGACCCCTCACGAGTCCCGCCGGGGGCCTCCCGAAGAGAGGGAACGGGCGAGGCGGTCAGGCGAGGTCCTTGGGCAGGCGCTCGAGCAGGCCGCGCAGGTCGTCGGCGTGGTCCTCCTCGTCGGCCAGCAGGTCCTCGAACACCCGGCGGGTCGTGGGGTCGCCGTCGCCGAGCCACTGGATGATCTCGGTGTACGAGGCGATCGCGACGCGCTCGGCGACCAGGTCTTCCTTGATCATGTCGACCAGGTTCAGGCTCGCGTCGTAGGTGGTGTGCGAGCGCCCGGCCAGGATCTCGGGGTTGAAGTCGGGCTCCCCGCCCAGCTGCGTGATGCGCGTCGCCAGCTTGTCGACGTGCTCGTACTCGTCGGCGGCGTGCTCCTTGAACTCGGCCACCACGCTCTCGGAGTAGATGCCGGTCGCGGTGTAGGCGTGCCGCTTGTAGCGCAGCACACACACCAGCTCGGTGGCGAGGGCCTCGTTGCACACCTGGATGACCCGGTCGACGTCGGCTCCGTACGCCTCGGTCACCGGACCCTTGTCGATCTCCGTCCGGGCGCGCTCGCGCAACTTCGTCAGGTCACTCAGAAACTCGGCCATGTCGGGCCGTCCTCTCTGCTCTGGTCCGTCCTCGGGTGTTCCCCTCCCCGGTGTTTGTTCACCTATCCCGGGCGCCCCCAAAGTCACGGCGCCGTCAAGAAAGCATGAGGCCGGAGTACGTGATCTGAGTCACGTCGCCGTGTCACACCCGCGGACGCCGCCCGCGGCGCCAGGACATCTTCGACGCCCCCCGGTCGCCGAGAGCGCCGACGAGGCGGACGTGACGGCTGTGCTCGCCGCCCTCACCGGCTATCTGGTCGGGCCGGCAGCCCGAGCCGCCCGGCCTGCCGACCCTGCGCGCGTTCCAGCGAGCACAGGGCGAGATCTCACTCGAACGGCTACGCCGCCGCACCGGCTGGTGAAGGCCGCTTGTCCCACCGCCGGCGGTACCTTTTCGACCACCGGTGGTCCAAGGCTCGACTTTGGTCTGGAGGGACTAGCCCGGAAGCCGATGCCCGGCGGGCGTGCGCTTAGCGTGGGGTCATGCGCACCATCCCTCGCCCACGCCGCGCGACGATCGCCCGAGGCGCGGTGCGGACGAAGGAACGGGCGCTCGCCCCCGACCTGGCGCGCGGCGTGATGTTGCTGCTGATCGTCCTCTCCAACACCGCGTTCCACCTGTACGCGGCGCGGCACGGCTCGTCGGGCTGGCATCCGGTGGACGGATCGCCGGTCGACCACGCCGTGCAGTTCCTGATGATCGTCATGCTGGACCAGCGCGTCTATCCGCTGTTCGCGTTCCTCTTCGGCTACGGGATGATGCAGCTCTACCTGCGCCAGACGGCCGCCGGAACGCGAGAACGGACGGCGGTCGCACTGCTGCGGCGGCGCAGCCTCTTCCTGATCGTCCTCGGCCTCCTGCACGCCACCCTGCTGATGGCGGGGGACGTCCTCGGCTCGTACGGCGTCGGCAGCCTGGTGATCGGCTTGCTGTTCCTGCGCCGCGCGGACCGGACGATCCTCTCCTGGGCGCTCGGACTGGCCGGGCTCACACTGATCTTCGCCGGGCCCGCGCTGCAGGCGGCGGTCAACGGCGACCTCGGCGCGTACGGCACCACGACCACGGAACCCTCGTACACGGCGTTCGCCGCGGAAGAGGAGGACCCGCTGACGGCTGCGGCCACCCGGCTCCGCACGGGCCTGCAGATCACGTTCATGGCGGGGCTCCTGTCGCTCACCCTCCCGCAGTTCCTGCTCGGCTTCTGGGCGGCCCGCCGCCGCGTCCTGGAGGAGCCTGGCAGGCACCTGCGCCTGCTGACCGTCACCGCCGCAGCCGGCCTCGCGATCGGCTGGCTCGGCGCGCTGCCCTCGGCCCTCGCGCACGTCGGGGCGCTGGACGTGCCGCCCGCCGCCGTGAGCGAGGCGGGCGTCCTCACCCAGCTCAGGGACGTCACCGGCATCGCCGGCGGCATCGGGTACGTCGCCTGTTTCGGGCTCCTCGCGCACTGGCTGTCGACCCGCGCCCGCCTCCACGGCAGCCGTCCAGTCGTTGCCGTCGCGGCCGTCGGCAAGCGGTCGCTCTCGTCCTACCTCACCCACTCGCTGATCTTCTCGCCGATCCTCGCCGCGTGGGGGCTCGGCCTCGGCGCCCACCTGGGCAGCGCCACGATGGCGCTCTTCGCGGTGGGCGTGTGGCTGGCCACGGTCCTCGCCGCGTACGAGCTGGAACGCCGTGACCTGCGCGGACCCGCCGAGGTCGTGCTCCGGCGGCTCATATACGGACGGCCCCGGCCGGTCGCCGGAGACGCCGTGAGATCGTGACCGGGAAGCCTTCGGCGCCGGAGAGGACCCCCGATATGACCGACCGCGTGACCGTGTCCGTCACCGACGACGGCGTCGCCGACGTACGGCTGAACCGTCCGGACAAGCTCAACGCCCTCGACCTGGCCACGTTCGAGGCCCTCATGGACGCCGGCGACCGCATCGCCGCCGACCCCGCCGTCCGGGCGGTGGTGTTGTCGGGCGAGGGGCGTTCGTTCAGCGCGGGCCTCGACTTCTCCAACTTCGCCGCCATGGCGAACGGCGCCCCGGCGTCCTCCGAAGGCGAGGGGCCGTCCGGTGACGCCGGCCCGTCCGGTGGCGCGAAACGTTTCGCCCGGCTCCTCAACGACATCACCGACCGCGAGCCCGGCCGCATCACCAACCTCGGCCAGCAGGCCGCGCACGCGTGGCGCGAACTGCCCCAGCCCGTCATCGCCGCTGTCCAGGGGCACGCGCTGGGCGGCGGCCTGCAGATCGCGCTCGGCGCCGACCTGCGGATCGTGACCCCCGACGCCAAGCTGTCGGTCCTGGAGATCCGCTGGGGACTGGTGCCCGACATGACCGGTACGGCCGCGCTCATCCGCCTGGTCGGCGAGGACGTCGCCAAGGAGCTCACCTTTACCGGCCGCATGGTGTCCGGCGAGGAGGCCGTACGGCTGGGCCTCGCGACCCGTACCGCCGACGACCCGCGCCAGGCCGCCACCGACCTGGCCCGCGAGATCGCCGCCAACAGCCCGCACGCCATCCGCGCCGCCAAGCGCCTCCTCAACCGCGCCTCCGACCGCGACCTGGCCGGGCAGTACCTCGAAGAGTCCCGCGAACTCGGCGCCCTCCGCGGCACCCCCAACCAGGCCGAAGCCGTCAAGGCCTACTTCGAGAAACGCCCCCCTAACTTCACCGACCCCACCTGACCCCAGCCCCCGCCCCCAGCCACGCGGCGCTGTCCACGCGGCGCTGTCCACGCGGCGCTGTCCACGCGGCCTGAGGTGCGCGATGCGCTCCCACTCGGGTTGAGGTTCGGCGTTGCTTTGGTGGCGTGGTCCAGGCGGCCACCTGGTGCGAAGTTGTCCACGCGGCGCAGGCTTCCGGGACTGAGAGTGCGTGGCTGGGACGGGGTCACCAGCGGACGGTGCCTTCGTCGTCGACGAAGGTGCCCGTTGGCCCGTCCGCGCCGAGCGTCGCCATCCGCAGTGCGACGGCGGCGCCGTCGGCGGCGGTGCGGGTGATCCCGAGTCCCAGGTCCTTGGTGAAGTCGGTGGCGCAGGCACCGGGCGCCACCGCGTTGACGAGGATCCCGTCCCGGGCGAACGCCCGCGCGTACTGCACCGTCACCGCGTTCAGCGCGGTCTTGGACGGCGGGTACGCGAGTGACGCGGGCAGCCCGGACATGTAGTGCCCGGGGTCGGTCTGGTGCCCCAGTGAGCCGACCCCGCTGGACACGTTCACCACCCGCGCCGCGTCCGACCGCCGCAGCCAGGGCGACATCGCCTCCGTCACCCTGATGACGCCCAGCACGTTCGTCTCGAACACCTGCCGGACGTTCGCCAGGTCGATCCTCCCCGGCGCCTGCGAGGCGAGGTCTCCCGAGATCCCGGCGTTGTTGACCAGGACGTCCAGCCGGCCCCAGCGTTCCCCGACCTCCCGCGCCGCCGCCCGGACGCTTCCGTCGTCGGTCACGTCCAGCACCATCGGCCGCGCACCGACCTCCTGCGCCGCCGTCGCGCCGAGCTCGGCGTCGCGCGCGCAGAGCAGCACCGTCACGCCCCGCGCGACCAGCCCCGCCGCGATCTCGCGGCCTATGCCCTTGTTGGCCCCGGTCACCAATGCGATCGTCATGCGTCCGAGCCCATCAGCCGGTGGCCGCGCGCGGCCAGGACCGCTTGGCTCACGCGCAATACCCTGCCGGTATGGACCGAGTCGAGACGCGGGAACTGGCGTACTTCCTCGCCGTCGCGCAGGAGCTCCACTTCGGCCGTGCCGCCGCGCGCCTCGGCATCGCCCAGCCGCCGCTCTCCCGCGCCATCAAGCAGCTCGAACGCCGCCTGGGCGTGGTCCTCCTCGATCGCGACAGCCGCGGCGTCGCCCTCACCCCGGCCGGGGAGGTCCTAGCCCGCGAGGCCGTCGTGGCCCTCGACGCCGTGACCGCGGCCGCGCGGCGCACCCGCCGGGCCGGCCTGCCCGCCGCCCCCCGCCTGGTCGTGGTCATGAAGCCCGGCGGTGACGCTGGACTACTGCGCGAAATCCTCGCCGCCTACGAGGCGCTCCCCGAAGCCGTCGACGTCGAGGTGATGCTCACCGGCGTGGCCGAACGCGCCCGCCTCCTGAGGGACGGCACCGCTGACGTGGCCTTCCTGCATGACCCGTACGAGGACCTCACCGGGTTCGACACCGAGCCCCTGGTGGTCGAAGGGGCCGTCGCCGTCCTCCCGTCCGGGCACGCTCTGGCGGGACGTTCCGACCTGCGGATGTCCGACCTCGACGGCGAGCCCCTTCCGCGCTGGCGCGGTGTCCCGGGATCGGGACGGCCGGACGCGCCCGAGGTCGGCGATCCCTCCGAGGTCATGCAGCTCATAGCGCTGGGACGGATGGCCGCCGTCGTCCCCGAGTCCGCGCGCCTGCACCTGCGCCGCGACCTGGTCTGCGTCCCCGTCGTGGACGCCGCTCCCGTGACCGTCCTCCTGGCCTGGCCGGAGAACGCTCGTTCGCCTGCCCTGGCCGCCTTCGTCCGGACGGCTGCCGGCTGCGCGCAGGCCCAGAGCCGGTCCGCGTAGGCGGAGCTGCTTGGAGATGGACATGACCCCGTCCGCATCCGCCGACGGGTCCGGCGACCTGTGCGGAACCGAACGTCGGCGTGCCCAGGAACTCCTGACCAGGTTCTCCCCGTAAGCCGAACCACCCGCGAACCGCCGGGCCGCGCCGTACAGGAGCCTGCCGAGAACGAGCGACTCGAAGCAGCAGCGCGATGCCCGGCCCGAGTCCGGCGTGCAACGTCATCAGCGCGCAGGCTGCGGCGTCTTCTTTCCAGCGCGGGGAGCGTCTGAACGCCTGGCAGGCGGGACGGTCCTGGCGGGGAACGAGAGCGTCCGGAACGCGCGGCAGAGGCGCGCCGCCGCGTGGTCAGGCGGCGAGGAACGCGCCGAAGGGGAGGTTGCGAACCAGCCAGAAGGCGAGCACCAGGACGAGAAAAGCCCAGATCAGGCGAGGATCGGCGGCCTTGGTGCGGGTGGGACGGCCACGGGCGCGCGCGACGGTCCAGCGGATCCAGAAGAACGCGAGCAGGGGCACCATCGTCACGACGAAGACGTTGAGGCCGAAAGCCTCGCCGAGGTGGCCGTGGGCCAGGGCGTGGATGGTGCGCAGCGCTCCGCAGCCGGGGCACTGGTGCCCGGTCAGGGCCAGGAACGGGCAGGTGGGGTAGTTGCCGCCCTCGTTGGGGTCGACGGCGGCGAGGTATCCGATGACGGTGACGGCGATGACGAGCACCCCGAGCGGAGCCAGGAGACCGCGCGGCGGCCCGCCCCGCAGGGACGAGGCGGACCGCCGCACAGAAGACATCAGCTGGGTCATCGCACCGTGATCAGCTGGCCAGGGCGAGCTGGATGACGAAGGAGAGGATGCCCGCGATCACTCCGATGACCGCGGACACGATGGCCCAGGTCTTGGCGTTGTTGGACGCCTTCTGGGCGCCGGCGTGGTCGCCGGACTGCCACTTGGAGTTGACCTGCGTCGAGAAGACGATCGACACGATCCCCAGCGGGAGGCAGCAGAAGATCGTGGTGAGGATCGCCCACACGAGGTGGTTGGGGGGCGGCGGGCCCTGCGGCGCAGACGGGTAGCCGCCGTAGCCCGGGGTGTTGTAGCTCATCTGGTGTGAACCTCCGAAGCATGGGATTGCGTCAGTGCTGTGACGTTGCTCCGGGTGCCCTGGTTCTCGTAACCCTCTGAACAGTCCGCCTGTGGCCATCAGGACAGGCGGTGTTTGTGGTGATTGGAGCTGTCCAAGTCCCCGGTGGCAGAGACCCTATCGGAGTGATCTGTCCAATGGTGTCCCAATATCGCACTGCGCAGGTGGTGGAGCGTTTCGCGGGGTCCATGCGTTTTTGTCCAAGCCAGCCCTGAGCGCCCGGGGAGCCCGATGACACTGGGCTTGAGAGCGCCCCGACCGGCTACCAGAAGCACCCGCAGCGACTACCGAGCGTGCTGTGGATCACACAAGCCACGCCCCCGCCACAGCCGCCAAGTCCACACCATCGACGCGTACTCCTACCGCTTCCCGCCCAACCCTCCGTGAGGCACCCTCCAAGACTCAGGCCCCTCCACCCCTCAATCCCGAAGACCGCCCGCCACCGCTCCCACAACCGGCACCCACGGCGCTGCCCACAGCTACGCGCCCCGCCGTCACCGTCACGACCGCCGTCGGGCCGTCGTCCAGGCCGACTACCGCACGCGCCCCGACATTCACGCGTTCTAACATCCGCCGCTACCCGCAGCACCGCCGACACCTACCCCCACCATCCACGCCATTCACCACCACGCGCGGACCACCACCACGTGCAGGCCATCACCACGCGCAGGCCACCATCACAGGCAGGCCACCACCACCCCGCGCGGGGCCGCCACCAGGCGCGGACTGCCACCACGCGCGGACTGCCACGCGCAGGCCACCATCACACTCGGGCCACCATCACACGCGCGGACCGCCACGTGCGGACCAGCACCATGCGCGGGGCCCGCCGCCACGTGCGGACCCGTCACTACGCGCGGGGGCCGCCGCCACGCGCGGACTGGCACGCGCAGGCCACTACGTGCGGACCACCGGGTGCGGGTCGCCACCACGGCACCCACCCCACCGCTGGCACGCGCTACCACCATCACCCAGCGCGCAGCCGCTTCTACCAGCAGCACTGGACGCCAGATGCCAACTGGCCCCAGCCAGCGCCCGAGAGGGGCGACCCAAAGTGAGTGGCGAGGGCTCGGGAAGCTGGGCTGAGACCGCCGGGTAAGAACGGTCGGAGGCAAATCGCTCGGCTTGAACCTGCGGGCTGAGACGGCCGGGTCGAGGCCGCCGGGCTGGGGCCGCCTGGTGGCGGCCATCGGTATGCGGTCGGGGTGAGAGCACGAGGACGGGACGTCAGATGGCAGGGCCGGGCGGGACTGCCCGCCTGCTCGGCCTTCAGCGCACGCCGTTCGGCGCGCACCCCGCCGCGCTGCTTGAGGCCAACGACCGCGACGGACGTCGGATTGAGCTGCACCCACCCCGGCAGCTCCCATGCTGGAAGAACGCCGACACCGACCGGCGGAAGCGTGCCTGTCATCCCTGCTCGGCGACGGCCCGGCGGACGCCGGGACGGAGGAAACGCGTCACCTGGGGAGCCCGGCCGTCGGGCTTGCACGCGAACGGTGGCATTAGGACGGTGGGCACGAATTCGCTGGCAGGGGTCTAGCCCGGGAGAAGCAGGACAGGAGGAGCAGGATCGAGCACCGCCCGCCTCTTCTGAAGCCCCAGTTGGGACGGCCGCTGGAGCGGATCGCGTCAGGGGCGGCATCCGACGAGCGGCGGCTGGCCCTCGCGCGTCGCCATCGGCGGATTCTGGAACGGCCCGTGGTGAAAGCAGGTGAGGTGCCCGAAGGCATGTCCCTGCTCTCCTTCGCGGAGGCGCACGTCAACCCGGCTACCGGGCGGCGTTCGCGACGCGGTCGGGCCGCCTGGATCGGGAGGGTGCCGAGACCTGTATTAGAAGGAATGCGACTGGAGCCCTACTTGGACGGTTGGGCGCGAACGCGCCACGACTCTTGCTCCAACGCAGGCTCGCCGCGCACCTCTGCCCGTTCACCGTCGTCAGACGTGGTCGGCATGCAAGGGCGGGGAGACGCGTAGGCGCAGGAACGGTGCGGCCGGAGAGAAGGGCCGCGGGCAATGGCGAGCAGCAGGCGGGTCGCAGGGGACGTGGGGCGCGGGTCGGGCCTCGACTCGTCCGCAGCTCAATCGTCGGGGGTGCCTGAGTCCTTCTTCTTGGGCTGAGCTCGGACGTGGATGCGCTCGCCCTGCGGGCCGAAGAGGCTGAGGATCTCGGCCGGCTCGTCCCCCGTGCTGCCGAACCAGTGCGGTACGCGGGTGTCGAACTCGGCCACCTCTCCCTTGCGCAGGACGATGTCGTGCTCGGCGAGGACGAGGCGCAGGCGCCCGGACAACACGTACATCCACTCGTAGCCCTCATGGACGCGGAGGTCGGGTGTGCAACCGTCGGCGGGGATCACCATCTTGTACGCCTGGACGCCGCCTGGCTGGCGGGTCAGCGGAACGATGGTCCGCCCGCCGACCTCGCGCGGCGTCAACCGGATCCGCGGATCACCGACCTCGGGAGCGCCGACCAACTCATCCAGCGGCACCTGGTGAGCCTGGGCGATCGGCAGCAGCAGTTCGAGGCTGGGGCGCCGCTGACCGGATTCGAGCCGCGACAACGTGCTCTTCGAGATGCCCGTCACGTCTGCCAGCGCAGTCAGCGTCACGCCGCGCTCCACGCGGAGGCGCTTGAGACGGGGCCCGACTTCGGCCAGGGCTGTCGCGATGGCGTCTGAGTGCTCCATGACCCCATTTCACCTCCTGGTTCCCAGAATCAGCAACTCGTGTTGTCATTGTGGCAGGGGATGGGCTGATGGGGGTTCCCGGAACCGATTTGACGTACGCGGCAGGACCGCATAGATTCACTCCTTGTCCCTGGAGGGAACCGAAGACGCCTGTCCGGCGGCCGGTCCGCGGGGAAACTACCGAAGATCACGAGTGGCATGATTTTCCCATGCCCTCGATGCTGCGGTGCGTCAGAATTGGCTGATTTGGATAACTCGGCTGGATCTGATGAAATGGCAACACCACTCCGGAAGGGCCGCGAAAGCGGATCTGAAAGAGTGTTGTCGGAAAAGCAAGGCAAATTGACAAGCCGAGCGGATCTGATAAAGTAAATGAGTCGCCTCCGAGCGGGAATCGCGAAAGCGAAACCTAACGGTGGGTGTCCGTTTC
>NZ_JBEYUA010000038.1:0-22960 GCF_040643285.1 Spirillospora sp. NPDC047279
GGGGGGCCGGTCGCCGGGGGAGGGCCGGTCGCCGGAGCAGAGCCGGTCGCCGGAGGGGGGCCGGTCGCCGGGGGAGGGCCGGTCGCCGGAGCAGAGCCGGTCGCCGGAGGGGGGCCGGTCGCCGGGGGAGGGCCGGTCGCCGGAGCAGAACCGGTCACCAGAGCAGAGTCGATCGCCGGGAAGAGTTGGTCAGGGCAGGGGCGGTCACGGGCGGTCACCAGGGCAGAACGGTGGCGGCGCGCTCCTCGTAGACGCCGGAGAAGGTACCGGTGGGACCATCGGCGGGCAGGGTGGCCAGGCGAACGACCTCGGCGGCGCCCTGGGCGGCGCTACGAGGCCCGGTGTGGGCGTTGAGGTCGGTGGCGCAGTACCCCGGATTCGCGGCGTTCACCTTGATCGGAGTGTCGGCGAGTTCCTTGGCGTAGGCGAGCGTGACGCCGTTCAGGGCGGTCTTGGACGAGTTGTAAGCCAGCAGGTTGAACGGAAAGAACGGGCTGTCGGGGTCGGCGAGGATCGCCAGGGAGCCCAGCTCGCTGGAGAGGTTCACGATGCGGCCCGCGGGGGAGCGACGCAGGAGCGGGAGCATCGTGTTGGTCACCGCGACCACCCCGAACACGTTGGTGTCGTACGTCCGACGGAGCGCCGCGAGCGACAAGGCGCTGGGCGCCACGGAGGCTTCGACGGGGGCGATCCCCGCGTTGTTGATCAAGATGTCGAGGGACGTGATCTGCGCGGCCGCGTCCTGGATGGAGGCCTCGTCCGTCACGTCCAGCCGGACGAAACGTGCGTCGATGCCCTCCGCGGCGAGCTCGGCGGCCGCCTTCTCGCCCCGTTCGGCGGACCGGGCTCCAACGATGATCGAGATCCCCTGGGCGCCCAGCTGGCGGGCCGTCTCGAAGCCGATGCCCTTGTTCGCGCCGGTGATGAGTGCGTTAGTCATGCAGCCCAGCGTGGGGCGCCGGGCCACCCGCAGGGAGAGACCGCCCAAGGCTGGGACCAGCGATACCACCCTGGAGGAGCGCGCCCTCAGCGCCGGTGGGGGACACTGTTGAACGTCGACACAGCAGGAACGGCGACAGAAGGAGGAACGTGGACAGGAAGGAACTGGCCGCGTTCCTGCGCTCGCGGCGCGACGGGATCCGCCCGCAGGACGTGGGACTCTCGGCCGGGTCCCGCCGCCGAGCACCCGGCCTGCGGCGCGAGGAGGTCGCGCAACTGGCGGGGATGTCGGTCGACTACTACATCCGGCTGGAGCAGGGGAGAGGCCCCCGCCCGTCCCGGCAGATCCTCGCGGCCCTGGCCCGGGCCCTGCGACTGACCGACGACGAACGCGCGTACCTCCACAACGTCGCGGGCGAGATGGCCGGAACGCCCGCCGGGCCGCCGCACGACGTACCCGCAGGCATCCTCCATCTCCTGGACCGCTTGGACGACACCCCGGCGTACGTGCTGAGCGCCGAATACGACGTGCTCGCCTGGAACACGATGGCCGCCGGGCTGATCACCGACTTCTCGGCGCTGGAGCTCCGCGACCGCAACATGATCAGGTGGTTCTTCGACGCCGAGACCGACGCGTTGCTAGAGCAGGACCCGGACTTCCTGGCGTTCGCCCGCGACAGCGTGGCCGACCTGCGCGCCGCAGCCGGGCGCTATCCGGGAGACCCGGGCATCCGGGACCTGGTCGCGGAACTGACCACCAGAAGCGGCCTGTTCCGCCGTCTGTGGGCCGAACGGCGCGTGGAAATCAGGCGAAGCAGCACCAAGCGCATGATCCACCCGGTGGTCGGCGAGATGGAACTCCACTGCGACGTCCTCCTGGTCCCGGACAAGGACCAGAAGGTCATCCTCTACACCGCCGCACCAGGAACCCCCGCGCACGAGTCCCTGAAACTCCTGCGCGTGGTAGGCACACAAGACCTGACCACCCACTGACCAGCCCCCGCGACACACCGCCCCAACCCACGCCCTGAGCCACCTGCCACGAAACAACGAGCCCACCCGGCATCACCCGCCCTGAATCAACTGGCCTGACGACCTGGGCCGAGGTCATGACGCACTGAGCGAGCCGGTGCGACGCATTGAGCGAGCCGGTGCGACGCGCCGAGCCATCTGGTCCGTACGCGCTGGGCAAGTTGGCGTGAGGTCCCGAGCGGGCGGGCGCATGACGAGCTGGCCCCTCGCACGATGTATTGAGTCACCTGATCCAACGCACTGGCCAATGCGGCGCACCAGCCAACTCGTGTGACCTGCTGACCCGGGGACATGACGCCCTGGGCCAACTGGGACGACGCACTGAGCGCGCGACGCGCTGAACCTGTTGGCACGACGCCTGCGCCAGCCGGCGTAACGAGGCGACGCCCTGGGCCGGTCGGAGTGACGTGCTGAGTCGGCCGGTACGGCGCGGCGTTCGCCGGTAGGACGGGCTGGGGCAGTCGGGGTGACGAGCTGCGCCGAGTGGACGGCGTGCTGAGCCAGCAGGCAGGACGCCGGGTCAGCAGGCATGACGCTGAGTGGCTGGCGTGACGTACCTGGATAGTCGGCGTGATGCGCTGAGCCGCGGCGCACTGGGTAGTGCGCCGCGGCTCGGGCTGTACGGAGTTACGTTGGGCCCCGTTCTGCTGGGCCCCGTTCTGCAGGGCCCGCGTTCTGCAGGGCCCCCGGTTCTGAAGGCCCCGTTCGGGCGAGATCGGCGCTCTCTTAGGGAGGCTGCCGGGGTTGCGTGTTAGCGGAGTTCGCGCTTGAGGATCTTGCCGGTGGCGGTCATCGGAAGCTCGTCGCGGAACTCGATGATGCGCGGGTACTTGTAGTTGGCGAAGTTCTCCTTGCCCCAGGCGATCAGCTCGTCCTCGGTGATGGTGGCGTCCGGGGTACGGATGATGTACGCCTTGACCTCCTCGCCGTGCGAGTCGTGCGGGACGCCGACGACCGCGGCCAGGGAGACCTGCGGGTGGGTCATCAGGACCTCTTCGAGCTCCCGCGGGTAGACGTTGAAGCCACCGCGGATGATCATGTCCTTGGAGCGGTCGATGATGAAGTAGTAGCCGTCCTCGTCCCGCTTGGCGACGTCACCGGTACGGAACCAGCCGTCCTTGATGGACTCCGCGGTGGCCTCGGGGCGCTTGTAGTACCCCTTCATGATGTTGTGGCCGCGGACGGCGATCTCTCCGGGGCCCTCGCCCTCGATCTCCTTCCAGTCCTCGTCGATCAGCTTCATCTCGACACCCCAGATGGGCAGGCCGACCGAGCCGGCCTTGGTGGGGCGGTCGGGACGGTTGAACGAGGCGACCGGCGAGGTCTCGGACAGGCCGTAGCCCTCCAGGACGTCGACGCCGAACTTCTCCTTGATGCCCTTGAGCACCTCGAGCGGCAGCGCGGCGCCGCCGGAGACGGCCACGCGCAGGTTCTCGCGGATGGACGCGACGTCGTCCGCGGAGGTGTCGTCGGTGAGCAGCCCCCAGTACATGGTGGGGACGCCGGCGAAGATGTTGACCTTCTCCTTGACCATGAGCTCGACCGCCTGCTTGGCGTCGAACCGCGGCAGCAGCACCTGCGTGGCGCGGCGGTACATGCTCACGTTCATCACGCAGGTCTGCCCGAAGATGTGGAACAGCGGCAGCGTGACCAGGGACGTGTCGTGCAGGGTCTTGGCGAAGAGCGTGTCGTCGATCATGGCGTTCGTGAGCAGGTTGCTGTGCGACAGCTCGGCGCCCTTGGGCTGGCCGGTGGTCCCGCTGGTGTAGATGATCACGGCGGTGTCGGCCGGGTCGGTCTGGACCGACTCGAACGTGGCGGGCTGGTCTCCCAGGGCGGCCCAGAAGAGCTCGGCGCCCTCGATCGGCGACTCGGTGGTGGCCAGGCTCGCGGGGAGCAGGAAGAAGTGCTCGCACTCGGAGGACTGCTCGTACCCGGCGTGGCCGGCCTCGCCCAGCGGCAGTTCGGGCGTGCCCTCGAAGCAGAAGAAGGCCTTCGCGTCCGAGTCGCCGAGGTGGTAGGCGATCTCGCGCGGCTTGAGGAGCACGTTCAGCGGCACGACGACCGCTCCGGCCTTGAGCGCGCCGAAGTAGATCATCGGGAAGTACGGGAGGTTCGGGCTGGAGAGGGCGACCTTGTCACCCGGCTTGATGCCCCGCGACACCAGCAGGTTGGCGACCTGGTTGGCGACATTGTCGACGAACGAGTACGAGAGCCGCAGGTCCCCGAAGACCAGGGCTTCGCGATCCGGCGTCTCCCGGGCTGCGTCTTCGAGCAGGACGGAGAGGTTGAGCATGGCACTCCTCGCGCACGGGGCTTTTGTCGCCAAGCGGTTATTACTGGCGAGTCTACGAGCGATTCGCCCAATATTGGCCCACCGGGGGTGCGGCATGTCACCCTTTCCGCCCCGGATGACGTGCATCTTTGTGATCGCGCCCGGCTTGGACCGCCTGTCCTTGTGCCGCGCCACAACGATCTTTGGCGAAGGGGGAGAGGGCCCCGGAATGTTCAGATTCGCCCGCCGATCGGAGGCCCGCCGAGCCCACCGCCCAGCAAGGAACGCGCCAAACGCGCCCGCCGACGCCATTCCCGAGAACGCCCCTGAGGCCCCCACAGGCGTCCCCCAGTGCCCCCGGAGGCGCTTCCAAAGCCCCGCGGATGGCCCCTGGAGAGCCTCCAATAGCGGGGCTTCGGGGTGGCGGGGGATCAATGGGGCGGCTTCGTCCCTTGCCGCTGCGCTAGTCTTGGGGTATGCGAGCCCGGTTGCTTCTTAGCCCGCCGCGTTGACCTGACGGCGTTGACGCGGCGACCCCTCCTGCGCGAGGGGTCTCTTCATGTGCAGGGCCCGCCTCCATCGGGAATGGCAGGCAAGCCGCAGCGATCTCGTGCAGCAGCAGACGGCAGTAACGGCATCATTGGCAAACGGCAGTAAAAGACAGCGGCAGCGACAGCAGTGGGACAGCTCCTAGACAGTTGTCGGACGGCAGGACAGGACCGGAGTAGCGACCGTGAGCAGCGACGAGCAGTACGACCCCCGGGCGGTTCAGGACAAGTGGCAGGCCCGGTGGGCGGAGCTCGACCCGTTCAAGGCCGCCGAGGGCAAGGCCGGGGCCGAGGGCAAGGGCGCGGACGACGACCGGGAGCGGCGCTACGCGCTGGACATGTTCCCCTACCCGTCCGGTGACCTGCACATGGGCCACGCCGAGGCGTTCGCCATCGGCGACGTGCCGGCCCGCTACTGGTTCCAGCGCGGCTACAACGTGCTGCACCCCATCGGCTGGGACTCGTTCGGCCTGCCCGCCGAGAACGCCGCGATCAAGCGCGACTCGCACCCGGCGGAGTGGACGTACGCCAACATCGACACGCAGGCCGCGTCGTTCAAGCGCTACGCGCCCTCGTTCGACTGGTCGCGCCGCCTGCACACCTCCGACCCCGAGTACTACCGGTGGACGCAGTGGCTGTTCCTGCGCTTCTACGAGCGCGGGCTGGCCTACCGCAAGGGCGGCCAGGTCAACTGGTGCCCCAACGACCAGACCGTGCTGGCCAACGAGCAGGTCGTGGGCGGCCACTGCGAGCGCTGCGGCGCCCTGGTCGAGAAGCGCGTCCTGACCCAGTGGTACTTCAAGATCACTGACTATGCGGACCGGCTGCTGGAGGACATGAAGCAGCTGGAGGGCAACTGGCCCGAGCGCGTCCTGCTGATGCAGCGCAACTGGATCGGCCGTTCCACCGGCGCCGACGTCGACTTCGTGATCGAGGGCCGCGACGCCCCCGTCACCGTCTACACCACCCGGCCCGACACGCTGTACGGCGCCACGTTCATGGTCGTCGCCGCCGACGCCGAGCTGGCCGAGGAGATCGTCGCGCCCGAGCAGCGCGCCGCGTTCGAGGCGTACCGCGACGAGGTCTCGCGCGAGAGCGAGATCGAACGGCTGTCCACCGAACGTGAGAAGACCGGCGTCTTCCTGGGCCGGCACGCGATCAACCCGGTCAACGGCGAGCGCATCCCGGTCTGGGCGTCCGACTACGTCCTGGCCGAGTACGGGCACGGCGCGATCATGGCGGTGCCCGCGCACGACCAGCGCGACCTGGACTTCGCGCTGAAGTTCGGACTGCCCGTCCGCACGGTCGTCGAGACCGGCGAGGCCGACCCGGCCCTGACCGGCGTGGCCACCGCCGGCGACGGCCGCATCGTCAACTCCCCGGCGATCGAGGGCCTGGCCAAGGCCGAGGCGATCACCCGCATCACCGAGGTGCTGGCCGCCAAGGGCCTGGGCAAGGCCTCGGTCAACTTCCGGCTGCGCGACTGGCTGGTCTCGCGGCAGCGTTTCTGGGGCTGCCCGATCCCGATCGTCCACTGCGAGGCGTGCGGCGAGGTCCCGGTGCCGGACGAGCAGCTGCCCGTCCGCCTGCCCGACGACCTGCGCGGCGCCGACCTGGCGCCCAAGGGCACCTCGCCGCTGGCCGCGGCCGCCGACTGGGTGAACGTGGAGTGCCCCAAGTGCGGCGGCGCCGCCAAGCGCGACACCGACACCATGGACACGTTCGTCGACTCGTCCTGGTACTACTTCCGCTACTGCTCGCCGGACTACACCGAGGGCCCGTTCGACGTCGAGCAGGTCCGCCGGTGGATGCCGGTCGACCAGTACACCGGCGGCGTCGAGCACGCCATCCTGCACCTGCTGTACAGCCGGTTCTTCACCAAGGTGCTGTTCGACATGGGCATGGTCGACTTCACCGAGCCGTTCACGCGCCTGCTCAACCAGGGCCAGGTGATCCTGGACGGCAAGGGCATGTCGAAGTCCACCGGCAACCTGGTCGACCTGGGCGAGCAGATCGGCGAGTTCGGTGTCGACGTCGTGCGGCTGGCCATGTTGTTCTCCGGGCCGCCGGAGGACGACATCGACTGGGCGGACGTGTCGCCGCAGGCCATGTCCAAGTTCCTGTCGCGCGTGCACCGCATCGCGTCCGAGGTCGCGACCGAGCCCGGCGCCGACGCCTCGGCCGGCTCCGTCGACCTGCGCCGCGTCACCCACCGGACCATCGCCGAGGCCACCACCCTGGTCGAGTCGCACCGCTTCAACGTCGCGATCGCCCGGACGATGGAGCTGGTCAACGCCACCCGCAAGGCCATCGACTCCGGTCCCGGCGCCGCCGACCCGGCCGTCCGCGAGGCGGCCGAGACGATCGCGGTCATCCTGTCGCTGTTCGCCCCGTACACCGCGGAGGACGCCTGGTCGCTGCTGGGCCGCGCCGCGCCGGTCGCCACGGCCGGCTGGCCGACGCCCGAGCCCGCCCTGCTGATCCAGGAGTCGGTCACCTGCGTCGTCCAGGTCGCCGGCAAGGTCAAGGACCGCCTGGAGGTCTCGCCCGACATCACCGAGGCCGACCTGGAGGCGCTGGCCCTGGCCAGCCCCAAGATCCAGGAAGTCCTGGGAGGAACGCCCCCGCGCCGCGTCATCGTCCGCGTCCCCAAGATCGTCAACATCGTCCCCGGGTAAGGCGGCGCCGAGCCGCGGGGCCGGGGTTGTCCTCGGGGGTGATCGGCAAGGACGATTGCGGGCATGGCGGACGTTCTCAGCGGTGGCCGTGATCCGGGCTCCGGCTCCGGCCCGGGCCCCGGGCGCGAGTTCTCGCGTTCGCAGGTCCTGATCGCCCTCGTGGTGCTGGTCCTGCTGGTCACCGGAGGGTTGCGCCTTCTGTTCGGCGGCGGCGACGATCCCGCGCAGCGTCCGACGGAGTCGCCGCCGGTCAGGAACACCCTGCCGGCGGTGACCAGGGTGCCGGACGGGCCGGACGCGGAGATCGACCCTGCCGAGCCGCCCGGCGTCGTGGTCACGAACGTCGACATCGGGGGCACGCACGACACCATCGACCAGCGTGCCGCCGCGGGTGCGTGGACGGTGGTCGTCCGCCGCAAGGACGGCTCGCTGGGGCGGCACGGCGCGGTCATCACGTTCCCCGTGCCGAGCCGAACCTCGCCCGCGAGGTCACCGTGGGCGGCGCGCCGGGCCGCGCCGCCAAGGGGGTGATCGTCTGGAAGGCCGTGGACGCCTGGGCGCGGGTGCGCGGTGACCTGCCGGACGCCGACCTCGCCCGCATCGCCGCCGCGACGACCGTTACCGGAGGCCGGCCCGTGGTCGCGCCGGTGAAGGGCTTCGAGGCGCTCGTCGACAACCCGTACCGTTCACGCGTGGTCCGGAACGCCCGCTTTGACGCGGCCGATCTCGGCGAGGGCGCGTCCCTCGGAGACGGGCTGGTGTACCTCAGCGGCGCGATCTGCGGCGGCCTGGAGGACCGCCTGTACGAGGCGGACGCGCGCCCCGCGGGCAAGGTGAACGGGAAGCCCGCCGTCGTCAGCGGCGCCTTCGGCGGCAACGGTGTCCTCGCCTGGGAACCGGCGCTGGGCGTCGTGGCGATCGTCGGCTACAGCGGGGCACCGATGGACGATGACGCCGTCGCCGCCCTGCGCCGGATCGCCGAACGGTCCCGGCTGCTCGACGTCGGCCAGTGGAAGGCCACCCGGCCGCTCGCCAGGCAGGGCACCAACGACTTCAGCTGACTACATCTTGCGCAGGACCGCCACGACGCGGCCGAGCACCGAGGCCTCGTCACCGGGGATCGGCTCGTACGCGGAGTTGGCCGGCATGAGCCAGATGTGGCCGTCCTTGCGCTTGAACGTCTTGACCGTCGCCTCGCCGTCGATCATGGCTGCCACGATGTCGCCCTGCTCGGCCACCGGCTGCTGGCGCACGACCACCCAGTCGCCGTCGGCGATCGCTGCCTCGATCATCGAGTCACCGGAGACCTTCAGCAGGAAGTGCGTGCCCTCGCCCACGAGCTGCTTGGGCAGCGTGAACACGTCCTCCACGGCCTCCTCGGCCAGGATCGGCCCACCGGCGGCGATCCGCCCGACGAGCGGCACGTAGGCAGGGGCGGGACGGGACGAGGACTCCGAGCCGACCGCCTCGTACGCGTCGCCCTCGGTGAGCACCGGCGTGGCGCCCGGCACCCGCACCTCGACCGCGCGCGGGCGGTTGGGGTCACGGCGCAGGAACCCCTTGCGCTGCAGCGCGCGCAGCTGGTGCGACACGCTGGACGTGCTGGTGAGACCGACCGCCTCGCCGATCTCGCGCATCGACGGAGGGTAGCCGCGGCGCTGGACCGAGTCGCGGATCACCTCGAGCACCATGCGCTGCCGCTGGGTGAGGCCGCTCTCGTCCATCGGCCCATCGGGCAACTCCCGGACCTTGCTCATCGCTGGTCGCCTCCCGGCGCTTCGATCCGTCACTCCTTGTCATGGAACGTTATCGCGTCCGGACGGGATGATCAAACAATTGTTCGAAGAAAGTGCTCGCGTTTTGTCGGTGTCATGCGGTAGAACATCGTACACACGTTCGATCGAAAATCCATTCGAAGATCGATGGCTGGGGGGCCAAAGATGGCGGTTTACGCGGGTTCGACAGGAGTTAGGCTGACCCGGAGGGGTCGTATCGTCCTGACCACTTTCGTCGCGAGCGTCCTGCTCGTCCTCTTCTGGCTCACCGCCGGACCGGGCGCCCGCGCCGGCGACGACAACGAACCCGCCCGCCCCGACCGCCTACAGACCGTGGTCGTCGAGCCCGGCGACACCCTCTGGGTCATCGCCTCCCGCCACTCCCCAGAGGCCGACCCCCGCCGCACCGTCCAACGCATCATCGACCTCAACGGCCTGGGCGAAGCCATCGTCCAGCCCGGCCAAACCCTCAAGCTCCCCGCCCGCTGACCCCCCGCACCCGAAAGGCGCGGTGCGCCCCACCCCACCCGCACCGCGCCCACCCCCACGCACGCCAACACCCCCCACGCCACCCCCCACGCCACCCCCCATCGCCCCCGCGCCCCCGGCCGCGCCTCCCGGCCGCGCCCACCCTCGCGCCGCCCCACCCACATCGCCGCGCCGTCCATGCCGTGCCCCGCGCCTCCCGGCCGTGCCCCGCGCCTCCCGGCCGTGCCCCGCGCCTCCCGGCCGTGCCCCGCGCCTCCCGGCCGTGCCCCGCGCCTCCCGGCCGTGCTATCTGGCCGCGCCCACCCTCGCGCCGCCCCACCCACACCGCCGCGCCGCGCCCTCCATGCCGCGCCCTCCATGCCGCGCGGTGTCTACCTCCTGCTTTCGCCACGCACGCCGCGTCCATCCCTATGATTCAGCCCGACGCTTTACCCTCCTGCTGTGCTTCCTGGCCTGCCCTCACGCCGCGCCTGCCGTCATGCCGCATCCGCCTCCACTACCAGCCGTCACACATCTCCGGTGAGCCGCAAGGAGCGCGTGCGCATACTGCTCGCCGTCGACGACTCGACCAGGTGCGGGCCGGGGCGGGTGACCTGGTGCCGTGGCGCGCTGGTCGAGGAGTCCACGCTGTTCGTCAGGGTCGGTCACAAGGGCGGGCGGGCGGGGGCGGTCCCCATCGTCGCGTACGACCTGAGGAGCGGTGATCGGAAGTGGGAGAGCGGCGCCAGGAGCGAGCGGGTCTTCCCGGTCAGGGTCGACGGTGGGCGCCTGATCGTCGTTCAGGACTCGGTCGCGTCCAGGACGTCCGGGCGGAGGGGGAGCGCCGCCGAGGTACAGGGGAACGACCTGGCCACGGGGAAGACGTCCACGGTGATGACGCTGGCGCCGTCCGGTGACGTGGATTCGCTCGTGCGGGCGGGCGCCCGGTCGCTCTATGTCGCGGGCGCGTTCGTCTTCATCAGGAGCGGCACCCAGCCCAAGGGGCCGAGCGTCCACTCCCAGGCCCGTCGGAGTGTGACCGCGCGCCTCGCCCGGCAGGTGATCGTGACCTGATCGTGACCAGCGTGCGGGAGGGCCTGATTCTTGGGGGGTCCGGGGGTCGGGCCCGTCGCGCGCGCCCGTCCGGACGGGGGTTCGGGGCCGGGTGCCGCGGGCGTTCGATGGCGCAGGTCAGGACGGGTGGAAGGCGCGACACGCCGGGGTGGGACGCGGGAGGCTCGATGTGACCAGGGTCTACGCGTGGGGCCCTCCGACGAGGTTGCGAAGGCCCTCTGGCGCCTCTACGGTTGACCACAACATCTAGTAGTTACACGGATGTCATTAACCACAAGTTGTGTTCTTGTGGCGGTTGTTTTTCCAACTGTCAGGGGAGGAGGGAACGCGGTGCACTGCCCGTTCTGCCGTAACCCCGACAGCCGGGTGATCGACAGCCGTTCCACGGACGACGGTGCCGCGATCAGGCGGCGGCGGTCGTGCCCGGAGTGCGGCAAACGATTCACCACGCAGGAGAACGTGCTTCAGATGGTGGCCAAGCGCAGCGGGGTCACCGAGCCGTTCTCCCGGGAGAAGATCATCGCTGGGGTGCGCAGGGCCTGTCAGGGCCGCCCGGTGGACGAGGATGCGCTCGCCAAGCTGGGCCAGCGGGTGGAAGAGGCGATCAGGGCGACCGGGGTGGCTGAGATCCCGTCGCACGAGATCGGCCTGGCCATCCTGGGGCCGCTCGGCGAACTGGACGAGGTCGCCTATCTGCGATTCGCCTCGGTGTACCGGGGCTTCGAGTCGCTGGACGACTTCGCCAAGGAGATCGACTCATTGCGCAAGGCGGGTTCCTCGGGGGAACCCGAACTTCGCTAGAAGCTGATCCAGCAGACAGTTGAAAGCGCTCGAGCCCGGGATGAACGGGCTGGTGAGCGGGGTTAATCCTGGACAGGGCCCAGCGGGAGGGCCCGAGAGGGGGAGTGTCATGACGGAGACGGTGAGCGGTGCTGCTCGACGCGGCAAGGGGGGCCGCAAGGGGCTGAAGGTCGAGCGCATTTTCACCACGCCCGGCGTGCATCCGTACGACGAGATCCGCTGGGAACGTCGCGACGTGGTCATGACCAACTGGCGCGACGGCTCGGTCAACTTCGAGCAGCGCGGGGTGGAGTTTCCCGAGTTCTGGTCCTTGAACGCGGCGAACATCGTCACGTCCAAGTACTTCCGCGGCGCGGTGGGCACGCCGCAGCGGGAGTGGAGCCTGAAGCAGCTGGTCGACCGGGTCGTCAAGATGTACGTCGACACGGGTCTGCAGAACGGCTACTTCGCCTCGGACCTGGACGCGGAGATCTTCGACCACGAGCTGAAGTACTCGCTGGTCCACCAGATGTTCAGCTTCAACTCCCCGGTGTGGTTCAACGTCGGCACCAAGTCGCCGCAGCAGGTGTCGGCCTGTTTCATCCTCTCCGTGGACGACTCCATGGAGTCGATCCTGGAGTGGTACAAGGAAGAGGGCACGATCTTCAAGGGCGGCTCGGGCTCGGGTGTCAACCTGTCCCGCATCCGTTCCAGCAAGGAGCTGCTGTCGTCCGGCGGCACCGCCAGCGGGCCGGTCTCGTTCATGCGCGGCGCCGACGCCTCGGCGGGGACGATCAAGTCGGGCGGCGCGACGCGGCGCGCGGCCAAGATGGTCGTGCTGGACGTCGACCACCCGGACGTGGCCGAGTTCATCCAGACCAAGGCGCGCGAGGAAGACAAGATCCGCGCACTGCGGGACGCCGGGTTCGACATGGACCTGGGCGGCAAGGACATCGTCAGCGTCCAGTACCAGAACGCCAACAACTCGATCCGGGTGTCGGACGAGTTCATGCGCGCGTACGAGGCTGACGGCGAGTTCGCGCTGCGGGGGCGGCTGACCGGCGACGTCATCGAGACCATCCAGGCCAAGGACCTGTTCCGGTTGCTGGCCAAGGCGGCGTGGGAGTGCGCCGACCCGGGCATCCAGTACGACGACACGATCAACGACTGGCACACCAACCCCGAGTCGGGCCGCATCACCGCGTCCAACCCGTGCTCGGAGTACATGAGCCTCGACAACTCCTCCTGCAACCTCGCCAGCATCAACCTGCTGAAGTTCCTCGGCGCGGACGGCACGTTCGACACCGAGAAGTTCGTCAAGCTGACCGAGCTGATCATCACCGCGATGGACGCGTCCATCACGTTCGCCGACTTCCCGACCGAGAAGATCGGCGAGACGACGCGCGACTACCGCCAGCTGGGCATCGGCTACGCCAACCTCGGCGCGCTGCTCATGGCGACCGGCCACGCGTACGACTCCGAGGGCGGCCGCTCCCTCGCCGCCGCGATCACCTCGCTGATGACCGGCGTCGCCTACCGCCGTTCCGCCGAGCTCGCCGGCGTCGTCGGGCCGTACGAGGGTTACGCGCGCAACGCCGAGGCGCACAAGCGCGTCATGCGCAAGCACGCCGCGGCCAACGACGAGGTCCGCACGCTGGATGTGATGGACAAGTCCATCCACGCCGCCGCGACCAGGCAGTGGCAGGAGTGCCTCAAGGCCGGCGAGAAGCACGGTTACCGCAACGCGCAGGCCTCGCTGCTCGCGCCGACCGGCACCATCGGCCTGATGATGGACTGCGACACCACCGGCATCGAGCCGGACCTGGCGCTGATGAAGTTCAAGAAGCTCGTCGGCGGCGGCTCCATGCAGATCGTCAACCACACGGTGCCGCGGGCCCTGGAGCAGCTCGGCTACCAGCAGGAGCAGATCGAGGCGATCGTCGAGTACATCTCGGAGAACGGCCACGTCGTGGACGCGCCCGGGCTGCGGCCCGAGCACTACGAGGTGTTCGACTGCGCGATGGGCGAGCGCGCGATCAGCCCGATGGGCCACGTCCGGATGATGGCGGCCGTCCAGCCGTTCCTGTCCGGCGCGATCTCCAAGACGGTCAACATGCCGGAGCAGGCGACCATCGAGGACATCGAGAAGGTCTACTACGAGGGCTGGAAGCTCGGCCTCAAGGCGCTGGCGATCTACCGCGACAACTGCAAGGTCGGCCAGCCCCTTTCGGTCGCGGGCAGCAAGACCGACGCCAAGACCGAGACGGCCGCCGTCGAGGCCGTCGCCGCGGCCCCGGCGCGCCCCGTCCGCAAGCGTCTGCCCAAGCAGCGCCCGGCCACGGTGACCCGCTTCTCGGTCGGCGGCGCCGAGGGTTACATGACCGCCTCGTCCTACCCGGACGACGGTCTCGGCGAGGTGTTCCTCAAGCTCGGCAAGCAGGGCTCGACCCTGGCCGGCGTGATGGACGCGTTCTCCATGGCGATCTCCATCAGCCTCCAGTACGGCGTGCCGCTGGAGACCTGGGTCGAGAAGTTCACCAACCTGCGGTTCGAGCCCGCCGGCATGACCGACGACCCGGACATCCGCATGGCGACCTCGGTGATGGACTACATCTTCCGTCGCCTGGCGCTCGACCACCTGCCGTTCGACGAGCGCTCCGAGCTCGGCATCTTCACAGCCGAGGAGCGTGCGATGCAGGCGAACGGCGAGGACCCGGCCACCCTGCACGCCGAGGACGAGGTCGCGCACGAGACGCTGGCCCAGTCCGCGGAGATCACCCGGCCGGCCGCCCCGGCCGCAGCGGCTCCGGCCGCGATCCCGGCCCCGGAGGCGCACTCCTCGATGGAGGTCATCGAGAGCCGCCAGGGCCGTACGGCGGACGCGCCGCTGTGCCTCACCTGCGGCACGAAGATGCGCCCGGCCGGCAGCTGCTACGTCTGCGAGGGCTGCGGCTCCACCAGCGGCTGCAGCTGATCTGGCTCCAGGCCGCTGAGTGATCCGGCCATAGGCACTGAGGGGGAACGGGCTCCGGCCCGTTCCCCCTCAGCGTTGTGGATGATCTCCAGAGGGGTGCGGAGCTCGTCGGTCCTGGGCTTGGCCTGGAGTCGACTCCGGCTTCTACGGCCGGGGGCATGGCAGCACAGCAGAGGCTCGGCTCCGGGTTCGGCGCCGGCTCCACCGCGGACGACGGTCTCGACGCTGGTGACCGGCGGCTGTTCGCGGCTCGGGCTGGAGACCGCGCGCGCCCTCGCCGGTGCCGGGACGCACGTGTACGTCCCCGCGCGCAGGCCGGATCAGGCCCGCGCGGCCCTGGCCGGGACTCGCCGAGGTCGGCGAGCTCGACCTCGGCGACCTGGACGGCGTTCGGGCGTTCGCGGAACGGTTCCTGGAGTCCGGCCGGACGCTCGACGTCATCGTCAACAGCGCCGGGATCATGCCGTGCCCTGAGACGCGGCTCGGGCCGGGCTGGGAGGCGCACTTCGCCGTCAACCACCTGGGGCACTTCGCGCTGGTCAACCGCCTCCGCCCCGCCCTGGCGCCGAGCGGCGCGCGCGTGGTGTCGGTGTCGTCGTCCGGACGCTTCCTCTCGGGCATGAGGTGGGAGGACGTGCACTTCCGGGGCGGCTACGACCGGTGGCGGGCGTACGCGCAGTCGAAGACCGCGAACGCGCTCTTCGCGCTGAGGCTGGACGCGCTCGGCGCCGGCGCCGGGCTGCGCGCCTTCGCGGTGCATCCGGGCAGCATTCTCACGCCGCTGCGACGGCGCGTCCCGCGCGAGGAGCGGATCGCACAGGGCTGGGTCACCCCGGACGGCGAGCGGGCGAAGGGTTTCAAGTCCCCCGCGCAGGGGGCGGCGGCCGCCGTGTGGGCGGTCACCTCGCCCCTGCTCGACGACCACGGCGGCGCGTACTGCCAGGACTGCGACGTCACGGAGCCGGCCGGCACCGGCGACATGCTCGTCGGCGGCGTCAAGCCGTGGGCCACGGACGCCGGTGAGGCGGCGCGGCTCTGGGATCTGTCCAGCGACCTGACCGGGCTCGACATGTTCTCCTGGGAGGCGCCAGGTGATCGGCCGGCGGGGCTTGAGGTTCCAGTGGCTGGAAGGTGCAGGGTCTTCCTCATGAGCACGAACGCGGAGTTGTTCACGATCGGGCAGCTCGCACGCCGGTGCGGGGTGTCCGCCCGTACGGTCCGGTTCTGGTCGGACGCGGGGCTCGTCCCGCCCGCCGGACGGTCCGCGGGCGGATACCGCCTCTACGACGCCGAGGCGGTGGGCCGCCTCGACCTGGTCCGGACCCTGCGCGAGCTGGGGCTCGGCCTGGACGTGGTGGAGGCCGTCCTGTCGAACGCGGCCACCGTCGCCGAGGTGGCGACCGCGCACGTCGCCGCGCTCGACGCGGAGATCCGGCTGCTGCGCGTACGCCGCGCCGTGCTCAGCACCATCGCGCAACGTGCGAGCACCGTGGAGGAGACGCTACTCATGCACAGGCTGGCCCGGATGTCCGCCCAGGAGCGGCAGCAGATCATCGACGACTTCGTCCGGTACGTCGTGGCGGGCGTCGATCCCGAGTCGCCGGCGATGGGCATCGCCGGCAGCATGCGGCGGATGCCCGCCGAACTGCCCGCCGAGCCGGCGCCCGAACAGGTGGACGCCTGGGTCGAGCTGGGCGAGCTCGTCGCCGACGACGACTTCCGCGAACGGGTGCGCGCCATGGCCGTCGCCGGCGACGGAGCCGACGAGCTGGAGTACGGCCCGGACCACCACGCGGTCGCCGAACACGCCGGACGTGCCCTGGCCGAGGGGATCGCGCCCGGCTCGGCGGAGGGCCGGGCGGTCCTGGACCGCATCGTGCCCCCGGACACGCCGGCCGGCCACCGGGCCCGGATCCTGGAGCAGCTGGAGATGTTCACCGACGCGCGGGTGGAGCGCTACTGGCAGCTGCTGACGATCATCAATGGCGGGATCCCGTACCCGGCGGCCGTGCCGAGCTTCGAATGGCTCATCGCGGCACTGCGTTCCGGCACCGCCCGCTGAACCACCGCCGGGCCGCATCTGTCAGACCGGACGTCTCGCGTACGGCGCGGCATCCGCGGACTGGTGTTAGCGTGCTGCGGATGAACGTGGGCGATGAGCTGGGCGAGTGGGCGGCTGGAGGGCATGAGGCCATCCGTTCGATGGTCAAGAGCTTGAACGGTGATTTGTCCGCGTTCGACCATGATCCGCTGACCTTCCAGCACCTTCTGGACGACTTCGTGCGCCGGTTGCCGCTGGAGGAGCTGGAGGACGACGACTGGGTCTGGGTGCACACCCAGCTCGCGGCCTACCTGGCCGAGGTCCTGATCCGCTGCCGCGGCGGGCACTGGGAGAAGACGCCCGAGTCCACCTACGTCGTCGTGGTGGAGGGCCCGGACGGCCGCAGCCGCCAGGTCGACCCGTTCAAGCTGGTCGACGGCGAACTGCGGCCCATCCCGCAACGCGTGCCCCGCCTGATCGAACGCGCCCTGAGCGCGGCCGGCTACTAGCCGAGGCCCGCGGGCGAACGCGGAGCCGTACGTTCGCCGGTACGCGGCGTCGGAACCTGCGGCCGGACGTCGAGGTGTACGTGCAGCCGTCGGGGGCCGCCCTGCGTTCGGCGGTCGGTCTGCCCGGTCAGGTGGTGCGGGGCTTGCGGAACTGTTCGATCAGCGCCGGGTAGCCGTTGCCGCCGTGTCCGCCGGCGACGCCCCGTTCCGCCAGGTCCTTGATGAACGCCGGGAGCTCGGTGTTGACGCCGAGCGCCTCGGCTTCGCGGACCATGTGTTCCATCGCGGCCAGATGGGTGTCGAGGGTGGCGTCGAGGGGCGGGTAGGCGTCGTCGTCGATCTGCCGGGCGTACCCGGGCAGCCACTCGTTCACGGTGGTGGTGGCCAGCGTCGCGATCGGAGCGTACGCCGAGGCGGACACCCCGGCGGCGGAGAGCATGGCGGCGCCTTGCAGGAAGCCGTTCATGATGCTCCACATCAGCCCCACCACCGCCATCTCGTGCAGCGCCGACAGGGCGTGGTCCTCGCCGAGGTGCGTGCTCGTCGCGCCGAGATTCGCCAGGACCGGCTCGTACCGGTCGAAGGCCGCCCGCGGGCCGCTGTAGACCAGGGCCGCGTCCGCCGTCCCGATGCCCTGCGGCACGGCCATGATCCCGCCGTCCAGGTAGGTGGCGCCCTGCCGCGCCGCCCACTCGGCGGTCTGCCGGGCGCCTTCGGAGGTGCCCGAGGTCAGGTTCACCAGGGTCCGGCCGGCCAGGGCGTCGCCCACCGGGTCGAGGAGCCCGTGCACGGCGTCGTAGTCGGTGACGCAGACGACCACGAGCGGGCTCGCCGCCACGGCGTCGCCGACCGAGCCGGCGAGCGTCGCGCCCTCGGCGACGAGCGCGTCGGCCTTCGCCGCCGTGCGGTTCCACACGGTCGTGGGATGCCCGCCGCGCAGGAACGCGCCCGCCAGCGCCTGGCCCATCAGTCCCAGCCCGATGACGGTGACCGGGGTCGTGTCGTTAGCGTGATCGTGCTTTTCGGTAGTCATGGAAGAATCGTCAACGTTCATACCGATATGAAGGTCAAGGGGGAATCCGGCGTGCTGATCGGGGAACTGAGCCGGCGGACCGGGGTCAACACCCATCAGCTGCGCTACTACGAGTCCCAGGGCCTGCTCAAGCCCGGCCGCGGCGGCAACGGCTACCGCGAGTACGCCGACGGCGACGTCATGACCGTCATCCAGATCCGGCGGCTCCTGGGGGCGGGCCTGTCGACCGAGGAGATCGCGTACCTGCAGCCCTGCGTCACCGGCACCGGCCCGGACCTCGAGCCCTGCCCCGAGCTCATGGACGTGCTCCGGACCCGCCTGAACGGGCTGGACGAGCACATCGACCTGCTCGTCCGCACTCGCCGGGTCCTGTCCGACTACATCGAGGCCACCGAACGCCAGGTCGCCCGCAACTGAGGTGGGGCCGTCCCGCGCGGGACGGCCCCACAGGTCAGAACATCCCGTTCGGGATCTCCGACGCGTCCGGCACGGGCTGGAGGACGTCCCAGTGCTCGGCGATCAATCCGTCCTCGATCCGCCAGATGTCCACCACCGCGACCCCGCGTTCCGCGCCGGGGAGCGTCATCTCGTAATGCACCACGGCATGCCGTTCGTCCGCGATCACCCGCTTGAGGTCGAACCGCGCGCCGCTGATCGGCGACGCGGCGATGAACTCGACGAAGGCGTCGCGGCCGGACGGATTGCCCGGGCTGTGCTCGATGAAGTCCTCCTTCAGGGTGTCCCGCAACACCTGGATGTTGCCGTTGACGAACTCGTTGTAGACACGTTCGACGAATTCCTTGTTGCGTTCGCTCATGTCCCCGACACTCACACCGGCCCGCGCCGCCGTCGATTACCAGCCTGGTCATGGCACGGCCCGCTCCGCATCGGATACAACCTGGGACATGACCGACGACCGGCCGGTCGGTGAGCTGCTGCGCGAGTGGCGGCACCGGCGCAGGCTCAGCCAGCTCGACCTGGCGATCCAGGCGGACGTGTCCGCGCGGCATGTCAGCTTCGTGGAGACCGGCCGGACGATCCCGAGCCGCGCGATGGTCCTCCACCTGGCCGAACACCTCGGCGTGCCCCTCCGCGAGCGCAACCGCCTCCTCGTCGCAGCCGGCCACGCGCCCGTCTACGCGCAACGCCCCCTCGACGATCCGGACCTCGCCAAGGCCCTCGAAGCGGTCGAACGGGTCCTGCGCGGCCACGAGCCCTACCCGGCCGTCGCCGTCGACCGCCGCTGGAACGTCCTGCTCACCAACTCGGCGGTGGACGTCTTCTTCGAGGGCGTGGACCCCGCGCTCCTCAAGCCTCCGATCAACATGATGAGGCTCGGCCTGCACCCGCGGGGCTTCGCGCCCCGCCTCCTCAACCGCGCCCAGGTCAGGGCCTTCCTGCTGCCCCGCCTGGCCCGCCAGGTCACCCTCACCGGCGATCCCGAGCTGAGCGCCCTCTACGAGGAACTCTCCGCGTACGGCGAGGACGGCGACCTGCCTCCGGTGGACGCGGCCGACATCGCCCTCCCCATCCGCCTCCGCCACGGCGGCGCCGAGCTCTCCCTCTTCACCACCATCACCACCTTCGGCGCCGCCTTCGACATCACCCTCGAAGAGATAGCCGTGGAAGCCTTCTACCCTGCGGACCAGGAAACCGCCGCCCATCTGGACAAATAGCTCAGGCGGGCTCAGCTCGGCGCTCGGGTCGGTGGGCGGTGGGCCAGGGGGCGGCCCAGGGCTCGGGGTCGAGGGCGAGGGCGTTGATGAGCTGTCCGATGGTGCGGTACCAGCCCGCGAGCACGACGAACTCCAGCATCTGCTCGTCGTCGTAACGTCCGGCGAGCCCGTCCCAGGTTTCCTGCGACAACGTCGCGTTCGTGTGCAGCTCGTCGACGGCCTGGAGCAGCAGCCGTTGTGCGGGGGACCAGGGGGCCGGGTCCCCGGTGACGGTGGCCTCGATCTGCTCCTCGCTCAGGCCGACGGCGTCGCCGAAGGCCGCCGCGTGGACGCCCCACTCGTACTCGCATTCGCTGAGGGCGCAGGCACGGGCGATGACGATCTCGCGGTCCAGGCCGGAGAGCTTTCCGTGTGCCAGCAGCCCGGCGCCCAGGACGCGCATGCGCGACGCCAGCTCGGGATCGCGGTGGAGCACCCGGAAGAGCTGGAGCGGCTCCTGCTGGACGCCGGGAGGCATCCACTTGCGGAGGGCGTCCCCGATCTCGGGGGTGTACGGCGGGCTGAGCGGTTCGATGCGCGGCATGGGCTTGACCCTTCGGATGCTTCGGTTTTCGAATCACTATGCTGCTTCGAAAAAAGAAGCACAAGGGTCAGTCCTGGCCGGGCAGCGTGGCCGCCCAGCGATCGGCCCATCCGGCCAGGGGTTCCAGCGCGGTCTGCGCCTCGTGCCCGAGGGGGGTCAGCGTGTACCGCCCCTCGCCGTTCTGCTCGACGACCCCCGCCTCGGTCAGCTCGACGAGGCGTTGCCGGAGCACGCTCGACGACATGCCGTCGCACCGCTGCTGCAACGGCCGGAAACCTTGCGGCCCGCCGTTCAGCTCCCACACGATCCGGAGCGTCCATCGCCTGCCGAACAGGTCGAGCGCGGCCATCAGGGGCCGCCCGGTGCTCGACCCCCGGACCGGCCGTCCCGGCGTAGGTGCCGCCATCGATCCTCACCCGCTTCGTTTTCCGAAACGTTACCCGGCGGGAGCCCTCGTGCGACGTACCCCGTCCGCGCGGCGTTCGGAATCCGGGGGAGTGGCGGGCGGTTGACTCTGTGTGTGACACACGGGGAGTACGCACGAGGGGAATACAAGGTGCCGGGCGGGAAGCTCGTGGCGGTCGATCTGGAGGTCGCGGACGGGCTGCTGCGCGACGTGCGGGTGAGCGGGGACTTCTTCCTCGAACCGGACGAGGCGCTCGACCTGATCAACGCCGCTCTCGAAGGGCTGCCCGCCGGCCTCGACGCGAAGGACTTCGCCGCGCGGGTGCGGGCCGCGCTGCCGGCGGACACGGTGATGCTCGGAGTCTCCGCGGAGGCCGTCGGCATCGCCGTACGGCGCGCCCTGGCCCACGCGTCCGACTGGCGCGACCATGACTGGCGGCTCGTCCACGCCGAACCCCAGGATCCCGCGCTCCACATGGCGCTCGACCAGGTGCTCGCCGGGGAGGTCGGTGCCGGGCGCCGCCCGCCCACGTTGCGGGTGTGGGAGTGGGCCGGGCCGTCCGTGATCATCGGCAGCTTCCAGTCCCTGCGGAACGAGGTGGACGCGGAGCAGGCGGAGCGGCACGGCGTGACCGTGGTGCGGCGTATCAGCGGCGGCGGCGCGATGTTCGTGGAGCCCGGCAACACGATCACCTACTCGCTGTACGCGCCGGACTCGCTCGTGGCGGGCATGTCGTTCGCGGAGAGCTACGCCTTCCTGGACGACTGGGTGCTGGGAGCGCTCGGCGACCTGGGGATCAAGGCCTGGTACCAGCCGCTGAACGACATCGCCTCCACCAACGGGAAGATCGCGGGTGCGGCGCAGAAACGTCTCGCGGCGGGCGCCGTCCTGCACCACGTGACCATGGCGTACGACATCGACGCGACGAAGATGACCCAGGTGCTGAGGATCGGCCGCGAGAAGATCTCTGACAGGGGCATCGCGAGCGCCCAGAAGCGGGTCGACCCGCTCCGCAGCCAGACGGGCCTGCCGCGAGGACAGATCATCGATCGGATGATCGAGCACTTCCGCGCCCGGTACGGGCTCACGGACGACCTGCTCAGCGAGGCCGAACTCCGCGCGGCCGAGAAGCTCGCCGCCGAGAAGTTCACCGACCCGTCCTGGACGGCGCGCGTTCCCTGATCAGGCCGTTGCGGCGAAGCCCATGCCGTGGCCGTTTCGCCGTGGTCTGACATGACGACGGCCCGGCCCCCGTCCCCTGGGTGCAGGGGAGCGGGGGCCGGGCCGGTCCGGCGTTCGTCAGATGTCGTCGACGTTCATGGCGCCTTCGTTGGGACGCCGCGAGAGGTCGATGCCGAGCTCTTCCGCCGCGCGGAAGACGTCCTCGTCGGTGTCGCGCATCTCGATGGACATGCCGTCGCTGGAGAGAACCTCGACGTTGAGGCACAGCGACTGCATTTCCTTGATGAGGACCTTGAAGGACTCGGGAATGCCGGGCTCGGGGATGTTCTCGCCCTTGACGATGGCCTCGTAGACCTTGACGCGGCCGAGGACGTCGTCGGACTTGATGGTCAGCAGCTCCTGCAGCGCGTAGGCGGCGCCGTAGGCCTCAAGGGCCCAGACTTCCATCTCACCGAAGCGCTGGCCGCCGAACTGGGCCTTACCGCCGAGCGGCTGCTGGGTGATCATGGAGTACGGGCCGGTCGAACGCGCGTGGATCTTGTCGTCGACCAGGTGGTGCAGCTTCAGGATGTAGATGTAGCCGACCGAGATCGGGTGCGGGAACGGCTCACCGGACCGGCCGTCGAACAGCCGGGCCTTGCCGCTCGGCAGCACCCTCCGGTCACCGTCACGGTTGACGCGGGTGCTGCTCAGGAGACCGATGATCTCCTCTTCGCTGGCACCGTCGAAGACCGGCGTGGCGACGTTGGTGCGCGGCTCGACACGGTCGAAGCCGCTCTCGCGCAGGCGCTGCGCCCACTGCTCCTGCACGCCGCTGATGTCCCAGCCCTCGGCCGCGATCCAGCCGAGGTGGGTTTCGAGGACCTGGCCGACGTTCATGCGGCCGGGGACGCCGAGCGGGTTGAGGACGATGTCGACGGGGGTGCCGTCTTCGAGGAACGGCATGTCCTCCACGGGCAGCACCTTGGAGATGACGCCCTTGTTGCC
>NZ_JBEYUA010000039.1:0-20290 GCF_040643285.1 Spirillospora sp. NPDC047279
GGCACTCCGTCCCGACCAAGATGATCGAGTACATGGCGCGCGGCATCCCGGTGGTCACCACCCCGCTGCCCGCCGCGGTCGACATCGTCAACCAGCCGGCCGGTCCGCCCGCGTCCGGCACGGAGTCCTCCGCCGATCCGCTGGTCGTCGTGGAGGACCTCGTCAAGGAGTTCCGCCTGCCGAAGGCGTCGGGCAAGACCCGTACGCTGCGCGCCGTCGACGGCGTCGGCCTCACCGTGCACCGCGGCGAGACGCTGGCCCTGGTCGGGGAGTCGGGGTCGGGCAAGTCGACCACGGCCCGCCTGATCCTGCGCCTCGCGCGGCCGACGTCGGGCCGCATCCTCTTCGACGGCGAGGACGTGGCCGCGGTCAGGAGCGGCGGGCTGCGGCGGTTGCGGCGGCGGGCCCAGCTCAGGCCCGCCGAACTGTCGGGCGGCCAGCGGCAGCGCGTCGCGATCGCCCGCGCGCTCGCGCTCTCCCCGGACCTGGTGGTCTGCGACGAGCCGGTCTCGGCGCTGGACGTCTCCGTCCAGGCGCAGGTCCTGGAGCTGCTCGCCGAGCTCCAGGAGGGCACCGGCGTCGCGTACCTGCTGATCTCGCACGACCTGGCCGTGGTGCGGCAGAACGCCCACCGGGTCGCGGTCATGCGGGAGGGTCAGATCGTCGAGACCGGGGCCACCGACGACATCTTCGACCATCCCGGGCACCCGTACACGCGGGAACTGCTCGCCGCCATCCCCGGCGGCGGCGCCGGAGTCAACGCACGGCGACTGGAGGAACGGACATGAGCGTGGAGGCCACCGAGGACAGGCTGGTCGAGGAGTGGAAGGACTGGCGGCGCGCGCACCATGAGCGGCTCGCCGACCCGCACGGCTTCCTGGCGATCACCGGGCTGCACTGGCTGGACGAGGAGCCCCGGCGATTCCCGGACGCGCCGGGCGCCTGGTCGACCGGGCCCGGGGGCGTCGTCGTGACCCTGGACGAGGGCGACGAACTCGTCGTGGACGGGACGCCGGTGCGCGGCGAGCACGGCTTCGGCGTGCTGCCCGAACGCGGCGGCGTGACGGCGTTCTGGAAGGACGCGGCCATCGAGGTCGCCAAGCGCGGCGGCCACGACATCATCCGGCCCCGCCACCCGGACAACCCGCTGCGCGCGGCCTTCCAGGGGACGCCCGACTACGACCACGACCCGCGCTGGATCGTGACCGGGCGGTACGTCCCGTTCGACGAGCCGCGCCCGACCACCGTCGGCGCCGCGGTCGAGGGGCTGGAGCACGTGTACGACGCCCCGGGCCGGGTCGAGTTCGAACTCGGCGGCGACACCGTGAGCCTGATCGCGCGGCTCCTGGCGAACCTGCGCGGCGACTACCTCGGCGACGAGGACACGCGCATCCAGTCCCCGGGCAACGTGCAGCGGCCCCGGCTGCAACCGCACAGCCCCGGGCTCCTGGACCGCGTGTGGTACGGCGGCACGAGCCTGCGCTCCGTCCGCTGGGCGGGCGAGCACCGGCTCAACCTGCTGAGCGGCAACATCGTCCTCGGCGAGACCGGCGACGACTTCGTCTCCGCGCAGGTGGGACTGATCGAGGAGTACCGGCGGCTGCACCCGTCCGGGCGGGTGGCGATCGGACGCGTCGTCGTCCCCCTCGACGGCGCCGACGCCGCCACCCGCGAGCGTTACCGCGCGTACGCGGCGAGCCGCCACGAGCGCACGCTCAAGCCCCACGGCGAGCGGCGCATCCTCTTCGCGCCCGACCTGGTCGGGACGTCGGCGGAGATCGTCGAACGGCTGCGCGCGGACCGCGCGGTGGCGGCGGTCTCGGAGCTGCGGCTCGAGCCGCCCTACGAGTTCGGCCTGGACGACTACGAGCATGAGCGGCGCGCTGGAATGTGACGCCCGCCCGCCGCCTGACATTCCGGCGGGGTACGTCGTCGGTCTGGTGAGAGGCGAAATCCGAAGGAGCGACTGATGAGCACCACCTACGACATGAACGCGACGCACGACGCCCTGCGGAGCGAGCTGGAGCTGATCGCCAAGATCACCGCCGGTGGCGTGGACGACCCCCGGCGATGCTCGCGTTCGTCCCCGAGCGGGTGCGGCTCGCCTACCGGGACGCATGGCGGCCGGCCTACGCCGCGCTCGACCGGTGGCACGCGCCCGTGACCCGGGAGGAGAGCAACGCGGCGACGTTCAGGAGGTTCCACGACGCCACCGCCACCGGCGATCTGGAGGCCATCTCCGCCGTGGTCGACGAGGTCGTCGCGCCGGACGTGGTGTTCCACGCGCCGGTGCCGATGGGCCTGTCGGGCGCGGACGCGCTCAAGCAGGTGTGGGCGGTGCTCCTCACGGCGTTCCCCGACATCCGCGTCACGACCGAGGACGTGATCGCGCAAGGCGACAAGGTCGTCTTCCGGAACACCGTCACCGGGACCCACCGGGGCGAGTACCGGGGCCTGCCGCCGACCGGCAGGCCCGTCTCGTACAAGGAGATCTTCATCGTCCGGTTCGCGGGCGGGCGGATCGCCGAGATCTGGGGTGTCGTGGACGTCCACGCGCAGCTGAAGCAGCTCGGCGCCATCGAGGCCTGACGCACGCCCCTTCCGCAGGAGGTGATCCGCCGCCCGCACGTTCCGGCGGGCGGCGGATCGCTGGAGGGACCCTCACAGGATCAGGGGAGCACCCACTTCTGGTTGGCGCCGGTGTGGCAGGTCCAGATGATCAGACGGGTGCCGTCGGCCGAGGAGTTGCCCTCGGCGTCGTAGCAGCGGCCGGAGCGGGTGTTGAGCAGGGTGCCGTCGGCGCGCGGCAGCCAGGTCTGGCCGCCCGACCCGTCGCAGGTCCACAACACCACGGGGGCGCCGTTGGTCGTGGTCCTGGCGTCCAGGCACTTGCCCAGCGAACGCACCGTCCGGTCCTCGGGCAGGGTCCAGCGTTGCGGGGCGCCGCCGGTGCAGGTCGCCAGCCGGATCTGCGTTCCGTCGGCGGTGGCCCCGCCGGTCACCTCGGTGCACTTGGAGCCGACCCCGGTGACGCGGCCGGTCTCGCCGAACACGCCGAGCTCCCACAGCGAGTAGCCCCACTGCGTACCGCGGGCGGTGCCGTGCAGGCGCACATAGCGGGCGTCGGTCGGGGTGAAGGTGATGTGGTCGGTCCCGCCGTCGCCGGTGGTCGTCGAGTGCACCGTCGTCCAGGTCGTGCCGTTGGTCGAGACGTCGACGCGGTAGGCGCGGCCGAAGGCGGCCTCCCAGTTGAGCAGGACGCGGTCCACGCTGTGCGTTCCGCCGAGGTCCACCTGGATCCACTGCGGGTCGCTGTAGGGGCTGGACCAGCGGGTGGACATCGAGCCGTCCACCGCCCTGGCGGCCTCCAGCCCGGTCGAGGGCGTGCTCGACGTGGTGACCGTGCGGCCGAGGGCCAGGTTGCGCTTGCTCCGGTATGTCGCGGTGTAGGTGGCTGCGGTCGCCGGGGTGGTGATGTTGTGGCTGCGCGAGCCGCCGTCCGACCAGGACACGAAGCGGTGGACGCCGTTGGCGGACGTCTGCACGTTGGGCCCCGAGATCGACCCGCTGGAGCCGACGATGGCCGTCCGGGCGAACGGGGTGGTCGCGGAGGCCGAGAAGTAGGACAGCTGGAGGCCCGCCGGGGTGGAGGCGAAGGTCAGCGCCGAGGTGTTCGGGTCGAGCCGGACGCTCTTGGTGTCGGTCAGCCCGCCGGCGTCCTCGGCCGTGAGCCGCAGCTCCAGGTAGGACGGGTACTCGTGGTCGGGCGCCGCGAACGTGCCGCTCGTCCCGGTCATCGTGGTGACCTGGTGGGTGTGGCAGTCGCTGGGGCAGTGATGCATGATCAGCGTCCAGGTCAGGGACGAGCCCGGCAGCGTGCCCTGCTCGGGATCGGTGGCCGAGCCGGAGAACGAGATCGTCGAGCCGACGTTCCAGCGGGTCGCCGGGCCGGGCGTGCTGATGGTCGCGGTCGGCGCGGTGTTGCCCACGCTGATCCCGACGGACGCCGTCCCGGTGCCGCCGCGCCCGTCGTCCACCCGCAGCCGGACGGTCACCGTCCCCGCGGCGGTGTAGGTGCGCTGCGGGTTCGCCGCGGTGGAGTCGTCGTAGCCGCCGTCCCCGTCGAGGTCCCAGGCGTAGGTCAGCGGGTCGCCGTCGGCGTCGTTGGAGGCGCGGCCGTCGAAGGAGACGGTGAGCGGCGCGCCGCCGCTGGTCCGGTCGGCGTTGATGACCGCCGTGGGCGGGTTGTTGGTGGCGTTGTAGACGTACCGGATGATCCGGCCGTTGTCGTAGTCGACCGCGAAGATGTCGCCGCCGGGGCCCGCCTGGAGCTCGGTCATGCCGTAGCCGGTGGCGAAGGTGATGATGTCGGACGGGTTGGGCAGGCCGTCGGTGCCCGCCCGCATGGCCCACGCGCACTTGCGGCTGTAGTCGCTGAAGAACAGCGCCCCGTCGTAGGCGGCCGGGTAGTTGCCGCCGGGATAGAACGCCAGCCCGCCGATGGAGGAGCTGCCCGTGGTGCACGTCTCGCCCGGCACGACCTGCGCGCCGTGGTTGTAGGCGTAGTACGGGGCGGCGACGGCGCCGGTGCCCGCGGCGTACAGGTTCTCGCACAGGCTGAGGTCGGCCCCGTCGTAGCCGCTCTGCCGTCCCGAGCCCTCGTAGCAGGGCCAGCCGAAGTTGGTCACCCCGGCGGTGGGGCTGACCACGCGGTTGATCTCCTCCCAGGTGCCCCAGCCGACGTCGCCGGCCCAGATCTCGTTCGTCCCCGGCCGGACGGTGAACCGGAACGGGTTGCGCAGGCCCTGGCCGGTCAGGCGCCGGGTGTTGGGGTCGGCGCTGGCCGACAGCGGGTTGCCGGGGGCGGCGGCGCCGGTGTCGGGGTGGACGCGGATCAGGCCGCCGTCGAGCGTCGCGGGGTCGCCGCCGGTGCGCAGGTCCTGGGAGCGCAGGGCGCCACCCTGGGCGGACGGGGCCGACAACGCCGTGCCGACGGCCGACGGCGGGTCGCCGCACGGGTTGTCGGGCGTGACGTCGGACTCGGCGAACACGTCCTGGCCGTAGTCGGTGTAGTTGAAGCTGGCGCCGTCGCCGCCGCCCGCGTACAACATGCCGTCCGCCCCGAAGGCCACGGTGCCGACCGAGTGGCTCGGGAACTGCTGGCACCAGTCCTCGATCAGGACCTGCTCGGCCACAGCGGTGCCCGACGGGGTCAGCGCCGACAGGCGGCCGCTCACCTGGCAGCCGTCGCTGGTCGGCCCGGGCGGCGTCGGGCAGGGGTCCCCGACGGAGGTGGCCGTCCCCCATTTGGGGAACGGCCCGCCGATCAGGCCGTCGTAGGTGTAGAGCACGTAGATGCGCGGGTCGGTGGGGAAGTCCGGGTGCAGCGCCATGCCGAGCAGCCCGCGGTCCCAGTAGTTGTGCACCTTGGCCCGCAGGTCGGCGTAGACCGCCGGCGTCGTGTCGGCGAGGGAGTCGAACACCTTGATGACGCCGCTCTTCTCGGCGACGAAGACGCGGCCGTCGTCGGCGAACTCGACGTTCGACGGATTGGTCAGGCCGCTGAAGACCACCTGTTCGCTGAAGCCCGCCGGAACGGCGGCGGCAGCGGTGGCCGGGGGTGTCGCCGCCATGATCGCGACGACGGGGACGAGGAGCAGTGCGCACATCGCGGCGACGAGTCGGCGCGGAACAGAGGTGGCAGCGGCCATACGCCGCAATATCCATCAACCCAGTCGTTCTGGGTACGTTTTGACCATTCTCGGACGCATGGCCCATTTCGGCCACAAAGCCTCTTTAAGGGGCGGGGAAAGTGCGATACAAATCCGATGCGGAGTCACGTTTCGCCGGGCACGATTTCCCGGCGGGTATGTCGCGTCCGACGGTGCCCGTTCACCGGTTCTCCAGGGTGATGACGACCTTGCCGCGGGCGTGGCCGGCCTCGATGTGGTCGAGGGCCGCGACGGTCTCCGGCAGGGGATGGGTGCGGTCGACCGCAGCATGTGGCGGACGAACGGGGACAGCGGCACCGGCCTGACCTGGCGGACGGTACATGCGGAGGCCGCTCGCGCCCGTGCCGGGGTTGAGCAGGAGGGCCCCGGACGGAGTGAGACCGGTTGGGGCGCGAGCCGGTCCTGCGTCGTGCGGGCGTCCTCGGCGCAGGCCCGTCGCCGTGCCGAGGACCTCGTCCCCCGGCCGGAAACGGTCGACTTGACCTGGGCCAGATCGATCTCCGAATCGGGCGGGAAGAACCGCGCGTTGCCGAAGTCGGAGTAGAAGACGTCCCGCTCGACCGGCCTGCTGCCCCTGGGGTAGTACTCTCCCGCGTCGCCCCGGTGGAGAACCGCGCCGATTCCCTTCTCCCCGAACACGCCCAGGCCTAGCAGGACATGGGACCCGCCAGACGTCCGGGATCAGGTCTGGCATGCGGTCAGGACTCGTCGGCGGCCGGGGAGGCGTACTTGCGGAGGCGGAAGACGCCTTTGGCGGGCTTGTAGACCTCGTCGGGGAAGGTGTCGACGAGCTTCCACACGCATCCGTTGACCGTCTTGGGGTGAAACCCGGGGTCCGACTCCTCGATCTTGGCGTTCAGCTCTGACCAGCGCAGGCCCTCGGGATGGCGGTCGAGCAACTCGAGCGCCGTCGCGTTGATGCGTCCCGTCAGCGTGGCGGGTTTCATGCTGCGGATATTACCGGTCGGCCCCCGGCGGGCCAGGGGTGCGCGGTGTCGGAACGTATGTGGACCCTAGGGTCCGGTTTGGTGGTACGGTGTTCGGCGTAAATGGACCCGTGAGTCCGTTTCGTCCTCTCAGGGAGACTCGGTGATCGAAACTGAACGGCGGGCGGGCACGGGCAGCCTGCTCGTGCTGGCCCTGTCGACCGCGGCGTTCGCGCTGGCGCAGACCGCCCTGCTGCCGGGGATCGGGCAGCTCGGCCGGGACCTGAACGCCTCGACGGCCGACGTGTCGTGGGTGATGAGCGCGTACCTGGTGTCGGCGGCGATCCTCACCCCGGTGTTCGGCCGGCTCGGCGACATGCTGGGCAAGCGGAAGATGCTCATCGTGGTGCTCGCGCTGTTCGCGGTGGGCAGCGTGCTGGCGGCGGTGGCGACCAGCATCTGGGTGGTCGTGGCCGCCCGGGTCGTGCAGGGTGCGGGCGGCGGGCTGTTCCCGCTGTGCATGGGGATCATCAACGACTCGTTCCCGTCCCGGCGGCGGCCCGGGGCGCTGGGGCTGATCTCCGCGATCGCCGGGATCGGCGCCGGCGGCGGCCTGCTCATGGGCGGCCTGCTGATCGACCACGCCTCCTGGGAGTGGATCTTCTGGGTCGGCGCGGCCACGGCGGGGCTCGCCGCGCTGGGCGCGACGCGGCTGCCCGGCGGGGGGACACGGTCCCCGGGGCGGATCGACGTCCCCGGCGTGCTGCTGCTCGCGGTCGGGCTGACCGCGCCGTTGCTGGCACTGACGCGCACCTCGACGTGGGGATGGGGCGACCCGCGGACACTCGGGCTGATCGCCGGGGGACTGGCCGTCCTGGTCGTGTTCGTGCTGGTGGAGCTGCGGGTCACCGCGCCGCTGGTCGACATGAGGGTGCTCGGCCGCCCGACGGTGCTGGTCACCAACCTGACGATGCTGCTGTTCGGGTTCGGCATGTTCGGCGCGTTCATGCTGATCCCGCAGCTCGCCCAGACGCCCGAGGCGGCCGGCTACGGCTTCGGCCTGGACGCCACCGGCGCGGGCCTGCTGCTGCTCCCGGGATCGGCGGCGATGCTGGTCGCCGGTGGGGCGTCCGGGCAGATCACGCAGCGGCTGGGGCCCAAGGTCCCGCTGACGGGCGGTGCGCTGCTGGCGGCGCTGGGCCTGGGCGGGCTGGCCTTCGAGCACAGCTCGCAGGGCGCGGTGATCGGGCTGTCGATGCTGGTGTTCGCCGGGATCGGCCTGGGCATGGCGGCGATGCCCAACCTCATCATCGACGCGGTGCCGCGCGAGAAGACGGGAGAGGGGACCGGCGTCAACGCCCTGGTGCGTTCGGTGGGCTCGTCCCTGGGGTCCCAGGTGGTGGCGACCGTGCTGGCCGGCAGCGTGACCATCGCCAGTCCCGTGCCCACCGACGGCGCGTACACCCAGGCGTTCTGGATCGGCGCCGCCGCGACCATGGTCGCGGCCGTGGCGGCGTTCATGATCCCGCGGCGCTCCGCCGCCGGGGACGCCGAGGCGCGGGCGGCGCTTCCCGGCCCGGACGCCGCCGCGTCGGAGGACCGTCTCCAGCGGGAGGCGGCAGACTAGGGGTCATGTCTCCAGCGCTCTCCCACGAAGCGGACCCGGCCGGCGCGGACTGGGCCGACCGGCGCGCCGACGCCCGGCGCAACCATGAGCGCATCGTCGCCGCGGCGGTCGAGGTGTTCGCCGAACGGGGCCTGGAGGCCACCGTGCCCGAGGTCGCGGCGCGGGCCGGGGTGGGCAAGGCGACCGTCTACCGCAGCTATCCCACCAAGGCCGACCTCGTCGAGGCCGTAGCGCGGCACCGGATCACCTGGCTGATCGAGCGGGTGGACGCGGCGGCGCGGCAGCCCGACGCGTTCGAGGCCTTGCGTTCGCTGCTGATCGACATCGCCGAACGGCTGGCGAGCGACCGCTTCCTGGTCGAGGTGCTGCCGCACGACCAGCGGTGGAACGGCCAGACCCGCAGCACCGAGCAGTTCGCGGGCCTGGTCGCCGCCGCGGTCGAGCAGGGGCGGCTGCGGCCCGACGCCACCCTCCAGGACATCCGCGTGCTGGTCGGCGGCTACTCGCGCGTGCTGCTCGACCTGGGCATCCGCGACCCCGCGCAGTGGCGCCGGTACGCGGCGCTGGCGCTCGACGCGCTGCGCACCTGACGCGAGCGGGAGCGGGCGAGGCCGGGGCTCGCGGGTCAGGCTCGCGGGTCAGGGCTTGCGGGCGACGCCGCCGTAGGCGTTGACGTCGACGGGCTCCAGGGGGCTGGGGTCGGGACGCCAGCGCCGGATCGGCACCACCCCCGGCTCGACCACCTCGAGTCCGTCGAACCACGACCGGACCTGCTCGGGGCTGCGGAGCCGGTACGGGACGGCGCCCGTGTCGTCGTACCCCTCCTGCGCCTTGAGCAGGTCGGGGTCGGTGGCGGTGCCGTCGTAGACGGCCAGGTGGCTGCCGGAGGGCAGCGGGCCGAGGAGGGTCCGCACGATCGAGTCGACCTGCTCGTCGTCCTGGATGTGCCCGAGGACGCCCATCAGCATGAGCGCGACCGGCTGCGCGAAGTCCAGGAGCTTCTCCGCCCGCGCCAGGATGTCCTCCGGCCGGGTCAGGTCGGCGTCGAGATAGTGGGTGGCTCCCTCGGGCCTGCTGGTCAGCAGCGCGCGGGCATGGGCCAGCACCAGCGGGTCATTGTCGACGTAGACGATGTGCGCCTCGGGAACGGCGCGCTGCGCGACCTGGTGGGTGTTGTTCTCGGTGGGCAGGCCGGTGCCGATGTCCAGGAATTGCCGCACGCCCCGCTCGGCGGCGAGAAAGGTGACGGCGCGGCCGATGAACTCGCGGGAGGCGCGGGCCATGTCGAAGATTCCGGGGAACGTCTCCGCGTATTGGTCGCCCGCCTCCTGATCGACGGGGAAGTTGTCCTTGCCGCCGAGCCAGTAATTCCAGATCCGGGCGGAATGCGGGACGCTGGTGTCGATCCCGCTGCCGTCCTCGCTCCTGGCCTTGCTGGAAGAATCAGGGCTGCCGCTGGTCATCGTTTCCTCCGTGCCGGCACCGGGGCTTTGCCGTCCATTTCATCAGACGGCCCCGGCGTGCGCACGAGTCGACGTTCTCCTGGCTAAAGCCGGTCAAGGGCCTTCAGCAGCGTCCGGACCATCTCGAAGGGCTGGATCGCCCGCACCGCCAGCGTGCCGTGGCACAGGGAGAAGTAGGCCACGTCGGTGTTGCGGTAATGGTAGATGCCATGGTCCGGGTGCTGGACGAACACCATGTCCAGGTAGCCGCCTTCGGCGAAGCGCATGATCGTGATCGGGCGGGGACAGATGACGTCCCGGGCGGCCTCGTCCTTGATGAACTGCACTTCGATGTTCCGGAAGTTGGCCATCGTGAGCAGGTGTTTCAGTTGAGCCCGCAGCACGTCCGGTGGAACGGTGCCCCGCTGAAGGGCGCGCACATTGACGACGGCCCAGTATTCGGGCGAATCGGAGCGGCGGAGCAGTTCCTGGCGCCGCATCCGCAGTTTCACCAGCCTTGCGACGGTCTTCCGGTCGAGGCCGGGCATGTCCTCGCGAATGGTGTGCCGGGCGTATTCCCTGGTCTGGAGCAACTCCGGGATCCGGTACGGCGCGTAGACGCGGATCTCCTGGGCCTCCCGTTCGAGGGTGAGGTAGGCGGCGAGCCATTCCGGGACGACGCCCTCGTAGGCGCTCCACCACGCGTCCGAACCTCGGCGGCGGGCGTCGTCCAGCAGCCGTTCGGTGGCCTGCTCGCGTTCCCGGGACATCCCGGGGGCGCCGGGGACCGCCTCCACGGGGCCGATAGAAGGCGGCGGCCCGGCGGGCGGCCAGTGGTGCCGCGGCCGTGCGGCGGTCTTCCCGCCGGCGGATGCGGACGGCTCCCGCTGCTCGGCCCCGTAATACAACCGGCGCAGTTCCGGAATGGGAATCATGGCGTCGGCGTCAAGCTGATCGTTCTGGTCGGCGATCCAGCGCAGCGTCGCCCCCAGCGACAACACCTGCCACAACTTGATCGGCCCGCGGACCCGTTTGCCGCGCAGCAGGTCGTTCGCGGTGGACCTGGGAATCCCCTCGACCTGCACGCCGTACACGAGGGTCTTCCTCGCCGCCAGCATGTGGGAGACCCTGCCGATGGTCTCGTAGGACGGATTGTCGGCGATATGCCGATTGTGGCGTAGCGCCTTCACGACCTCGGTGACGGGGCGAACACCTTCCTCGCTCGCCATCCTCATGACCCCCTCGATCGTTCACCACCCGCTTTCCCCCGTGACTGGCGACCATGGTCCTATCAGATCGGGGGTGGATATCAGTCGTGTGACACAAAATTCGTCTGTTGCGCATGTGTGAGGAGCGGCAAGAAACGGTCAGGCCATGTTTATCTGGATAAAACGTCGAATACTCTTCGGTATTTCGAGAATGGACGAACGTCGCCGGAGCATGGGCGCCGCGCCATGGACGGGGGAGCGGCGGCAGTGCTGGCCGCCGGCTCCTCACGCACCGGCCGGCTGCCGCTCTGAGATCGCGGACACCGGCCGGGGGTGGTGCCATCGGTCAGCCGAAACGTTCGATCAGGGGTCGCTCCGGCGTGCTCGCGCCGCCGGACCAGGGCCGGACGCTGCCCACCATCCAGATCGTCCGGGTGCCCGGCACACGGGCCATGCCGAACGCGGTCACCTGGCGGGCGCGGCCGTGGCGACGGCGGGGGTGAGGCCGAGCAAGGTGATCATCGTGGTGGACGGGACGGTCCGTCGGCGGACGAGACGATTCGGCATTCGATCTCCACAGGGCGGGGAACGCGCGAGAACGGAGAGCGGAGCGTTCGTCTCGGCCTGGCGGTCGTCCGGGCATCTATTTGAACGATCGTACTAGTTGAACTATCGTTCAAGTATGTCTGAAGTAGTCATGCAGGAGAGGGTGCGGCGGGCCGGGGCGCGGGAGTGGGCCGGGCTGGGGTTGCTTGCGCTGCCGACGATGTTGCTGGGCCTGGACGTCACGGTCTTGTACCTCGTATTGCCGAGCCTGGCCGCCGAGCTGGACCCGTCGGCCGCGCAGACGTTGTGGATCATGGACGTCTACGGCTTCTTCATCGCGGGCTTCCTCATCACGATGGGGACTCTGGGGGACCGTGTCGGGCGCCGGCGGCTGCTGATGATCGGGGTCGCGGCGTTCGCCGCCGTCTCGGTCCTCGCCGCGTTCGCCCCCAGCGCCGGTCTGCTGATCCTGGCGCGGGCGCTGCTCGGCGTCGCGGGCGCCACGCTCATGCCGTCCACGTTGTCGCTGATCAGCACGATGTTCGCCGACGTACGGCAGCGCGCGGTGGCCATCGGCGTCTGGGCGACCATGTTCGCCCTCGGGATGGCCGCCGGCCCGGTGGTGGGCGGAGCCCTGGTCGACCGGTTCTGGTGGGGGGCGGCGTTCCTGGTCGCGGTGCCGGTGGCGGTGGCCGTCCTGGCGGGCGCGCGGGCGCTGCTCCCCGAGTACGCGGCGCCCGGCGGAGGCCGGGTCGACCTCGTCAGCGTCGTCCTGTCGCTGGCCGCGGTCCTGCCGGCCTTCTTCGCCGTGAAGCACCTGGCCGCGCACGGGCTCGACCTGCCGGCGCCGCTGCTGGCGGCGGCGGGCGTGGCCGCGGGGGTCGCCTTCGTCCGCAGGCAGCTCAGGCTCGACGCGCCGCTGCTGGACGTGACGTTGTTCGCCGACCGTGCCTTCTCCGCCGCCCTGGCGGTCCTGCTGGTCGGGCTCGTCGGCGTGGGCGGCACGATGTACCTGGTCACCCAGTTCCTGCAACTCGTCGAAGGACTCTCGCCCGCGGAGGCCGGGCTCCTGATGGGGCCGCCGGCGTTCGCGATGTTCACCGCCGCCGTCGGCGCCCCGCTCGTGGCCAGGCGCGTCCGGCCGGGGACGGTGATGGCGGCGACGCTGGTGCTCTCCCTCGTCGGGTACGCGCTCCTCGCCACCGCCGGCACCGGGGACAGGGCGGCCGTCGTGGCCGGGTTCGCGTTCGTCTACCTCGGCCTCGGCGCCATCGCGGCGCTCGGCACCGAGATCGTCGTCGGGGCCGCGCCGGCCACCAGGTCCGGATCGGCGGCGGCGATGTCGGAGACCGTCCAGGAGCTCGGGCTCGCCGTCGGGGTCGCGCTGCTCGGCAGCCTCGCCACGGTCGTCCACCGGTCCCGGGCGCCGGGCACCGCGGGCGAGTCGCGGGAGGCGTTCACCACCGGCCTCAACATCGCCTCCCTCGCCGCGGGCGCCGCGATCGTGGCCGCCGCCGCGGCGTGCCTGCTCCTGCTGCGACACGTCCGTCCTATCGGCGGACCCCGGCAGTGATCGTCGCCTAACCTTGAACGACCATGGGCGACGAGACGACGGACGGGCGCAAGGCCAGGGGGCAGCGGCGCCGGGCCGAGATCATCGAGGCGACGCTCCGCGTCGTCCAGCGCGACGGCGCGGCGGGGGTGACGCACCGGACGGTCGCCGCCGAGGCCGGCATCCCCACCAGCCTGAGCACGTACTACTTCGCCACCCTCGACGACCTGCTCGTCGCCGCGCTGACCAGCGTCACCGACGCCTACACCGCGCGCATCCGCGCCATCATCGACGACGGCGGCGACATGCTGCGCGGGCTCGCCGAGCTCATCGCCGAGTCCGCCGGTCCCGGACGTGACCGCGCCCTGGCCGAACGCGAGCTGTCGACCCTGGCCGCCCGGCGCCCCGCCCTGCGCCCCATCGCCCGCCGCTGGCGGGCGCACGTCGCCGAGCTCGCCCGGCACTGCACCGACGACGCCCGGGCGGCGGCCGCGCTCGTCGCGGCCTCCGACGGGCTCTGCGCCGCCATCCTGATCGACGACGCGCCCGCCGACCCCGGCTACGTGCAGGCCGTTCTGCGGCAGGTAGTCGGGCCCTGTGACGCTGTGTAAACCGTTGAGGTGGTGCACGATGCCGAACGGTCTCGGCACTGTCCAGGTCCGTCGGCTTCATGCCGGTGTCGGTGCCGCGATCCTGGTGCTGACCGTGGGGGCGTGCGACTCGGGGACCGCCGCGAAGCCCACTCCGACCGTGACGGTGACCGCCACCCCGGCACCGGACGCCGCCCAGATCCTCACGAAGGCGCAGACCGCCTTCGCCAAGACGGAGAACGTCCGGGTGACCGACGACGGCTCGGCCGGCGACCGCCTGGTCTTCGCCTACGGCGAGGCGGAGAAGATCACGGCTCCGCGCGACGCCGTCGACTTCTCGAAGCAGGGCACCTTCAAGCAGCCCTGACCGAGCGCCCTAGGCCGGCGTGGTCGACTCGCGGACGACGAGTTCGGGCTGGAAGAGGATCTGCTGGTGGGCGTGCCCGCCGGTGTCGTCGCACTCGTCGAGGAGGAGCTCGGCGGCGATGCGTCCGAGCTGGTAGGTCGGCTGGCGGACCGAGGTGAGCTGGACGGCCGAGGCGGTGGTGAACTCGATGTCGTCGTAGCCCATCAGCAGGACCCGCTCGGGCACCCGCACGCCCTGCTGGAGCAGCTCGCGCAGGACGCCCATCGCGAGCAGGTCGTTGGCGCAGAAGATCGCGTCCGGCAGCTCGGCCAGCAGCCGCTCCGCGGCCCGCTGGCCGGAGCGCGGCGTCAGGTCGGGGACCTCGACCTCGCGCAGCGCCGCGTCCGGCGGGCCGGCCTGCTCGATCGCCTGGAGCGCGCCCGTGCGGCGGTCGGCGCACTGCCGGATGCTCAGCGGGCCGGAGACGTAGGCGATGTCGCGCGCGCCGCGTTCGAGCAGGTGCGTAACGGCCATGTGGCCGCCCGCGACGTCGTCGACGGTGACCGAGCACTGCTGGGGACGGGTCGCGGCGTGGTCGAGCATGACGGTGCCGATCCCGCGCTCGTGCAGCAGCCGGAACCGGTCGCGGCCGTCCTCGACAGGTGTCACCAGGACGCCGCGGACCCCCTGCTCGGCGAGCATCCGCAGGTTGCGGTCCTCACGTTCGACCGACGTCGCCGAGCTGCACAGGATCACCGCGTAGCCGCGCTCGCTCATCAGGTCCTCGACGCCTGCGGCCATCGCGGTGAAGAACGGGTTGGCCAGGTCGTGCACCATCAGCCCGACGAGGCGGCCCTGCCCCGCCCGCAGGCTGGACGCCGACCCGTTACGGACGAACCCCAGCTCGCCGATCACCTCCATGACCCGGGCACGGGTGGCGGCGGCGACACGTTCCGGCCGGTTGAGCACGTTCGAGACCGTGCCCGGCGAGACGCCGGCGGCGAGGGCGACCTCCTTGATGCCGATGGTCCCGTCGCGCTGACCGGGATCACTGCTCGCCATGGGGGTCCTCGCCGACTGTCCGCGGGATGAACGGGGGAAGCATGCCACATGGTGACCGGCGAATTAAAACGTGTCAATGGCCGAGATTTCCGGCTCTCCAGGCATTGACGGGTGGTCTGGGTCACATCTACCGTCCACTCACGATCGGAGATTAAAACGATTTTGCCGAGCGGCTCCGTCCTGAGATCAGGAGGCCACGGGTGAACGAGCCGAGACCCGTCCTGGCGTTGTCCGATGTGAGCAAGTCGTTCGGCGCGGTCCGGGCCCTGCGCGGAGTGCGCCTCGAGCTGTACGCGGGGGAGATCCACGCCCTGGCGGGGGAGAACGGCGCGGGCAAGTCCACGCTGGTGAAGACGTTCGCCGGGGTGCACAGGCCCGACTCGGGCCAGGTGCTGCTGAACGGCGAGCCGGTCGACTTCCACGGCCCCGCGGACGCGCAGCACGCCGGCGTCGCGGTGATCTACCAGGAGCCCACGCTGTTCCCCGACCTGTCGGTCGCGGAGAACATCTTCATGGGCCGCCAGCCGCGCGGCGCGTTCGGCCGGCTCGACCGCGGCGCGATGAACGCGGCGGCCGGGGAGCTGTTCGAGCGGCTCGGCGTCGTGCTGGACCCGGCCGGTCCGGCACGCGGCCTGTCGATCGCCGACCAGCAGGTCGTCGAGATCGCCAAGGCGATCTCGCGCGAGGCGAGCGTGCTCATCATGGACGAGCCCACGGCGGCGCTCTCCGGGCGCGAGGTGCGGCGTCTGTTCGCCGTCGCCCGCACGCTCGCCGAGGAGGGCCGCGCGCTGCTGTTCATCTCGCACCGGATCGAGGAGATCTTCGCCCTCTGCCGGCGGGTGACGATCCTGCGGGACGGCGCCTGGATCGCGACCGAGGACGTCGCCGGGCTCACCGAGGACGACCTGGTGCGGCGGATGGTCGGCCGCGAGCTGAAGGAGCTGTACCCCAAGGTCGAGGCCGAGCCGGGCGAGGTCGCGCTCGAGGTGTCCCGGCTGACCCGCGAGGGCGTCTTCACCGACGTGTCGTTCCAGGTGCGGCGCGGCGAGATCGTCGCGCTGGCCGGGCTGGTCGGCGCGGGCCGCTCCGAGGTCGCCCGCGCCATCTTCGGCGTCGACAGATGGGACGCGGGCTCGGTGACGCTCGGCGGCACGCCGCTGCGCCCCGGGTCGCCGACCACCGCGATGGCCGCCGGTCTCGCCCTGGTCCCCGAGGACCGCAGGCAGCAGGGGCTGGTGATGGAGCTGTCGATCGAACGGAACATCGCGGTCACCGGCATGAGGCGGCTGCGGCGCGGGCCGATCATCTCCACGGCGGCCGAACGTGCGCTCGCGACCGACTGGGCGACGCGGCTGCGGCTCAAGTACTCCCGGCTGTCGGACGCGGTCGCGGTCCTGTCCGGCGGCAACCAGCAGAAGGTCGTCCTCGCCAAGTGGCTGTCGACCGGCCCCGAGGTCCTCATCATCGACGAGCCGACCCGGGGCATCGACGTCGGCACCAAGGCCGAGGTGCACCGCCTGCTGTCCACGCTCGCCGCCGACGGCCTGGCGGTCCTGATGATCTCGTCCGACCTGCCCGAGGTGCTCGGCATGGCCGACCGGATCCTCGTCATGCACGAGGGCCGGCTCACCGCCGAGATCGCCCGGGCCGACGCCACCGAGGAGAAGGTCATGGCCGCCGCCACCGGACGCGGGGAGGCCGCCGCGTGAACGGCACGTTCGAACGCCTGGGCCGGATCCGCGAGCTCGGCATCGTCGGCGCGACGGTGCTGCTGTTCCTCGGCACCGGGCTGGCCAACCCGTCGTTCCTGTCGCTCGACAGCTTCCGCGACATCCTGCTCAACGCCTCGATCATCGGCCTGCTGGCCATCGGCCAGGCGATGGTCATCATCACCCGCAACGTCGACCTGTCGGTCAGCTCGATCACCGGGCTGTCGGCGTTCGCCGCGGGCGTCCTGCTGGCCGACCACCAGGGCCTGCCGATCATCGTGGCCGTGCTCGCGTGCGTCGCGCTCGGCGCGGCCTGGGGCCTGGTCAACGGCGCGCTCGTCGCGTACGCGCGGATCCCGGCCCTGGTCGCCACGCTCGGCACGCTGTACGTGATCCGCGGCGTCGACTACTGGTTCGCCGGCGGCCGCCAGGTCAACGCGGCCGACATGCCGTCGGGGTTCCTGTCGCTGGGCACCGCGAAGGTCCTCGGCGTGCCGGTGCTGCCGCTGATCACCCTGGCGGTGCTGGCCGCCGTCGGGTGGGGCCTGGCCAACCTGCGATCGGGCCGTGAGCTGTACGCGATCGGCTCCAGCCCCGACGCCGCCGTCCTGGCGGGCGTGCCGGTCACCCGGCGGCTGCTGACGGTCTTCGTGCTGAACGGGGCGATCGCCGGGCTCGCCGGGGTGTTGTGGGCGGCCCGGTTCGGCACGCTCGACGCCACCGTCGCCACCGGCAAGGAACTCGACGTGGTCGCCGCGGCCGTCGTCGGCGGCGTCGCGATCTCCGGCGGCGTCGGCAGCGCGTGGGGGGCGGCGCTCGGCGCGCTGCTGCTCACCTCGATCAGCAGCGCCCTGGCGGTGCTGAAGGTCGACTCGCTCGCCCAGTACGCCATCAACGGGGCGCTGCTGCTCGCGGCGATCGTCCTGGACCGGCTGCTCGCCCTGCGGCTCGCCGCCCGCCTGCGCCGGCGCAGCCGTGAACGGTCCAGCGAGACCGCCCCGATGGTCGCGGAGGTGGCCGGATGAACGACCTGAAGAGCCGCGCGACGTCCTGGGAGGCGGCGTTGCTGGCGCTGCTGATCGTCTCCTGGTCGGTGGCGTCCCTCACGGTCGAGGGCTTCGCCGGCACGTCGAACGTGTCGTTCCTGCTGCTGGACGTCTCGGAGATCGCGCTCATGGCGATCCCGCTGACCCTCGTCGTCATCACCGGCGAGATCGACCTGTCCATCGCCTCGACGCTCGGCCTGACCAGCGCGATCATCGGCGCGCTCTGGAACGCCGGCCTCACCATCGAGTCGATCTTCGTGATCGCGCTCGGCGTCGGCGCCGTCTGCGGCCTGGTCAACGGGCTGCTGGTCACCCGGCTCGGGCTGCCGTCGCTGGCCGTCACGATCGGCACGCTGGCCCTCTACCGCGGCCTGGCGTACGTGACGCTGGGGGACAAGGCCGTCGCCGACTTCCCCGCGGCCTACACCGGATGGGCCACCGGCTCGGTCGGCCCGATCCCCAAGCCGATCCTGCTGACGGCCGTCCTCGCCCTCGTCGCCGGCGTGATCCTGCACGCCACCCCGCTCGGCCGGGCGGTCTTCGCGCTCGGCCACAACCAGGAGGCCGCCTACTTCGCCGGCATCCGGGTCAAGCGGATCAAGCTCTGGCTGTTCGTCGCCTCCGGCGTGTTCGCCTCCCTGGCCGGGATCGTCTACACGCTGCGCTACTCCAGCGCCCGCGCCGACAACGGCACCGGCCTCGAACTCGCCGTCGTCGCCGCCGTCCTGCTCGGCGGGGTCTCGTTCTTCGGCGGGCGCGGCACGCTGCCCGGCGTCCTCACCGGCGTCCTGGTCTTCGGCGTCCTGCGCAACGCCCTCATCCTCGCCGACGTCTCCAACGAGGTCCTCAACTTCGTGACCGGGCTCCTGCTCATCTCCTCGGTGCTGGCTCCCAACCTCGCCGCGTTCGTCCGGAGCCGCCGGTCCCGGACGGTCAGCCCACCACCCCTGATGGAAGGAACGGCCTCCTGATGTCTGCCATCCCCAAGCTCACGGCGCTGGTCGCCGCGGCAGCGCTGCTCACCGCCTGCGGCGGCACCACCAAGGACGACGCCAAGTCCGAGGCCACGGCGTCGAAGGGCAACACCACCGCCGACCCGAACGCGCCGCTCAAGGCGGGACTGAAGATCGCCTTCCTGCCCAAGCAGATCAACAACCCGTACTTCACCATCGCCAACAAGGGCGGCGCCGACGCCGTCACCGCGTTCAAGGGGCAGAGCAAGGAGACCGGCCCGTCCGACGCCAGCGCCTCCAGCCAGGTGTCCTACATCAACACCCTCACCCAGCAGAAGCAGGACGTCATCGTCATCTCCGCCAACGACGCCAACGCGGTCGTCCCGGCGCTCAAGAACGCCCGCAACGCCGGCATCAAGGTCGTCACCTACGACTCCGACGCCGCCCCCGACGGCCGTGACGTCTTCATCAACCAGGCCAGCCCCGAGGACATCGGCCGCAGCCAGGTGAAGGTGCTCGCCCAGCAGATCGGCAACAAGGGCAAGATCGCGATCCTGTCGGCGACGCCGAACGCGACCAACCAGAACACCTGGATCGACTTCATGAAGGACGAGCTGAAGAAGCCCGAGTACTCCGGCATGGAGCTGGTCAAGGTCGCCTACGGCAACGACGACGACCAGAAGTCGTTCACCGAGACCCAGGGCCTGCTCAAGTCCTACCCCGACCTCAAGGGCATCATCTCGCCGACCACCGTCGGCATCGCCGCCGCGGCCCGCTACCTCTCCGGCTCCGCGTCCAAGGGCAAGGTCGCGCTGACCGGCCTCGGCACCCCGAACCAGATGCGCAAGTTCGTCAAGGACGGCACCGTCAAGGAGTTCGAGCTCTGGAACCCCGCCGACCTCGGCTACCTCGCCGCGTACGCGGGCGGCGCGCTAGCCTCCGGCCAGATCACCGGCAAGCAGGGCGAGACGTTCCAGGCCGGCAAGCTCGGCGCGCGGACCGTCGGCAAGGACGGCGTCGTCGTGCTCGGCCCGCCCACCGTCTTCAACGCCGCCAACATCGACCAGTTCGACTTCTAGGCGACGGCGGACGACGGCTCCCATGCGACGGATCTGCTTCCTCCTGAAGGTGCGCCAGGACCGGATCGAGGAGTACCGCACGGCTCACGAGCGCGTCTGGCCCGAGATGCTGGACGCGCTCCGTGAGACCGGCTGGCGGAACTTCTCGCTCTTCCTCCGCGACGACGGCCTGCTCGTCGGCTATCTGGAGACCGACGACTTCGCCGCCGCGCTCGCCGGGATGGCCGCCACCGACGTGAACGAACGCTGGCAGGCCCGGATGGCCCCCTACTTCGAGGACCTGGGCGGTGGCGCCCCCGACGCGGGGATGACGCCGATCACCGAGGTCTTCCACCTGGACTGAGACGTGCCGACCGCTGATTCGGGGATGACGAACGATGACTGACATCGCTGCCGGGTTGGATGACCTGGCGATCGAGACGCCGTCGTGGGCGTATGGGAATTCTGGGACGCGGTTCAAGGTGTTCGCGCA
>NZ_JBEYUA010000040.1:0-18956 GCF_040643285.1 Spirillospora sp. NPDC047279
ATACCGTCCAGCACGACCTTCTCACCACTCTTGTCACGGTAGGACTTACGCAGCCCTTCCACCGCGATCGCCAGGTTCGTCATGATGCTGCTCCTCAGGGGGTTCTGGTTCGGGGGCCGGCGGTCAGAGGCTGCGGGCGGTGATGTCGCCCTGGCCGGTGGTGGCCTGGATGTTCAGGTCGATGGCGCCGTCGTTCTTGAGGCTGTTGCTGACGCGGCCGTAGCTCGTGCCGGCGTCCAGGGCGGCCGAGACACCCGCGGCGACGCCGACCGAGATGTCACCGGACTGGGCGCTCAGGACGACCGTGCCGCTGACGGCCTCGGCGACCCGGATGTCGCCCCGCTGGGTGCTGATCTCCGCGGAACCGTTGAGGCGGCCGACCTCGACGTCGCCGTCGAACGCGGTGAGGCGGAGGCCCGCCACCTCGTCGATCTTGATCTGGTCGTACGCGCCCTCGAAGGCGACCGCACCGAGCTTGCCGACGGCGCGGAACTCGGCGCTGGCGGCCTTGGCCTCCACCTGGGAGCCGGTGGGCAGCTGCACGGTCACTTCGACGGCTCCGGAGGCGCCGAGGAGCTGGTTCTTGGCCGAGTACTGGATGCGCAGGACGCCGTCGGCGTAGTCCACCGTGACCTGCTCGGCGGCCTTCACGTCGCGACCCTTGGAGGCGTCGGCGGGCAGGACCTCGACCGCGGTGTCGGCCCGGTCGGCGGCGATGACCTGGACCCGGCCGGCCGGGATGTCGACGACGGCGGTGATCGGGGCGGGGGTGTCGTACGTGTTCATGATGCTCTCCGTTGCGTTGGCGTCTTCGCGGTTTCTGACAAACGAAAAGCTACGTTGCTTTCCAGATTCCTGCAACAAGATCTTTGCTTAAGAAGTACATCTATGCAGTTCAAAACCGAATAATCATTGCAACAGCCTCTCGTTTAACGCAACGACTCGACCATCGTTCGTTGCAATACACTGAGGGTTAACGCTATGTTGGGGGCGTCAGGGAACGCCGAGCAGCGCCGCGGGGCCGCCCGTGGGCCATGAAGGGGGTCGTGATGCCGGGAGGCAGGCTCACCCAGCAGGAACGGCAGCAGATCGCGGCAGGGCTGGCCGACGGCCTGGCCTACGCCGAGATCGCCCGCCGCCTCGATCGCCCGACCTCGACGGTCACGCGTGAGGTGATGCGCAACGGCGGCCCCGCCGGCTACCGCGCCGACCTGGCCCACCGCGCCACCGAACGGCGCACGCACCGAGGCCGGCAGGCCTCGGTGCGTGGCGCGGAGGCGCCCCCGCAACCCCATGGCCGCGACGCCGAGGCGGTGCGCGACTACCAGGAGACCCTCACGACCGTCTTCATGACCTCGGGCCTGCCCAAGATGATGGCCCGGGTGCTGGGCTGCCTCTACACCACCGACTCCGGCAGGCTCACCGCGTCCGAGCTCGCGCAGCGCCTCCAGGTCAGCCCGGCGTCCATCTCCAAGGCGATCACGTCCCTCGAGAGCCTGGAGCTCATCCGCCGGGAACGCGACGAGGGGCGCCGCGAACGGTACGTCGTCGACGACGACCTCTGGTACCAGTCGATGATCCGCAGCGCGCGGGACAACAACCGGCTCATCGAGGCGGCCCGGGACGGCGTCGGCATCCTCGGCGCCGGCACGCCGGCCGCCACCCGCCTGGAGAACATCGCCCGCTTCCTCGACTTCGTCAGCGAGGGGCTCACCCGCGCCGCCGAGCAGGCCCGCGAGATCCTCTACACCAGCACCGAGGCGACCCCGGACGGCGCCGACGAGCCGGATTCAGATCACGCCTAGACGGCCGTCCTGACGTGGACACCCCGCCGGGGGCGGGCGGTATTGCCGGGACCTGACAACTGTGCCAGCATGTGCTGGCACGGTTGAGGCCCGGTCAGCTCCCCGCGTCAGGAGTGGTCGTCGTGACCCGAACACCCCGCCGCCGTTCCGTCGCCGCGCTGCTGGTCGTGGCCGCCTCCCTCGCCGCGGGGCCACCTGCTCAGGCCGCGCCCGCCGCACCCCCCGAAGCTCCGGTCGCGGCGGGCGAGCCGCGGACCGTCACGCTCGTCACCGGCGACCGGGTCACGGTCGTGGAGCGCGCGAACGCGCGCCCGCTGGTGACGATCGACAGGGCGCGCGGGCGGGCGCACGCCGCGTTCACCAGCGAGATCAAGGACGGCCGGATCATCGTGACGCCGGCGGACGCCCGGCCGCTGATCGCGCGGGGGCGGCTGGACGCCCGGCTGTTCGACGTGACCCAGCTCCTGAACTCCGGGTACGGCGACGGGCGCCGCGACCGGCTGCCGCTCATCACCGAGGGCACGCCCACCCTGCGGGCGGGCACGTCCAGGCGGATCGCCGGCTCGCGGCTCAGCACGGTCGACGCCGCCAAGGGCGAGCTGCCCGGCCTGTGGCGCACGTTCCGCGCGGACCCGTCCGCCAGGCTCTGGCTGGACGCGAAGGTGAAGGCGAGCCTGGACGTCAGCGTCCCGCAGATCGGCGCGCCCGCGGCGTGGGAACGCGGCTTCACCGGCAAGGGCGTCAAGGTCGCCGTGCTCGACACCGGCGTGGACTCGGGCCACCCGGATCTGAGCGCGGCGGTGCGCGAGCGGCGCGACTTCACCACGTCCGGCACGGTGGAGGATCGTGTCGGGCACGGCACCCACGTGGCGTCCATCCTGGCGGGTTCCGGCACCGCTTCGGGCGGGCGTTACCGCGGCGTCGCCCCCGACGCCGAGCTCGTCAGCGGCAAGGTGCTGGGCGACGACGGCGAGGGGCTGGAGTCCTGGATCATCGCCGGGATGACCTGGGCGGCGCGGGAGGCCAAGGCCAAGGTCGTCAACATGAGCCTGGGCTGCTTCTGCGACACCGCGGCCGTGGACCCGATGGAGGCCGCGGTCAACGACCTGTCGCGGGAGACCGGCACGCTGTTCGTCACGGCGGCGGGCAACTTCCCCTGGCCGGCGCCGGGGCTGGTCGCGCTCCCGGCCGCCGCCGAAGGGTCGCTGGCCGTCAGCAGCGTCGACCGTTCCGACCGGCAGGCCGTGACCGCGCAGGGACCGGTGCCCGGCACGTACGCGATCAAGCCCGACCTGCTCGCCCCGGGCATCGACATCACGGCCGCCCGCGCCGCCGGCACCTCGGCCGGAACGCCCGTCGACGACCACCACACCCGCGCGTCGGGGACCTCGATGGCGACGCCGCACGTGGCGGGCGCGGCGGCGATCCTGGCCCAGCAGAACCCCGGCTGGAGCGGTGAGCGCATCAAGGCCACGCTGCTGAACGCCGCCAAGCCCCTCCCCGGCGTGGGCGTCTACACCCAGGGCGCGGGACGGGTGGACGTCGCCAAGGCCACCGCGCCCCAGCGGGTCGGCGCCGTTCCCGGGAGCGTCAACGTGGCGCTGCCCTGGCCCGACTCGGGCGACGCCTCGGAGCTGGCCAGGAAGATCACCTACACCAACTCCGGCGGCGAGCCGGCGGAGCTGACCCTGTCGGCCGCCATGACCGGGCAGCAGGGTGAGGCGCTCCCGGCCGGGGCCGTCGACCTCGACCGGGACCGCGTCACCGTGCCGGCGGGCGGCGAGGCCACCGTCACCCTCACCTTCCGCGGGGTCGCCGGCATCGAGGCGGGGCTCTACACCGGCCACCTCCTCGCGAAGGGCGCCGACGGCACGGACGTGGTGCGCACTCCGCTGGGCGGTCACCTGGAGCCGCCCACGGCCTCGGTCACCCTGCCCGTCCTCGACCGGAACGGCGAGCAGGTGGCCTTCCCCCAGGCCACCCTGCGCAACCTGGACACCGGCCAGAGCTACGACGCCGAAGGGTGGCTCCAGGAACCCGCCAAGGCCCGGGTGCCGCCCGGCACGTACCTGATCACCTCGCACATCGGCACCGGCGACGAATGGCGGTCGGTCGTCGTCCAGAAGGCCGTGCTCGCCGCGGGCGCCCGCGAGATCACGCTCGACGCCCGCCGGACCACCCCGGTCGACCTCACCCACGACCGGCCGGACGCGGAGCTGAGCGCCGTCGACGCCCAGGTCGTCTACGCCACCGACACGTTCTGGGTCGCCTACTTCCTGGGCGGCGACGCGACCCACCGGATCTCGGTGACGCCGTCGGACGAGCCGGGCCTCAACTACACCGTGACGACCATGTGGCAGCGGCGCGGCGCCACGCTCGACCAGCCCAGCCCGTACGTCTACCGCGACTTCCGCTACGTGAACGGCAGGGTCCCGGCCGATCCTGGCCTGCACACCCGCGACTCGGGGATGGCGCGGATCGACACCACCGTGCGCTTCCACGGCGGCGACGCGCGCCACGGGCAGATCGGCTGGTCCGCGCACCCGGCGGACGGCGAGTTCTACGGCGGCACGCGGCAGACGGTCGACCGTCTCCTTCCCGCCAGGTTCACCCTGCACCTGCGCCCGGACGACCCGCTGCGCTGGGGCGCGCAGCTGTCGACCTACGTCGACCCCGACCAGTGGCGGACGCGGACCGTCGACCTCGAACGCTCGCCCCGCCGGTACCGGGCCGGCCGCACGGCCGACGTCTGGAACGCCTCGGTGATCGCGCCGGCGGCGAGCTACGACGAACGCGACGGCGACACGCTGAGGGTCGAGGAGGGCAACCCCTGGACCGCCGCCCTCGACGACCGGGGACGCGACCTCATGACCTCGGGGCGCATGCGGCTGAGCCAGGGCGGCACGGTCCTCGCCGAGACCGAGTTCACCCCGCTGACCGGCACCCCGTGGCTGCGGGCGGCCGTTCCGCCCGACGCCGCCACGTACACGCTCTTCAAGTCGTTCGAACGCCGGGCCACCGTCTCGCCCAAGATCGAGGCGCTCTGGACGTTCCGTTCGGCCCGGCCGGGAGCAGCCGACCCCGAGACGCTCCCCCTGACCGCCGTCCGCCTCCTCCCCGCCGGGCTGGACGACCTCAACCAGGCGCCGAAGGCCAGGCCGACGGTCATCCCGGTCTGGGTGGAGCGCGCCCCGGGATCGCCCGGCTCGGCGCCGAGGTCGCTCAAGGTGGAGGCCTCGTTCGACGACGGCGCGACCTGGCGGTCCGTCCCGTTCGCCGGGAAACCGGGCGCCGGCACGGTCACCGTCGCCCCGCCCGCCGGCGCGGCCTTCGTGACCCTGCGCGCCACCGCCGTCGACGCGGCCGGCGACAAGGTCGTGCAGACCGTCTTCCGCGCCTACGCCCTCAAGTAGCGAAAGGACGTCACCGGAGTGCCGGGCCCCGGCACTCCGGAAAACCGTTTGCCGGACGATCATCAGCACCCCTAGCCTCACGCGCATGGGTATGAGTGGCACCGCGGTCCGGGCGACCGTGTGGGCCGTTTCCAGCCGGCTGCGCGGCCGTCCCGCCTTGGACGTGCCGGACCGCGCCTGATCTCTCTTCGCTGACGGCGGCGCCTGTGTGCGCGCCGCGTTCCCGCATGTCCAGGGCTCCGAGATCCCATCGGTTCCCGATCCCCTTGGACACGCGGCCATGCCCCATTCCCCTTCGCGCCATCTCCTCTCCCAGAACTTCCTCGTCGACGCCACGACGATCCGCCGGTACGCGCGGTCGGTCGGCGGCGGGCCCGGCGACCTCGTCGTCGAGGTCGGCGCGGGCGACGGACGCCTCACCGCCGCGCTCGCGGCGGGCGGCGCGACGATCCACGCCCACGAGATCGACCCCCGCCTGGCCGGCCGCCTGCGGGCGCGCGACCTCACGAACGTGCACTGCCACCAGGGCGACTTCCTGCGGACGCGCCCGCCGGAACGGGCGTTCCGGGTGGCGGGCAACATCCCCTACTCGGTGACCTCCGGGATCGTCGGCTGGTGCCTGCGCGCCCCGCTCCTGACGTCCGCGACACTGATCACCCAGCTGGAGTACGCGCGCAAGCGCACCGGCGACTACGGGCGCTGGAGCCGCCTCACGGTCGAGACGTGGCCCGCGTTCGGCTGGCACCTCGGCGGCCGGATCCACCGCAGCCGCTTCCGGCCCGTACCGAGGGTCGACTCGGCGGTCCTGCACCTGGACCGCCGCGCCGAACCCCTGCTCCCCGCGGCGTCTCTCACCGGCTTCAGGCGCTGCGTCGAGCTGGGCTTCTCCGGCAAGGGCGGCAGCCTGCACGCCTCGTTGCGCACCGCCTACCCGCGCGCCCTGGTGGACGCCGGATTCCGCGCCGCGAACATCGACCGCGCCGCCGTCGTCGCCTACGTCCACCCTGACCAGTGGATCGCCCTCTACCTCGTCCTCAGCGCCGTCAGCGGGGCTCCAGGGCGGCGAGGACGAAGGCGGTGACCTCGGCGGCGAGCTCGGGGGCGGTCTTGGGGCCGTCGGCGCGGTACCAGCCGGGCATCTGATTGACCATGCCGAGGGCCACGATGGTCACGGTGTCCGGCGAGGTCACGGCGGAGAAGGCGCCGTCCCGCTGCGCGTCGGCCACGATCCGCCGGAACGTGACGTGGTAGCGGCGGCGGTCGCCGCGCAGGACGTGCATGCGCTCGTCGTCGAGGCGGTGCGACTCGCGGGCGAACACCTTGGCCTCGTCGATGTGCTCGGCGGTGCTGTTGATCAGCTCGGTGAGGATGGCGCGGACCGTGTCGCGCGGCGGCAGCCCGGCCGCGACCACCCGGTCGAGATCCGCGAGTTGCCGGGCGATCAGGGAATGGTAGATCTCGTAGAGCAGATCGTGCTTGGAGTCGAAGTAGTGGTAGAGGGCGCCCTTGGTGACGGCGGCGGAGGTGACGATCTCCTGGACGGACGTGCCGTCGAAGCCGCGTTCGGCGAACAGGCCGACCGCCGCGTCCAGGATGCGCCGCTCGACCGAGCTCGACCGGGGAGTTCGCTTGGCCACCGTGCTCCTCCCATTGACGTGTGGGCCGCTCGGTCATAGCTTGCCAGAAACCGACCAGTCGGTATGCAGCCGAGGAGACCACCCCATGCCAGCAGTGGAGACCGCCCGAGGCCCCGTCGACGTCGACGCGCTGGGCCGGACCCTCATGCACGAGCACGTCTTCGTCCTGTCCACCGAGCACGTCGAGAACTACGGCACCGGCGCCTGGTGGGACGAGGAGGAACGCGTCGGCGACGCGATCACCAAGCTCCACCAGCTCGTCGAACGCGGGATCACCACGATCGCCGACCCGACCGTCTGGGGGCTCGGCCGCTACATCCCGCGGATCGCCCGGATCGCCGAGCAGGTGCCCGACCTCAACATCATCGTGGCGACGGGGATCTACTCCTACAACGACGTTCCGTTCCAGTTCCACTACCGGGGCCCGAACACGCTGCTGGGCGGGCCGGAACCGATGGTCGCCGACTTCACCCGCGACATCACCGAGGGCATCGCCGGCACCGGCGTCAAGGCCGCCTTCCTCAAGTGCGCGATCGACGCGCCCGGCCTCACCCCCGGCGTCGAGCGCATCCTGCGCGCGGTCGCCGCCACCCACCGGGAGACCGGCGCGCCGCTCACCGTGCACACCGAGAGCACGTCCCACGCCGGCCGGATCGTCGTCGACCTCCTCGGCAAGGAGGGCGTCGACATGACCAAGGTCGTCATCGGCCACGCGGGCGACAGCAACGACCTCGACTACCTCAAGGAGCTCGCCGACACCGGCGCGATCCTCGGCATGGACCGGTTCGGCCTCGACCTGCTCAACCCGACCGCCAGCCGGGTCAGCACGATCGCGCGGTTGTGCGAGGCGGGCTACACCGACCGCATGGTGCTCAGCCACGACGCGAGCTGCTACATGGACTGGTTCGGCCCCGACCCCGACATGTTGCGCGGCATGGCGCCCAACTGGAACTACCGGCACATCAGCGACGACGTCCTGCCGTCCCTCCGCGCCCTGAACGTGACGGACGCGCAGATCGACCAGATGCTGATCGAGAACCCCCGGCGCTACTTCAGCGGCGGCTGAGCCGGGGCGGCGCGGCGACGGCCGGGCAGACCGGACTCCGTGGCCGTTTCCGGCCGGAGGCGCCAGAGTAGGGCACCGAGTAAGTTTGCCTGCCAGGAGGTGTCCTTGATGCCGGAGTTCTCCGTCGTGATGCGCGGTTACCACCGGCGGCAGGTGGACGAGCTCGTCGCCCAGGTCGAGGGCACGCTCGGCCGCGGGCCGCTGACCGGGCAGCCGATCAGCCTGAAGGAGTTCGGCTGGATCGAGTTCGACATCGCCGTGCGCGGCTACGACAAGTTCGAGGTCGACGGCGCCATGCGCGCGTACCGCCGCGAGCTGGCCGCCCACGAGGGCGTCGACCTGCCCGCCGACGTCCCCGACCCCGACCCGGGCCTGGGAATCATCTTCGGCCCCGCCGAAGACGAGCCTCCCCCCACGCCCCGACCCCCCGGCCCCCGATCCTCACCCGCCGCGTACGCCCCGCCCCCGGCGTACGCCCCGCCCCCGGCGTACGACCAGCCCCCCGCGGCCGAACGCCCCTCCGTGTACGGGCCGCCTCTGGAGTACGACTCCCCTGCGGCGTACGGCCGGCCGGCGGCGTACGACCGGCCATCGGTGCGCAACCCGCCCGAGGCGTACGTCCGGCCGGGCGGCTCCCCCGCGCCCGCGGCCTATGGCCGGCCCGCGGGGTACGACCGGCCCGCGGACGCGTTCGCGGACCATCAGGCTCCGCTGATCAGTGAGGTGCGGGGGGAGCACTCGTTCCCCGTGCGGTTCCGGGGGTACGACCGGGCCCAGGTCCACGATCTGATCGCGCGCATCTGGGGCACGCTCGGCCGGGCGCGGCTGGACGGGCTTCCGGTGACGCGCGAGGAGCTCAACAACCCCCGCCTCGACGTGGTGCTCGGCGGATACGACCGGCCGATGGTCGAGGAGACCATCGGCCGCTACCTCCGCGAGCTGCTCGAACGCCACTGACCCCATGCCCGCCGACCCCATGCCCGCTGACCCCGACGCCCGCTGACCTCCATGCCTGCCCACCCCATGCCCGCCGACCCCCATGCCCGCCGACCCCGCGCCGCCCGGAGCCGCGCGAGCACGCCGGTCGTTCGCCGGGTGTACGACCCGCCCTTCCGGGCATCGCACGCCTGAGGAGGCGATTCGTGAGCGATATTCAAGATCGTCATGATTCGGGCGGGTCGGGGGCGGGGTGCGGGTGCCTGGCGGTGGCGCTCCTGCTCGCGGTGGTGGCCGTCCTGCTCGGCCGCCCGTTCCTCACCGACGACGGCGACGGGGGTGCCCAGGCCGCGCCCGAGGAGTCGGTCGTCGCCACACCCACCAGCGAACGACCCCGGTCGAAGAAGCCCAGCGGCCGCAGGCCCGGCGTGGTCAACATCTTCACCGAGCAGGGGCTGCGCGGCGTCCGCGCGGCGGGCACCGGCATCGTGGTCGACCCGTCCGGCCTGGTGCTCACCAACAACCACGTGATCCAGGGCGCCACCGAGATCGAGGGCACCGACACCGACGACCGCCGCACCTACCCGGCGCAGGTGCTCGGGTACCAGAAGTCCGGCGACATCGCGCTGATCAGGCTGTCCGGCGCGTCCGGGCTCAAGACCGCGAAGTTCGCCGAGAAGTGGGAGGTGCGGCTCGGCGACGTGGTGACCGCGGTCGGCAACGCGGGCGGCAAGGGCGGTACCCCGTCGGTCGTCACGGGCAAGGTCACCGCGCTCGACCGGCAGATCACCGCCACCGACCAGAGCGACGGCAGCTCCGAACGGCTGACCGGCCTCATCGAGACCAACGCGCCCATCAAGCCGGGCGACTCGGGCGGACCGCTGCTCAACACCTCCGGTCAGGTGATCGGCATGAACACCGCGGCCTCGGCGGGCTTCGACCTCGAGAAGAAGGGCGCCTCGCGGGGGTTCGCGATCCCGTCCGCCAAGGCGCTCGAGATCGTCCGGCAGATCCAGCGCGGCGAGGCGTCCGACACCGTGCACATCGGCCGCACCGCACTGCTCGGCGTGCAGGTCCGCCAGCCCACCACCCCGTCGGGCGGGCGGGCCGGCGGCGCCTACATCGCCGATCTCATCCCGGGGACGCCCGCCGAGCAGGCGGGGCTGCGCGCCAGGACCACGATCGTGGCGCTGGACGACGAGCCGGTCGACTCGCCCGGTTCGCTCACCGACATGCTGCTGCGCCACCACCCCGGCGACACCGTGCGGATCACCTGGACGAACGCGGCGGGCGAACGCCGCACCACGCCGGTCACCCTCGGTGACGGCCCGCCGCAGTAGCCCAGCTGCGCAGGGCGTGCTCGGGCCGGTGCGCGGTGGTGCCCGAGTCGATCACGATCGTCTGGCCCGTGATGCAGCGCGCCTCCGCCGACCCGAGAAAGGCCACCAGCGCGGCGATGTCCTCGGGTTCGCAGGCGTCCGGGAGGACACGTTCGGCCGCCTTCTCGGCCATGCGCTCGGGTGACGCCGCCAGGAAACGCCGCGCGACCGCGGTGAGCACCAGGCCGGGCGCGACGGCGTTGCAGCGGATGCCGCGCTCGCCGTACATGGTGGCGACGTAGCGGGTGAACGAGACGAGCGCGGCCTTGGCCGACCCGTACGCGGCGTGGTCGGTGTCGCCGACGAGCGCCGACACCGACGAGGTGTTGACGATCGCGCCGCCGGGGCCCATGTGCGGGACGGCGTGCTTGACGCAGAGCATCGACCCGCGCAGGCTGACCGCCATCGTGCGGTCCCAGACGTCCACGTCCATCTCGGTCACGCCGAGGTCGCGTCCGTAGACGTCGCGCGACAGCGCCGCGGCGTTGTTGTGCAGGACGTCCAGCCGCCCGTACGCGTCGACCACGGCGGCGATCATCGCCCGCACGGCGGCCTCGTCGCTCACGTCGGCCTCGAACGGGTGCGCGGTGCCGCCCTCCTTGGTGATCAGCTCGGCGGTCTCCGCGGCGGTTCCCGCGTCGATGTCGGCGACCGCCACGCTCGCGCCCTCGGCGGCCAGCCGCACGGCGCAGGCACGGCCGATGCCCGACCCGGCGCCGGTGATCAGGGCGACGCGCCCGGTGTACCTCACGCGCGCCTCACCGCCGGCCCACGCGCGGGCTCACCGCGCGACTCACCGCACGCCTCACCGCACGCCTCACCGCGCGACTCACCGCGTGACTCACCGCTCGTCCCACTCGACGGGCAGGGAGGTCAGGCCGCGGCCGACCAGGCTGCGGCGGTACTCGGGCCGCGCGCCCGGCGCCAGCCGCAACGAGGGCATGCGGGACGTGAGCTGCTCGAACGCGATCTCCATCTTGAGCCGGCTCAGCGCCGCCCCCACGCAGTGGTGCACGCCGTACCCGAACACCAGGTGGTCGCGGGCGTTCGGCCGCCGGATGTCGAACCGTTCGGGATCGGGGAAGACGGTCTCGTCGTGCCCGGCCGAGTCGGCGTGCAGCAGCACCTGGGCGCCCTCGGGGATCGTCTGCCCGTGCAGCGTCACCGGCGCGGTGGTCGTGCGGAAGCTGCCGAGGCTGGCGCCGTCGATGCGGAAGCTCTCCTCGATCATCCCCGGGATCAGCGCGGGGTCGGCGACGATCTCCGCCCAGACGTCGTGCTCGCGCATGAGCCGGTAGATCGCGTTGGAGACCCCGTTCGGCACGGTGTCGTTGCCGCCGAGCAGCAGCGCGCTGATGGTCTCCACGACCTCGCGGTGGGACAGGCCCTCCGGGCCGGTGTCGATCAGTTCGGCCATCATCGACACGAAGTCGTCGCGCGGGTCGGCGCGGCGCTCGGTGACCAGCCGGTCGACGTAGTCGAGGTACTTGAGGAAGTCCTGGGCCAGCTCGTGCTGGCGTTCCTCGGGCTGCGGCGACAGGAAGAGCTGGAACCAGGAGTAGACCCAGTGCTTGACCTGCTCCTCGTCCTCCGGCGGCACCCCGATGAAGACGGCCGCGAGCCGGGCGGACGGCAGGTGCGCGACGTCCGCCACGAAGTCGGCCTCGCCGCGCGGGATCACGTCGTCGAGGACCGCGTCGACCTTGACGCGGAAGTCGTCGCCGAGCCGCGAGACGGCCCGCGGCGTGAAGGCGCGGGAGATCGCGCGACGCATGCGGGTGTGCTTGGGCGGGTCGACGTTGGCGGCGAAGTCGTCCAGGAACGAGCGGTGCTCGCCGAGCGTCTCCTTCACGGCCTCGGTCAGCGTCCGGGAGATCGTCAGCGACCCGACGCTGGAGAACGTGGTGTGGTCGCGGTACGCGCCGCGCACGTCGTCGTGGCGGGTCAGCACCCACATCTGGAGATGCTCGCTCCAGAAGACCGGCTTGTCGTGCCGCAGGTGGCGCAGGAACGGGTACGGGTCGGCGACATGCCAGGCGGCGGTGACGTCGAAGTCCGCGGGGATCACGGGCGGCCTCCGGTGAGGATCGTGCGGGGGTTGTCGACCAGCATCTGCGTGATCTGCTCCTCGGTGACGCCCGCGGCGCGCAGCGCGGGCAGCACGTCGCGGGAGATGTGCAGCAGGTGATAGTTGGGATGGCGTTCCTTGACCACCGCGGGCTCGAAACGGTCGTTGAAGCAGTACGAGTCGTGCGAGAGGACCATCCGGCCGGCGTGCCCGCGCTCGCACATCGCGACGACGGTGGCGACGCGGTCCTCGAACGAGGTGAACTCGATCCCGAAGCGGTCCATGCCGAGGTACGAACCGTTCGCGACCAGCTCTTCCAGGTAGGCGAGGTCGGTGGAGTCGCCCGCGTGGCCGATGACGACCCGGGACAGGTCCACGCCCTCTTCGGCGAGGAGTTTCTGCTGGTCGAGGCCGTTGCGGGTGGCCGATTCGCTGTGCGTGGTGATCGGCACCCCGGTCTCGCGGTGGGCCCGCGCGACCGCGCGGATGACCCGTTCGACGCCCGGAGTGATGCCCTGGCGGCCGGTGGCGCACTTGAGCATGCCCGCCCTGACGCCGGTGCGGCCGATGCCGTCGGTGATGTCGCGGACGAAGAAGTCGGCGAGGCGGTCCGGCCCGCCGAACAGGGAGCCGGGCCCGCGGTTGCCGAAGTACGGCGGCAGCGCGTCGTAGGTGTAGAGCCCGGTCGCCGCGACGATGTTGATCTCGGTCAGCTCGGCGACCCGCTGGACGGCGGGCACGTACCTGCCGAGCCCGATGACCGTGAGGTCCACGACCGTGTCGACGCCGGCGGCCTTGAGGTCGTTCAGCTTGCCCGCCGCCTCCTGGGCGCGCAGCTCCAGGTCCCAGCCCTCGGGGATGTCGGGCCAGTTCCACAGGATCTCCGGGCTGAGGCCGAAGATGTGCTCGTGCATCAGCGTCGCGCCGGGGTCCCGGACCACCCCGCCGAACGTCTCGACCCCGCGGAACGCCTCCGCCCCGCCGCTCCGGTCCGTTCCGCCGCTCATGTGACCACCGGGACCACGGGGAACATCGGGTGGTCGAACGGCTTGTTGACCTCCAGGCCCAGGCCGTCGGTCTGCCCGTAGGCCGCGCCCGTGTAGAGGGCCGTCGCGTCGAAGTAGGTCGCGGTGAACGAGAGCCTCGGCTCGGCTCGCTCGTTGGCGGGGGCGCCGTGGACGACCAGCGAGCTGTGCACCGTGGCGTCGCCCGCCGCCAGGTCGATGGGGTCGGACAGCTCCAGCGTCTCCAGCCACGGATGCTGGCTGAGCGCGTCGTCGTCCTCGCGGACGAAGCTGCGCCCGAGCGAGCCGTGGTGGTGCGACCCGTTGTAGAAGCGCAGCGAGCCCATGTCGGCGGGGACGTCCGCCAGGGCCAGCCAGACGGTCAGCATCGCCGACCGGTCCATCGGCATCCACGGGAAGTCCTGGTGGAACACCGTCGCGCCGTGGCCGTCGCCGTTGGCGGGCTCCTTGATCAGCAGGTTGGTCACCTGGAGGCGGACGGCGTCGACGCCGACCAGCAGCCTGCAGACGTTGCGGGCGAGCTGCGGCGACAGCGCGAGCGCCGCGTACGCCTCGTCGTGGCGGGCGATGTCGCGGTCCTGACCGAACGCCTGGTCGACATAGCTGTTGCGGAACCGGTCGCGGCGTTCGGCCAGCCGCTCCAGCGCCCGCTCCCGCAGGCCGTCGACGAACTCCGGCGCGACCAGTCCGGGCAGCCGCGCCCATCCGTTGGCGCGGAAGTCGGCGATCTCTCGCTCCGACACCTCGCGCACCGGAGCCTGCAGTACGGAAAGACCCATGAGCGCCCCTCGCTGTCTCTTCCCTGGCGACGGTAGCGCCGCATATCTTGTCGAGCAAGCGCTTGGTATCACCGCTTGACGACGGCGCCCGGCATCCGCGCCCGGTATCGCCGCTCACCGCCAGGAGGTCGCAGGGTGTTCCGTTTCGCCGCAGTGATCCGGATGGCCGGCTCCGCACGGGAATGGGCGGAGAAGGCCCGCCGCCTGGAGGAGTCGGGCTTCGACGCGCTGCTCGTTCCCGACCACCTCGTCGGCCCGCGCTTCGCGCCGGTCGCGGCGATGACGGCGGCGGCCTGCGCGACGTCCCGGCTCAAGGTCGGCACGCTGGTCTTCGCGAACGACTTCCGGCACCCCGCCGTGCTCGCCAAGGAGGCAGCGACCATCGACGTGCTCTCCGGCGGGCGCCTCGAACTCGGGCTCGGCACCGGCTGGATGGCGCACGACTACCACCGCGCCGGGCTGACCCTCGACCCGCCCGGCGTGCGCGTCGACCGGCTCACCGAGGCGATCGACGTCATGAAGGGCCTGTGGCGCGGCGGCCCGTTCTCGTACGAGGGGAAGCACTACACGCTCGACGGCCTGGAACAGGAGCCGACACCGCTGCAGCGCCCCGGCCCCCGCCTCATGCTGGGCGGCGGCGGCCCGCGCGTCCTGCGCCTGGCCGCCCGCGAGGCCGACATCGTCAACCTCACCATGCGCGTGCGCGCCGACGGCTCCGGCCCCGACACCTCCGACGGCGGCCTCGACGCGTTCCGCCGCAAGATCGAGATCGTCAGGGCCGAGGCGGGCGGCCGCGAGGTCGAGCTCGGCACCTCGATCCTCAGCGTCGGCCGCGACCACTCCGACGCCGGCTGGAGCGCCGCCGCGCCCGAGGCCCAGACCGACACGCCGCAGGTGCTGACCGGCGACACCGCCAAAATCTGCGATGACCTGCGGCGATGGCGCGAGGAACTCGGCCTCACCTACTTCGTCCTGCACCACGAGAACGAGCTCGCCGCGTTCACCCCGGTCGTCTCGGCGCTCGTCGGAACGTGACCGCGGGCGTACGATACGGAGGCGAACGATGACCTGACGCGACGGCCGGGGCTGCGGTGACACGTCTTGCGGTGGAACGGCGGCCGGGAAACCTCCCGGCCGAGGTCACGACGTTCGTCGGCAGGCGCCACGAACTCCTCGAGGTCAGGGCCGCGCTCGAACGTTCACGCCTGGTCACGCTGTGCGGCCCCGGCGGCGTCGGCAAGACCCGCCTCGCGCTGCGCGTCGCCGCCGACCTGTGCCGAGCGTTCGACGACGGCCTCTGGCTCGCCGAGCTGTCCGCCCTGCACGAGCCCGCGCTGCTCTCCCGGCGCGTCGCCGACGCCCTGCGGCTGCCCGACCTGTCGGCCGGCGACCCGCTGTCGCTCCTGGCCGAGCACCTGGCCGACCGGCGCCTCCTGCTGATCCTCGACACCTGCGAGCACCTGCCCGACGAGTGCGCCAAGCTGGCCGAGGTGCTGCTCCGTGCGGCGCCCGGCCTGCGCGTCATCACCACCACCCGCGAGCCGCTCGACGTCCTCGGCGAGCACGTCGTGCGCATCCCGCCCCTCCCCGCGCCCGAGCCCGGCTCCCCCGGCGCCGCCACCAGCGACGCCTCGGCGCTCTTCGTCGACCGCGCCGGCCTCGTCGTCCCCGGCCTCACCCCCGCGACGCTCGACACCGGCACGGTGGGCCACCTCTGCCACCGGCTCGACGGCATCCCGCTCGCGATCGAACTGGCCGCCGTCCGGCTGCGCACGATGTCGCTCGACCAGATCATGGAACGCCTGGACGACCGTTTCCGCCTCCTCGGCGCCGCCCGCGGCCGCCACGACCGCCAGCAGACGCTCCGCGCCACGGTCGAGTGGAGCCACGACCTGTGCGGCCCCGAAGAACGCCTGCTCTGGGCCCGGCTCGCGGTCTTCCCCGGCGGCTTCGACATCCCGGCCGCCGAGGCGGTCTGCACCGACGACGACCTGCCCGCCGACTGGCTCGCCGACACGCTCGGCCGCCTGGTCGACAAGTCCATCGTCCAGTACGAGCGCGAGACCGGCCGCTACGCCATGCTCGACACGATCCGCGAGTTCGGCGCCGAGAGGCTCGACACCCGGGGCGACCACGCCGCCCTGCGCCACCGCCACCGCGACCACTACCTGAGCCTGGCCCGGGACGCCTTCGACCACAGCCTCGGCACCGAGCAGATCGTCTGGCTCGACCGGCTCCGCCGCGAGCACCACAACCTGCGCGTCGCGCTCGACTACTCCCTCTCCACCCCCGGCGAGGAGGGCACCGGCCTCGACATGGCGCGCGTCCTCCAGCACTACTGGGTGTTCCGTGGCGCCTTCGGCGAGGGCCGCGACTGGCTCCGCCGCGGCCTGGCGGCCTACGACACCCCCGACACCATCCGCTGCCGCGGCCTCCTCGTCTCCGCGATCATGCACAGCCTCGTCGCCGAGACCGGCCTCGCGCGCACGTTCATCGACGAGGCCGCCCCGTTCGTCGCCCGGGCCGGCGACGCCGACCTCACCGCCCAGTCCCTCCTGGCCGAGGGCCTCCTGGCCTACTGCGCCGGCGACGAGCAGGCCGGTCCGCTCCTCGAAGCCGCGATCGAGGCCTTCGAACGGAACGGCTACCGCGAGGTCTACTCCCTGGCCGCCCACCCCCACCTGGCCACCATCCGCCTCTACGACGGCGACATCCCCGGCACCCTCCGGGCCTGCGACGAGGGCCTGCACACCTGCGACCGCACCGGCGACCGCCTGGTCCGCCAGTTCGTCCAGATGTGCCAGAGCCTCACCCTCCTCCTCAGCGGCGACATCGAGGGCGCCGCCGCCGGAGCCTACGAGGCGATCCCCGCCTCGGCCGACTCCGGCGAGCTCCTGGCCACCGCCGTCGCCCTCGACACCTACGCCGCCGCCCTCACCGCCCAGGGCGACCCGTTCCGCGCGGCCGTCCTCATGTCCGCGACCGACCGTTACTGGGCCCTGATCCGCTCCCCCATGCTCGGCCCGTCGTACGCCGACCTCCGCAACACCTCCCGCGAGGCCGCCTTCGCCCCGCTCGCCCCCGCCGACCGTTCTGCGGCCGAGGCCCGCGGCTCGGCGATGACCCCCGCCGAAGCCCTCGCCGAAGCCCGCCGCGAACCCGCCGTCCCGTCCCCGCGTCCCGAGGCCCCGGCCGGCGCCCAGCTGTCGCGCCGCGAACTCCAGGTGGCCGCCCTCGTCGCCGAGGGCCTGTCCAACCGCGAGATCGCCGACCGCCTCGTCATCGCCAAGCGCACCGCCGACTCCCACCTGGAGCACATCCTGGCCAAGCTCGGCTTCACCTCCCGAGCCCAGATAGCCGCCTGGCACGAACGCCACCCCTGAGACGGCCCCGTCCCGTCCCCGGGCTCACTTCTCGCAGTCGCCCGTCGTCCACGGCCAGTTGGCGACCGGGGTGTCATGCGTCAGAGCGCAGATGATCGTGGCACCCTTCTCCTTGCCATACCGGTCCCTGATCTCCGCACGCATGGTCGCCCACTGCCTGCGGGTGTCCAGGATCGCCCACAGAACAGCGCGTTCCTGGTTGTCGGAGATGGACCCGCGAGCGCTCGTCCCGTCCCTGGTGACCGCACCCGTCACCGGATCGATCTGCGCGACGTCCTTGTTCAGGTCCTCGTCATGCCGGATCCGTCCCACGCACTCGTCCGACGGATAGCAGCCGGTGCTGAGCCGTTCGGGAACGTCCGACGGCTGCGACAGCGGCGGCCGGAAGCTCATCAGCGGGAACACCGCGCTCTGATGAATGCCCGGCGGGTTGCTCGTCCCGGTCGGCTTGGACGTGTCGTGCGAGTCCACCCAGTTGGAGTGCGAGTAGAAGTCCTGGACCCCGTGCAGCGCCCGCCCGAACAGATCCACGAACCGGCACTTGGCATGCCTCCTGTCCCCGGGCGCCCCGTAGTCGGCACAGACCGAACGGGTCTCCCAATGCGACAGGTCCCCCTCGTCGTCGAAGACCGTCCCGGCCTGCTCGGCGGCACCGTGGAACCTGCCGCGCAGATGCCGAAGGCAGTCGACGAGCCGCCCGGACGCCTGCGCCCGGCTCCGCACGTACTCCTTGCCACCGTTGTCCTCCGGCCGGATGTAGTCGGCGTTGTCACAGTGCGCCGTCGGATCGTCCAGCTCACCACCGCTCGCCCACGAGTCGGGCGCCCCGACCCCACCGAGGTACCCGCGATAGCCCGCGAGCGCGTCCATCGAGTCCGGCTCGAAGCACGTCCCATCGGAAGACCGCCCCTCCGAACACTCCAGCGCCGCCCGCGTGATCTTCTCGTGCTCCCCGTGCCCCGAAGAGAACCAGTAGTACGTAGCGAACGCCTGCGCCTCGGAAGGCCGAACAGCCTGCCCCGCCACAACAAGCCCCGAAACCGCCGCCACCACCAAGCCGGCCGCCAGGCCGCCCCGCAGCGGCCCCCTCCGCATCAAGCCACGACGCCCACCCACCCGGCGCCGTACCCCCACCCTCACTCCACGCATGCAAAGCCCTCTCGCTCCGAGGTGTCAGACCCGCCCACCCCGAGCGGCACCATCGCCTCAGGCCTTCCGTCCACCCCCGCCCTCCCACACCACCCCCACCCCCGCCGTTACCCCCACCTACCAAGATCTTTAACCGCACCCCACTCCCACCACCGACATTCCAGCCCCGAACGTCACCAAAACGCCCCCACCAGCTCACTCGAACCGGTCACCGGGTGGGTGGGGGTATCTCTCCAAGTGTGGAAAGTGATCTTGCTGGGAAGTGAGTGATCTGGGCCGATGGTCCACTTCTTCGGGGGGAAGCATCATCATGTCG
>NZ_JBEYUA010000041.1:0-17227 GCF_040643285.1 Spirillospora sp. NPDC047279
TGTCGGTCGTCGTCTCGTCCATCGGGGGTGTCTCCTTCCGGAGGAACATCAGTCCCTCGCGTCTCCGGAGTTACACCGTTGATCGTATAGACCCCTCCAGGGGTGATGCGGCACCCGCCTTCGGATGAAGGTCGGGGACGCGAACCTGATCGTCAGCTGGGAGGGTCCACCTGCGTCCGTTCGAATGTGGCTCCGAGGAGCGTTAGCAGGTCCGCGGTGGGGACCCGGTAGCAGGATCCGATACGGATCACCCTGCACGGGAAGCGCCCTTTCCTGGCGAGCTGGTAGGCATATGTGCGAGAGAGGCCAAGGGCCCGAGCGGCAGTCATGATGTCGACGACCGCAGGCAGATCAAGCAGATCCTTGTACTTGAGCATTTCCACGAAATTGCTCCAGTTCTTCTGCGATGGGTTGGACAGATGATCAGGTGAAGCACCAGCCGCCGTCGCAGGCTCCGTCGTCGGAGTCGTCGAACGGCAGGGGGTCTTCGAGGGGGATGACATCTTGGAGTGGGGCGTTGTACCGGGTTAGCCAGACGGGGTCGCGGCCGAGGGCTCTGCGGCGGGTGTTGAGGGTGTCTTCGAGGTGGCAGGCGCGGGCGAAGAGATCGGGGTCTTGGAGGCGGAGGGTCTTCCAGTAGGCAAGGCGGCGGAAGGGGCAGAACCAGCAGGCTGATTTCGGGGGTGTGGGGAGGCCGGCGGATTGGATGATGCGGGGGCAGTCGGCGCGGCGGATGCCGAGGTCGAGGAGTGGGTAGACGATGCGTTCGTAGGGTTCGGTGCGGCGGTTGTTGGCGCGGTGGATTTCGTCGACGCTGATGCCGATTCCGACGGTGGCGGGGTTGGCGGCGCTGGCGCCGTGGGCTTTGAGGTAGCGGCCGAGGACGCGGATTTTGAAGTCGGCGGTGCAGGAGCGGGTGCCGGGGGCGCCGTTGCTCATGCGGACGGGGATGGGGATGGAGCGGGAGCCTTCGCGCATGAGGCGGCCGTAGAGGGTCTCGATGGAACCGTCTCGGCGGATGCGGGAGAGGGTGCGCAGGTTGATGCCGTGGGCTTGGGCGAAGGGGATGGCGTGGTCGCGGACGTAGGTGAGGGTGGCGGGGGCTTCGGAGTCGTCGCCGACGTTGGCGAACAGGAAGAGCGGGAAGTCGATTTCGCCGCGGGCGGCGAGGACGAGGGCGGCTGTTGATTGCCAGCCACCTCCGTAGCTGAACGCGCGGAGGGGCCCACACGGGATCTTGGGTCTGGTGGTCTTGGCTCGTAGGTGGTGGGCGTGTTCGGGAGTTGCGGGGGTCTTCGGGTGGGGCATGGGTGGTCCTCGCGGGTTAGAGGTGGGAGCGGCGAGGGCTGGGGCGGGTGGCGCCGGCGTATTGGCGTTCGCGGTAGGCGTCGCCGGTGAAGCGGGCGATGCGGACGACGTCGCCGGTTTGCGGGGCGTGGATCATGCGGCCTTGGCCGTAGTAGATGGCGACGTGGTGGATGGAGCGCGGGTTGCTGAGGTTGTGGGCGAAGAAGAGCAGGTCGCCGGGCTGGAGCTGGGCGCGGGGTACGTGGGGGCCGTCGTCGTATTGGTCGGCGGCGACGCGGGCGATGCGGACGCCGGCTTTGGCCCAGGCGTGTTGGGTGAGGCCGGAGCAGTCGAAGCCTTTGGTGCCGGAGCCGTGGGCGATGCCGTATGTGGGGCCGGAGGGGCTGCCGCCGCCCCAGGAGTAGGGGGTGCCGAGCCAGCGGAGGGCGGCGCGGAGGGCGACGGCTCCGCGGCCGGTGGCGGTGGGGGCGGCGTAGCGGGCGGCTTGGGTGAGGACTTTGCGGACGTACCAGTCGGCGTGGTTGTAGTGCCAGATGGCTCGGTGGAGGTGTTTGCCGCCTTGGCCCGCGTGGTTGGCGCACAGGTAGTTGGCGGCGCCGTGGATGGCGTCGGCGGGGTTGTAGCGGTCTTTGCGTCCGTCGTGGTCGCCGTCGGCGGCGTAAGCGTTCCAGGTGGCGGACAGGAACTGCATGGGGCCGCCCGCGCCGGCGTGGTTCTCGCCGGCGCGGACGCCTGGGAGGGTCGATCTGCCGTGGTCGGTCTCGATGCTGCCGATGGCGGCGAGCACGCTCCATGACAGGCCGGGGCAGGTCTGCGCGGCGTCCATGTACCAGCGCAGGTACTCGGGTGGGATGTCCTTGCGGGCGTAGGCGGTGGGGGCGCCTGACAGGGGTTCGGTTGTGGTCGAGGACGGGCTGGCCGCGCCGAGGAGGACGAGCAGGAGGGGCAGGGCGAGGGCGGCGGTGACAGCGGCTGCGGCGGCCTTCACCCGGTGCGCCGCCGCGCGCAGAGGTTAGGTTTCGCTGGCTGGTTGCTGGGCGCCGGTGCGGGCGCGGCGCTGGGCGCGGTAGCCGGCGCCCTTCTTGGGCGTGTCGTCGCCGTCGGGCTGGTCATCGGGCACCCCTGGTTCGCGGTGGGGCTGCCGCAGCACCTGACGGACCGCTTCCCAGGAGTACCGGAAGTCCTTGCCGGTCTTGAGCGCCGGGATCTGTCCCGCGTTGGCCATCCGGCGGACGGTCTGGGCGGACAGGCCGAGCTTGGCGGCGAGTTCGGCGGTGGTGAGCACGTCGGGATCTCGTCCTGGCCGCTGCTCGGGTGCCTTCTCGTCGGTCATAGCCGGAGCTCCTGGGGTGGTCGTCACGAGGCGCCTCTCAGTGTGGTGGATCGGTGCCGCGGAAGCACGTTCTTCGATGTGTTGACGTTTCTAGAAACGCTTTGGCGTTGCTTGCGCTCCATTATCTTGCCACGTACGGTGATCGTCATGCCACCCACGGCAATGAATCGGGGGTTTGAGTGATTCCTGGATGCAACCGGACGAGTCCGGCGCGAGAGCGTGTCGGTGGACCTGACGAGCGTGAGCTGGTCGTCGTGGGAGCACATGGCGGCGCGGGGACGTCGACGCTGGCGGCCTTGCTCCGGCCGGCTTGGGATCTCGGGTCGATCCATGGACTGCTGAGCCCGGACCGTGTCCCGGTCAGGCCGGAGGGGCGCCCCGTCGTGGTGGTCTCGCGCAACACCGTCCCCGCGGCTCAGCACGCGACGCGCGCAGTGACCGCCCTCAGCGGTGAGGTGCGGGTGAGGGCTCTGGTGGTCGTCAGCGACGGGGCTGGAGCCGAGCCCAAGGACGCGACGGCGCGGTTCGGGTTGCTGGTCGACCGAGTGGGTGGGCTTGTGCGGATGCCGTTCGTTCCGGCGCTCCGGCAGGTCGACGAGGTGAACGACATCGAACTGCCGTCCAGGGTCCGCCGCTCGGTGGAGTCCATCCGAGGTCTGGCCTTCGCCAGCTGATCCCGGTCAGCCCATCTCGGCGACTGGAGGTGTCATGCCGATCCACCCGTTGTCCGTCACCATCTTCGTTCTGGACAAGATCCAATCGTCGGCGGCGGGCATGCCGTGGCACGTCCCGCACGGTCCGCAGGTGAGCGCGCCCAGCCCGGAGGTCAAGGTCCCCGATCCGGCGCCCTCTCCCCCGCCCGGGCTCGACAAGAAGATCGAGGTTCTCCTGAGCTGGGGGAAGTGGGCGGTCATGATCTGCGGCCTGGCCGGCCTGCTCTACTGCGCCGGCCAGATGGGGATCGGCCGCAAGAACCGTTCGTCGTTCGCCGCCGATGGCGCGACCGGCATCCCGTGGGCCCTGGGAGGGCTCAGCCTCGCGGTCACGGCCGCTCCGATTGTGGGGGTGTTCTTCAGCAAATGAGTCTCAGAGAACGACGTGTGGAGAGTGGTGAGACGGCGCGAGGGCGCGTGATTCGGTCTGCGGCCGTCGCGAGCCTGGTCAGCGGCTTGGTCGTCTTCGGCGCGATGCGGGCGTTCGACTCCGGCGAGCCTCAGCGCGGGGAACGGGCTGCGAGTGCCGGGCCGATCTCAGCGGAGGAGGGTACGAGGCTCCAGGTCTCGCCTCCGGTGGACTTCGCCGGTCTGACCTGGAAGGACTATTCGGGGGTACGTCTGCCCTACTCGGCGCTGGACGGGCCTCGGATGACCCGCGGAGATCTGGCGTCCGGGTTCTCTCGAACACCGCGCGGGGCGTTGCTGGCGGCCATCCACATCGGGGTCCGCGCCAACCCGCAGTGGGAGCCGCATGTCTTCGAGGACACGATCAGGCGGCAGGTCACCGGGCCTGACGGCTCGGAACTGCTCTCAGAGACTCGGTCGTCGAAGGCGGGGCAGCGCGAGCAGCCGGCGGGCGACTCAGGCGCCAAGGCGTACGTGGTGATCGAAGCCTTCCGGTGGCAGGGCTACACGCCGGAGACGGCGAGCTTGGACCTGCTGACCGCCGGCCCTGGAGACAGCGACGCCACCGTACGTGCGGTCACGCGGCTTCAGGTGCAGTGGCGCCGGGGCGATTGGCGTCTGGTCGCGCCGCCGGGCGGCGCTTGGAGCGGCTCGGCGGCTCCGGCACGAACGACCGAGGGTTACACCCGGCTGCCGGGGAGCGGGTGACGGCCATGTGGAGCAGCCTTCTGCGGCCGCCTCCATGTTCGGCCGTCCTCGATCCCTCCTGCGTCCAGACGGTGGACAACGACGACGAGAGCCACCCGTTCGCGCCGCCGATGCCCGACCTCGGCGAAGTCGGCGGCAACATCATCGACAGTGCGGCCAAACCCGTGCAGGAGGCGGTCCGGTGGTTCGTCGCCAACACCTCTTCCTGGTGGGTGCAGACGACACCGCCCGATCTCGAGGCCGAGCCTTCGGTCGAACTACTCCAGAACCTCATGCAGCCCATCGCGGTCACGGTGGCGATGGCCGCGATGCTGATCGTGGCGGGCAAGATGGCCCTGACGCGCAAGGCCAACCCGCTCGTTGACGCCGTGACCGGGCTCATCGTCGTCGCGGCCGTCGCGGCGATCGGGGTCGTCGTCCCCAACATCCTGCTCCAGTGGGGTCACGCGTGGAGCAGTTGGGCGTTGAACGCCTCCTCGCACGGTGGCTTCGCAGCTCGAATGACGGCCATCGTGACCTTCCCGACGGGCACGCCGGGTGCCGTGGTCTTCTTCCTGGGGATCGTGGCCCTGCTCATCGGCGCGATCCAGGCGATCTTGCTGCTCTTTCGCCAGGCGGCGCTCATCATCCTCGCCGGGCTGCTGCCGCTCGCGGCCGCCGGAATGATCACCCCGGCGACCCAACCCTGGTTCAAGAAGGTCACCGGCTGGGGCCTCGCCCTCATCTTCTACGAGCCGGCCGCCGCAGCCGTCTACTCCACTGCGTTCATCCTGATCGGCAACGGCAAGGACCTGCGCGCGGTCCTCATGGGCTTCACCATGATGGCCATCAGCCTGGTCGCCTTCCCCGTACTCCTCAGGTTCTTCGCCTGGACGACCGGCCGCGCTGAGGCCAGTCCCGGCGGAGGTGTGCTGACCGCCGTGATGGGCGGAGCGACAGCGATCGGAGCGCTCCGCGCCTACGGCTTCGGCGAGGGCAGCGGCGGTGCAAGCTCCGGGGGTGGTTCCGATACCTCGGCTTCCGAGCACGCGGGCTATCTGCGCCAGCAGCTCGGTGACCAAGACCCGGCCGGCGAACAGGGCATGGAGCAGCAGCCGACCGGCGACGACTCCGCATCTCTGATCGGCAACCAGACCACCGCAACAGCCACCACACATCAAGCCACGGCGACCTCCGGCCATGGCTCGCACCCGGCAGAGCCGGAGAACCCCACCGGAAGCAGCCAGCACATGGCATCGGACCAGGCGACCGGCGGCCGAGACGTCCCGGCATCGGGTGGCGAGGCCGACGAGCCCGTTGGGCCGGCTGGTATGCGGACCTGGGATCGAGAGCGCCACCGGGCGTCGGATTCGATCCGCTGGATGGGAAATCCGGCCGGCTCTGGTGACCAGGGCGGCCCGACCGGCGCCGCCGATGGCGGAGGAGGTGGCGGCGGTGGAGCATGAGATCCGGACGTACGGCGGCTGGCGGCGACGCCACGGAATCGGGCTCCTCGGGCTGGACACCACAGCGACCTTCGCCCTGCTCGGATGCGCCATCGTCGCCTTGACCGTTGCGGCCTTCGTGCCTGCGGTCCTCATCGTCCTCCTGCCGCCCGCCGCGGCGGCAGGTGTGCTCGGGCTCGTCCGGGTGAACGGCATCCCGATCGCACGCATCATCCTGGCCCGATGTCGCTGGTGGTGGGGCGTTCGGCGACGCCGCAACCGCTACCGCTCCGGCATCGTCGTGGACCATCCGCGCGCCTTCCAACTCCCCGGCGTCCTCGCGCCCCTCACGCTCCTCAGCGCCGAGGACGGATACGGCGGCCGGTACGGGATCGTCTGGGACCGAAGAACCGGCCATCTCACCGCCACCCTTCGCGTGGTCCCCTCGTCCACCTGGCTGGCCGACCGCAAGGACGCAGACAACTGGGTCTCCGCGTGGGGTGGTTGGCTCGCGGCGCTCGGGCACATGCCGGCCATCCGGTGGATCACCGTGACGATCGAGACCGCACCGGAGCCAGGCTCGACCCTCGCCGACGCGGTCGAACGCGCTGTGATCCCCACGGCGCCGGCCGCAGCTCTGGAGATCCTCCGAGAGCTCGTGGAGACGGCACCGGCGGCCGCTGCCGATGTCGACACCAGAGTGTCGATCACGCTGGATCCGAAGGCTTGCCCGACCTCGCCCCGCAACCTCACCGATGCCGTCGCCGAACTCGGCCGGACTCTCGACGGCCTCGTCTCCGGCCTCGGAACGTGCGGCGTCACGGTCATCGGACGAGCGACCGCCGCCGAGATCGCCGGCGCCGTCCGCATCGCGTTCGACCCGCGCTCGCGCGGCGAGGTCAACCGCCTCCTCACCCGGCCGGGCTCCGACGAGATCCTCAGCTGGTGCGACGCCGGACCGGTCGGCGCCACCGAGCACCGAGACCACTATGAACACGACGGCGCAACGAGCGTGTCCTGGGCCTGGCACGAGCCGCCCCGCCAGAACGTGCACTCCGATGTCCTGGCACGGCTCGTCGCACCAAGCCCGTTCCCCAAACGCGTCACGCTGCAATACCGCCCTCTCCCCGCCGCCACCGCGAGCCGTGTACTTCAGCAAGAGGTGAACGCCGCGGCCTTCCGCTCCCAGTTCCGGCGCCGCACGGGCCGCGATGAAACCGCCCGGGACACCTGGGACAGTGCGCGAGCCAGGCAAGCCGCAGCCGAGGAGGCGATGGGGGCGGGCGTCTGCCTGGTCTCGATGTACGCCACCGCCACAGTGACGGAGCCGGAGCACCTCAAACGCGCTGTTGCCCAGGTCGAGGCCGCTGCCGACTCCGCCAAGATCCGGCTCCGCCGCCTGTGGGGCAGCCAGGCCGCCGGCTTCGCCACGACCTTGCCCTGCGGCATCTGCCCACCCGACCTGGCCCGCCGCGCAATCCACTGACCCGAACGCCCCCGGGAGGGAGTAACGATGACCACGCTTCAGACACCGCCCGAGACCGAGCACAGCGGGAAAGCGGAAACAGAAGCCATGGCCGAGGCCTTAGCGCCAGCATGGGGCTGGAAGCAGCCGTACGGCGGACGTGCATCACATGTCGAACCGGCTCCTGAATTCCAGGCCACGACCATGCAGGTGTGCGGGCTCTACCCGTTCACCGCCGGCTCCGGCACACCCACCGTCGGCACACCCGTTGGCCGCCACCAGCTCTGGGGTGAGGTCGTCTGCCTGGACCCGCTCGCGTGGCTCCGCGCAGGCCTGGTCACCAACCCGGGGATGTTCGTCCTCGGCCAGCCGGGCACCGGCAAGTCCACCCTCGTCAAGCGACTGGTCACCGGAGCGGTGGCGACCGGCACCACACCGATCATCCTCGGCGACACCAAGCCCGACTACACAATGCTCGTGGAGTACCTGGGTGGCCAGGTCATCCGCGTCGGCCGAGGTGTCGACCGCATCAACCCGCTCGACGCCGGACCGATGGCGACCGTTCTTCGCGGGCTCAGCGGCGCCGACGCCGCGGCCCTGCGCTGGGAGGTCAGGTCGCGGCGGCTCTCCCTCCTCCTGGCCCTGGCGACGCTCGTCCGCGAGGCGCGCATCAGCAACGCCGAAGAAGTCGTGCTCGGCCGAGCGATCGACCTCCTCGACCAGGGACTCAGAGACGACCCGACCGTCATCGACGTTCTCAAGATCCTGGAAGAGGGGCCTGCGGAGCTGCGTTCCGCCGCACGCACCGACTCCGTGGACGCCTACCGGCGCCAGACCCGTGACCTGATCTTCACGCTCGACCTGCTGGTCTCCGGCTCTCTCGCCGGGGTCTTCGACGCGCCGACCACCCACGCCCTGGACCTGGGCGCCCCGGCCATCAGCGTCGACATCTCCCGTGTACGCGCAGCCGGCGACAAGCTGCTGACCGCGGCGATGCTCTGCACCTGGGCCTACGCGTTCGGCACGGTCGATGCCTCAGCAGCCCTCGCCGAGCTGGGGGCCGGTCCGCGGCGCTCTCATCTCGGTGTGATGGACGAGCTGTGGCGCGCTCTCCGCGGTGCGCCCGGCCTGGTCGAGCATGCCGACGCCCTGACCCGCCTCAACCGCGCCAAGGGCATGGCCTCCATCATGATCACCCATTCGCTGGCCGACCTCGACGCCCTCGCCACCGAGGAGGACCGGGCCAAGGCCAAGGGCTTCGCCGACCGCTCCGCGATCACCGTCCTGGCCGGGCTCCCGCCCCGCGAGCTGGCGCGCGTTCACGAGATCACACCGCTCACAGGCCCAGAGCAGCATCTGGTGACCTCATGGTCAGCGCCGGACTCCTGGCAGCCGGGCGCTCGCCATCCAGGACGCGGCAAGTACCTCATCAAGACCGGCGAACGGCTCGGCATCCCCGTCGAGCTCTCTCTCGTCGGTCCCGAGTTCGCCCTCTACGACACCGACCAAGCCGTCCGGGGCACGTCGTGACCCGGGCGCTCGGGCCTCGCCCATCCGTCTGGCATACCGGAGCGGGCGCCGCCTGGATGGTCCTCGCAGGTTGCTGGGCACCGGCTGCCGGCCTCTGCTTCGTCTGGGCATCGGCGAAGGTCGCGGCCATGCTGAGCGGCGGCCACGTCGCCGAGTTCGGCACAAGCTTCGCGGTGGCCTTCGTACGCGGGGACACGAAGCGCATGTGGCCGGAGACACCGACGCCTCTGGTCGTCACCGTCCTCCTGCTCTCGGCGAGCGTTACCGCTGTGGCCACCTGGACGATCTGGCATCTGGTCGCGGGCCGGCTCCCCCACCCCGGGGATCCCGTTGCGGCCCTGGCCGACAATCCCGGGCTCGCCCAGCTCAAGCCCGGCCCGGCAGCCGAGAAGGCCGTTGCACTCCGCCGCTCCCTCCGCGGCATCGCCCCCGGGCAGCTGGCGTCCGGCGACGTGGGCCTGGTCCTCGGCGACGTCATGGAACGTGGCGACAAGCGCGGCCCCACCCTCTTCACCTCATGGGAAGACACCGTCGTCGCCTTCATGGCTCCGCGCTCCGGCAAGACGACGACGCAGAGCATTCCGCACGTTCTCTCCGCACCCGGCGCGGTCATCGCCACCAGTAACAAGGCAGACCTCTGGGCCGCGATCGCCACTGTCCGCGCCGAACGGACAGGCGGCAAGGTCTGGTTGTTCGACCCGCAGCACATCACCTACCAACTGCAGACGTGGTGGTGGAATCCCTTGATCGGGCTCACCACCGTCGAAGACGCCCACCGGCTCGCCGGTCACTTCGTCCTCACCGTGGACGACGGCCAGAAGAAGGACCTCTGGGGGCCGGCGGCACAAGACCTCCTGTGTGCTCTCTTCCTCGCCGCCGCGACCTCCGGCCGGACCCTCCATCACGTCGCCCACTGGCTCGACGAGCCGGCCGTCCCCACACCCATCGAACTTCTCCAGGACGTCGGCTTCACCCTGATGGCTTCGTCCTTGAAGGGGACCCAGAACGGTGCGGTCGAGACCCGCGACGGGATCTACCAGACCGCCCGGACAGCAGCGAAGTGCCTGCGTGACGAGGAGATCCTCGCTTGGGTGACGCCGCACGGCGACCTGGAGACGTTCGACCCCGACGCCTTCGCCGGGTCACGGGACACGCTCTACCTGCTGTCCAAGTCGCTCTCCGCCGCGGCGCCGCTCATCGCCGCGCTCACCGACACCACCATGCGCGCCGCCGAACGCCGCGCCGAGCAGGCCGGCGGCCGCCTGGACCCGCCGATGGTGGTCGCGCTCGACGAGGCCGCGAACATCTGCCGGATCGCCGACCTACCTCAGTTGTACTCCCACCTCGGCTCGCGCGGCATCGTGCCGGTGACGATCCTGCAGTCGTACGAGCAGGGCGTCACGGTCTGGGGCGAGCCCGGCATGGCCGCTCTCTGGGGAGCCGCCACCCGAAAGGTCATCGGGGCCGGCATCGACTCACCGCGGCTGGTTCGCGACCTCGCCACCCTCGTGGGCCAGCACGACGTCCCAGTCCGCACCATCACCTACGGCGACGGCCGCGCGTCCGAGCAGATCTCGCTCCGCCGCCAGGAGATCCTGGAAGCCGCCGACATCCGCGCGCTCCCCGCTGGGACCGCCCTCCTCTTGGCCACGGGCACAAAGCCCGCGCTCATGCGACTTCGTCCCTGGTACCAGGGCCCGCTCGCCCAGCAGATCACCGCCTGCGCCCGGGGCGCCGAACGGGCCATCGCAGAAGGCGCTCGCCATCACGCCAAGGCCACGAAGCGATCGCCCAACCCGCGGCGGGAGTAGCCATGACCTGACGCCAGCCATCCGCCAGTCATAAACCCCACACCGCCCAGCAAGCACCCGCATCCCGGACCGCACGAGCACGAGAGGAAGTCGCCATGCAGCTCACACCACGGAGGCCTCATGTCGACCGACATCGACAGCACGACCGTCACCGAGAACGAAGGTAAGCACGACCCGCGACCCCAGCCGCACTACCCCACGGTGATCGAGTGGGTGACCCGCCACTTCATCCCCATGTACCGCCGAACGCTCGGGGGCGAGTTCCGTTGGTGCGCTGAATGGTGGCGGCACAGCGAGGCGATCTCCCGGCTCACCGCCCTCTGGTACTCGTGGGAGGCCATGCGTCTTCAAGGCGCCACCGGCATGGCCCTCTGGTACCGAGACCACCTCGACCACCAACTCCCGGTCCTGCTCGGCCCACGCGGCCCCTTCTACCAGTGCACCGAGATCGAGCACCTTGAGCCCCACCAGGCCAAACACTCCCCCGTACCACCAGGCTGGTGGGCCAACGACGCCGCCTCGTCCGACACCTCTCAGGAGGGCTGACCATGCGCGTCGAGAACGAGCCGTCGGCCAAGACCGAGCGCGCCGAGTCCGCCGCCACCGCCCTGGACGCGTACGAGCAGCACGTCCTCTCCGGCCGATCCACGTCCCACCGCAGCGACGAGCTGCTCGCCAACCTCCTCGTCGAAACGCTCCTGAAGGACCTCGCCCACTACGCGAGCCATCGCGGCCTTCCCGCGTCAGCAACGCTCAACACGATCACTGCCGCACTGCCATCCGGTTCGGCGCAGACCCGCCAAGGCGATCAGCCGGACGCCACGACCCAGCAGGCTGCCCATCTCGCCGAGCTCACCAACGCCTTCAGGCGTTCCACCACCAGATGGGATTCACCAGAAGGCCTTCGCGACCCGGCATCCCTCCCCGAGGTGTTCAACTCCCTCGGCTACGGCGCCCGCGACCTGGAGAAGGGCTTCACCCAGCTCCTGCTCTACCTCAAGCACCAGAGCAAGCAGGCCCAGGGATCACCCGGCGGCGGTCATCTCCAAGCGATCTATCGACGGGCGGCCTTCCAGCTCGAGTTCGCGCGCGACTCGCTGTCCGACCTCGCCGATGCGCTCGAGAACGTGCACAACGCACTGGAGCCACTCCAGCCGGTCCCCAGGCCGGACCAGTCCTGGCCGGCGACGCCCGATCCAGTGCGCCTCTCGAACGAGGGCTACCCGGCAGACACCGGCGACTCACCTGAGCCAACCGGCACCACCGAACCCCATCGGCCGCACACCCAACCGCAACTCGACGCCCGCCGCAACGCGCATCCCTGACACCGCTCCCGCAATTCGTCCACCAGGAGCACCGCCATGCCCGAAGACGCTCGACCGCCCTCCATCTACGACTTCGCCGAGTACGCCGCCAGGGCGCTGGACGGTTACCAAGACCAGTTCGTCAGCAAGGCAGGCCTCGATCATCGAACCAACGAGCAGTACGCCACCGAGCTCCTCGCGGATCTCCTCGGCGACCTCATGCACTACGCGCAGGATCGCGGCGTCGACTTCGAGAGCGCTCTCGACATCGCGCGTCAGGATTTCGCGGCGGAGCAGGCCACAGAGACCAAGTTCCTGATCACTTCACCCGTCCGGCTCGTGGGCCGAGCAGCCCAAGAAGCCACCCGGGCCGGCCTCCCCACGTGCGGCATGGTCACGGGGATCCTTCTCCCCGAGAAGGGCCCGACCGACTACTACGTCCGCGGCCTGGGTGACTCCCGAAGCCACCGGTTCATCGGCGATGACCTCACCCCGGGCGCCCCCTTCACACCGATCCCGACCTATCAGGGCATCGTCGAAGACCCGTTGGCCGCCGAGGTCGCACTGATCAACGCCACCGCAAGGGTGGGCGCGGCCGACAACCGCGAGATGCCTCCTCGTCTCGAGGACATCGAAGACCATCACGTGCTGCTCTCCGCGCTTGCGACCTGGAACGCGATGGACCAGGAGCAGGTCAGCAAGCTGATCTACCCCAAGGTCTCCGCGCGGCTGCACGAACTCGAAAGCGCCCTCGATCCATGGCGACACGCGAGCCCGGGCAACGACCACCCCACTCCCGCCCAGCTCGCCGCGCAGGACTTCCCGACCTCGGTCGAGGCCGCATCCCCCGAGTCCGGCCACGTCGGCTCTCGCACAACACCGCCCCAGCAGCCCAATCGCACGCCGCGTGCCGGCTCAGCTCGCCACTGACCGACGAGGCGCCAAATCACCACTCCAGGAGGACTCAGCCATGTCCATGAACGAACTCCAGCGAGCCGCCGAGAACCTTTCCATCGGCGCGCCGCAAGCAGAGCGACTCGCCGTCGCCTACGAAACGCTCGAAGTGGTGGAGAGCGTGATTCAGGAGTTGTCGTTCCTCGTTCGGTCCGAACCGCCACCTGATTGGGAGGCCCTGCGAGAAAACTGCGGCCGGGCACGGATCGCTCTGCTACGCACCAGAACGATCCGGCTTCCGCTGGCCTCGCCCCCGCCGACGGTGGCGTTCTCCGTGGACGAGGTGCCCGTAGCGCTGGAAGCGCTCATGGAGCTCACCGGGACGCTGGTCGTCATGTTCATGGAAGTCGCCAACTTCGCGGACTTCGTCATGGACGAGCCCTGCTGCCTGGAGGCCGCCCTCCGCATCAACGACCTGCGCCGAGCCCTCCTCCCATTGCAGGACTCGACCGTCGGGAATTCAGACGAGCAAAGAGCGAATCAACTTTCATCATCGGATGACGACATGCATCAACAGTAATTGACGATCCCCGCGTCCGGGATCAGACTCGATCATGTCAGCAACTCTAGTGAACGGAAGCCTCATTCGTTGCTTTTGAAGGCTGAGCCTGGCGGCCCGGCCGTCCCCGAACCGGAGGTCTCCGTGCAGGAACACATCGACTACGTCGCCAAGCAGATCCAGTCCGCCGACCGGATTCCCGCTCTCATGACCGCCGCCTTCATCGGCCTGGAACTCATCGAACGAGCTGCCACGCTCCTGACCGAACTCGCACCCGCAGACGCTTATCCCGCCTACTCCGAGGCACTCGCCGAAGCGACCGACGCCTGGTGGGCTCTCTCGGAGGCACCCTCGGTGGCCTGGCCCCGGGGCCCCCACCGGTCCGAGCCGGCGGAGTACCGCGAGTTCACCGACAAGCTCACCAAACTCGTCCTGGTCGTAGCCGAGGCCCTCCTGAACGCGGCCTCCAAGACCACCGACCCCGCCGACCGCGTCGCATGTATGAAAGCCGCCCAGCACATCGGCCGCGTCCACACCGCGTTGAGGTAGATCGTCATGCGCAACGACCCGAACGCCAAGCGGATCGAGAACGCCTCCCACGCGCTCAACGCCTACGAAACCAGTGCGTTCTCAGACCAGCCGTCTCTCCTCCCTGGAGACCCGGTCTACGCCAAAGCCCTGCTGGGCGCGCTTATCTGCGACCTGGAGCACTACGCCGTACACCACGGCATCAACTTCACCGACGCCTACGCCGCGGGCCGCGGAGCCCATGCCGACGAGATGGCCGAGCACGCGCAATATCGTCCAGGCGACGAGGTCGAACTCCAGAACCATGACCGCCGGCGCGGCACGGTCACCGGAGTGAGAACGGACCCGGACCGGGAGCCGAGCTACTTCGTCGAGGTCCCCGGCAAGCCCTACGTGGTCGCCGACCTCGCGGCCAATCTGAGGCGCGCACCCGCCTTCCCCGAGACGGAGACGCGCCTCGGTAGAGCGACCACGGCGAGCCAGGCCGAGAGGTTGTTCGTCAAACTCGCCGGCCGAGCCCACACCGCCGAACGTCAAGGCGATCTCTCATACCGACCCGACGGCGAGAAGCTGCTCACCGCCTTGAGCTCCTGGAGCGGCACCCCGGTATCCGAGCTCCTCAGGGAGCTGGCACCGAACCTCAATTGGAATCTGCTGCCGGAAGCCGCGTCATCGGTCTCTGCCGCTCCCGCCACCGAAGCGGATCTCGCCGACGACGACTTCCCCGTCGACATCAGCAACGGCATTCCCTCGACACCGACCTCGGCCTCCACCCGCCAGCCGGATATCCCAGCGGCCAGGCCGTCGCCAGAGTCAGGCCCGCACCGCGCCGCCTGACCAGCGTCGCCAAAGCTCAACGTGAAACACAACGACAACTCAAGCCCGCGTCCGCGAAACCGGAGGGTCAGTGACTGACGACCTGCACAGCCATCAGCCCGAGTCCGCCGACCATCGGCAAACCGACCTCGTCGCACTCCTGAGAACCACGTACGCCGATCTGCTGACCGCAGAACGAATCATCACCGGCTTCTCCGACCACGCACCCGGTGGCTTCGTCTCCTGGGGTCTGGCGGAAGGCGAAGCCTCCGAGGCGGTACGAGCGCTGCGATACGCCCCATCGCTGCAGCCACCAGCAGACCCACCGCCGAGCACCGACCCACCCACCACGATCAAGACTCTTCACGAACTGGCGGCGAGCGCAGCACAAGCGCTGATCACGGCCGCCGAACTGGCCATCGCCAGCGATGACCGGCTGGCCTGTCTGCAGGCCGCCCTCCACGCCGGGCGCCTGGCCACCGCACTCCGGTAGGCCACGTGGTCACGTTCGGGGAGATGATCTCCATCGCCGACGGCCACCTCGGCGAGGTCCGCAAAGCCATACTTCACCCAGACCTTGTCGGGCAGGCCTCCCACCCGGCCACGGCCACTGAACTCGCAGGCCTGATAGGCGTCCTCATCCGCTATGCCGACAGAGTCACCAGCGGCTTCGGCATCCCAGACGACCGCGCGGCCGGCATCCGGAGAGCCGCCCGCCGCTCCAGCCAGAACCTCCGCAAGGCCCAACAGAGCCTCAGGGTCCCGACCGGCTCCCCAGACCGCGGTCCCGAGCTGGCCCAGGCGATCCGCGCAACGTCAGTGTCACTGGGGTGCGGCCTCGACCTGCTCGCCTCGCACTTCGCCACCGCGCCGCAGAGACCATCGACCAACGCCACGGTGATTTCGGCAGCCGATACCGGCCGCTCCCTGCTCCAACTGCTCAGCGACTACGCCAAGACCGCCGCCCACGTGGCCCAGCACGCAAGCCCTCAGGCCTTTCCCCCACTGGCCAAAGCCGCCTTCACCGCACACCTCAATGGACGAGAGACCGGTCCGACACCCGTCTCCGCCGTTCCTCTCCTGCGCGTCCCCGATCGCATCGCACCCAGAGTCGGCGAAGACCTCCACGAGGCCCTCGAAGGAATCACTCGCAGTGTCCAGCGGCTCAACTCCACACCCACCAACGGCTCGGTCACCACATCGCGTTATCTCGCCAGAGCCGCCACCATCACCTGCCACATCAACGACCGCCTGCTCTGCCAGCTCAGCCGGCGAATGAGCGAACTCGACCAAGAGCACATCGCGGGCGACCTTCTCCACGCGGCGGCCACAACGAGACGCTTGAGCCGCCGATGGCGCACGGTGGCCCGGCAATGGTTGTCGCTCACCAGCCAATTCAGGGACCCACGAAACGGAGCGGCCGAGGACGCCAGTGACCTGATCGTGCGACTCGGCCGCCTCATCCATGTCGACCCTGACTGGCTCCCGCATCCCCGCTGGACGTTCCGCCTGATCGAGCCCGAGCAACTCGCACCGAGCCGGGCCGAGGCCGCCCTCATAGGACTGGCAGCCCTCAAATCGGCTGAAGCGTGCAATCACATCGCCAACGACCACCGCGCCGCCGTCAACGACATAGCTGTTCTCTCCGCGCTCCAGAGCCCGCCCTCCCCCAACAGCAGACCCCGCCCGTCGGCAGAGATTCTCCAACTCCTTCAAAGGTACGAAGACATCCAGAGTGTCGGCGCCGGAGCCGTCCTGCGCCTGGGCGAAGCTATGAGCCCACTCATGTCAGAGTCCCCGCAGATCGCCGCAGAGCGCGGCCTCATTGTCCGACGCACCGCTCAAAGACTCACCACCTCAGACGACTTCCCTGCGCCCATTGCCGACGTCCTCGCCACACCCCGGTCGGCGTCCCGACCCCAAACCCAGCAACCACCGAATTCCAAAGGCCGCACGATCCACTAACCGGGGGCAGCCATCAACAAGCGCATCAAGCTCAACGTAACGGCCGATCTAGACCGCGACGTCACCAACGTCTTCGAGATCTACAAGGAGCTCCGCCGGCTAGAACTCACCCATGCCGTGACCCCAACCCCCAAAGACGCAAGCGATCATCGCATGCTCCTCCAAGACATGGCCGCCACCCTGGAGACCATGCTCAACACCCTCACCCCACACCGAACGCCCCCAAGAACAATCCGGTCGACAACCCCCCAAGATTTCCCAGTCCCCATGTACGAAGCCCTCGACGGAGAGCCGGCATCATCCACCCAGACCACCAAGCCAACAACATCGAGCGCTACTCCCCGATCTGCACATCCAGATTGAGAGCCTGAGGTGCCCCGAACCTTCCGGACAGGTCCCCAACTAGGGTTGGGGAGAACCGGAAAGGAAGGTCGTTGGCGCGACAAAGGCGGCACTTCACC
>NZ_JBEYUA010000042.1:0-7144 GCF_040643285.1 Spirillospora sp. NPDC047279
GTCATCGTCACTCTGCTCGGTACCCGTTCTCGCCCTACTCATGTCAGTTAGGGAACTTCATCCCCTTCTGTCTCACTTGAGCTTGGCACAGAGGGTCTTCGGCGGAGCGACGGGCCAGGTCCGGCAGGACGGAGGTATAAGTGTCTGCGGCGATGGTGATGGAGGACAGGCCGAGGGTCTCCTGAACGACTTTCATGTCGTATCCAGCGGCGAGCAGGATGGTGGCGGCGCCGTGCCTCAGATCGTGCAGTCGGATCGGCGGGAGTCCTGCTTCCATGGCCAGGAGTTCGAATTGCTCAGTGACATAGGCGGGGTGCGTCTGTTTGGTGCGATGCGCGCGGAGCACGTTCACGGTCTCGTTGTCGAGTGAGACCTGGCGCTCCCCCGCCTCGGACTTGGGTCGTCCCTGATCAGTGCTGCCGCCGAGTTGGGTGATCTGCCAGCGCACGGACACGGTTCCTTCATCGAGATCAAGGTCGGGGCGGCGCAGCCCACAGGCTTCACCGCGGCGGAGCCCGCGGAATGCGATCAGGTAGTACAGCGTGAACAGCCGGTGCCGCCGGGCGCGTTCGAGGAACGTCCAGGTCTGGTCGGGTGTCCACACCATCACCGGGGACGGGCGCGGCGCACCGATGTAAGCGTCCAAGCGGTTGATGCGGGTGCCGTGGCGATTCCCGGGTTCCCTTTGCGAGAGCTGCTGCCTGCGGCGCTCCATCGTTGCGACATGCGCCGCGTACGCTCGGCGCCATTCTGCGGAACGGTCTGGTGTCCAGACCAGCACCTTCGGCCTCCTCCCTGGCGGCAGCTCTACAAGCGATGCGACGTTGATGTCGATCCGGCGTTCCCGGATCGCCTGGTTCAGCGCCGCCCGCAAGGTGGCGCGGATGCGTTGTTTTTGTCGCGCGTCAGACTTAGTGGCGCAGGAGTTAGTTGGGACTCCTGGGCCGTGAAGGAGACGTATGGTGAGTCGCCCCCCCCACAGTTCTGGGTGGAGGACAAGCTGCGGATCGTGTTGTCGGTCCTGGCTGGTGAGATGACGGTCGCTGAGGCGGCCCGGCGCAATAAGACGTCGGGGACCTCGGGTGGCGGCGTGGAAGGCCCAGTTTCTGGAAGGTGGTCGGCAGGGCCTGGAGTCCTCGGCCCGCCGGTCGGGTCCGTCGGCGCGTGAGGCCCAGCTCGAGGCCGAGATCGCCGACCTGCACACGGCGCTGGGTGAGGCGCACGTGCAGCTGCGGGTGGGGAAGAAGTCGGCTGAGGGTCGCCTGGCCCCTTGGAGGACCTCGAGGTGATCCGCCAGGACGCGGCGATGCCGGTCTCGAGGTTCGCAGCGTTGACCGGCATCCCGCGCCGCACCTACACCCGCAAGCTCGCCAAGCTGCGGGCCGGAAGTCCGGTGAAGGGGCCGTGGCCGGTGCCGGTCGTGGACGAGATCGAGCCGGTGGTGGCCAAGTACGCCGCCGAGTGGCCGGCCTGGGGACACCGGAAGATCCACTGGATGATGGCCGCCGACGGGCACGCCGCCTCGGCCTCCAGTGTGGAGCAGGCGATGCGCCGCCGCGGCATGCTCCAGCCCATCGACTACCAGGGCGAACCAAGACAGCTCGCCCAGGCCCGCAAGGCCGCGTTCACCGACCCGCCGACCCGCCGACCCGCCGACCCGGCCGAACCAGGTGTGGCAGCTGGACTTCAGCGAGTACGAGACGACCGCGGGCGGGATCTGGCGGCTGGCCGGAGTGACCGACTACTTCACCAAGTACGAGCACGGCTGGCGCATCGCCCCGACCTGCACCGGAGCCGACGCCATCGCCGCGGTCATGCTCGCCATCTCCGAGGCCGAACGCCTGGCCGGCTGCTGGCTGGAAAAGGCTCTGGCCGATCCGGCCACGGGTGAGGTCCGCAAGATCAAGCTGGTCACCGACAACGGGCCGGCGTTCAAGGGCGCCGCGTTCGCCCGCTTCATCACGAGCCGGACCGAGTTCATGCACATCCGCACCCGGCGGCGTTCACCAGGCCAGAACGGCGTCCGCGAGCGCGCGTCCGGCTCGCTGAGGTATGAGCATCTGTACCGGATCGAGATCGACGACCTGCCCGCCCTGGCCCGCGAGGCCGAACACTACCGGCAGGTCTTCAACCACATCCGACCCCACGAAGCTCTCAGCGGCCACCGGCCGATCGAGATCCACACCGACCCGGCCCTGCACCCCCAACTTTCAGACCCGGGTTTCTGAGCCAACTTCTTGACGCGGGACAACCTGGACCCCACCGGCATTGGCTCATTCGGTCCACTCGCCCGAGGTTGCCCATCGCTGGACACGCCCCACATGACGCCAAGCGCACCTCAATCCGGGCACACCGGTGACCACGGCCAAACCGCCGAACGCGAGCATGTACGGAGCCCGATCCGCTCCCTCGCGTCTCTCCCGCAGGAGATCGCCGTAGGTACGGGAGCCGTAACCACCGAAACACATGGACGGGCGATCTGGGGTCATTACCTCGCCGCCACACCTGATCGGCCGATCAGCCACATAGAGATCACGGCCACCGACAAACACCACCACCGCCCCGAACCCGATCAGCACGAAGAAAAACAAAGACAGTAGCAATGCCGCGATCGCCCGCGGTCGGCCTCCGGGTGGTGCAGGCGGGCGAGACATGACCACACTCCTGGCTACCAAGGTCAACTATCGGGATGCTACCCGGCAAGGGTCAACATGGCCCGGTCTCGGACGGGCTCCAAGCACCACGTTCTGACCGACGGTCACGACATCCCGCTCGCGCTCAGCTTGACCGGCGGCAACCGCAACGATGTGGCCCAGCTGATGCCGCTGCTGGACAAGGTGCCACCGGTCCGTGGCCGGGTCGGGCGGCAGCGCCGGCGGCCCGATTGCCTGTACGCCGACCGCGGCTACGACCACGACAAGTACCGGGGGCTGGTCGCGGCCAAGGGCGTCAAGCACCGGATCAGCCGACGCGCCACCGAGCACGGCTCCGGCCTGGGCAAGCACCGCTACGTCGTGGAACGAACGATCGCGCGGCTGCACTGGTTCCGCCGTCCGCGCATCCGCGGGAGATCCGGGACGACATCCACGAGGCGTTCATGACCCTGGCCGCAGCCATCATCTGCCGGCGCCGACTCGCCCGCTGATCTTTCTGTTAGGACCTCTTAGAGGTGAGTTCGAGAAGAAGCTGAATGGCCTCGATCACGGCCACTCCGACCTCTGGACGCACCCTCCCGACCTGACGCTGAGCGTGTGATCGGTGACTTTGGGAAATAACGGACGACCCTCAAGTGGGCATTGTAGGGTGTGCAAATCCCCGGGACTGGACAATCTCGCACACAGCGGGCAGCAGCAGGTGCCCCGCGAGTCCGCCCCCCGCCACCGTGACCCACGAGGAAGTACCAGCCATGCGCACACCCTTCACCCTCGCGCTGGGCGTCGCCGCCCTGTTCGGCCTGGCCGCCTGTGGCGGCGAATCCGACGGGGCCGCCGAGCCGCCGGCGCCCGAGCCCACCACGCCGTCGGCCACCGCTCCCGCGTCCCCGCCGACCCAGGCGGGTGGAAACGCCGAGGTGACCCCGCCCGGGACCAAGCTCAAGCTCAGCGAGCGCGCGGTGGTCCCGGTCGAGTCCGGCTCGACGACCGGCCAGGTCGCCATCACGAACATCACGATCGAGAAGGCGCCGCAGGCCGCGTTCGAGGCGAAGTTTGGGGCCAAGGCCAAGCAGATGGACCCCTACTTCGTGCGGTACACGATCGAGCACGTCGGCGGCGGCGACCTGTCACGCACCACGGCCCCGCTGCTGAAGGCCCTCGGCCCGGGCGGCGGCTCGACCGGCGCCGTGGTGATCGGGTCGATGCCCGGCTGTGAGTCTGGCCGTCCCGGCGCGGCCTTCGCCCAGCCCGGAGACAAGTACGAGTACTGCCGCCTGCAGGCCAGCCGCAAGGGCACCGCGGTGAGCGGTGTCGAGTACGACGACACCGACGGCGGCTACAACACCAAGCCCGTCACCTGGACCCGCTGAACCCTGAGAAGGCGTTCTCCGCGAGATGGGCCCGTACCTCACGCCTCGCGGGGAACGCCTGACAGGGCAGGATGAATGGCCCAGCGGGCCGACAAAGCTGATGACGAGGGGCCTGGCCCGACGGTTACGGGCCGTCCAGACGCAGATCCGCGCCGCCCTGAACCAGAGCCAGTAGACACTGAGGTGCTTCATCTCCCCGTCCCGAAAGTGTGAAGCAGATGTGAAGCAGTCGCGAAACTCGAGGGCCCTACGTTCGCCGTTGACAGAGCATTTTCGAATGCTAGGCCAACGGGGAAGGGACACCGTGAGGTTCATTAGCAAGCTGGCAGTAGTGGGCCTGTCCGCCCTCGCCGTGATGCCGCTGGGCGCTACCGCGGGAGCCTCGTCGGCCACGGGCACCGCGGCGCCGAGCGAGGCATCCGCAGCCAGGCTGGAAAGCTACATCTACAACGGCAGCAGCCTCGCCATGGGAGTGATGCGCACCTGGAACGGGACGGGCAGGATCTACGGCTCCGGCCTCTACGACAAGGCGCTCCCGGCCAGAAAGCGAACGGACACCTCCTTCTCCTGGACCAGGGCCCAGGGCTTCTACCTCGGCAGCGGCTACTGCGGCGACATCTTCTACTGGAACGGCTCGATGTGGGCCTACGGGGCCAGCCGCAAGAGCGGGCAGCACAGGCTCGGCACTGTCGTCGGCCAGTCGGTCGCCCGGTGGGAAGTCCGGCAGTACCGCTGCTGACCCGGCGCGTCCCTGTGTCCTTCCCCTCGAACACGCGGGGAAGGACACAGGGGCGCAGCCGTGCCGTCAGTTCGGTGCCTGCGGGTGGCCGGTGGAGCGCAGGCTCGGCGTTCTCCTGGCCAGCAGGTCCGCGTGGATCCGCTGGAGGGTCAGGTCGGGATCGACACCGAGCTCGGTCGCGGTCCGGGCCCGAACCGTCTCGTATTGCACCAGCGCGTCCGCGCGGCGGCCCGAACGGTCGAGTGCGATGAGCGGCCGCGCCCACAGCGGCTCACGGAGTGGATACCGCGTGATCAGTTCACTCAGCTCCACCACGGCCCGTTCGTGCCGCCCCATGGAGATGTTCAGGTCGAGCCGCCGTTCCAGCGCCGAGGTACCGCTCGACCAGCCAGGGCGCCTCGGACTCGTGCAACCAGGCCGGCGGGACGCCCTCGAAGGGCTCGCCGCGCCACAGCGCCAGCGCCTCGGCGAGGTGGGACCGGGCCGCGTCGCCGTCCGCAGCGGCCTCCAGCAGGCCGACGAAGCGCAGTACGTCAACGTCCTCGGAACCGAGGCTCAGGGCATAGCCCATCGGCGTCGACAAGATCGACGCGGGGCGGAGAACAACGCGCAACCGCGCCAGGTACGTCTGGATGCTGCGCCGGACGTTCACCGGCGGGTCCTCTCTCGGCCATACCGCCAGGGACAACCGGTCGACCGACACCGCCTGCCCCGCCGACAGCGCCAGGAGCATCCCCCTGTCTGTCGCCGGACGTCCCTATCGCGACTTGAGCTCCAGTTCGCCCGCTCGGTCCAGCAGAGCCCCGATCTCGAGCGAGTGCCCGTAGATGCTCGCTCGTCCTACGAGTTCGCGCGCTCCTGCCCGGACGGCCTCAGGATCCGGCTCGTCGAAAAGGTGGTCGAGCTCAGCTCTGAGGATGCCGACTGCCGCAGGAGCGATGAAGGCCGGATCCAGTTCCAGGCGTCCGCGTAACTTTCAAACGCGTCCAGGTCGCTCAAGGAGCGCACATTCGTCGTTGCCGCGGTGATGATCATGACGAGCAGTTCGTCTCTGGCTCGGCCATCGGGCATTCCACGGACCCTCGCGGCGAGCGCCAATCCCTCCAAGGGCGGCGTCTCGGCGTTTCCGGCGAGCACGCCGGAAACGCGCTCCGCCACCCACGTGACCGCGTCGGGTTCGCCATAGATGCCGAGGAGGGCGGCTGCGAGACTCAGGGTCCTCAGCGCTGAACCGGTCGAGGCTGAGGGCAGTTCGACGTCGGTGTAGCCTCGGACCTGCTCGGCGACCTCGCTCCGACGTTGCGCGAGAACGTGGGCGATGACCGGCCTGGTGACCAGTGGCGCCACCGGCACATCGGCCGTCAGGTCTCCGGCTGCTCGGCTCAACTCCCCCAGCTGCTCCAGCGTCGCGGCCCGGTCAAGCCGTTCATCTGTCATGTCGCTGTCCTCAAGCGTGCCGAGCAGAAAATCCCGCAGGCTCGGATCGGCCAGCATCACTGACCGGTTGGTCGCCGGCCCTCCGGTCGTGATCCAGATGGGTTCGAGCGAACGCCAGCCCTCCTGCCACTCCCTGGCCGCCATTCCAGGCTTGGCCGCCAGCTTCCGCAGCTCGGACAGCAACACGGGCCGTGGTCTGAGGGTCGCCAGGGTCAGCACGACCTCGGTGGCGAGTTCGCCGAGTGTCGCCCAGCTCACCGACCAGACGGTCTCGGGAAGGGCGAGTGCGTCCAGCAGTTTGGCCAGCGCTTCGTCGGAGGTGGTCGCTCCCGTGAGCTGGTCGCAGATCTTCTCGATGAGGCGTGGATTGAACGAGGGATGGCGAACGACGCTGACGGTCCTTCGATCCAATTGAACGGCTCGGAGTTCCTCGGAGGTGAGCCCGGCGAAGTGAAGGTGGTTGAGGAGAGCCCGGATCCTTATAGGCTCGTCCCAATCATCGAGCGTGAGCTCGCATCGTCCGCGTACGTCCTCGGCCAGGCTTCGCAACGAGTTGCCGGCGGAGAGCGCTGCCCTGCGCATCACCTCGGTGGGAGAGGTAACGATCAGCCGCTTGTTGTCCTCGCTACGACGGACGATCGCATCCATGAAAGACCGGATGCCGTGCGCGTCCTCGATGGCCGTCGGCGCCAGATCCGCTTCGCCCAACGGGTCTGAGAAGACGAACAACTGTCGCGAGTCATCCGGCCTGAGCGCCTGCCAGGACGCATCAAGGTCCCTGACCATGTCAACGACCTGCCACCCGTTCCGAGCCCACCGAAGCGCCATGATTTCAGCCAGGTAGCTCTTTGGACCACCCCGGGTTGGGTGGAGGCTCTGATACCTGGAAGGGTGAGGGGTTATGGCACCCCCGAGGAAGTACTCGTCTGAGCTGCGGGAACGCG
>NZ_JBEYUA010000043.1:0-4462 GCF_040643285.1 Spirillospora sp. NPDC047279
AATGATTCCGATGTGACAATTGATGCTATTGGTGCTTAAGTAGTCAAAAGATCGCGAGGTGGCCTTCTCTTACACCACCCGCCTGGACGTGACCCGCCATCATTGAGCTTCAACCAACTCGAAGGTCAACATCGACCTGGGGCGTCACACGTTCGCGGCGTTGGGTTGCCAGCAGGTCGGGGTGGCGGGCGTTGGCGCTGCGCCATCGCAGGTAGGCGTGCAGTTTGCGGGCAGCACGGTGTGGTCGGAATGGTTGGAGCCCGCGATCACAAAGGTGCGCAGCTGTCCGAAGCGGGGCCTAGCTGTACGTGGTCATGATCTTGGTGTCAGTCGGGTGATGGGTGGCTGGCCGCCGAGGGGCTGAGTGTGGGCGCTGGGTGTTGTAGTGCTCTAGCCAGGCCTCTAGCTGATCGGTGCGTTGCTGGTTGCTGGTGCAGGGCTGTCGGTAGGCCCATTCTTGAGCGAGGGTGCGGTTGAGGCGTTCGGCTTTGCCGTTGGTCCATGGGCAGCGTGGCCGGGTGAACTTCTGGCGGGCACCCAGCTGGGCGCAGGCCTGCTGGAACACTCGTGAGATCCGGTAGTTCTTGGCGTTGTCGGTCAGTACCCGTTGGATGCGGGTGATGCCGCGTTCGGCGAAGAACGCCGCCGCCCGGGTGAAGAGAGCGGTGCAGGTGATGCCCTTCTCGTCGGGCAGGACTTCGGCGTAGGCCAGGCGGGTGTGGTCGTCGATGGCGGTGTGCACGAAGTCGTAGCCGATGCCGCGGCCGCGCACGTTCTCGCTGCGGCCGTGGGCGCGCCAGCCGCCGCCGTCGGGGATGCGGCCGAGTTTCCTTGACTCCAGGTGGATCATGTCGCCCGGTGCCGCGTGCTCATAGCGTCGCGGGCTGTGGCGGGTGGCGCGGATCTGCTGCCTGGTGTGAGCGAGTCACACGCCGCCAACGCGGGTACGTTGTGGCGGCGCAGGATGCGGGTGACGGTACGGGGTCGGCACCCCGGTCGCCGCGGCGATCTGGTCTGGTCCACAGCGCAGCTCGCGGCGGGCGGCCAACACGCCTTCCTCGGTCTCGGCCGGCGTCCGTGACGGGCACGACCGGGCCCGCTGCGCCGGTCGGCCAGCCCGTCCCACCTCTCGGCGCAGAACCGGCCCACCCACCGGTGCGCACACTGGCGCGACACCCCGAGCTCGGCCGCGACATGCGCGACCGGACGGCCATCGACCTCGACACGGCGAACCAGCAGGCATCTGCCATGAACGTCAACCGGGCATTAGCGTGACCCATCAAGACCTCCGGGTGTGAGTGAAGCGGCAAACTCCACTACGCCCGGAGGCCTTCTTCATGATCAACAACCCACCCCCCAGGTGTCACCAAGATCATGACCAAGTACACCTAGACTGCGGATTGGCCCAGGACGTGCAGGTCGGGTCGGCACAACTCGACCTCGTTCTTGTTCGCCCAGGCGCTGATCGCGGGGTGGTGTTGCCAACAGGTTGCCCAAGATGACGTAGATGGGCGCGCCGTCGAGTCGGGTGGCCCGGATGCTCTTGAGCGCGGCCAGGGCGGTGGCGCCGAGCGAGTAGCAGCCGCGGAAGTAGCGGATGCCGTGCTGCGGCGGTGGGCGACCGGCAGCCGATCGGGCTCTGCTGCGAAAGCGAAGCACCGGCCCGGGGAGATGGATGGTGACGTGCTCGCGGCAGTCAAGCTTGGTGTCGAAGTCCGGGGCGGTGAAGTCTTTCAGGTGCGGATGCGCTGGAAGGTGATGCCGTGGCCGTGAAGGATTTGCCGCAGCCGTTCCCGCCCGATCCGCACGGTCTTGTCGTCGTGATTGACCAGGTGGTCGGCGAGCCTGCGGATGTCCCAGCGAGTGAACGGCCGCCCGAGTTTGCTCGGCCGGGTGCGGTCCGTCGCGATGATGTGAGCCTGGTCGCCGGTACTGATTCGACGGGAACGACGTCCCACCCGGTTAGGGTCCAGCGCGGCCAGCCCCCGCTCGTTGAAGCCGTGGACCACATCGCGAACCGTGCCCTGGAGTTTTAGAAGGAGCCGGACGACCCCCGGCCCCGAAGCGCCGACACCGCCACCATGATCATCATCGCCCGGCGGCCCCGGAACGACTCGCGCTTGCCCCGCCGGACGATCTGCTGCAGCCGGCGCCCCTCGTCCTCTGTCAGCCGCCGCGCCCTCCCCGGCTCAGCCACCGGCACCGCCTCGCCCTCGACAGCGTTCACATCGCCATCGAGCGTGAAATCCAGCCCCAAAACACCACACACCTCGACCGGCGTGTCAGCAGACCCGGCGAACGTTCATGGTCATCGCATGAGCCATTGATTCAGGGGTTAAGGTCGGCGGCCGGCTGCCGGGGCGGAGGGTCGAATGGCGTACAGCGTGCGAGGCGTGCAGGGTGCGGGGCGCGCAGCGCGCGGGGGCGTACAGGATGCGGGGGCGTACAGGATGCGAGGCGTTCAGCGTGCGAGGCGCGCAGCGCGCGGGGGCGTACAGGATGCGGGGCGTACAGCGTGCGAGGCGCGCAGCGTGCGAGGCGCGCAGCGTGCGAGGCGCGCAGCGTGCGGGGGCGTACAGGATGCGGGGCGCGCAGGGTGCAAGGCGCGCAGGGTGCGCAGGGTGCGGGACGCGCAGGGTGCGCAGAGTGCGGAGTGCGCAGGGTGTGCAGGGTGTGCAGGGTGCCTGTGGGCCCGGCGGTGTGGTGTCCGCCGGGCCGTGGGCTGGTTGTGGGGTGGGGTCAGGCTGCGAGATGGTGGTTATCCCAGGGGTTGTCGCCGCCGGGGTCGGGTGTTTGTCCGGTGGGCCATCTGCCGCGTCTGGATCGTGTGGTCCCGTCGGGTGGCAGTGTCTGGTAGACGTACTGTCCGGCTTGGTTTTTGCTGATGTTGATCTGGTCGGGGTGGGTGTGTTTCCACCGGTTGTGCCAGCCGCAGCACAGCGCGAGTTTGTCGATGTCGGTGGGGCTGTTGCCCAGCGCCCATCCGTTGACGTGGTCGACTTCGCAGAGGAAGCCCGGCACCTCACAGCCGCGTACGGCGCAGGTGTCGTATTGGGTTTCCAGGATCCGGCGTTGCCCTGGGGTGGCGATGCGGGTGGTGTGCCCCAGGTAGAGCGGCACGTTCCCCGGGCCTAGCAGCAGGGGTGAGACGCCGGCGGTGAGCGCCAGCCGCCGTACCTGCTCGGCCGGGATGGGGGTGCCGTCCCGCAGCCAACCGGGCACGTCCTCGCCCATGAGGGTTTCGAGGTTGGCGATGACGGTGACGCGGGTGTCCTTGTGGCCGTGTGACAGCACGGTGGTCAACGCGGCTGCCGTCCGCTCGCCCAGGTCACGCCGGTCGTCGCTGCCTGCTGGTTTGGTCAGCGGGCCGAGGGTGCCGTCCAGGATCGCGGCGTCTTCGGGGTTGAGCCACCCGTTCACATACGACCCACCATCCAGCGACCGGCTCAACGTCAACCACGACCGCTCATAACCGCGCTTGACGTCCTCAGGCGCCTTCTCGGTGCCGTCGACCTCGGAGACCAAGTCGTGGATCTTGCGGCCGAGCCGGGCGACCTTGCCCGCCGACAGCCCGTCGTTGGCAGCGTTCAACAGAATGTCCTCGGCCGCCGCGCAGTCCTCATCGTTCAACCGCTGCACGGCGTCGGCAACCGTAGCCGCGTAACCGAGCGAAAGGTCACCGCTGCCCAGGTCCTTGCCCACCCGCTCCAAGCGTGGCAACTGCCGAGCCAGGGTGATGCGTTCCTTGGCGCGGCCTTCCCGCATCCCCAGACGGCACCGCAGCCACGCCTGGGTGGACGGCAGCCCCCAGTTTTTCATTTCACCCGTGCGGTCCACCACTGCGATCATCGCGGCCAACGCGAATTCGCCTTGATCGAACGCACGCGCCAACTCCTCGGCCAACTCCATGCAAGCAGACCCGGAGTCGGGTGCGGGGCGGTGTGCGAGGTGGGTGGCGATCGCGGCTACCGCTTCCACCAATTCTGCGGTGGAAGCGGTCTCTAGATCCGCGACGATCGAATGCATGTCTTGATTATATCGACGGTCACGGATTGCAATTATCTGATTACGGACATTTCGATTGGCCGCAGGTGGCCAACAATTCACCGGGCGCAAACAGGTCGCGGCGGGCGGCACCCTTTGGGCAGTTGATCAGGTCGCGGCGGGCGGCACCCTTTGGGCAGTTGATCAGGTCGCGGCGGGCGGCACCCTTTGGGCGGTTGATCGTCCAACGGTCGTGCGTGGCACGGGACGGGTGAGTCGGAGTCTCAGGCGGTTGCTGCTGGTGGGTGGCGGAGCGGAGCCGGACTGAGCCACCGCGCACACATGCCCGCCCCTCCGAGCGTTGCTGTCACGTTGGCTGAGATTGTCGCGCGTCAGACTTAGTGGCGCAGGAGTTAGTTGGGACTCCTGAGCCTGAAGGAGACGCAGGATGAGTCGCCCCCCACAGTTCTCGGTCGAG
>NZ_JBEYUA010000044.1:0-4056 GCF_040643285.1 Spirillospora sp. NPDC047279
ACCGGCCCTCCCCGGGTGACCGGCCCCCTCCGGCGACCGGCCCTCCTCCGGTGACCGGCTCTGCTCCGGTGACCGGCCCTCCCCGGGTGACCGGCCCCCTCCGGCGACCGGCCCTCCTCCGGTGACCGGCTCTGCTCCGGTGACCGGCCCTCCCCGGGTGACCGGCTGGGCGCGGGGGGCAGCCAGCTCTGGATCGGATCTCCCTTGGTGATCTGCTCTCCTGGGTGATCTGCTCCCCTGCGCTGATCTGCTCTTTCCCGGTGATCGGCTTGCCCCCTTGGCTATCGACGACCGCTGAACGCCGGAGATCGATGCAACCCACGGAGCCTTCGATGACGAATATCCAGCAGAGGCGTTCGTCGCGACGGGACGGAACACCCCTGGAGGGCGAGATGGAGAAATGGCTCGTGACGTACACGACGGCTGAGGACGGGGTCCTCTGGGACTCCCCTTCACCTCAATGGTCGTGCGAGGTGGAGATCGAGCCCACCGGACCCGACCGGGCGGCGACGATCGAGCAGATCCGCGCCCTTATCGCCGAGAAGACCAGTGGCGCCGGCACCTATGTCGACGCCACCAAGGTCGGGTAGGCGCCGCGTCCGCCCGGCCGTGGCGAGCCTATGTCGCCGCCACGGCCGGTGCCTCGTCTACCTGTCGTTCCAGGCGTGATGCGCGCACGCACGCGCGACAAGCCCATGGTTAGCAGCTCTCCTCGCTCCGACCGGACAGCCTCCATCAACTCCCCCACCCTGCAGCCAAGCCGAGGGCAACCTCAGACCTCCGGTCGTTCTGGAAGCGTGAGCACTGCGTAGCCCAAGCGCAGGGACGCGGCTCGCAGCTACTTCGGTCCCTTAGAGGTCCACTCGGCCTACTTCAATCTCCCCAGGAGGCCAGCGAACGTCAGGAAACTCCTAGCAGGGTGATCATTGGCGCGGCTGACGGTGGTGATTTGAGTGCTGCTAGTTGCCTGGCAGACCTGGGGGCGCTTCGCGCTCTGCGGTGTCGGTCACCCCTTTAGCTGATGCCCATCCTCCGGGTTCAGGTAAGCGCGGTCAACTGTTCCAACTCAGCAGCGACAAGAAAGTGGGTGGAGAGCTGGGATTTGGCGCCTCTCTGCGGGTCAACATATCTTCGGTTAGATCATTAGCCCCTTCGGGGTTGGCGGCCCCGGTCACCCCTATGGTTACGCGTGGGCGCCCGAGTGCGGGTGGGTGCGGTCTGCTGTTCAAACACGGCAGCGACAAGAAAGTGGGTGGGGGGGGGTCTCGCTTCTCTGTCATGGTGCGGGTGCTGGTGATCGCTGATGTTCGAACTTTGGGGCCGCGCGAAGCGCGGGTTTTCGCCGCGGCCTCAGGCGGCAGCGCCGCCTCGGTCTCATCGCCTCCTTGGGTTTCTGGGACCTGCGCCAACGTGACAGCAACGCTCGGAGGGGCGGAGGCTTGTGCGTGGTGGGTCAGTCCGGCTCCGCTCAGCCATCCACCAGCAGTAACCGGCTTTCCCCGACTCACCCGTCCCGGGCCACCCGCCGACCGGTGGACGATCAACCACCCAACGGTGCCGCCCGTCGCGACCTGTTTGCGCCCGGTGAATTGATGGCCACCTGCGGCCATCCGAAATGTCCGTAATCAGATAATTGCAATCCGTCATCGTCGATATAATCAAGACATGCATTCGATCGTCGCGGATCTAGAAACCGCTTCCACCGCAGAATTGGTGGAAGCGGTAGCCGCGATCGCCACCCACCTCGCCCACAGGCCCGCCCCCGACTCCGGCGCCGCCTGCATGGAGCTGACCGAGACCCTCGCGAGGGCCGCAGATCAAATCGAATTCGCGCTCGCGGGCACGATCGCAATAGTGGACCGCACCGGCGAAATGAAGCACTGGGGCCTCCCCTCAACGCAGGCGTGGCTGCGGTGCCGTCTGGGGATGCGGGAAGGCCGCGCCAAGGAACGCATCACCCTGGCCCGGCAACTCCCACGCTTGGAGCGGGTGAGCAAGGACCTGGCCACCGGTGACCTGTCCCTCGGCTACGCCGCCACCGTCGCCGACGCCGTCCAACGGCTCAACGACGAGGACTGTGCGGCCGCCGAGGACATCCTGTTGAACGCCGCCAACGACGGGCTGTCGGCGGGCAAGGTCGCCCGGCTCGGCCGCAAGATCCACGATCTGGTGGCCGAGCAGAACGGCACCGAGAAAGCCCCCGAGGACGTCAAACGCGGTTATGAGCGGTCCTGGTTGACGTTGAGCCGGTCGTTGGATGGCGGGTCGTATGTGAACGGGTGGCTCAATCCCGAAGACACCGCGATCCTGGACGGCGTCCTCGGCCCGCTGACCAAGCCAGCCGGGACCGACGACCGGCGTGACTTGGGCGAGCGGACGGCAGCGGCCCTGACCACCGTGCTGTCGCACGGGCACAAGGACACCCGCGTCACCGTCATCGCCAACCTGGAGACGCTGATGGGCGAGGATGCGCCCGGTTGGCTGCGGGACGGCACCCCCATCCCTGCCGAGCAGGTGCGGCGGCTGGCGCTCACCGCCGGAGTCTCACCGCTGCTTCTGGGGCCGGGGAACGTGCCGCTCTACCTGGGCCACACCACCCGCATCGCCAGCCCAGGCCAACGCCGGATCCTGGAAACCCAATACGACACCTGCGCCGTCCACGGGTGTGAGGTGCCGGGCTTCCTGTGCGAAGTCGACCACGTCAACGGGTGGGCGCTGGGAAACAGCCCGACCGACATCAACAAACTCGCCCTGTGCTGCGGCTGGCACAACCGGTGGAAACACACCCACCCCGACCAGATACAGATCACCAAAGACCAGCACGCACGCTACGTCTATCGGGCACTACCACCCGACGGGATCACAAGATCCAGACGCGGCAGATGGCCCACCGGACGAACACTCAACCCCGGCGACAGCGACAACCCCTGGGGTGATCACCACCTCGCAGCCTGACCCCACCCCACAACCAGCCCACGGCCCGGCGGACAGCACACCACCGGGCCTACAGGCGCGCCCCGGATCGTTCAGGCACTGGCAGTGCCACACACCACCGCAGAGCCGTTCGCGCGCCTGCGCGTGCCCGCGTCCGCCGGAGCGCCCGCACCGAGGATCGGGCGGCTGCGCTGGGGGCGCTGGCCGATCTGGTGCTGTGCTGCCGTTCCAGCACGTCGGCACCGAGAACCAACGCGTAGAGCCCCCATTACCTTCTTGGTGGCCCCGCAGCGGGGCGCCCGGCCTCCGGGTCCGGCATGACTGTTCCCCCTGTTGAACTCATAACCTGGGGGTGGTGTCACCGGCCCGGAGGCATCGACAGACCGCTGATTAGGGGCATGACCACCGGCGCGTCCGCAGGGCGGGGAACCGGAAGATCGCCAGGACATCCTCAGCCGGCCAGACTCGAAGTTCAGAAAACTCAGCGCCACCCGGACGCGACAGCACCACCTCAGCGCGCGGCAACGGCACAACCTCGGCACCCTCGGAGTACTCGAACCTCCAACCGTGCTCCACCACAAGATCCAACACGGACTGTCAGTCCTCCGCTGAGATACCGCGCACGCACAGACCCGGCAACGCCCCATCAACTGCGGCTCGAAACACCACCCCACGTCACCCCACAACAGATCAGCCACCGCCCCACCGTGCCCTCCCCACCGCCCCCACCGACTCGATTCCTTTGACGAATCCCAAAGGGGGCTCCTGCCAGGTCCTCTGCGGTCGGGGCACCGGCAAGCGACGCCACTGGCGGAGCCCACAGTTGTCACGCGCAGCTGAAGGCCGACATTGATGACAACACCGTTCTGGTGCAGCTGGTGGCCATGGGGCTGCTTGCCCCACGTCCAGCAACGGACGGGGGCGTCGGCCCCACGCAAGCGGAGGGGGTATCTCTCCAAGTGTGGAAAGTGATCTTGCTGGGAAGTGAGTGATCTGGGCCGATGGTCCACTTCTTCGGGGGGAAGCGTCATCATGTCGATCATCGAGGGTGTCGACGGTTCGACGTCGACTACGGTAAGTGATCTTGCGTCTACTGTGGTGGACGTGGCCGAGACCGAGCGT
>NZ_JBEYUA010000045.1:0-3936 GCF_040643285.1 Spirillospora sp. NPDC047279
CTGAACGCCTTCGAGATCGCCTTCGAAGGCCGCCTGGCCGCCGCACGCAAGTAGAACCATCAAGATCGAGTTACACCGTTATCTTGACGGACCCGCGGGTGGCCGCCTCACCGGCGGTTGCGTGAATGAGGCTGTGAGGAGTGCGAAGGAGGTCGCTCATGACGTCCAAGACCGTCGGTGACTACCTGCTGGCGAGGTTGCGCGAATGGGGAGTCGAGAAGGTGTTCGGCTACCCAGGGGACGGCATCAACGGGCTGCTGGCGGCGTGGGGCCGGGCTGAGGATCAGCCGCAGTTCGTGCAGGCCCGGCATGAGGAGATGAGCGCGTTCGAGGCGGTCGGCTATGCCAAGTTCACCGGGCGGGTCGGGGTGTGCGCGGCGACGTCGGGGCCGGGTGGGATCCACCTCCTGAACGGGTTGTACGACGCCAAGCTGGACCACGTTCCGGTGGTGGCGATCGTGGGCCAGACCAACCGCAGTGCGATGGGCGGCTCGTACCAGCAAGAGATCGACATGCTGTCGCTGTACAAGGACGTCGCCAGTGACTACGTGCAGATGGTGACCGTTCCCGAGCAGCTGCCCAACGTGATCGACCGGGCGATCCGGATCGCACTGGCCGAACAGGCCCCGACCGCGATCATCATCCCGGCCGACGTGCAGGAGCTGGAGTACTCCCCGCCCGGACACGAGTTCAAGATGGTCCCGTCCAGTCTCGGCATCGACTGGCCCGCCGTCTCGGCCGACGACGAGGCGATCCGGCGCGCGGCCGACGTCCTCAACTCCGGGTCCAAGGTCGCCATCCTGGCCGGTGCGGGTGCGCGCGGCGCCCGAGCCGAAGTGATGCAGGTCGCCGACCTGCTCGGCGCCGGTGTGGCCAAGGCGCTGCTCGGCAAGGACGTGCTGTCGGATGAGCTGCCCTACGTCACGGGGTCGATCGGTCTGCTGGGCACCCGGCCGAGCTACGAGATGATGAACGACTGCGACACGGTGCTCACGGTCGGTTCCAGCTTCCCGTACACCCAGTTCATGCCCGGACTGGACCAGGCCAGGGGCGTTCAGATCGACATCGATCCCAAGATGATCGGCATGCGCTACCCGTACGAGGTCAACCTGGTCGGCGATGCCGCGGCGACGCTGCGCGCCCTGATCCCGCTGCTGGAGCACAAGAGCGACCGGGGCTGGCGCGAGAAGATCGAGGCGAACGTCGCGCGGTGGTGGGAGACCGTGACGATGGAGGCCATGGTCGACGCCGACCCGATCAACCCGATGCGGCTCTTCCACGAAGCGTCCGAACGGCTGCCCGACAACACGATCCTGGCCGCCGACTCGGGATCGGCCGCCAACTGGTACGCCCGCAACCTGAGGTTCCGCGGCGACATGCGCGGCTCGCTGTCGGGCACGCTCGCGACCATGGGCCCGGGCGTCCCGTACGGCATCGGCGCCAAGTTCGGCCACCCCGACCGGCCGGTGGTCGTGTTCGAGGGCGACGGTGCGATGCAGATGAACGGGCTGGCCGAACTGCTCACCATCAAGCACTACTGGGAGCAGTGGCAGGACCCCCGGTTCGTGGTCGCGGTCCTGCACAACAACGACCTCAACCAGGTCACCTGGGAGATGCGCGCGATGCAGGGGGCGCCCAAGTTCCCGCAGTCCCAGACGCTGCCCGAATGCGACTACGCCGCGTTCGCCAGGAGCATCGGCCTCAACGCGATCACCGTGGAGAAGCCGGAGCAGATCGGCCCGGCGTGGGAGGCGGCGCTGGCCGCCGAGATCCCGACGGTCCTGGACGTGCGGGTCGATCCGAACGTCCCGCCGATCCCGCCGCACGCCTCGTTCGAGCAGATGAAGGCCACCGCCGAGTCGATCATCAAGGGCGACGAGGACCGCTGGGCCGTCATCAAGGAGGGCGTCAAGACCAAGGCTCAGGAGTTCCTCCCGCACCGCGGTGACAAGCCGGAGAGATGACCGGCCCGCTGGTCGACGCGTGCGAGGCGCGTGCCTACACGGTCCCGACCGACGGACCTGAGGCGGACGGCACGCTGGCGTGGGACTCCACCACGATGATCGTCGTGGAGGTCCACGCCGGTGGCGCGACAGGGTGGGCTGGACCTATGGTTCGGCCGCCTGCGCGTCGGTGATCAGCGACAAGCTCGCCGGTGTGGTGTGCGGACGCCCCGGCCCGGACGTCAGCGGAACGTGGGAGGCGATGGTGCGGGCGGTGCGCAACGACGGCCGCCCGGGGGCCGTCGGCTATGCGATCTCCGCGGTGGACGTGGCGTTGTGGGACCTCAAGGCGCGGCTGCTCGGCCTTCCGCTGCACCGGCTGCTGGGGGGCGACGTGCTCGACACGGGCCAGATCGATCAGCGTGTGGTCGAGTCCTTCCAGCGCGAGCGGTTCGCTCTCGGCCACCGCCGGCACGGCGTCCCCCGCCGCGGCCACGTCGTCGTAGCCGAGCACCGCCAGAGACTGGCAGGCGGGCACCTCGAACGACCTGATCTCGGCTCGCAGCACCGTGACCAGCGTGGACTCGCTCCCGACCAGAGCACGCGCGACATCGAAGCCGTTCTCGGGCAGCAGCGAATCCAGGTTGTAACCAGAGACCCGCCGCGGGATGTCGGGATACCGCGTGCGGATCAACGCCAGGCCGTCGTCACGCAGCGCCCGCAACCCCCGGTAGATCCCGTTCTCGCCCTGCTCATGCCACAGAAAACTCGTCTGTTCTCATGTCTCACAGCAGTCTGACAGGGAGGGCCTCACCGTCCACCCGGGCAGTGAGGTCACTCTCCAACGACATGAACCTGCCCTTCACCCCTTGGCGGCGTGCGCGAGTGGAGTCTCCCCAGTGCCGTCCGTCTGCGGCTCCGGCGCCTCCGGCCGGGCCCGCAGGGAGGGGTCGGCGCGCAGGCAGCGCAGCATCTCCTCGGCGTAGGGCAGCACCCCGAAAAGCCCCATCGCCCCAAGGAGCGCCGCCCGGCTCTTCCACGACAGCGGGTCACGGCGCTTGAACCTGATCCGGAAGTCAGGACGCTCCCCCACACCGACCAGAGCACGAGCCTGGTCCCAGTGAAGAACGGCCAGGAAACCCGTGGCCATCAGCGGGACGACCTCCAGGAGACTGTGGAAGTGCTGCTCGATCGGCGACACCTCGCGGCGCTCCTCCGCGTAGGAGACGTCCCAGTACGCGGTCGCGCTGTGCACCCCCAACGCGCCCGCACAGGTCGCCAACACCCCCGCGTTGACCTCACAGAACAGCCCCAACGCCACCGGAACCCCAGCCTCGGCCATCATCAGGGAATGGATCATCGACTCGCGAGCACCCGCGGTGTCCTCGATCCTGGTCTGCTTGTGCCGGTACCAGTCGGCCAGCCCCGCGCCCAGCCACAACGGCAGCACTCCCCCGATCAACCATCTGCGGGACGCCGTCTCCACGCCCAGCGACCGTTTCACGTCCCTGAGATGGGCAGACCTGTCGATCAGACCGCGAACGGTGGCGCGGTCAGGCCTCGTCAGATTCGTCAGCGCGTTCATGGAAACGGCGCTACCCCGCACAGGAGGGGATAGTCATTGGGTGCCCGTACGGCCGCTCGCGCTCTCGCTAACCGGCCCATGCTCAGCCGCTGACGGCAGTCAACAACACAGTGGTGGACCGTCTGATGCCGTTGTGGCCATGCGGCACTATCAGGACCTGCCTGTCGGGCAGCTGCGCCGGGCCTTCAGGTCGTCGCCGTGTTGCGTGATCACAAAAGGGGGGTATGGTCGGTTTTGAGGGCTAGGACGCAGCCCCCGGCCAGAGCGGCGTGTCGCTGGACCGCCGCGCGAGTTCTGAGTTCCCGGGGATCGGCATGACCAGGCCTGTGCCTTCACCCGCCACCGCCTCACCGGCCCGCGAACCTTCTGAGAGCCCTTCAGCCGCGGCTTCTCACCCAGGACCGCCGA
>NZ_JBEYUA010000046.1:0-1112 GCF_040643285.1 Spirillospora sp. NPDC047279
TGGGTGTGTTCCCGAGTAGCACGGGGCCCGTGAAATCCCGTGTGAATCTGCCACGACCACGTGGTAAGGCTGAATACTTCCTGATGACCGATAGCGGACCAGTACCGTGAGGGAAAGGTGAAAAGTGCCCCGGTGAGGGGTCGTGAAATAGTACCTGAAACCGTGTGCCTACAAGCCGTCAGAGCGTCCTCACAGGGATTTCGGTTCTTGTGTTCGTGATGGCGTGCCTTTTGAAGAATGAGCCTGCGAGTTATGGTGTGTGGCGAGGTTAACCGGTGGCGGGTAGCCGTAGCGAAAGCGAGTCTGAATAGGGCGTTTTTAGTCGCATGCTGTAGACCCGAAGCGGAGTGATCTAGCCATGGGCAGGGTGAAGCGCCGGTAAGACGGTGTGGAGGCCCGAACCCACCAGGGTTGAAAACCTGGGGGATGACCTGTGGTTAGGGGTGAAAGGCCAATCAAACTCCGTGATAGCTGGTTCTCCCCGAAATGCATTTAGGTGCAGCGTCGCGTGTTTCTTGCCGGAGGTAGAGCTACTGGATGGCTAATGGGCCCTACAAGGTTACTGACGTCAGCCAAACTCCGAATGCCGGTAAGTGAGAGCGTGGCAGTGAGACTGCGGGGGATAAGCTTCGTAGTCGAGAGGGAAACAGCCCAGATCATCGGCTAAGGCCCCTAAGCGTGTGCTAAGTGGGAAAGGATGTGGAGTTGCTGTGACAACCAGGAGGTTGGCTTAGAAGCAGCCATCCTTGAAAGAGTGCGTAATAGCTCACTGGTCAAGTGATTCCGCGCCGACAATGTAGCGGGGCTCAAGCACACCGCCGAAGCCGTGGCATTCGAGAAGTGATTCTTGGATGGGTAGGGGAGCGTCCTGTATCCGGTGAAGCCTCAGGGTGACCTAGGGGTGGAGGGTGCGGGAGTGAGAATGCAGGCATGAGTAGCGAATCAAGAGTGAGAAACTCTTGCGCCGGATGACCAAGGGTTCCTGGGGCAGGCTAATCCGCCCAGGGTAAGTCGGGACCTAAGGCGAGGCCGACAGGCGTAGTCGATGGACAACGGGTTGATATTCCCGTACCCGCTGGTATGCGCCAACGCTGAACCCGCTGATGCTAAGA
>NZ_JBEYUA010000046.1:1207-2528 GCF_040643285.1 Spirillospora sp. NPDC047279
TTCGGGGGTCGAAGCTGAGAATCTAAGCGCCGGTAAACGGCGGTGGTAACTATAACCATCCTAAGGTAGCGAAATTCCTTGTCGGGTAAGTTCCGACCTGCACGAATGGCGTAACGACTTCCCCGCTGTCTCAACCACAGGCCCGGCGAAATTGCAGTACGAGTAAAGATGCTCGTTTCGCGCAGCAGGACGGAAAGACCCCGGGACCTTCACTATAGCTTGGCATTGGCGTTTGGAGCGTCTTGTGTAGGATAGGTGGGAGACTGTGAAGCCGGCACGCCAGTGTCGGTGGAGTCATTGGTGAAATACCACTCTGGTCGTTTTGAGCGTCTAACCCGCACCCATGAATCTGGGTGGGGGACAGTGCCTGGTGGGTAGTTTAACTGGGGCGGTTGCCTCCCAAAGAGTAACGGAGGCGCCCAAAGGTTCCCTCAGCCTGGTTGGCAATCAGGTGGCGAGTGCAAGGGCACAAGGGAGCTTGACTGTGAGACAGACATGTCGAGCAGGTGCGAAAGCAGGGCCTAGTGATCCGGCACCGACGTGTGGAAGTGGTGTCGCTCAACGGCTAAAAGGTACCCCGGGGATAACAGGCTGATCTTCCCCAAGAGTCCATATCGACGGGATGGTTTGGCACCTCGATGTCGGCTCGTCGCATCCTGGGGCTGGAGTAGGTCCCAAGGGTTGGGCTGTTCGCCCATTAAAGCGGCACGCGAGCTGGGTTTAGAACGTCGCGAGACAGTTCGGTCCCTATCCGCTGCGCGCGTAGGAGAATTGAGAGGATCTGTCCCTAGTACGAGAGGACCGGGACGGACGAACCTCTGGTGTGCCAGTTGTCCCGCCAGGGGCACGGCTGGTTGGCTACGTTCGGTAGGGATAACCGCTGAAAGCATCTAAGCGGGAAGCCTGCCTCGAGATGAGTTCTCCCAACCCTTTGAGGTTGTAAGGCCCCCAGCTAGACCACTGGGTTGATAGGCCAGAGATGGAAGCGCGGTAACGTGTGGAGTCGACTGGTACTAATAGGCCGAGTGGCTTGAACACACACAACGTTCAAACCAATCGCAGCATGTGTTCTGCTGAGTGTTCGCGTCCCTGTGTGGTTCCCAGAAAACAAATCTTCGGGAACCGCAGTATAAGAGAATACCGAGCCATGCGTCTCGGACGAGAGTTTGCCAAGACCCTGTTCAGGGTTTTGTGCGCTGGTCGTTCGGTGGTTTTGGCGAAGGGGAAACACCCGGTCCCATCCCGAACCCGGAAGTTAAGCCCTTCAGCGCCGATGGTACTGCACGGGAGACTGTGTGGGAGAGTAGGACACCGCCGGACA
>NZ_JBEYUA010000047.1:0-2285 GCF_040643285.1 Spirillospora sp. NPDC047279
GCTGAACGAACTCGCCGCTGCCTACCCAGGTCGCATCAGGTAAGACAACCAGACCCACACCAAGATCAACTTTACACACTACGAGTTACAAGCTCGGGTGGGTTGCATCCATTCGAGTGCTGTATGAGTTTCCACAGGTGAGGCGTGTTGTCGGGACGTGAGACGGCCACCGCGTGCTCCTTCGAATCGACCAAGAACCGAAGGAGAACAAACGCGATGGCCGTGAACGACAGTGTGCAGCATGGTCGGCCGAGCAGATCGAGGCGTGTGAGCCAGATCTGTTGCGGCAGCGAATGACCACGATGGCGAATGCTTTGATGTCGGCCGAGGCCGACGCGGTCTGTGGCGCCGCCTATGGCGAACGCGGCAGCGAGCGGGTCAACTCCCGCAATGGCTACCGGCCCCCTGACAGGGACACCCGGGCCGGGACGGTCGAGCTGGCGATCCCCCAGCTGCGGTCCGGGTCGTACTTTCCCGAGTGGCTGCTGAACCGGCGCCGCCGCGCTGAGCAGGCGCTGGTGCCGGTGGTGGCGACCAGCCATCTGCTCGGGTGTCGACGCGACGGGTGGACAAGCTGGTCGAGCAGCTGGGCATCAAGCACATCTCCAAGAGCCAGGTCTCAGAGATGTCCAAGATCCTGGACGCGCAGGTGGAAGCGTTCCGCAACCGCGCGTTGGACGCTGGCCCGTATGCGTTCGTGTGGGTGGACGCGCTGACGCAGAAGGTGCGTGAGGACGGCCGGATCGTGAACCTGCACGTGCTGGTCGCGACCGGCGTCAATGCCGATGGGCACCGCGAGATTCTGGGCGTGGAGGTGACTTCGGCCGAGGGCGGCGCCGGCTGGCTGGCGTTCCTGCCCGGCCTGGTGGCCCGCGGTCTGTCCGGCGTGCAGTTGGTCGTCTCCGACGCGCACCGCGGCCTGGTCGAGGCGATCGGCTCGACCCTGCCGGGCGCGGCATGGCCGCGCTGCCGCACCCACTACCTGCGCAACCTGCTGACCAAGGCGCCCAAGGCCGCGCAGCCGTGGGTGGCGACACTGGTCCGCACGACCTTCGGCCAGCCCGCCGACCAAGAGGTTCCCGCCCAGCACGCCCCGAGTGGTCGACTCGCTGGAGGCCAAGCATCCCGACGTCGCCGCCCACCTGGACGAGGCCCAAGCAAATCTGCTGGCCTTCACCGCGTTCCCGCGGGAGCTGTGGCGGCAGATCTGGTCCAACAACCCTCAGGAACGGCTGAACAAGGAAATCCGCCGCCGCACCGACGTGGTCGGCATCTTCCCCGACCGCACCGCCATCATCCGCCTGGTCGGCGCCGTGCTGATGGAACAGACCGACGAAATGGACCGAGGCCCGCCGCTACATGGGCCTGGACTTCCTGGCCAAGGCCCGCCTACGCGTGATCCCCGGCGACACTCCCAGTCAGAAGATCGACCAGCAGCAACTTACCGCTTAACCCGCACAAACAGATCACGCGGAGGCCGATCTCTTACACCACTCCGCTGGACGTGACCTCCCCGGTGGCCGGGGGCCGGTGGCCGGACTCAAAGCGTCGCCGCTCCGCGCCGGATCGGCAGCCCACTACTCCACGCGCAAGGTCAATGCTCGGCCCGCTCCGGGCCGCTGCCGAGCACGGCAGCGGTCGCCCCTTTGGTCTGAGGTGGTCGTCCGTCTGCGGGTGGCAACGGTGACGAGGTGCAAACTTGGCAGCGACGAGCAAAGTGAGTGGGCGGCAGAGGCCTCGGTCTCAGGTGCAGGTGTTCCGGCACCTCGGGCTCAAGCCAACAACCACCACTGCCGCGCTGCGCGCGGGAAATACGCGTGGCTGAGGAAGTCTGCAAAGTGCGGCTGCCCCTTGGGAGTTGGGATCCGCGGCAAACGGGTGACATCAGGTGAGGTGGCCGTCCAGGTTTCGCGCGCCGCTCGGCACCGGAGTTCAGATGCGACGGCGATGAGCGGGGATATGAGCAGTAGGTGCCCGAGGGTGGGTGCCCGAGGGTGGGTGCCCGAGGGTGGGTGCCCGAGGGTGGGTGCCCGAGGGTGGGTGCCCGAGGGTGGGTTTGTGGCTCTGAACTCGCTGTTGACGGGTGATCAGGAGTGGGATGGCAACTGCTTGCGCTGGGGTGTGCGGGTACCTGTGGTGGGGGTGGATTGGCGTGCTGTGGAACGGGGCCAGCGCCACCGCCGCAACCACCTGTCGCGCGTCAGACTTAGTGGCGCAGGAGTTAGTTGGGACTCCTGAGCCTGAAGGAGACGCAGGATGAGTCGCCCCCCACAGTTCTCGGTCGA
>NZ_JBEYUA010000048.1:0-1440 GCF_040643285.1 Spirillospora sp. NPDC047279
GGGTCACGTCCAGGCGGGTGGTGTAAGAGAAGGCCACCTCGCGATCTTTTGACTACTTAAGCACCAATAGCATCAATTGTCACATCGGAATCATTTGTGTCGGTTTCCTGGCCGACTTTCTGGCATGCGGCGAGGATTTCTGTGCCCATGTAGCGGCGTTGCTCGGTCCATTCGTCGTTCTGCTCGGCCAGCACGGCGCCGACGAGGCGGATGATGGCGGTGCGGTCGGGGAAGATGCCGACGACGTCGGTGCGGCGGCGGATCTCCTTGTTCAGCCGTTCTTGAGGATTGTTGGACCAGATCTGCTTCCAGACGGCTTTGGGGAAGGCGGCGAAGGCCAGGATGTCGTCGCGGGCGTCGTCCAGGTGCTCGGCGGCGGCCGGGAACTTGGCCTCCAGCGCGTCGACGACCTGGCGGTGCTGGGCGTGGACGGCGTCGCGGTCGGGCTGCTCGAAGATGGTGCGCACCAGCGTCGATACCCACGGCTGTGCCGACTTTGGAGTCTTGGTCAGTAGGTTGCGGTGGTAGTGGGTTCGGCAGCGCTGCCAGGACGCGCCCGGCAGGGTGGAGGCGATCGCGTCGCGCAGCCCGGCGTGGCAGTCGGAGGTCACCAGCTTGACCCCCGACAGGCCACGGGCGACCAGGCCGCGCAGGAACGCCAGCCAGCCCGCGCCGTCCTCGGCGCTGACGACGTCGACGCCGAGGATCTCACGGTGTCCGTCGGCGTTCACGCCGGTGGCGATCAGCGCGTGCACCGTCACCGTGCGGCCGCCCTCACGCACCTTCTGGGTCAACGCGTCGATCCACATGAACGTGTAGGGGCCGGCGTCCAGCGGCCGGTTGCGGAAGTCGGTGACCATCTCGTCCAGTTCCCGGGCCATCACGCTGACCTGCGACTTAGACAACTTGGTCACGCCGAGCTGCTCGGCCAGCTTCTCCACCCGCCGCGTGGACACGCCCAGCAGATACGAGGTCGCCACCACCGACGCCAGCGCCCGCTCGGCACGCCGGCGCCGCTCCAGCAGCCACTCGGGGTAGTACGACCCGGTCCGCAGCCGCGGGATCGCCAGCCCCACCGTCCCCGCACGGGTGTCCCACTCCCGCGGCCGGTAGCCGTTCCGGCTGTTGACCCGCTGGTCAGAAATCTCGCCGTAGCCAGCCCCGCAGACCTGCTCGACCTCGGCGTCCATCATCCGCTGCGCGAACTGCCGGATCATCTCCCGCAACAGGTCCGGCGACGCCGCCGCCAGGGTCTGGTCGAAGTCCTCGCCGGTAACGGGCAGAATGTCGTTCACGGCCATCTCGTTTCTTCCTTCGTGCTCTTGGTCGACTCGAAGGATCACGAGGTGGCCGTCCTCATGTCACGGCGACACACCCACCAGGACACAAACCAGGCAGAAGGTCACACAGGCCCCATACACCACACCCGTGGACGCAACC
>NZ_JBEYUA010000049.1:0-1426 GCF_040643285.1 Spirillospora sp. NPDC047279
GGGTCTATACGATCAACGGTGTAACTCCGGAGACGCGAGGGACTGATGTTCCTCCGGAAGGAGACACCCCCGATGGACGAGACGACGACCGACACGGCTGCCCCTGCGGTCGAGCTGGAGTCGGTGCCGGAGGTGGCCGAGACCGGCGAGGTCAGCGCGCTGGATGTGCAGATGCTGCGGCGGCTGGCCGACCAGGCCCGCGGCCAGGGCCTGGAGCTGACCGGTGAGGGTGGGCTGCTGCAGCAGCTGACCCGAGTGTTCCTGGAGTCGGCGCTGGAGGGTGAGATGGACGCCCACCTGGGCTATGCCCGCCACGACGCGGCCGGTGACAACTCGGGCAACTCCCGCAACGGTCGGCGGGCCAAGACGGTGGTTACCGAGGTCGGGCCGGTGGAGATCGCGGTGCCGCGGGACCGGGACGCCTCGTTCGAGCCGCAGATGGTGCGCAAGCGGCAGCGCCGCCTGACGGGCGTGGATGAGATGGTGCTGTCGCTGAGCGCCAAGGGCCTCACTCACGGTGAGATCAGTGCGCACCTGGCCGAGGTGTATGGCGCGAACGTGTCCAAGACGACCATCACCGCCATCACCGACCGGGTGATGGACGGCATGACCGAGTGGCAGAACCGTCCGCTGGACGTCGTTTACCCGGTGATCTTCATTGATGCGATCAACGTGAAGATCCGTGACGGGCAGGTCGCCAACCGGCCCATCTACGTCGCGCTGGCCGTCACCGTCGAGGGCAAGCGCGACATCCTCGGGCTGTGGGCCGGCGACGGCGGCGAGGGCGCCAAGTACTGGCTGCAGGTCCTCACCGAGATCCGCAATCGGGGTGTCGAGGACGTGTGCATGGTCGTCTGCGACGGGCTCAAGGGCCTGCCCGAAGCGATCGAGACCCTCTGGCCGCAGGCGCTCACCCAGACGTGCATCATCCACCTGCTGCGCAACACCTTCAAATACGCCGCCCGTCAGCACTGGGACGCCGTCGCCAAGGCGCTCAAGCCGGTCTACACCGCGCCCACCGCCGAGGCCGCCGAGGACCGGTTCCTGGAGTTCGCCGAGACCTGGGGCGAACGCTATCCGGCGATCGTGCGGTTGTGGGAGAACAGCTGGGCCGAGTTCGTTCCGTTCCTGCAGTTCGACGCCGAGATCAGACGCGTCGTGTGCTCCACCAACGCGATCGAGTCGGTCAATGCCCGCATCCGCAAGGCCGTCCGTGCCCGCGGTCACTTCCCCAACGAGCAGGCCGCCCTCAAGTGCATCTACCTGGCGGTGATGAGCCTGGACCCCACCGGCAAGGGCCAGAAACGCTGGATCAGCCGGTGGAAGCCCGCTCTGAACGCCTTCGAGATCGCCTTCGAAGGCCGCCTGGCCGCCGCACGCAAGTAGAACCATCAAGATCGAGTTACACCGTTATCTTGACGGACCC
>NZ_JBEYUA010000050.1:0-1331 GCF_040643285.1 Spirillospora sp. NPDC047279
TGTCGCGCGTCAGACTTAGTGGCGCAGGAGTTAGTTGGGACTCCTGAGCCTGAAGGAGACGCAGGATGAGTCGCCCCCCACAGTTCTCGGTCGAGGACAAGCTGCGGATCGTGTTGTCGGTCCTGGCCGGTGAGATGACGGTCGCTGAGGCGGCCCGGCGGAACAAGACGTCGGGGACGTCGGTGGCCAAGTGGAAGGCCCAGTTCCTGGAGGCCGGCAAGCAGGGCCTGGTCGCGGCCCGGTCGTCGGGTGCCTCGACCAGGGAGGAGCAGTTGGAGGCCGAGATCGCCGACCTGCACGCCGCGCTGGGTGAGGCGCACGTGCAACTGCGGGTGTGGAAGAAGTCGGCCGAGGGCCGCCTGGCCCCTTCGAGGACCTCGAGGTGATCCGCCAAGACGCGGCGATGCCGGTCTCGAGGTTCGCAGAGTTGATCGGCATCCCGCGCCGCACCTACACCCGCAAGCTGACCAAACTCCGCGCCGGGAACCCGCAGAAGGGGCCGTGGCCGGCACCGGTCGTCGATGAGCTCGAGCCAGTGGTGGCCAAGTACGCCGCGGACTGGCCGGCCTGGGGCCACCGGAAGATCCACTGGCTGATGACCGCCGACGGGTTGGAGCTGTCGGCTTCCAGCGTGGAACGGGCGATGCGCCGCCGTGGGTTGCTTCAGCCGATCGACTACCAGGGCCAGCGCCGCCAGCTCGCCCAGGCCCGCAAGGCCGCGTTCGCCGACCCGCCCACCGGGCCGAACCAGGTGTGGCAGCTGGACTTCTCCGAGTACGAGACCACGCGCGGTGGGATCTGGCGGCTGGCCGGTGTCGCCGACTACTTCACCAAGTACGAGCACGGCTGGCATATCGCCTCGACCTGCACCGGAGCCGACGCCATCGCGGCGGTGCAGCTCGCGATCGCCGAGGCCGAGCGATTGGCGGGCTGCCCGCTGGAGCAGGCCCTGGCCGACCCCGTGACGGGCGAGGTGGTAAAGATCAAGCTGGTCACCGACAACGGACCGGCGTTCAAAGGCGCCGCGTTCGCTCGATTCATCGCCGGCCGGATCGAGTTCGTGCACATCCGCACCCGGCGCCGCTCACCCGGGCAGAACGGCGTCCGCGAGCGTGCGTTCGGATCGCTGAAGTACGAACACCTGTACCGGATTGAGATCGACGACCTGCCCACCCTGGCCCGCGAGGCCGAGCACTACCGGCAGGTCTTCAACCACATCCGACCCCACCAAGCTCTCGGTGGCCACCGGCCGGTCGAGATCTACACCAACCCGAGCCAGCATCCCCAACTTTCAGATCCGGGTTTCTGAGCCAACTTCTTGACGCGAGACA
>NZ_JBEYUA010000051.1:0-1061 GCF_040643285.1 Spirillospora sp. NPDC047279
AAGGTGGGGCCGGCGATTGGGACGAAGTCGTAACAAGGTAGCCGTACCGGAAGGTGCGGCTGGATCACCTCCTTTCTAAGGAGCACCTCTGGCTCAGGCAGTCCACCTCGTGTGGGGTCTGGGTCAGTAGCCACTGTCGGTAGCGAATGTCTGCCGGGTGGCTGCTCATAGATGTGGAGCACTGGCTACTCACCAGCATCCTGGTGCCGACCGGCAAGTACCGCCTCGTAAAGGGGAGTGGGAACGACGGTTCGGGGTCGGGGAGCTGGTGGACACGCTGTTGGGTCCTGAGGAAACGGGCCCTTCAGCCCCTGAACGTCGATCGTTGTGGTCGGTGGGAGGGGGCTGGGTTGTTTCTTCTGGATTGCGGGACCAGGTCCCGGCCTGATGTGAGTTGGGTCGGCTTGGTTGTCCCGGTTGTTTTTTGAGAACTGCACAGTGGACGCGAGCATCTCTGAACGAGATCTCCCTTGTTTTGTGAGGGGGTTCTTGTTCTCTGTTGCGATTTGTTTGATCGTTTTGTGTGTTCAAGTTTTTAAGGGCATACGGTGGATGCCTTGGCATCAGGAGCCGATGAAGGACGTGGGAGCCTGCGATATGCCTCGGGGAGTCGGCAACCAGACTTTGATCCGGGGATTTCCGAATGGGGAAACCTGGCACCCGTCATGGGGTGTCGCCGCCTGCTGAATGTATAGGCAGGTTGGTGGGAACGCGGGGAAGTGAAACATCTCAGTACCCGCAGGAAGAGAAAACAATAGTGATTCCGTGAGTAGTGGTGAGCGAAAGCGGATTAGCCTAAACCGTGTACGTGTGATAGCCGGCAGGCGTTGCGTATGTGGGGTTGTGGGGCCATCCGGGGACTACTGCCGTGGTTCCAAGGAGTTACAAACTGCTCGGGTAGTCGAACGGCATGGGAAGGCCGACCGTAGACGGTGAGAGTCCGGTAGACGAAATTCGAGTGGCTTCTGGGTGTGTTCCCGAGTAGCACGGGGCCCGTGAAATCCCGTGTGAATCTGCCACGACCACGTGGTAAGGCTGAATACTTCCTGATGACCGATAGC